>CP053915.1:4207500-4902500 GCA_021496925.1 Acidovorax sp. YS12
GCGACCATCGTCGGCAGCGGCCCGGAGTCGCTGAAGAAGGTCAGCATGATCGGCAACGACATGCGCCTGGACAGCGGCGTGGGCACCTGCGGCAAGGAGGGCCAGAGCGTGCCCGTGGGCGTGGGCCAGCCGACGCTGCGCATCGACGGCCTCACGGTGGGCGGCACCGCCTGAGTGGCCGGCAGCGCAGGCGTTTCCCCATGCCTTCGCTGCGTACATCCCGGCTGCTGCAGGCGCAGTCCTTCGACGCCATCAGCCAGCTCCTGCGCGAAGGGCTGGCCGATGAGGCCACGCGCGAAATGCGCGACGGCCTGAGCGCCCTGTCGCAGCAGATCGAGGCACTGGTCCAGGCCCGGCGCAAGCGCGTGGACGTTTCCACGCTCATTCCCCTGGGCCGGGCGCTGGCCGACAGCGCCAGTGCGCACCAGCGGCTCATGCATGGGCTGGGCGCGCCGTGGCAGTCGCTGTACGAATTCGCCGCCTACCAGCGCGACCTGCGCCGGTTGCGCGATGCGCTCGACGCCTGGCTGCTCGTGCTGGAACAGCACAGCCGGCGCGAGCGGCGCGTGTTCCAGCAGTTCGAGCAGCGCGCATGGCGCACCCTGGGCGGTGCCCTGCTGCTCATCGACATGTACGAGCAGAGCAGCGCCTGGCCCGCCGAGGCGCAGCCCGTGCGGGCGTATTCCTGGTGGCAGCGGGTGCGTGCATGGCTGGGTTGAGCGCGTTGCCGCCAAGCAACGCCGGTTTGTTGCACTGCCGCAAGACGTGCTACATTGAAACGATGCAGATGCGCAGCGCTTTCTACTTTTACTTTTGGTTCTCTGTCCTAGGCGGATGAGAGGAACGCGCGCAAGCACCCAAGACACCTCACACGACAACCGCCGCAGCTGAAAAGCCCGGCGGTTTTTTGTTTTTCGCTCCCTTGTTTTCACCCTTCGAGAGAAACCCCATGACCGTGCAAGCCTCCCCCGCCAGCGATGCCTGGTACCGCAGCGTCGAGAAAACCAGCCAGACCGACGACGAACGCATCCAGGACATCACCGTGCTCCCCCCTCCCGAACATCTGATCCGCTTCTTCCCCATCCGGGGCACCCAGGTGGAGTCGCTGATCACGCAGACCCGCCGCAGCATCCACGACATCATGGCCGGCCAGGACGACCGGCTGCTGGTCATCATCGGCCCCTGCTCGATCCACAGCCCCGAGGCGGCGCTGGACTATGCCCGCCGCCTGCAGCCGCTGCGCGAGCAGTACAAGGACAGCCTGGAAGTCGTGATGCGCGTGTACTTCGAGAAGCCGCGCACCACCGTCGGCTGGAAGGGGCTGATCAACGACCCCTACCTCGACGAGAGCTACCGCATCGACGAGGGCCTGCGCATTGCGCGCCAGTTGCTCATCGAGATCAACCGCCTGGGCATGCCCGCCGCGAGCGAGTTCCTCGACGTGATCTCGCCGCAGTACATCGGCGACCTGATCAGCTGGGGCGCCATCGGCGCGCGCACCACCGAGAGCCAGGTGCACCGCGAGCTGGCCTCGGGCCTGTCGGCGCCGATCGGCTTCAAGAACGGTACGGACGGCAACATCCGCATTGCCACCGACGCGATCCAGTCGGCCGGCCGCGGCCACCATTTCCTCTCGGTGCACAAGAACGGCCAGGTGGCCATCGTGCGCACCAACGGCAACCAGGACTGCCACGTCATCCTGCGCGGCGGCAAGGCGCCCAACTACGACGCCGCCAGCGTAGCCGCCGCCTGCAAGGACCTGGAGGCCGCCGGCCTGCCGTCCACCCTCATGGTCGATTGCAGCCACGCCAACAGCTCCAAGAAGCATGAAAAGCAACTGGACGTGGCCCGCGACATCGGCGCGCAGATCGCCGCGGGTTCGCGCAGCGTCTTCGGTGTGATGGTGGAGAGCCACATCCACGCGGGGGCGCAGAAGTTCTCGCCGGGCAAGGACGATCCGCGTGCGCTGGAATATGGCAAGAGCATCACCGATGCCTGCCTGGGGTGGGACGACTCGGTCGCCTTGCTGCAGGCGCTTTCCACGGCCGTGCTGGCGCGGCGCAAGCTGCAAAGCGTGTAAGCTTGTTGTCCCTATCATCCATTCTTCAAAGAGGGTTACCGCATGCACAGCGAAGTCTCGGTGGCTTTGTCGCCCCAGCAGGAGTTCCGTTTCGACCTGGAGGGGCAAGAGCCTTTGTCCAACGAGGCCGCGCGCCGTTGGCTGGACGAACAGTTCACGCAACTGGAGTGCGAGCCGCTGCGCGCCAGCGGCAAGGTGCTGCTGGCCGACAAGGTGCTGGTGGTGGCACAGGCGGCCGGGCTGGCCCGGCTGTCCGACCCGCAGTGGGGCCAGACCTTCGCCAAGGCTGCCAGCGCCGCGCTGTCCAAGCCGGTGGTGCGGGTGGACGTTCAGGCCATGGCGGTGACGTTCTGAAATCAAGCACCCCCTGAGTCGCCTTCGGCGCCTTCCCCCTCTCTCACGCTGCGCGTGGGAGGGGGACGCAGCCAGTGCGGTGGGGCGGCCCTTGCACGGTTGCCGCGCATGGGCCGCGCCGGTTTCATGCGATGCGCGCTATGGATAACTGAGTCCGGCGCCTGGGCCGGTACCGGCTCCCGCGCCTGCGGCGAGCGCGGCCAGCAGCAGGCCGTGCACGCCGCCGAAACCGCCGTTGCTCATGCACACGATGTGGTCGCCCGGCCGTGCGGCGGCGGCCAGTTGCGCCACCAGGCTGTGAATGTCCGCCGCCGTGTGGGCACGCTCTCCCAACGGGGCGAGTGCCGCCGCAGCATCCCAGTCCAGCCCTGCGGTGTGGCAGTACGCCTGGTCGGCGCTCTCCAGTGCCCAGGGCAGCTGGGCCTTCATGGCGCCGAGTTTCATGGTGTTGCTGCGCGGCTCGAAGGCCGCCAGGATGCGCTGGCCCGGCGGCAGGCGGCGGCGCAGCCCTTCGAGCGTCGTGCGTATCGCCGTGGGGTGGTGCGCGAAGTCGTCATATACCGCCACGCCGCCCACGGTGCCGCGCAGCTCCATGCGGCGCTTGACGTTCTGAAAGCGCGCCAAGGCCTCGGCTGCCACGCCGGGGGGCACGCCGGCATGCTCGGCGCCGGCGATGGCTGCGAGTGCATTGAGCTGGTTGTGCGTGCCCGAGAGCTGCCATTCCACACGCGCCACGCTGGCGCCACCGCGCAGCACGTCGAACGCCTCGGGCGGGCCTTCGGCGCGGTAGTCGCTGCTGGCCGCGCCGAACGTGCGCTGCTCGCTCCAGCAGCCCTGGTGCAGCACGCGCGCCAGGCTTTCCTCCAGCCCATTGGCGATGATGCGGCCCGAGGCCGGCACGGTGCGCACGAGATGGTGGAATTGGCGTTCGATGGTGGCCAGATCGTCGAAGATGTCGGCGTGGTCGAACTCCAGGTTGTTGAGGATGGCGGTGCGCGGCCGGTAGTGCACGAACTTGCTGCGCTTGTCGAAAAAGGCGGTGTCGTATTCATCGGCCTCGATCACGAACCAGGGGCGCTCGCCGCTGTCGGTGACGGCAGGGCCCAGGCGGGCCGAAACGCCGAAGTCCAGCGGCACCCCGCCCACGAGAAAGCCCGGTGCCTTGCCCGCGCATTCCAGAATCCAGGCCAGCATCGAGGTGGTGGTGGTCTTGCCGTGGGTGCCCGCCACGGCCAGCACATGGCGGCCCTGCAGCACATGCTCGGCCAGCCACTGCGGGCCGCTGGTATAGGGCGCGCCGGCATCCAGGATGGCTTCCATCAGCGGGAACTTCGGGCTTCCGTCGGCCAGCCGCGCGCGGCTGACCACGTTGCCAACCACGAAGACGTCGGGGCGAAGTGCCATCTGCCCGGCGTCGTAGCCTTCGACCAGCGCGATGCCCAGGGCGCGCAGCTGGTCGCTCATCGGGGGGTAGACGCCGGCGTCGCAGCCCGTGACCTTGTGGCCCGCCTCGCGTGCCAGCGCGGCCAGGCCGCCCATGAAGGTGCCGCAGATGCCCAGGATATGTATATGCATGGGGGCGATTCTACGTTTGCAATGAAAAAGTCTCGCAGCGCAGGCTGGTATTGCGCTGGTAGCTATCAATTTCAGAGTTTGAGGGTATTCGCGTGCCATGGTGGCGGCTTGGCGCGACAATCTTCGCGGTTGCTGCCGAACAGGGGGGCTCATGCACAACACCACCACTGCCGAGATTGCCAACGCCGCTGCCCGCCTGGTGGTGGAGGAGGGGCTTGACTGGGGCTCGGCCAAGCGCCGCGCCGTGCGCGACCTGGGGCTGCCCGCCCGCACGGCGCTGCCGGACAACGACCAGGTGGAAGACGCGGTGCGCGAATACATCGCGCTGTTCTGCGCCGACACGCAGCCGGGCGAGCTGCTGGCGCTGCGGCGCCTGGCGCTGGTGTGGATGGAGCGGCTGGCGGCCTTCCGTCCGCATCTCACGGGTGCCGTCTGGCATGGCACGGCCACGCGGCTCTCGGATATTTACCTGCAGTTGTTCTGCGATGACTGCAAGTCTGCCGAAATTGCCTTGATCGACCACCATGTGGACTATGAGCCGCGCACGGTCACGGGTTTTCATGGCGAGAGTGTCGAGGCGCTGACGCTGGGCGCCATGTGTCCCGAGCTGCAAACCATGGTGGGCGTGCATCTGCTGGTCTATGACCTGGATGATCTGCGTGGCGCATTGCGTCCCGATTCCCGCGGGCGGCTGCCGCGCGGCGACATCGCAGCCGTGCGCCGGCTGGTGCAGGAGACGGCGGCATGAAGGACGCAATGGATACCACCGCCGCCGTCAGCGCTACGCGCAGGCGCTGGCTGTATGCCGGGGTTGCCGTGGCCGCCGCTGGTGGCGGTGCCACGCTGGCGTGGCGGCACCTGCAGCCAGAGGCGCTGGCGCTGGCGCCGGGGCCGGAGGCGAACCTGTGGAGCCAGTCCTTCGTCACCCCGGAGGGCTCACCCTTGGCGATGGCGGCCTTCAGGGGGCGTCCGCTGGTACTCAACTTCTGGGCGACATGGTGCCCGCCCTGCATCGAGGAACTGCCTTTGCTCAATCGCTTCTACGGCGAACGCAAGGCCCAGGGCTGGCAGGTGCTGGGGGTGGCGGTGGACCAGACGCCCGCTGTGCGTAAATTCCTGGAGAAACTGCCCCTGGAGTATCCCGTCGCCATTGCCACTTCGGGAGGGATGCAACTGGGCCGCGCGCTCGGGAATCTGCAGGGCGGGCTGCCCTTCACCGTCGTGCTGGGCGCGGATGGGCGCATCCGGCACCGTAAAATCGGTCAGGTCCAGGCGCAGGATCTGGCCCGCTGGGCCGATCCGGTTTGATCCAGATGCCTTGGCGGTGCAGATTTCCATTCCGACGTTGATGAAAAATGGGGTCCGATGGCAGAAATAGGGTGAAATTGGAGTACATTCGCGCCCTATTCCGTTTTTAGCCGTTGGAGACCCCATGGATTTGCGAAAACTCAAGACCCTGATTGACCTGGTTTCCGAGTCGAATGTGTCGGAGCTGGAAATCACCGAGGCAGAGGGCAAGGTACGCATCGTCAAGGGCGGCGGCGCGGTCGTGCAGCAGTTCGTCGCGGCGCCCATGCAGGCCCCGGTGGCCCAGGCGCCTGCTGCGGGCGCGGCCGTCCCCGAGCTGCCAGCCCCCCCCGCGCCTGCGGGCCATGTGATCAAGTCGCCCATGGTCGGCACGTTCTACCGGGCCGCCAGCCCCGGCGCCAAGCCCTTCGTGGATGTGGGCAGCCAGGTCAAGGAAGGCGATACCGTCTGCATCATCGAAGCCATGAAGATCCTCAACGAGATCGAGGCCGACAAGTCGGGTACGGTGACCCGCATCCTGGGCGAGAACGGCCAGGCGGTCGAGTACGGTCAGCCGCTGTTCGTCATCGAGTGATGCCGGGGCGCCGCCGCGGGCGGCCTGGCCGCTTCCTTCTTCTTTCGCGGAGGGTGCCGCGCCTGTTTCATGCGTCGCTGGTGATGCGATGCCTCATGGAAAACGGATATGTTTAAAAAAATCCTCGTTGCCAACCGCGGCGAAATTGCCTTGCGCATCCAGCGCGCATGCCGCGAGCTGGGCGTGAAGGCCGTGATGGTCTATTCCGAGGCCGACCGCGACGCCAAGTACGTCAAGCTGGCCGAAGAGGCGGTGTGCATCGGCCCGGCGCCCTCGCCGCTGTCGTACCTGAACATGCCGGCCATCATCTCGGCGGCCGAAGTCACCGACGCCGAGGCCATCCACCCGGGATACGGCTTCCTGGCAGAAAACGCCGACTTCGCCGAGCGTGTGGAAAAGAGCGGCTTCCAGTTCATCGGCCCCACGCCCGAGTCGATCCGCATCATGGGCGACAAGGTGTCGGCCAAGCAGGCCATGATCCGCGCTGGCGTGCCCTGCGTGCCCGGCTCCGAGGGCGAGCTGCCCGACGACCCGGTGCAGATCCGCCGCATCGCGAAGGCCATCGGCTACCCCGTCATCATCAAGGCGGCGGGCGGCGGCGGCGGGCGCGGCATGCGCGTGGTGCATACCGAGGCGGCGCTGGTCAATGCGGTGCAGATGACCAAGGCCGAGGCAGGCGTGGCCTTCGGCAACCCGGCCGTCTACATGGAGAAGTACCTCCAGAACCCGCGTCACATCGAAATCCAGGTGATGGCCGACAAGTTCAAGAACGCCGTGTACCTGGGCGAGCGCGACTGCTCCATGCAGCGCCGCCACCAGAAGGTGATCGAGGAGGCGCCGGCCCCGGGCATCGCGCGCAAGCTGATCGAGCGCATCGGCGAGCGCTGCGTCGCGGCCTGCAAGAAGATCGGCTACCGGGGCGCGGGCACGTTCGAGTTCCTGTACGAGAACGGCGAGTTCTACTTCATCGAGATGAACACGCGCGTGCAGGTGGAGCACCCGGTGACCGAGCTGATCACCGGCGTGGACATCGTGAAGACGCAGATCATGGTGGCCGCTGGGGAGAAGCTGCCCTTCACCCAGCGCCAGATCGAGATCCGTGGCCATGCCATCGAGTGCCGGGTGAACGCCGAGGATCCGTACAAGTTCACCCCCTCGCCGGGCCGCATCACCATGTGGCACATGCCCGGCGGCCCCGGCGTGCGCGTGGACTCGCACGTCTACAACAATTACTTCGTGCCGCCCAACTACGACTCGATGATCGGCAAGATCATCGTGCATGGCGATACGCGCGAACAGGCGCTGGCGCGCATGCGCACGGCGCTGTCCGAGACCGTGGTCGAGGGCATCAGCACCAACGTGCCGCTGCACCAGGAACTGATGGTGGACGCCAATTTCACCGCCGGCGGCACCAACATCCATTACCTGGAAGAGTGGCTGTCGCAGCACAAGCGCTGATGGCCTTGCCGCCATTGCCCCGCTGGCCTGCGTGTTCGCGCGCAGGCCAGCTTTTCGTTTTTGCCAGGAGCCGTTGATGTTTGAGTTGAGCCTGCTGTGTCCCGAGGACAGGGTCGAAGACCTGAGCGACGCCCTGGACGCCCTGGATGCCCTGAGCGTGTCGGTGGAGGACGCCGATGCGCAGACCGAGGCCGAACAGGCCCTGTTCGGCGAGCCCGGCATGCCGCCGCCGCGCGAGGGCTGGCAGCGCAGCCGCATCGTGGCCTTGTTCACGGCCCGTGAAGGCGCCGAGGAGGCGCAGCGGCTCCTGGAGGCCCAGGAGTTCTTTGCCGGCTGCCAGGTGCTGGGCATCGTGCCGGTGCAGGACCAGGACTGGGTGCGCCTGACGCAGTCGCAGTTCACCCCGGTGGAGATCACGCCGGACTTCTGGATCGTGCCCACCTGGCACGACCTGCCCGCGCAGGCGCGCACCAGCATCCGCCTGGACCCGGGCCTGGCCTTCGGCACGGGCACGCACCCGACCACGCGCATGTGCCTGCGCTGGATCGCGCGCCAGGGCGGCGCGCAGGGCCTGGGGTGCGTGCTGGACTACGGTTGCGGCTCCGGCATCCTGGCCATTGGCGCCGCCAAGCACGGCGCCGTGAATATTGACGCCGTCGATATCGACCCGGCCGCCGTGGATTCGACGCGGCTCAACGCGCAGGCCAATGGCGTGCAACTGCACGCCGGGCTGCCCGAGCAGGCCCAGGGTCTGTACCAGACCGTGCTGGCCAATATCCTGGCCACCCCCTTGAAGGTGCTGGCGCCGCTGCTGTGCGCCCATGTGGCGCAGGGTGGCCACCTGGTGCTGGCCGGGATCCTGGAGCGGCAGGCCGAGGAACTGCAGCAGGCCTACGCGCCGTGGCTGCGGCTCGTGGTGTCCGACCGCGAGGATGGCTGGATCCTGATGACGGCGGTGCGCTAACCGTACGCGGGGTGGTTCCTACAATGCCGAGCCGATGAGCCAGATCACCTGCTGCCCTTCCTGCGGAACGAAGTTCAAGGTCGTCGCGGACCAGCTGCGCATTTCCGAGGGCTGGGTGCGGTGCGGCCAGTGCAAGGAAATATTCGACGCATCGGCCCACATGCAGGCCGTCGTCGCGGCACCGCTGTTGCCGGACTTCCCGCTCGAAGAAGGGGCAGTTGCGCATGCCGCGCCCGTGGTGCCTGCGCCCGCGCCGGAGCCCGTCGCGCCCCTGCTGGAGGTGCCCGGGCCGGTGGTGCCCGCCTTTCTCGCGGTGCCTGCGCCACCGCCCGTGGCCGTGGCCGTGGTGGAGCCCGCGGAGCCCATGCCGGCCGAGGCCGAGGCGGTTCCCGAGGAGGCCCCTGCGCTGGCGCCGGAAGTGCCGGAGGTGGCGGAGGCGCCCGCCGAGGACGCGCTGGAATTCCCGGCGCTCCTGCCCGTGGATCCATGGGTGCAGGAGATACCGCAAGAAGCTTCCGCCGAGGTGCCCGGCGAACCGGCCGGCGATGCCGTGCCGGCCACTGCACCGCCGGCCGTGCCTGCGGCTGCTACCCCGCCTGCTCCGGTGCAGCCGCCCCCCTCCAGCGAGGAGGAAGACGTGGACGGAGACGCTACCCCCGAGCCCGGCTTCGTGCGCGCGGCGCGGCGCCAGGCGTTCTGGCACAGCGCGGGCGTGCGCTTCGTGCTGCTGCTGCTGTGCCTGGCGGCGCTGGCCGGGCTGGCCGCGCAAATGGCCGTGCACCAGCGCAATGCGCTGGCCGCCGCGCAGCCACAGCTGCGCCCGTGGCTGGAACTGGCGTGTGCCCGGCTCGGCTGCGCCATCGGCCCGGACCGGCGCATCGCAGTCGTGGCCATCGACAGCTCCGGTTTCGTCAAGGCCGGGCGCGGCGACTCCTACCAATTGACACTGGCGATCAAGAACCTCTCCGGCGCGGCCGTGGCGATGCCCGCCGTCGAGCTGACCCTGACCGATGCGCAGGATCAGGCCGTGCTGCGCCGCGTGCTGCTGCCCGCCGAGCTGGAAGCGCCCGTGGAGCTGGCCGCGCATGGCGAATGGAGTGGCCAGACCATGGTGGTGCTGGCCGGGCCCGCGCTGCGCTTGTCGGGCTACCGCGTGCTGGCCTTCTATCCCTGATTTTTTATTTGACTGGACACACAAGAAATGGCTGCGTTGATTTGCGGATCCCTGGCGTTCGACACCATCATGACCTTCGAGGGGCGCTTCGCCGAGCAGATACTGCCCGACCAGCTGCACATCCTGAACGTCTCGTTCCTGGTGCCGCAGCTGCGCCGCGATTTCGGCGGGTGCGCCGGCAACATCGCCTACAGCCTCAAGCTGCTGGGCGGCGAACCGCTGCCCATGGCCATGCTGGGCAACGATGGCGGCGGCTACCTGGAGCGCCTGCAAGGCCTGGGCATCAGCACCCGCCACGTCGGGCTGGCGCAGGACAGCTATACCGCCCAGGCCATGATCATGACGGACCGTGACAACAACCAGATCACGGCCTTCCACCCCGGCGCGATGATGCAGGCGCACAGCCAGCGCATCGACGCCGGCACGGGCGCGCGCCTGGCCATCATCGCCCCCGATGGGCGCGACGCCATGCTGGAGCACGCCGCGCAGTGCCATGCCGCCGGCATCCCCTTCGTCTTCGACCCGGGGCAGGGCCTGCCCATGTTCAACGGTGACGAGCTGGCGGCTTTCGTGGCCCAGGCCAGCTGGATCACCGTCAACGACTACGAAGGCAAGATGCTGTGCGAACGCACCGGCTGGAGCCTGGAAACCCTGTCGCGCAAGGTGCGCGGCCTGGTCGTGACCCTGGGCGGCGAGGGCTGCGAGGTCTGGACGGACGGTGCCAAGATCCTGGTGCCCCCTGTGCCGCCCGCTGCCGTGGTGGACCCCACGGGGTGCGGCGACGCATGGCGCGGCGCGTTGCTCTACGGCCTGGAGCAGGGCTGGCCGCTGGAGCGGTGCGCGCAACTGGGCAACCGCGTGGGGGCGCTCAAGATCGCGCAGCGCGGGCCGCAGAACTACCAGCTGGACTTCGATCCCCAGTGAGCTTCCGCCTCCTGGGGCGTAGTCCGGATGGGAAATATGGGTCAAATAGGCCTCCAGCGCCCATCCAGAAAGCGCGAGAAGCTATCAAAATAGGAGCTTTCATCCTGCCGCTTCGCCATCCAACCCTCAGCCAGCGCCGCCGATCCGACGCCAGCCAGAGGAGGGGCTTTCATGTCCCTCGCCCTGCGCTGGCGGTTTCGTGTTCGAGCGCTACGACCGGGGTTGCTGAGTTTCTGCGCTGCAAACTTTGAAGAGAAGGAAGTCCATTGAACCGCTACATTCATTTGCCCAAACGCTCTCATTCCGTGGTTTGCCACATGGCCGCCAAGGTGCTGGGCATGGCGGCGCTGGTGCTCGGCGCCTTGCCCGCCCATGCCGACATCCTGTGGCTGCAGCGCGAGGGCGACCAGTTGCAGGCGCGGATCGGTGAGCTGTCCGTGCCTGGGGCCTTGCCGGCGCTGCGCGATGCCCAGCCCGTCCTGCCGGGTGGGCGCGTGGCGCCCATGGCCACGGCGGCGGACCACTACAGCTTTGCGCCTGGCGAGGGCGATGCACGTTTCACCGCACTGCGCGTGGGCGGCAATGGCGTGCTGACCTACTTCCAGGCGCGGCATGGCCGGCAGGAAACAAAAGCCGCCAATGACCTGGAGCTGGTGCCCGCCGAGCCGGGCGGCAATACCTTCCGCCTGTTCTTCAAGGGCCGGCCCGCCCATGCCAGCCGTGTGAACGTGGACACCGCCGCGGGCTGGCGCAAGTCGCTCACGCCCAATGCCGATGGCAGCGTCACGCTGGATACGCCGATCCCGGGCCTCTACGTGCTGGAGGTCAGTGCCAAGCTGAACGATGCCAACGTCACCATCGATGGCAAGAAGTACGAGGACGTGCGCTACACGGCGACGCTGAGTTTCGAAGTGAAGCCGTGACGGCGGGGCAATAAAGAGCCGGCCACCGCGTGTGGCCGCTGCCCCCAAGGGGGCGTTATTGCCTTGGGGCGGCCCGGCGGCAATAAAAAAACCCGGCTGCAAGCCGGGCCGTGCGCAGGCGCGTGGGTGTTTACGGCTTGCCGCCGGTCGGGAAGGGCCACGCGGCTTTCGGACTGAGCGTGGTCTGCACGGCAGGCGCTGCAGGTGCTGCCTTGGCCACGGGCTTGGCGGCGGCTTTCTTCGGCGCGGCGGCTTTCTTGGCGGCCGTGCTGGCCTTGGCGGCTTCGGGCGCCTTTGCTGCTACCTTCTTGGCGGCAGGGGCGGCTGCCTTCTTGGCGGGTGCTGCCGTTTTGGCGGCTGCGGGTGCGGCCTTCTTGGCTGGCGTGGCCTTCTTGGCGGGGGCGGCGGCCTTCTTCACCGGGGCGGCAGCGGCTTTCTTTGCAGGCGCGGCAGCGGCCTTCTTGGCGGGCGCTGCGGCCTTGGCCTTTTGCGGCGCGGCCGCTACGGCTTTCTTGGCGGGTGCGGCGGCCTTGGGGGCGGGCGCGGCCTTCTTGGCCGCTACGGTCTTGGCCGGCGCGGCGGCCTTCTTAGCGGGGGCAGCGGCCTTCTTGGCGGGCGTCGCGGCCTTGGCGGCGGGCGCGGCCTTCTTTGCGGCTACGGTCTTCTTGGCCGGAGCCTCGGTGGCTGCGGCCTTTTTGGCGGGTGCGGCTTTCTTTGCGGTCGGCTTGGTTGCCATGATGGTCTCCTGGGTCGATGGGCTTGGAGCACTTCACGCCGAACCGGTGCGAAGCGATCCATGGCGGCGGATGCGCGCATCCACCGCCATGAATGAAGCAAGCCCCTGGCGGCGGCAGCTTGCCGGCTGCCAGGGGGCTTGGAGGGTATTCGCCATCGCCGTGCAGGGCATCAGTCCCAGGAAAGCGCGCCGCCGGACTGGTACTCGATGACGCGCGTCTCGAAGAAGTTGCGTTCCTTCTTCAGGTCGATCATCTCGCTCATCCAGGGGAACGGATTTTCTTCGTTGGGGAACAGTGCCTCCAGCCCGATCTGGGTGGCACGGCGGTTGGCGATGTAGCGCAGGTAGCCCTTGAACATGGAGGCGTTCATGCCGAGCACGCCGCGCGGCATGGTGTCTTCGGCGTAGCGGTACTCCAGGTCCACGGCCTTGAGGAACAGGGCCTTGATCTCGTCCTTGAACTCGGCCGTCCAAAGGTGCGGGTTCTCCAGCTTGAGCTGGTTGATCAGGTCGATGCCGAAGTTGCAGTGCATCGACTCGTCGCGCAGGATGTACTGGTACTGCTCGGCCGCGCCCACCATCTTGTTCTGGCGGCCCAGCGCCAGGATCTGCGTGAAGCCGACGTAGAAGAACAGCCCTTCCATCAGGCAGGCGAAGACGATCAGGCTCTTGAGCAGCGTCTGGTCGGTCTCCGGGGTGCCGGTGTGGAAGTTCGGGTCCATGATCGCGTCGATGAACGGGATCAGGAATTCGTCCTTGTCGCGGATCGAGCCGATTTCGTTGTAGGCGTTGAAGATCTCGCCTTCGTCCAGGCCGATGGACTCCACGATGTACTGGTAGGCGTGGGTGTGGATCGCTTCCTCGAACGCCTGGCGCAGCAGGAACTGGCGGCATTCGGGCGCGGTGATGTGGCGGTAGGTGCCCAGCACGATGTTGTTCGCGGCCAGCGAGTCGGCGGTGGTGAAGAAGCCCAGGTTGCGCTTGACGATGCGGCGTTCGTCTTCGGTCAGGCCGTTGGGGTCCTTCCACAGCGCGATGTCGCGCGTCATGTTGATTTCCTGCGGCATCCAGTGGTTGGCGCAGGTGGCCAGGTATTTTTCCCAGGCCCATTTGTACTTGAAGGGCACGAGCTGGTTGACGTCGGTCTGGCCGTTGATGATGCGCTTGTCGGCGGCGTTGACGCGGCGTTGCTGAGAAGCAGCCGCAGAAGCTTGCGGGCTGTGGAGGGGAGTGCCGCTTTGCAGGGAATCCTGCGGTGCGGGCTTGGCTTCTTCGTCCCAGGTCAGCATAGGTTGTCCAGTGTCCGGATTATGAAAGCAGTGCTGCAAAAAGGAAAGCGCTGCAGCGTTGCGCAGCAAGGTTCTGTTGCATGGTGGCCGCGTGCACGGCCCGGTTTCCCCGGGGCCGTGCAACCGGCCTTCGGTGGGGCCTTACTGGCAGGCCTCGCAACCGGGGTCGTCGATGGCGCAGAACTTCACGTCGGTGGCAGGGGCGGCGTTCATCTGGGCCTGCGCCGCGGCGGCCGCGGCCTCCAGCGCGCCGTCCGCGCCGTGGCTGGCCACGGCGTTGAGCTGGCGCTTGTTCACCGTGCTCATCTCGACGTGCGTGGCGCTTTGCGTGCGCAGGTAGTAGGTGGTCTTGAGGCCGCGCACCCAGGCCAGCTTGTAGGTCTCGTCGAGCTTCTTGCCCGATGCGCCGGCCATGTAGATGTTCAGGCTCTGCGCCTGGTCGATCCACTTCTGGCGCCGCGAGGCGGCTTCGACCAGCCAGCGCGGCTCGACCTCGAACGCAGTGGCGTACAGCGCCTTGAGGTCCTGCGGCGCGCGGTCGATGGGCTGCAGCGAGCCCTTGAAGTGCTTCAGGTCCATCACCATCACGTCGTCCCAAAGGCCCAGGCGCTTGAGGTCGCGCACCAGGTAGGCGTTGACCACGGTGAATTCGCCCGACAGGTTGGACTTGACCGACAGGTTGCCGAACGAGGGCTCGATCGAGGCATCGACGCCGACGATGTTGGAGATGGTCGCGGTCGGGGCGATGGCCACGCAGTTGGAGTTGCGCATGCCGTCCTGGGCGATCTTGCGGCGCAGGGCGTCCCAGTCCAGGCGTGTGCCGCGGTCCACCTGCACGTGGCCGCCGCGCGCCTGCTCCAGCAGGTTCAGCGTGTCCAGCGGCAGGATGCCGCGGTCCCACAGCGAGCCGCGGTAGCTGGAGTACTGGCCGCGCTCCTTGGCCAGCTCGGTCGATGCCCAGTAGGCGTAGTAGCAGATGGCTTCCATCGACTCGTCGGCGAAGGCCACGGCGGCGTCGGATGCATAGGGAATGCGCAGTTCGTACAGGCTGTCCTGGAAGCCCATCAGCCCCAGGCCCACGGGGCGGTGGCGCAGGTTGGCGTCGCGCGCCTTGTCCACGGCGTAGTAGTTGATGTCGATGACGTTGTCGAGCATGCGCATGGCCGTGGCGATGGTCTTGCGCAGCTTGGCGTGGTCGAGCTGGCCGTCCTGGATGTGGCGCAGCAGGTTCACCGAGCCGAGGTTGCACACGGCGGTTTCGGTCTCGCTGGTGTTCAGCGTGATCTCGGTGCACAGGTTCGACGAGTGCACCACGCCCACGTGCTGCTGGGGCGAGCGGATGTTGCACGGGTCCTTGAACGTGATCCAGGGGTGGCCGGTCTCGAACAGCATCGACAGCATCTTGCGCCACAGGTCCACGGCCGCCACGCGCTTGAACAGCGTGAGTTCGCCACGGTCGGCCTGGGCCTCGTAGGCACAGTAGGCGCGCTCGAAGTCCTGGCCGTACAGGTCGTGCAGATCGGGCACGTCGGAGGGGGAGAACAGCGTCCACTGGCCCTTGTCCATCACGCGCTTCATGAACAGGTCGGGAATCCAGTTGGCCGTGTTCATGTCGTGCGTGCGGCGGCGGTCGTCGCCGGTGTTCTTGCGCAGTTCCAGGAACTCCTCGATGTCCAGGTGCCAGGTCTCCAGGTAGGTGCAGACCGCGCCCTTGCGCTTGCCGCCCTGGTTCACGGCCACGGCGGTGTCGTTGACCACTTTCAGGAAGGGCACCACGCCCTGCGATTCGCCGTTCGTGCCCTTGATGTGCGAGCCGAGCGCGCGCACGCGCGTCCAGTCGTTGCCCAGGCCGCCGGCGAACTTGGACAGCAGCGCGTTTTCCTTGATGGCGTCGTAGATGCCCTCCAGGTGGTCGGGCACCGTGGTCAGGTAGCAGCTCGACAGCTGCGAGCGCAGCGTGCCGCTGTTGAACAGCGTGGGCGTGCTGCTCATGAAGTCGAACGACGACAGCACCTCGTAGAACTCGATGGCGCGCGCGTCGCGGTCGCTCTCGCGCAGCGCCAGGCCCATGGCCACGCGCATGAAGAACGCCTGCGGCAGCTCGATGCGGGCTTTGCGCACGTGCAGGAAGTAGCGGTCGTACAGCGTCTGCAGGCCGAGGTAGTCGAACTGCAGGTCGCGCTGGGGCTGCAGCGCCTTGGCCAGCCGGGGCAGGTCGTATTGCAGCAGCTGCGGGTCGAGCAGCTCGTTGTCCACGCCCTTCTGGATGAACTGCGGGAACGAATTGGCATAGGCCTCGCCCATGGCGGCCGGGGCCACGTCCTGCCCCAGCACCTCGCGCACAATGGTGTGCAGCAGCAGGCGCGCGGTGGCGTAGGTGTAGTCGGGGTCCTTCTCGATCAGCGTGCGCGCCGCCAGGATCGAGGCCTTGTACACCTCGTCCATGGGAATGCCGTCGTACAGGTTGCGCAGCGTCTCGGCCACGATGGGCTCGGGCTGCACCTCGCCGCTCAGCCCGGTGCAGGCGCTGGCCACGAGCGCGCGCAGGCGCAGCAGGTCGAGCAGCACGCGCTGGCCGTTGTCCACCACGTGGATCGCCGGAGCCTGGGGCAGAAGCTGCGCCTGCTGCTGCGCGCGCTCCTGCGCGCGGCGCTCGCGGTACAGCACGTAGGCGCGCGCCACCTCGTGGTGGCCGCCGCGCATCAGGCCGAGTTCTACATGGTCCTGCACGTCCTCGATGTGGAAGGTGCCGCCGCCGGGGCGCGAGCGGGCCAGCGCGCGCACCACGGCATGCGTCAGTTCGTCCACCACCTCGCGCACGCTGGCCGAGGCCGCGCCCTGCGTGCCGTGCACGGCCAGGAAGGCCTTCATCAAGGCCACGGCGATCTTCTGCGGCTCGAAGGCGGCCACGGAGCCGTTGCGGCGCAGGATCTGGTAATGGGCCAGGGCGGACTGGGCGCGGGCGGTCGCCTCGAAAGCCTGGAGCGCCGGGTCGGCATGCGTGGAAGAAGGCGTGTCAAACGCAACTTGCATGGTGAATCCTCGGGTTGGGGTCGTTGGCCAGCCGGGGCGCGCGCAGCGGGGCTGTACCAGGGTGTAACGCTATATCTAGTGTCCTGCTTGAAGGCAAAACGCTACCTGTAGTGTACCGTCGTTGCCGCCTTCGATGCAGCGCGTGGGCTTGGCCGGCGCGGGCCGGGCCGTGGGAGGCCGCGTGCAAAACACCGCGCCATGGGGCTTGCCGGGGCCGAACGAAGCGCCCATGCCGCTTGCGCCGCGATTCGCCCCGGCAGGCGGTATGGATGCTGGGGCGCGCCGTTTCCCTGCGTGCGGGGAAAAACCCTTTGCGATGTGGGGAAAGGGGCGGCTGTACGACCGCGCTGTGCTGAGGTTTTGAGGTGTTTTTGGCCTCTAACCCTTATGCAGCAAGCGCAAGGCGCTATGTTTTTTGAGTCCTGTTGCTGTCCGGCGCGGGAAAGCGGGCCGCTTCCCACCCCAGCGCCTGCTGCAGACGGCGCCACTGGAACCCGGGCCCTGGGTCTTGCTTGCGCCCCGGGGCGATGTGCTCGTGCCCCGCGACGTGGGCGATGGGGTAGCGCGCCGCCAGGTCGCGGCACAGGCGGGCCAGCGCGGCGTATTGCGCGGGCGCGAAGGTCCGGCCTTCCAGGCCTTCGAGCTCGATGCCGACCGAGTCGTCGTTGCAGCGCTCGCGGCCGCGGTAGCGCGAGGCGCCCGCGTGCCAGGCGCGCTGGTCGCAGTCCACGAACTGCCACAGCGCCCCGGAGCGCGTGATGAAGAAGTGGGCCGAGACTTCCAGCCCGCGCAGGCCCTGGTAGTAGGGGTGGGCGTCCCAGTCGAGCCGGTTGGTGAACAGCTGCTGCACCGCGCCGGTGCCGTACTCGCCTGGCGGCAGGCTGATGGAGTGCACCACGACCAGGTCGATGTGCGCCTGCGCTGGCCGCGGGCCGAAGTTGGGCGAGGGCAGGCGCCGCGCGCCGGTGTGCCAGCCCCCGTCCCAGGCGGGATGGGAGGGTGCGGGCTGCTCATTCGGCGTCGTCGGCGCCATCGCTGTCCTGGGGGGTGGGGATCTGCAGCCGCGCGATGCGGTAGCGGATCTGGCGCAGGCTGATGCCCAGGCGCACGGCGGCGGCGGTGCGGTTGAAGCCGCTGTCGTGCAGGGCGCGCACGAGGATTTCGCGCTCCTGCTGGTCGAGCCAGCCCTGCAGGTCCGAGGGCAGTTCCTTCAGCGCTTGCGCCAGGGCGGGCGTGGGCGCTGGCACGGCCTCGGGCGTTGGCGCGGCCGGCTCTTCGGGCGCGGGGGGCGCTGGCGGCGGCATGGGGGGGGCCGTGCCATGGCCGAGCTGCAGCGTGCCCTCCTCGCTGAGGGTCATGGCCCGGTGCAGCAGGTTCTCGAGTTCGCGCACGTTGCCCGTCAGCGGGTGGCTGGCGATCTGCGCCAGCGCCTGCGGCGTGAGCTGCGGGGTGGGCTGGCCGGATTCCTGGGCGATGCGCGTCAGCAGCGCCTCGCACAGCGCGGGCAGGTCCTCGCGGCGCTCGCGCAGGGCGGGGAGCACCAGCTCGATCACGTTGAGCCGGTAATACAGGTCCTGGCGGAAGCGCCCGGCCTGCACGTCGGCGGCCAGGTCGCGGTGCGTGGCGCTGATGATGCGCACGTCCGCGGTCTCTTCCTGGGTCGAGCCGAGCGGGCGCACGCTGCGCTCCTGGATGGCGCGCAGCAGCTTCGACTGCATGGACAGGGGCAGGTCGCCGATTTCGTCGAGAAACAGCGTGCCGCCCCGCGCGGCCTGGAAATAGCCCTCGCGGTCTTGCGTTGCGCCGGTATAGGAGCCCTTGCGCGCGCCGAAGAACTCGGCTTCGAGCAGGTTCTCGGGGATGGCGCCGCAGTTCACGGCCACCAGCGGGCCGTCCGCGCGCTGGCTGTTGGCGTGCAGGGCGCGTGCCACCAGCTCCTTGCCGGTGCCCGACTCGCCGCGCACCAGCACCGGCGCCATGCCACGCGCCACCTTGGCGATGTGCTGCTTGATGGTGCGCATGGGCTCCGAGTCGCCCACCAGGCGGTCGAGCGCGGCGCAGCCGTCGTGCGGCGCGGCCGCCGGCTTGGTGCCCGGGCGCGCGCTGCGCGGCGCGGGCACGCCGCCCGCGCCCTGCACGGCCGAGGCCACGACGGCGCGGAACTGCTTGAGGTCCACGGGCTTGGTCAGGTAGTCAAAGGCGCCGGCGCGCAACGCCTCCACGGCGTTCTCGGCTGAGCCGTAGGCGGTCATGACGACGCAGCGCTCGCGCCGCTGGGCGTCGCGCAGCTCCAGGATCAGCTCCAGGCCCTGGCCGTCGGGCAGGCGCATGTCGGTCAGCACCACGTCGAAGCGCTGCGCGCGCAGTTGCTGGCGCGCCTCCTGCACGCTGGCGGCGGTCTCCACGCGGTGGCCCTCGCGCAGCAGGGTCAGCTCATACAGGGTGCGCAGGTCGGGTTCGTCGTCGACGACCAGTACGAAGGCGGCGTTGGCGGTCATGGGTGGTTCAGACCATGAGGGTGTCGAAAAGCCCCGCAGGCTCTGCCGGGCGCGTGGTCTTGCGGAACGTGACGGTGAAGGCGTTGCCGCCAGCGGGGCCCCGCGCCGTGGCGCGGGACAGCCGCTGGTACGCCAGGGAGGCACCGTGGCGCTGGCACAGCTCACGGCAAATGTACAGCCCCAGGCCGCTGGAGCGGCTGTGCGAGGAGAAGAACGGCTCGAACAGGTGGCGCTCCACCGAGGGGTCGAGGGGCGCGCCGTCGCTCCACACCTGCAGGCTGACCAGGCCGGTGCCGGCGGCCTGGGTGTGGAGCTGCAGCGAGTCGGGCTGCGTGCCCATGAAGCGCAGCGCGTTGTCCAGCAGGTTGATGAGCACGCGCCGCAGGTGCTCGGCGTCGAACTCCACCTGCACCCCGGGCGCCTGCAGCGCCACCAGTGCCTGGCGCCGCGCCGGCTCGGTGCCGCGCCAGTCGTTCCAGACCTGCGCGACGGCCTCGTCCAGCGCCAGCGAAACGGCCGGCGCATGGCTGATCTGGTTCTGCACGCGGGCGATGTCCAGCACCTCCTCGGCGATGCGCGCCAGGCGCTCGGCGTTCTGCTGCACCATGTGGCACAGCCGCTGCTGCGCCGGGTCGCCGAGGTCTTCGCCGAGCAGCGCGTTGGCCTGCACGATGGCGGCCAGGGGGTTGCGGATTTCATGCGCCACGGCGGCCGACATGCGCCCCATGGCGGCGAGCTTCTCGGTGCGCAGCCGCGCCTCCAGCTCGCGCAGGTCGTGCAGGAACATCACGCACTGCGGCTCCGTGCGGGTCTCGCGCGCGCCCTGCTGCGCGGCTGTGAGCCAGGTGCGCACGCGCAGGCCCGTGGGGCTCTGGCCGGGGTGCAGCAGGCCCACGTCGGCGCGCTGCGGCTGCCCGCTGGCGAAGGTGGCGCGCGCCATGCGCCACAGCGGCTCCCAGGCGGGTTCCGCGCCCAGCAGGAAGGGCGGCGTCAGGCCGTCCGCCTGCCCGCCCAGGAGCTGCCGCGCCGCCGGGTTGGCGGCGCGCACGCTGCAGTCCTGCGACAGCACGAGCACGCCGTCGCTCAGGTTCTCGATCACCAGCGCATTCACCTGGCCCTGCTCGCGCGCGCGCTGCTGGCTCTGCTGCGCCATCTGCTGTTCGCTCAGCAGGCGCTGTGCCAGCTGGTACGCGAGGTAGGCCACCATGAAGTAGCCGGTGCCGGTCAGCGCGGCCTGCAGGTAGTGCTGCGCGGCATCGCCCGCGTTCGGGTCCAGGCTGCGCCACCAGACGCTGCCCAGCAGCAGCAGCGTGGCCGTGGCCGTGGTGCCCAGCGCCAGCGTGAGCGAGCCCAGCACCGAGGCCATGAGGATGGGAATGCCGAACAGCGGCGTGTAGTTCATGCCCCCGTTCTGCAGCCATTGCAGCAGGCCCACCATCAGCAGGTCCACGCCCAGCAGCGGCAGCCACGACGGCCCTGGCTGCGGGTCGGGCGGCAGCGGCGCCGCCAGCAGCCGCGTGAGCACGGCCACCACCAGGTACAGGGCGCACAGCGCCAGCAGCTCGGGCTCGGGGTTCTGGTGCAGCGCCAGGCCCGCGCCCTGCAGCAGCAGCAGGGCCAGCGCCACCAGGGCGCGCGCGCTCAGGAAGCCGTGCCACAGGCGCTGGAAGGGGGTGTCGGAACGCTGCGGGGCGGCAGGCATCGCTGCGGGGGGCGTGCTAGCGCGGGCCGGCGCTGCGGTGTTCGGCGCAGCAGTAGTGGCGGCGTGCGTGTTCCAGGGCCTCGGCGCGCGGCAGGTGCAGCCCGCAATGGGCGCAGGACACCATGGCCTGGGGGTCTGGCACGGCGGGTGCGCGTGCCGTGGGCGCTGCGGGCGGGGGCGGGCGGTGCTTGTTGCGCCACAGCGCCCAGGCCAGGGCCAGCACGGCGAAGACCAGCAGGTACTTCATGCGCCCTTGCCCAGCACCACTTCGAGCACGAAGCGCGAGCCCACGTAGGCCAGCAGCAGCAGCACGGCGCCGCCGTACAGCACGCGCATGGCGCCGCGCCCGCGCCAGCCGAACTGCGTGCGCCCCAGCAGCAGGATGGCGAAGGTGACCCAGGACAGCACCGAGAACACCACCTTGTGGTCCCAGCGCCAGGCGCGCCCGTAGAGTTGCTCGCCGAACAGCCCGCCCGCCAGCAGCGTGGCCGTGAGCAGCACGAAGCCCGCCATGACGAAGCGGAAGGTGAGCCGCTCCAGCGTCAGCAGCGGCATGCCGCTGTGCGGATCGGCGGCCTGGCGGATCTGCCGTTCGGCGCGCGCCATGAGTGCGGCATGCACCACGGCGGCGGCGAACAGGCCGTACGACGCGATGCCCAGCGCCAGGTGCAGCGGCAGCCACGGCGAGGCCGTGCCGTGCAGCGGCTGGCCCGGGAAGGCGCAGGCCAGCAGCACGGCGACGGCGCCCAGGCCCGCCAGCATCCAGCGTGCCTGCATCTGCGGGAACAACTGGCGCTCCACGGCGTAGACCGTGAGCACCAGCCAGGCCGTCATCGACAGCGCGGGCGCGAAGCCGAAGCGCGGCGGCGCCTCGCCCACCAGCGCCCAGGCCAGCACGGCGGCGTGCAGCACCCAGGCCAGGGCCAGCGCGGTGCGCGTGGCGCCCGTGCCCAGGCGCGGGCCGGCAGCGGCCGGCACGGCATAGGCGACGGCCGCCGCCGCCGCGAGCAGCCAGCCGAGGAGGGAGGCACTGGGTAAAATCATGGCCCACAGTGTACCTGTGGGCCAGGGGTTTTCCCTCTGGCACCGCCCTTCCATCGCCCCCGGCTGTCCTGGCCTGCGGGCCCATCCAGAGACCGCAGCAGACATGGCTTCCGCACTCACCGACAAACTCTCGCGCCTCGTCAAGGAGATGCGCGGCCAGGCCCGCATCACCGAATCCAACGTGCAGGACATGCTGCGCGAAGTGCGCATGGCCCTGCTCGAAGCCGACGTGGCCTTGCCCGTGGTGCGTGACTTCGTCGCGCGCGTGAAGGAAAAGGCCATGGGCCAGGAGGTGCTGGGCTCGCTCAAGCCCGGGCAGGCGCTGGTGGGCATCGTCAACAGGGAACTGGCCGCCACCATGGGCGAGGGCGTGGCCGACATCAACCTGAACGCGCAGCCGCCCGCCGTCATCCTCATGGCGGGCCTGCAGGGCGCGGGCAAGACCACCACCACCGCCAAGCTGGCCAAGCACCTGCAGGAAAAGCGCAAGAAGAAGGTGCTCACGGTGTCGGGCGACGTGTACCGCCCGGCCGCCATCGAGCAGCTCAAGACCGTCACCCGGCAGGCCGGCGCCGAATGGTTCCCGAGCAGCCCGGAGCAGAAGCCGCGCGACATCGCGCTGGCCGCGCTGGACTACGCAAGGAAGCACTACTTCGACGTGCTGCTGGTGGACACGGCCGGCCGCCTGGCCATCGACGATGTGCTGATGCAGGAAATCAAGGAACTGCACGTCGCCCTGAACCCGGTGGAGACGCTGTTCGTCGTCGATGCCATGCAGGGCCAGGATGCGGTGAACACCGCCAAGGCCTTCAAGGAGGCGCTGCCGCTCACCGGCATCGTCTTGACCAAGCTCGACGGCGACTCGCGCGGCGGCGCGGCGCTGTCGGTGCGCGCCATCACCGGCGCGCCGATCAAGTTCGCCGGCGTGTCGGAAAAGATCGACGGCCTGGAGGTGTTCGACGCCGAGCGCCACGCCGGCCGCGTGCTCGGCATGGGCGACATCGTGGCGCTGGTCGAGCAGGTCACGCAGAACGTGGACCTGCAGGCCGCGCAGAAGATGGCCGAGAAGCTCAAGAGCGGCGATGGCTTCGACCTCAACGACTTCCTGGCCCAGCTGCAGCAGATGAAGCAGATGGGCGGGCTCTCCAGCCTCATGGACAAGCTGCCGACCGAGATCAAGGGCAAGGCCGGCCAGGTGGACATGGACAAGGCCGAGCGCGAGATCCGCCGCAAGGAAGGCATCATCTGCAGCATGACGGCGCTGGAGCGCCGCAAGCCCGAACTCATCAAGGCCACGCGCAAGAAGCGCATCGCCCAGGGCGCGGGTGTGCAGGTGCAGGAAGTGAACCGCCTGCTCAACGAATTCGAGCAGATGCAGACCATGATGAAGAAGATGAAGGGCGGCGGCCTCATGAAGATGATGAAGCGCATGGGCGGCATGAAGGGCATGAAAGGCATGCCCGGCCTGCCGTTTTGAGAGGCTGAGAGTCTTTTGCCCATGCCCGCCTTGCACGCCAAAACACCCCGGATCGTCGTTGCAAATGCTCGCCATGGCCCACGCTATGGCTGTGCTTTGCGCCTAGATCCGGGGTGTTTTGACGCGCCTTTCGGGCACGGCCAGAAAACCCTCAGCCTCTGAGCCGCCGCGCACGCGCCCATGGGCGACACCCTGCGCCTCGGCCCGCTGGCGCTGCCGTGGGGCACGCTGTTCCTGTTCGCGGGCTGGTGGCTGGGCACCTGGGCGCACGAGCGCCTGGCGCGCCGCCAGGGTCTTGCACCGGGCCCGCACGGCTGGCGGATCGGGCTGGCGGCGCTGTTCGCCGCGCGCCTGGGCTTCGTGCTGCAGTACCCCGCTGAATACGCCGCGGCCCCTTGGTCCGTACTCGACATCCGCGACGGCGGCTGGGCGCCCTGGTGGGGCCTGGCTGCCGCGCTGGCCTATGCGGCCGTGCTGGCCTGGCAGCGCAGCCCGTGGCGCCGCACCGTTGCCGTCGGGCTCGCGGCGGGCGCGGGGCTGTGGCTCGCGGGGCTGGCCGCGCAGCATTGGGGCGGTCCGGGCCCCGCGCCGCTGCCACGCTGGCAGGGCGTGGCGCTCGATGCCTCCACCGTCGCGCTGCCCGCCTTGCGCGGCCAGCCCGTGGTGGTGAACCTGTGGGCCACCTGGTGCCCGCCGTGCCGGCGCGAGATGCCCGTGCTGCGGCAGGCGCGCGCGCAGTACCCGCAGGTGCGCTTCCTGTGGATCGACCAGGGCGAGGCGCCCGACGTGGTGCAGCGCTTCGCCGCGCAGCAGGGCCTGCCGCCGGCCGACGTGCTGCTCGACCCGGCCTCCAGCCTGGGCGCACTGCTCGGGCGCAGCGCCTTGCCCACCACGCTGTTCTTCAACGCCGAGGGGACGCTGGTGGCGGTGCGCACGGGCGAGCTGTCGCCGGCATCGCTGGCGCACCATCTGGCGCAGATACTCCCAAAACCATAGCTGCCAGCGCTTGCCCACAAAGGGCTGGCGCCCGAAAAGACTTGTATCCTTACCACGGGCACAGGCGTGTCGGCCAGAATGGCTGCCTTTGGGGCAACGAAGGGGTGTGATGGGCAAGCACGCGGTCACGGCAGCGCCAGCCGGTTATGGCGACTTCCTGCACGAAGCCAAGGCGCAGATCCGCAAGCAGCGCTACTTGGCGCTGCGCGCCGCCAACAAGGAACTGCTGGTGCTGTACTGGTGGCTGGGCGAGGCCATCGCCCAGCGGCAGGCGCAGCAGGGCTGGGGCCGGGCGGTGGTGGAAACGCTGGCGCGCGACCTGCAGGCGGAGTTTCCGGGCAGCAGCGGGTTTTCGGCGCAGAACCTGTGGCTGATGCGCCAGTTCTTTGCGGAGTACAGCGGCAAGCCAAAACTCCAACCACTGGTTGGAGAAATCAGTTGGTCCAAGAACCTGCTCATCATGGCCCGCTGCAAGGACGACCTGGAGCGCGAGTTCTACCTGCGCGCCACGGCCCGCTTCGGCTGGACGAAAAGCGTGCTGCAGCACCAGCTCGACAACCAGACCTACCGCCAGTACCTGGCCGGGCAAACCAACTTCGACGCCGCCCTGCCGGACAGCGTGAAAGCCCAGGCGCTGCTGGCCGTCAAGGACCATTACACCTTCGACTTCCTGGGCCTGGCCGAGGCCCATTCCGAACGCGAACTGGAACAGGCGCTGGTGCGCAACCTGCGCGAGTTCCTGGTGGAAATGGGCACGGCCTTCACCTTCGTCGGCAACCAGTACCGGCTGGCGGTGGACGGCAAGGACTACTTCATCGACCTGCTGCTGTTCCACCGCCGCCTGCGCTGCCTGGTGGCCATCGAGCTGAAGGTGGGCGACTTCAAGCCCGAGCACAAGGGCCAGATCGAGTTCTACCTCGACCAGCTCGACCAGCACCACCGCATGGAGGGCGAGAACCCGCCCATCGGCATCGTCATCTGCCGCGGCAAGACCCGCACGGTGGTGGAGTACGCGCTGCGCAACATGCACCGCCCGCTCGGCATCGCCACCTACACCGTCACCCCGCAACTGCCCGCCAGCTTCGAGGGCGATCTGCCCAGCCCGCAGGAAATCGCCGCGCGCCTGCAGGCATGGGGTGCGCCGCAAGGCGAATGAGGGCGGCAACCGATCATGCCGCCGATAGATTCAAAAACCATAGCTGCCCGCGCTTGCTGCATAAGGCAAAACCCATGAAAAACCTTGAAACCCTCGCCGCCGGGCCGCTGCTCGACGCCTCGTACAAGGGCTACCCGCTGACCGCGCCGCCCTGCCGCCCCGGCGCGCTGGCGCAGCAGGGCTGGAACGTGCTCGCGGGCGACCTGCCGCTGCCGCTGGCCGTGCTCGACCGCGCGGCGCTGGCGCACAACCTGGCGTGGATGCAGGACTACGCCCGGCAGCGCGGCGTGCTGCTCGCGCCGCATGGCAAGACCACCATGTCGCCCGAACTGTTCGCGCGGCAGCTCGCCGCCGGGGCCTGGGGGCTGACGTTCGCCAGCGTCTGGCAGGCGCGCGTGGGCGTGGCGGCGGGCGCGCGGCGCATCGTCATCGCCAACCAGGTGCTGCAGGACGCCGACCTCGACGGGCTCGACGCCCTGCTGGCCGCGGTGGACGGGCTGCGCGTGTGGTTCCTGGTCGATTCGGCGGCGCAGCTGGCGCTCATCGAGGACTGGGCCGCGCGGCGCGGCAGCGCGCGCGTGTTCGACGTGCTGCTGGAGATGGGCATGCCCGGCCAGCGCACCGGCTGCCGCAGCGCCGAGGAAGCCCTGGCGCTGGCGCGGCGCCTGGCGGCCAGCCGCGTGGCGCGCCTGGGCGGCATCGAATGCTACGAGGGCCTGGCCGCGCGCTGCGACGACGCGCACGACGTGCCCGCCGTCACCGCCCTGGTGCGCAGCGCGGGCGCGGTGGCGCGCGGCTGCGACGCCGAGGGCTTGTGGGCACCGGGCGAGGCCGAGATCCTGCTGTCGGCCGGCGGCTCCGCCGTGTTCGACCTGGTGGTGCCGCTGCTGCGCCTGCAGGGCCTGTCGCGCCCGGTGGCGGGCGTGCTGCGCTCGGGCTGCTACGTGACGCACGACCACGGCAGCTACCAGCGCTTCGTGCGCCTGCTGGCGCGGCGCGAGGGGCTGGACGAAACCCTGCGCCCTGCGCTCACCGTGTGGGCCCAGGTGCAGTCGGTGCCCGAGCCGGGGCTGGCGCTGCTGGGCTGCGGGCGGCGCGACGTGTCGTTCGACATCGACATGCCGCTGCCCCTGCGCCGCGCCGCCGTGGGCGCGCGCGTGGCGCAGGCGGCGCCACAGGGCTGGCGCATCACGGCGCTCAACGACCAGCATGCCTACCTGCGCTTCAATCCTGAGGCGCCCGAGGGCGCCTGGCCGCGCGTGGGCGAGCGCGTGGAGCTGGGCATCTCGCACCCCTGCACCACCTTCGACAAGTGGCGCTGGATGCCGCTGGTGGAGGGCGACGGTACTGTCACCGGGGCCATCCACACCTGTTTTTAAGAGGGTGCCTGCGGCCCTTGGCGGCAGGGCAACGTCCCCCTCTTTTACAGCTGGGGATCTTTGTAAGAACCTCCGTGCACGCTTTCCTTCCGATTCGTGCAGAGAATTCCTGGCACCTTGCTGGAAAGGCCAGGACGTGCCCTGGGGTCGTAATGTTTAGTGCTTTTTGAGCTTGCAGGCCGCTTGCAGAAAGCGCTGGCAGCTATGGTTTTTGATCCTTCATGACCACCTCGCCGCGCAGCGTGTAGGTCATCGCCTCGGTGATCTTCACGTCGATCATCTGGCCGGTCAGGCGCGCATGGCCGGGGAAGTTGACCACGCGGTTGCATTCGGTGCGGCCCATCAGCTCGCCGTTTCCGCGCTTGCTTTCGCCTTCGACCAGCAGGCGCTGCACCGTGCCCACGCGCTCCAGGCTGATGTCCTTGATGTTCTGGTTGATGACCGCCTGCAGCGCCTGCAGGCGGCGCAGCTTCACGTCGTGCGGCGTGTCGTCGGGCAGGTTGGCGGCGGGGGTGCCGGGGCGCGGGCTGAAGATGAAGCTGAAGCTGTTGTCGAAGCGCACGTCGTGGATCAGCTTCATCATCTTCTGGAAGTCATCCTCGGTCTCGCCAGGGAAGCCGACGATGAAGTCGCTGCTCATCGCCATGTCGGGGCGGATGGCGCGCAGCTTGCGCACCGTGCTTTTGTATTCCATGGCGGTGTAGCCGCGTTTCATGGCCATGAGGATGCGGTCGCTGCCGTGCTGCACCGGCAGGTGCAGGTGGCTCACCAGCTTCGGAATCCTGGCGTAGGCCTCGATCAGCCGGGGCGTGAATTCGTTCGGGTGGCTGGTGGTGTAGCGGATGCGCTCGATGCCCGGAATCTCGGCCACGTATTCGAGCAGCAGGGCGAAGTCGGCCTTCTCGCTGGTCTCGCCCATCGCGCCCAGGTAGGCGTTGACGTTCTGGCCCAGCAGCGTGACCTCCTTCACGCCCTGGTCGGCCAGTCCGGCCACTTCCACCAGCACGTCCTCGAACGGGCGGCTCACCTCCTCGCCGCGCGTGTAGGGCACGACGCAGTAGCTGCAGTACTTGGAGCAGCCTTCCATGATCGAGACGAAGGCGCTGGCGCCCTCGACGCGCGCGGGCGGCAGGTGGTCGAACTTCTCGATCTCGGGGAACGAGATGTCCACCTGCGGTTTCGCCTTGGCGGCGCGCGCGTTCAGCAGCTCGGGCAGGCGATGCAGCGTCTGCGGGCCGAAAACCACATCGACGAAGGGCGCGCGCTTGATGATTTCCTCGCCCTCCTGGCTGGCCACGCAGCCGCCGACGCCGATGAGCACGCCTTTTTCCTTCAGGTGCTTGACGCGGCCGAGGTCGCTGAACACTTTCTCCTGCGCCTTCTCGCGCACCGAGCAGGTGTTGAACAGGATCAGGTCGGCGGCTTCCGGGTCGTCGGTGGGCTCGTAGCCCTGGGCGGCGCCGAGCACGTCGGCCATCTTGTCCGAGTCGTACTCGTTCATCTGGCAGCCGAAGGTTTTGATGAAGACTTTCTTGGTCATGGCGTGGGGCGAGGCAGACAGGCCCGGGCGCACGCGCGCCCATGTGAAAAACCCGCAGCATGTTGCCACGCTGCGGGTTTTATGTTTGGTGGTCGTAGGTGGACTTGAACCACCGACATCAGCATTATGAATGCTGCGCTCTAACCAACTGAGCTATACGACCGATAGAGCGAAATTATATGCCAGGAATCATTGGTTCGTAAAGTTCGCGGGGCGCTTGTTCACGAAGGCGTCCATGCCTTCCTTCTGGTCGGCCGTGGCGAACAGGCCGTGGAACAGGCGGCGCTCGAACATCAGGCCGTCGCTCAAGGACCCCTCGAAGGCGCGGTTCACGGTTTCCTTGGCGGCCATCACGGCGATCTGCGAGAAGCCGCTGATGGCGAGGGCGGCGCCCAGGGCTTCTTCCATCAGCTTGTCCAGCGGCACCACGCGGCTGACGAGGCCCGCGCGTTCGGCTTCGGTGGCGTCCATCATGCGGGCGGTGAGGGCCATGTCCATGGCCTTGGACTTGCCCACAGCGCGCGGCAGGCGCTGCGTGCCGCCGGCGCCGGGGATGACGCCGAGCTTGATCTCGGGCTGGCCGAACTTGGCGTTGTCGGCGGCGATGATGAAGTCGCACATCATCGCCAGCTCGCAGCCGCCGCCCAGGGCGAAGCCGCTCACGGCGGCGATGACGGGCTTGCGGATGGTGCGCAGGGTTTCCCAGTTGCGCGTGATGAAGTCGCCCTTGTACGCATCGGCGAAGCTGTACTTGGCCATGGCCGTGATGTCGGCGCCTGCGGCGAAGGCTTTCTCGCTGCCGGTGACGATGATGCAGCCGATCTTTTCATCGGCGTCGAACGCCTTGAGCGCCTCGCCCAGCTCGTTCATGAGCTGGTCGTTGAGCGCGTTGAGCTGCTTGGGACGGTTGAGCGTGATGACGCCGACTTTGTCGGCTTCGGTGCGCACGGCGATGCATTCGTAGGCCAAGGGGATCTCCAGGGTGGTTGTGGTTGAAGCGGTCAACTATAGCGAAGGCGGATGCCATGCCTGCAGGCAGCGCCGGACTTGGTGCGCCAGTGGCGGCACGTCTTGTTGCACCACGCCCCAGAGCAACCCGTAATCGATGTTTTCATAGCCGTGGCTGATCTTGGAGCGCAGGCCGTACCAGCCCTGGACGTCCAGCCCGGCATGCTGCGCATAGGCAGGGTCTGCGGCGTGGATGTTGTGCAGGGCCTGCCCGATGATTTCCAGCCTGCGCACCACGCTGTCGCGCACCAGGGTCAGTTGGAGGGTGGGGGCGCCTTCGCTGGCGAAGGTTTCCCGCGTGCAGGGCTGCAGATACGCCTGCAGCAATCCGGCGGAATCGAGGATGTCCTGCAGATAGGCCGGGATGCGTTCGGGGTGCGGGCGTGTCACAGGGCGACGGCTTCCCGCAGTACCTGGCCGCGCCAGGCGGGGGGCAGGCCGGGCGGGGTGTTCACGTCGAAGTTCAGGCCCAGCTCGTGCCGCAGTTGCTGTTCCATGCGCACGATGTCCATCAGGGTGGCGCCGGGCAAGGCATCGACCAGCAGATCGATGTCGCTGCCGCTGGCTTGCCGCCCTTGGGCCACGGAGCCGAACAGGCGCGGGTTGCCGCCCTTGTGCAGGGCTACGATGCGCCGGATCTGTTCCCTCTGGCGCATGACTTCGGTGTAGGTGCTCATGGCGCGGCTCCCGGGTGGATGGAATCAGGCGCCATTGTCACACCGCCCGGGGCGCTGCGGTGTCAGCCCGCCGCCAGCCACGCCTGGGCGCGCGCCGCGTCGGCCAGCTCCAGGCGCACGGTGTCGCCGGTGGCGCCGGGCGCGGGCAGGTCCAGCGGCAGGCGCAGTAGCCGCCCGTCGCGCGCCACCAGGGCCGTGGCCTGGCGCGCGGCGCCGGCGTACAGCGCCAGGTCGTCCAGGCGCTGCAGGCGCCAGGCCTGGCCGGCGGCCTCCAGGCCGAGCCATTCGTCGCCCGCCATGAAGCCGGCGCGCTCGGCGGCGCTGCCGCGCAGCACGGTCTTGATCTGCACGCTGTGGTTTTCCTGCACGCGCAGGCCCAGGCGCTGGGCGGGCTGCGCTGGCTCGGCCTTCAGCGCCACGCCTTGGGCGGCGAGCAGCTCGGCCAGGGGCAGCTCGGCGGTGCCGTGCACCCATTGGGCGATCTCGCCGTGCCAGTCGCGGCCGGTGAGGGCCTGCAGCACGGCGAGCAGGTCGGCCTCGGCCATGGGGCCGCCGGCGCAGCGCTGCCACAGGGCGCGCATCACGGCATCGAGCGTGGCGCCGCCCTCGCGGCGCAGGGCGAGGTCGAGGCACAGCGCCACCAGCGCGCCCTTGGTGTAGTAGCTCACGGTGGCGTTGGGGGTGTTTTCGTCCTGGCGGTAGTACTTGATCCAGGCGTCGAAGCTGGCCTGGGCCACGCTCTGCACCTGGCGGCCCGGGGTTTGCAGCACCTGGGTGCAGGCTTTGCCGAGCAGCTTGAGGTAGGCCGCGTCGTCGATCAGGTCGGCGCGGCGCAGCAGCAGGTCGTCGTAGTAGCTGGTGAAGCCCTCGAAGAACCACAGCAGCTCGGTGTAGTTCTCGCGCGTGTAGTCGTACTGCGCGAACTCGCGCGGGCGCAGGCGCTTGACGTTCCAGGTGTGGAAGTACTCGTGGCTGATGAGACCGAGCAGTTGGGTGTAGCCGTCGCTGGCCTTGGCGTCGCCAGGACCTTCGGTTTTGCGTGGCAGATCGCGGCGGCCGCAGATCAGCGCGGTGGAGTTGCGGTGCTCCAGGCCGCCGTAGCCCTCGTGCACGGTGTTGAGCAGGAACAGGTAGCTCTTGAACGGCGGCTTGCCCCGGGGGTGCCAGAAGCGGATGGCGGCCTCGCAGACCTTGCGCGTGTCGGCCAGCAGCCGCGCGCCGTCGAACGAGGGCGCGGCGCCCGCGACGACGAAGCGGTGCGGCACGCCGCAGGCGGTGAAGCTGGCGCTCCAGAAGGCGCCCATTTCCACCGGGCAGTCGGCCAGTTCGTCGTAGTCGGCGGCGCGGTAGCGGCCAAAGCCGCGTGCGTCCACTTTCAAGGGGAAAAGGCCGGTAGCGCAATGCCAGAGCGCGCTACCAGCTCTCTTTTTGGGAGCGACGATGTCGATCTCGCACGGCAGCGCGGTCTGGCCCGCCACCTGCAGGCACAGGCTGGTGGCGTTGAAGAAGCCGCGCGCGGCGTCGAGCCAGGCGGTGCGTACCGAGGCGTCGTAGGCGCACACCTCGTAGCTCAGCACCAGCGGCTGGCCCGGCTGGCAATCGGCGCGCCAGCGGTCTTTGGCCAGTTGCACCAGCGCCACCGGCTGGCGGCCCTGGCGGGCGTTCAGGCGTTGCAGGTTCTTGGCGAATTCGCGCACCAGGTAGCTGCCGGGAATCCAGGCGGGCAGGGCCACTTCTTGCATGGCGGCGGGCTGCGCCACGGTGAGCGTGACGTGGAACAGGTGGGCGTGCAGGTCGGCCGCTTCCACCCGGTAGTGGACGGCGGCGCGGGCGTGGGCAGGGGGCATGGCGGGTGCTGCAAAAAAGAGAGCTGTCAGCGCAGGCTGGATAAGCGCTGGGGCCTGAAAAGGCCCCATGTTCGTCAGTGCGTTGCGCGCGAGGTCAGTTCGCCGTGGTGGCGCTGGCCGCCTCGGCCAGGCGCTTTTCCACGTCCGGCGCGCCGATGGCGCCGGGCACGCGCGTGCCGTTGGCGAAGATCAGCGTGGGCGTGCCGGTGATCTTGTGCTTCTTGCCCAGCGCCAGGTTGCGTTGCAGCGCGGCGGTGTCGCAGCTCGCGTTGTCCGGGGTCTTGTCGCGCTGCATGTAGTCGTTCCAGGCGGCGGCGCGATCCTTGGCGCACCAGATGTTGCGCGACTTCTCGGCCGAGTCGGGGCTCAGGATGGGGTAGAGGAACAGGTAGACCGTGACGTTGTTGACGTTGCGCATCTCGCGCTCGAAGCGCTTGCAGTAGCCGCAGTTCGGGTCTTCGAACACGGCGATTTTGCGCGAGCCGTCGCCCCGCACCAGGGTGAAGGCGTCCTTGAACGGCAGGTCCTCGAACTTGACGGCCGTGAGCTGGTTGATGCGGTCCTCGGTCAGGTTGCGCCGCGCCTTGGTGTCGATCAGCTCGCCCTGGATCACGTAGCTGCCCTTGGCGTCGGTGTAGAACAGGTCGGTGCCCACGCGCACCTCGAACAGGCCGGGCATGGGGGTGGCGCGCACCTCGTCGATCTTGGCCAGCTGCGGAATGCGCTCGCCCAGGGTCTTGCGGATGACGGATTCATCGGCCTGGGCGCCCAGGCCCAGCAGGGCCAGCGTGGCGCCCGCGCACAGTGCGGGCAGCGCGCGGAGGGGGGATCGTTTCAGTTTCTTGGCAGTCATGTTCATTCTTCAGTGCGTCGTTCCCATGGCCTGGCGGGCCGTCCATTCCTTGAGCAGCCCGCTGCGCTCGAAGCCCTTCAGGCCCCAGTTGCGCAGCGCCTGCAGCGGTGCCTCGCGGCGCGCGAACAGCTGCTGCAGCCCGTCCATGGCCAGGCCCATGGGCAGCAGCGCCGCCTTACGCTCGCGCTCGTAGCGGCGCAGCAGCCGCAAGTCGGCAATGCTGCGCCAGTCGCGTTCCATCAGGGTGCGTGCCAGCGCCTGAACGTCGGCCAGCCCCAGGTTCAGGCCCTGGCCTGCCAGCGGGTGCACGTTGTGCGCCGCGTCGCCGGCCAGCACCCAACTGTGCGTGCCCGATGTACTGCCCGCGTGCTGGCTGCCGCACCAGTGGTTGGCCCGGGCTTGCTGCAGCGGCCAGGCCGCGCGGCGGCTGGCCAGTTCGAGCGCGCCCAGCGCGTCCTGGCTGGCTTCCTGCACACGCAGGGCAAAGGCTTCGGGTTCCAGCGCCAGCAGTTGCGGCGCCTGCTCCTGGGGGACAGACCAGACGATGGCGACGGAGTTCCCTTGCTCCCCGCCCAGCGGCAAGAAAGCCAGGATGCCGCCGTCGGCCTGGAACCACTGGCGCGCCACCTGGCCGTGCGGCAGCGTGCAGTGCAGCCGCGCGGCAATGGCCTGCTGCCCGTACGGGGTGGTGGCGAATTCCACGCCGAACTCATCGCGCGTGCGGCTGGCGCGGCCCTCGCACACCGCGGTGAGCGAGGCTGGCACGGGGCTGGACACCAGCTCCACCTGCGGCTGGTAGCGCACGGCTTCGGCCAGGCGGGCCTCCAGCGCGGGGACATCGACGATCCAGGCCAGCGCATCCACATGCTGTGCCGCGGCATCGAAATGCACACTGCCGTCCTGGTCGCCCTGGATCTCCATGCGTGCCACCGGGGTGGCGTGGCGGACGTCGGGCCAGGCGCGCAGGGACTGCAGCAGCCCGCGCGATACGGCATTGAGGGCGTAGGCCCGCACGTCTTCGTGCGGCTCGGCCGACGAGGGAGCGTCGCCCGGGCCGACCAGCGCCACGCGCAGGCGGTCGCGGGCCAGGAGCAGGGCGAGCGTGCGGCCCACGATGCCACTGCCGCGGATACATACATCAAAGGTTTGCGCCATGCCGGGCATTGTAGGAGGGCGCCAGGCCCGCCCGGTGCGCTGGAGGCGGGGCACGTAAAATGGCGGGTTTGTCTCCCCCCTACCAGAAAGCCACGCCATGAGCCTGAAATGCGGCATCGTGGGCCTGCCCAATGTGGGCAAGTCCACTCTCTTCAACGCCCTCACCAAGGCGGGCATTGCCGCCGAGAACTATCCCTTCTGCACCATCGAGCCCAACACCGGCGTGGTCGAGGTGCCCGACCCGCGCCTGGCGGCGCTGTCCGAGGTCGTCCAGCCCGAGCGCGTGGTGCCGGCGATCGTCGAGTTCGTGGACATTGCCGGCCTGGTGGCTGGCGCCTCCAAGGGCGAAGGCCTGGGCAACCAGTTCCTGGCCCACATCCGCGAGACGGACGCCATCGTCAACGTGGTGCGCTGCTTCGAGGACCCGAACGTGATCCACGTGGCGGGCAAGGTCGATCCTATCGCCGACATCGAGGTCATCCAGACCGAGCTGTGCCTGGCCGACCTGGCCACCGTCGAGAAGGCGCTTAACCGCTACAGCAAGGCTGCCAAGAGCGGCAATGACAAGGAAGCGGCCAAGCTGGTGCAGCTCCTCACGCCCATCCAGGCCGCGCTCGACGAAGGCAAGCCCGCGCGCACCATCGAAGTGAGCAAGGAGGACGCGCCGCTGCTCAAGCAGTTCTGCCTTATTACCGCCAAGCCCGCGATGTTCGTTGGCAACGTGGCCGAGGACGGCTTCGAGAGCAACCCGCTGCTAGACCGCCTGAAGGACTATGCCGCCGCGCAGAACGCGCCCGTGGTGGCCATCTGCGCCAAGATCGAGGCCGAAATGGCCGAGATGAGCGACGACGACCGCGCCATGTTCCTGGAGGAAATGGGCCTGGAGGAACCGGGCCTGAACCGCCTGATCCGCGCGGGCTATGATCTGCTGGGCTTGCAGACCTACTTCACTGCGGGCGTCAAGGAAGTGCGCGCCTGGACCATCCACAAGGGCGATACCGCGCCGCAGGCAGCAGGCGTGATCCACGGCGACTTCGAGCGTGGCTTCATCCGCGCGCAGACGATTTCGTTCGACGACTTCATCCAGTACAAGGGCGAGCAGGGTGCCAAGGACGCGGGCAAGATGCGCGCCGAGGGTAAGGAGTACGTCGTCAAGGATGGGGACGTGATGAACTTCCTGTTCAACGTCTGAATCTGCTGCGCCTGCCCTCTCGTCTGCGCATGCATTTCATGCTTTCTTTGCGGCAGGGAAAAATGCATTACAATCAGCGCTTCGCTTAGTTTTCTTCCTTGGAAGAAGGCGCTGTAAAAGAAGTTTTTAGAGAGTAAAAATTTCTGCTACAATGAAAAGCTTAGCGGCTGTAGCTCAGCTGGATAGAGTACTTGGCTACGAACCAAGGGGTCGTGGGTTCGATTCCTGCCAGCCGCACCAAACGGTAAGCCCTGGAACTGCAAAGTTCCAGGGCTTTTTCGTTTTTGTGAAAATTTCACCATGAGCAAGGCTTTCACAAAAGAAACGGACAACGATGAGGAGGAGCTGGGGCCTGCGCCGATTCCTCCTGGTGGCAAGAACTACATCACCCCTCAGGGCTATGCCCGCCTGCGGGGGGAGTTGTTGGAGTTGATCGATGTCGAACGGCCCAAGATGGTCGAGGTAGTGCATTGGGCAGCCAGCAATGGAGACCGCTCCGAAAACGGTGACTACCTCTACGGGAAGAAGCGCTTGCGCGAGATCGACAGGCGCATTCGCTTCCTGACCAAGCGCCTGGAGATTGCCGAGGTGGTCGATCCGGCGTTGCACGCGGGGCGTGACCAGATCTTCTTTGGCGCCACCGTCACCTATTTGGAGGATGGCGAAACCGAGCGTGAGGTGACGATCCTGGGCATTGATGAAGCGGATAGCGCGCAAGGGCAGATCAGCTGGATTTCTCCGGTGGCACGCGCGCTCCTGAAGGCGCGCGAAGGAGATGAAGTGCAGTTGCCGACGCCGGGCGGATTGCGCGTCCTTGAGATCGTGGCGGTGCGCTACCCTGCCAAGGAGGGAGCGCCCAGGGGCTGAGGCTCACTGAGGCAGGATGCGTTCTGCGCGAAGGACGGCTTGCGTGCGGCGCAGGTTCTTCAGTGCGTTCTCCAGGTGGGCCTGGTCGCGGGTCACGACGATGAAGCGCAAGTCCACGGTGTCCATGGCCGTCTCGTCATCCATGTCCACATGCACGATGTCGGCCTCGGATGTGGCTAGTTCCGAGGCTATGCGTGCGAGAACGCCCTTGCCGTTGCGTACCGTCACCTTGATGCCTGTTTCAAATGCCCGTGTCGGGTCTTCGCTCCAGTCGACAGCGATGAACCGCTCGCTGTCCTTGTGCTGCAGCCGTTTGGCCACATTGCATTCCGTTCGGTGCACCACCAGGCCTTCCCCACGTCCGAGGTATCCGACAATGGTGTCGCCTGGCACGGGGCGGCAGCAGGATGCATATTTGACCGAAGCGTTTTCGCTTCCATCCAGGGTCACCGCGCCTTGCGAAAGGTTCTCGTGGGAGGTGTAACGCTCCTTGGTCATCAATACGGCATTCGGGCGATGGCCATGCTCGCTGAGCAACACCATGAGCCGCTTGGCGACAATGCTTGCAATTCGCTTGCCCAGGCCGATATCGGTCATGAGTTCTGTGCGCGTGCGATTGCCTGTGAAGCGCAGCAGCTTGTCCCATAGAGGCTGGTGGTCTGCTTCGCTACCGGGCAATTGGTCCATGCCTTCTGCGCGAAGCGCCTGGGCCAGCAACTTCTCGCCCAGGGTCGCGGATTCGCTTTGCGCCATGGTTTTCAGGTAGTGGCGAATCTTGGAGCGCGCGCGGCCCGTGCGAACGAATCCCAGCCATGCGGGGTTGGGGGTGGATTCTGGTGCGGTGATTACTTCAACCACATCGCCGTTGTTGAGCTCGGTGCGCAACGGAACCGGCTCGTTGTTGATACGTGCGGCGGTGGTGCGGTCTCCGACATTGCTGTGGATGGCATAGGCAAAGTCCACCACGGTCGCGCCGCGCGGCAGCGCCATGATCTGGCTCTTGGGCGTGAATACATACACTGCGTCGGGAAACAGGTCGACCTTGACGTGGTCCCAAAACTCGGCGGCATCGCGTGTCTCGTTCTGGATATCCAGCAGCGATTGCAGCCATTTGGTGCCGAGCCGCTCGGCGGCGCCGCTGCCCGTGTCCTGGGCCTTGTACAGCCAATGGGCCGCCACGCCGGCCTCGGCGACGACGTGCATTTCCTCGGTGCGCATCTGGAACTCAATGTTGATGCCGGAGGGGCCTACCAATGTCGTGTGCAGCGATTGGTAGCCATTGAGTTTGGCGATCGCAATATGGTCCTTGAACTTGCCGGGAACCGGTTTGTACATCTGGTGCAGCACGCCTAGCGCGGTGTAGCAGTCGGTGACCGTGGGTACGATGACACGGAAGCCGTAGATGTCCGTTACCTGGGCAAAGCTCAGGTGCTTGAGCTTCATCTTCTGGTAAATGGCGTACAGGGTCTTTTCTCGCCCTGCCAAGCGAACCTTCATGCCTAGCTTTGCAAAGGCGGTATCGACTTCACCTTGCACTTTCTGAATCAGGTCGCGTCGCCGGTTGCGCGATTTGCTGACTGCCTTGGTGAGCGTGGCATAGCGCCACGGGTGGAGGTGGCGGAAGGCGAGGTCCTGCAGTTCGCGGTAGGTTTGGTTGAGGCCCAGCCGGTGCGCGATGGGGGCATAGATGTCCAGGGTTTCCGAGGAAATGCGCGCCCATTTGCTGCGTGGCATATCCGACAGCGTGCGCATGTTGTGCGAGCGGTCGGCGAGCTTGACGAGGATGACCCGCACGTCGCGTGCCATGGCCAGGAGCATCTTGCGAAACGACTCGGCCTGATTCTCTTCCCGCGTATTGAACTGCAGCTTGTCGAGTTTTGTGAGTCCGTCAACAAGCTCTGCCACCGGCGCGCCAAAACGGTCGATCAGATCCGATTTGGTGACGCCGCAGTCCTCCATGGCGTCGTGCAGCAGTGCGGCCATCAGGGCTTGGGCATCCAGCTTCCAGCTTGCGCACTGTGCTGCCACCGCGATGGGGTGGGTGATATAGGGTTCGCCGCTGTTGCGCAGTTGTCCCAAATGGGCCGCGTCGGCGTAGCGGTAAGCCTGCCGCACCTGCTCGATGCTGGCGGCGTCGAGATAGCCCAGGTTTTCCGTCAGTGCGGCGAAGCTCGCTGCAGCCGCGTTGGCGGCTGCAACGGTGGGGCCTGCCGGGGTGTGGCTTGGGTCGGGACGGGAGAGGGAGGCTGGAGGCATGGCCGCGTTCATAGGCTTAATGTAGCGCGGAGAGAGGCGGTTAGGGCCGGGGCAAAAAAAAGCACCGCTTGGCGGTGCTTTTCCACAAGGGAGCGTGGTGTGCGGCGGGTGTCAGCCGGGAACCTTCTTGAGCATCTCCAGGCCGACCTTGCCTTGGGCAATCTCGCGCAGGGCGGTCACGGCGGGCTTGTTGCGGCTTTCGATCTTGGGGGCGTGGCCTTGGCTGAGCATGCGCGCACGGTACGTGGCAGCCAGCACGAGCTGGAAGCGGTTGGGGATCTGCTGCAGGCAGTCTTCAACGGTGATGCGTGCCATGGGAAATACTCCAGAGAATCAGGTGATATTGAGCGACTCGAACGTGCTGGCACGGGCGCGGCGCTGGGCCGCGTACTTGAGGCGCTGGGCGTGCACGATGGCCTTCAGGTCGAAGAGCGCACGCTCGAACATTTCGTTGATTATAACGAAGTCGAACTTCTCCACCTGGGCCATCTCATGCGCTGCGTTGCGCAGGCGCCGTTCAATGACTTCGGCCGAATCTTCGCCCCGCCGCTCCAGCCGGGAACGCAATTCTTCCCAGCTCGGCGGAAGGATGAACACCAGAACGGCATTGGCAAACGCCTGCTTGATCTGCAGGGCGCCCTGGAAATCAATCTCCAGCACGATGTCCGCGCCCTGGGAGATGCGTTCCTCGATGGCTTTTTTCGAGGTTCCGTAGCGATTGCCATGCACATTGGCCCACTCCACGAAGGCGTTGCCCGACACCATGGTGTCGAACTCCTGCTCGGAAGCGAAAAAGTACTCCCGCCCGTGCTTCTCCTGGCCTCGGGGCGCGCGCGTGGTGTGCGAGATGGAGCGGTGGGCTTGCGAGTCCAGTTCGAGCAGGGCCTTGACCAGCGTGGATTTGCCCGCCCCGCTGGGGGCCGAGACGACGAACAGATTTCCAGGGTAGTCCATGCTGCCCTTACTCCAATGGCCAAAACGGAATTATCCCAGATCGGCAGCGCCCGCCAGCCTGGGCTTCACTCGATGTTCTGCACCTGCTCGCGCATCTGCTCGATCAGCACCTTCATGTCCACGCTGATGTGCGTGAGGTCGAGCGCTGCCGATTTCGAGCCCAGCGTATTCGCTTCGCGGTGCAGTTCCTGAATCAGGAAGTCCAGGCGCTTGCCGATTTCCCCGCCTTTTTCCAGCAGGCGCTCGATCTCGTCGAGGTGGGACTGCAGGCGCGTGATTTCCTCGGCCACGTCGATGCGGATGGCGAAGGCCGTGGCTTCGGTGAGGGCGCGGTCCTGGGCCGCTTCCGGCGCCACGGCGCCATCGGCCAGGGCCATGGCGTCCTTCCAGCGCTCCATGAAGCGCTGGCGCTGCTGCTCCACGAGCCGGGGCACCAGCGGCGTGGCCTGGCTGGCGAGCGCGCGCAGTTGCGCCACGCGATCCTGCAGCATGGCGGCCAGGCGCTGGCCCTCGCGCTCGCGTGCTGCGATCAATTCGCCCAGGGCCTGCTCGGCGAGCTGCGGGGCGATGCCGCTCCAGTCCTGGTCCGAGCCGGCGCTGGCGTTGGCGCACAGGCGCAGGGCGTCGGCCACGCTCAGCGGTGCGGCCTGGGGCAGCCAGGCCTGCACGGTGTCCTGCAGTCCGTTCAGGCGCTGCAGCAACTGGGGCGAGGGGGCGGGCAGGGCGCCGCCGCCTTCGCTTTCGATGGCGGCGCGCAGTTCCACCTTGCCGCGCTTGAGCCGCGTGGTCAGCAATGTGCGCAACTGCGGCTCCAGCGCCCGCAGTTCGTCGGGAAGGCGCAGCGTGAGGTCGAGGAAGCGGCTGTTGACGGAGCGGATTTCCAGTCCCAGCCGGTGTGCCGCCGCAGGCGCCTGGGCGCCTTCCGCGCTGGTGCCATGCTGGGCACTGGCGTACCCGGTCATGCTGTAAACTGGCATAGGACTTTCCGATGGTTGCTTGCGATCCGGCGATTATCCGGGTTCCACTCCCCCGCCCGAGGTCTCTTCGCAGAAAGTATGTCGTCGCCCAAGATCAAGCCCGCACCTTTGCCTCCCGACACCCTGATTGGTGGCTATCGCGTGGTACGCCGGCTGGCGGCCGGGGGGTTTGGCGTGGTGTACCTGGCGGTGGATGGCGAGGGCCAGCAAGTGGCCATCAAGGAGTACCTGCCCGCCTCGCTGGCCACGCGGGCGCCAGGCGAGCTGACGCCCAAGGTGCCGCCGGAAAAGCTCTCGCTCTACCGCCTGGGCCTCAAGAGTTTCTTTGAGGAAGGCCGCTCGCTCGCGCAGATCTCGCACGCCTCGGTGGTGAGCGTGCTCAACTTCTTCCGCGAGAACGAAACCGTCTACATGGTGATGAACTACCTGGAGGGCGCGTCCCTGCAGGACTTCATCATCACCGCGCGCGACCTCAAGACGCAGAAGGTGTTCCGCGAATCCACCATCCGCTCGCTGTTCGACGAGGTGCTGCGCGGCCTGCGCATCGTGCACCAGCACAAGATGCTGCACCTCGACATCAAGCCGGCCAACATCTTCGTCACCGACGACAACCGTGCCGTGATGATCGACTTCGGCGCGGCGCGCGAGGTGCTGTCCAAAGAGGGCAACTTCATCCGCCCGATGTACACCCCCGGCTTCGCCGCGCCCGAGATGTACCGGCGCGACGCCTCGATGGGCCCGTGGACCGACATCTACGCCATCGGCGCCTGCATCTATGCCTGCATGCAGGGCTTTCCGCCCAACGAGGCGCCGCAGCGCACCGAGAAAGACCGCCTGTCGCTGGCGCTGACCAAGCTGCGCGGCGTGTACTCCGATAACCTGATCGAGGTGGTCGAGTGGTGCATGGCGCTTGATCCGCTGTCGCGCCCGCAATCCGTGTTCGCCTTGCAGAAAGAGCTTTCGCGCGAGGGCGAGCGCCGCTACACCAAACTCACGGTGGCTGAAAAAATGCGCCTGCAGCTCGACACCCTGGTCTCCGACGCCAAGAAGAACGTGCAAAAACTCGGCGAGGCCACCGATCTCGGTGTGAAGCCGAAATGAAGTTCTCCGTATTCCAGGTCAGCCGCCGCGGCGGCCGCGAGAAGAACGAAGACCGCATGGGCTACTGCTACACGCGCGAGTCGGGCCTGTTCGCGCTGGCCGACGGCATGGGCGGGCACCCGCAGGGCGAGGTGGCGGCCCAGATCGCGCTGCAGACCATCTCCGCGATGTTCCAGCGCATGGCCAAGCCCAAGCTCGACGACGTGCGCGAGTTCCTCTCCGAGGCCTTGCTGGCGGCGCACCACCAGATCCTGCGCCACGCCATCGACAAGGGCATGCTCGACACGCCGCGCACCACGCTGGTGGCCGCCGTGGTGCAGGACGGGCGCGCGCAGTGGATCCACTGCGGCGACTCGCGCCTGTACATGGTGCGCGACGGCGCGCTGCTTTCGCGCACGCGCGACCACTCGTACCTGGAGCTGCGCAACATGGCCATCACCCCCGGCCTGGAGCGCGTCAACCGCAACGTGCTGTTCACCTGCCTGGGCTCGCCGTCCAAGCCCATCTTCGACATCACCGGCCCGGTGACGCTGGAGCAGGGCGACCGCATCCTGCTGTGCTCCGACGGCCTGTGGGGCAGCCTGGACGACGAAACCATCACGCGCGAGCTGGGCCGCCAGGCCGTGGCCCAGGCCGTGCCCGACCTGGTGGAAGACGCGCTGCGCAAGGCCGGCAGCACCAGCGACAACGTCACCGTCGTCGCCATGGAGTGGGAGACGCCCGACGCCTTCGAGTCCACCCAGGGCATTTCCACCGAGGGCATCGACGACGACGCCTTCGAGTCCACCATCCAGTCGGGGCCGCTCGATGCGCTGGTCGACGACCTCGACGACGCGGCCATCGAGCGCTCCATCGCCGAGATCAACGAAGCCATCCGCCGCTCCGCTGCAAAAAAAGCATGAGCGCGCAGCGCGCCACGCACACCTGAAAAGGAATCTTCTCCATGACGTTTGAACGCAGCGGCCAGCGCGCCGCCGACCAGTTGCGCGCCGTGCGCATCACGCGCGGCTACACCATCCATGCCGAGGGCTCGGTGCTCATCGAGTTCGGCAACACGAAAGTGCTGTGCACCGCCTCGGTCGAGGAAAAGGTGCCGCCGCACAAGCGCGGCAGCGGCGAGGGCTGGGTCACGGCCGAGTACGGCATGCTGCCGCGCTCCACCCACACGCGCAGCGACCGCGAGGCCGCGCGCGGCAAGCAGAGCGGGCGCACGCAGGAGATCCAGCGCCTCATCGGGCGCAGCCTGCGCGCGGTGTTCGACCTCCGGCTGCTCGGCGAGCGTACCATCCAGCTCGACTGCGACGTCATCCAGGCCGACGGCGGCACGCGCACGGCGGCCATCACCGGCGCCTTCGTGGCCGCGCAGGATGCGGTGAACGGCCTGCTCGCGGCGGGCAAGCTGGCCGCCTCGCCCATCACGGCGCCCGTGGCCGCGATCTCGGTCGGCATCGTGCAAGGCACGCCGCTGCTCGACCTGGAGTACGTCGAGGACGTGGACTGCGACACCGACATGAACGTGGTGATGACCGGCGCCGGCCACTACGTGGAAGTCCAGGGCACGGCCGAGGGCGTGGCCTTCACGCGCGCCGAAATGGACCAACTGCTGGCGCTGGCCGAAAAAGGCATTGGCGAACTGGTGGCGCTGCAGCGCCAGGCACTCTCGAACTGATAGCTGCCAGCGCTTGATGGACGGGCGCTGGAGCCCGATTTGACTATGAAAATCGTTTTGGCATCGAACAACCGCGGCAAGCTCGCCGAGCTGCAGGCCATGCTGGCGCCGCTGGGCGTGGAGCTGGTGCGCCAGGCCGACCTGGGTGTGGGCGAGGCCGAGGAGCCGCACTGCACCTTCGTCGAGAACGCGCTGGCCAAGGCGCGCTTCGCCGCCGAACACACCGGCCTGCCCGCGCTGGCCGACGACGCGGGCCTGTGCGTGCATGCCTTCGGCGGCCTGCCGGGCGTGCAGACGGCCTACTACGCCACCCAGTTCGGCTACGACAAGGGCGACGACACCAATGTGCGCGCGCTGCTGGAGCAGATGCAGGGCATCGCCGACCGGCGCGCCGCCATGGTCAGCACGCTGGTGGCCGTGCGCGGCCCGCAAGACCCAGAGCCGCTCATCGCCGTGGGCCGCGTCAAGGGCGAGATCGCGCCCGAGCGCCGCGGCAGCGGGGGCTTCGGCTTCGACCCGGTGATGTTCATCCCCGAATTCGGCAAGACCTTCGCCGAACTGCCCGCCGAGGTGAAGAACGCGCACAGCCACCGTGGCCGCGCCGCGCAGCAGATGCTGGCGCTGATGCGCGAACATTGGCTATCAAAATGAGAGCTTCCAGCGCTTGCCTGTCGGGCCATTGCGATGGTTTTGATATGAAAAACCTTGCTGGACAAGCGCTGGCAGCTATCGTTTCAAGAGCGCAATGACCTCTCCCCGCGACATCCAGCACTACATGCGCCCCGGCCTGCTGCAGCTTGCCAGCCTGCCGCCGCTGTCGCTGTACGTGCACCTGCCCTGGTGCCTGCGCAAGTGTCCGTACTGCGACTTCAACTCGCACGAAATGAAGGTGGGCGAGCTGCCCGAGCAGCGCTACATCGGCGCGCTGGTGGCCGACCTCGAAGCCGCGCTGCCGCTGGTGTGGGGCCGCACCGTGCACAGCATCTTCATCGGCGGCGGCACGCCCAGCCTGTTCTCGCCCGGCGGCATCGACCGGCTGCTGTCCGACATCCGCGCGCGCCTGCGCGTCGAGGCCGACTGCGAGATCACGCTGGAGGCCAACCCCGGCACGTTCGAGAAGGAGCGCTTTCGCGCCTTCCGCGCCGCCGGGGTGACGCGCCTGTCGATCGGCGTGCAGAGCTTCGACGACGGGCACCTGAAAGCCCTGGGCCGCGTGCACGACCGCGCGCAGGCGCTGGCCGCCGTGCAGGAGGCGGCGCAGGCGTTCGAGACCTTCAACCTCGACATCATGTACGCGCTGCCGGGCCAGACCCTGGCCGGCCTGGAGCGCGACCTGGAGACGGCGCTGGCCTTCGCGCCGCCGCACCTGTCGGTCTACCACCTCACCATCGAGCCCAACACCTGGTTCGCCAAGCACCCGCCCGCGCTGCCCGAGGGCGACGACGCCTACGCCATGCTCGACCGCATCACCGAGATGACGGCCGCCGCGGGCCTGGCGCGCTACGAAGTCTCGGCCTACGCGCGCAAGGGCCACCAGTGCGTGCACAACGGCAACTACTGGCAGTTCGGCGACTACCTCGGCATCGGCGCCGGGGCGCACAGCAAGCTCAGCTTCGCGCACCGCGTCGTGCGCCAGGTGCGCTACCGCGAGCCGCGCCTGTACATGGACAACGCCCTGGCGGGCCGCGCCGTGGCGCAGGACGAAGACGTGCGCCGCGCCGACCTGCCGTTCGAGTACATGCTCAACGCCCTGCGCCTGCGCGAAGGCTTTGCGCTGCAGGACTTCTGCGAGCGCACGGGCCTGCCGGTGACGGCCATCGCGCGCGGCCTGGAAGAGGCAGAGCGCAAGGGCCTGGTCGTGCGCGACATGGGCCACGTGCGCCCCACGGAGCGCGGCTTCGACTTCCTGAGCGACCTGCAGGCGCTGTTCCTGGCCGATTAAGGCCCGCAGTCAGCCGCAGCGCGCGGCGACGATGCGGCCCTGCGCATCGACCTCCAGGTTCAGCCGCTCGGCGTCGAACTCCTTGGTCACGGCCTGCCCCGGCCGCAGGATGCGCGCCATCAGCGCGCCCGAGCGCTGGCGCGCCTGCTCCATCACCGGCGCCGTGGCCTGCTGGCCCACCACCGTTTGCGCCGGCCCCGCGCTGCAGGCGCCGCCTTGCGGCTGCCAGACCGGCGAGGCGTGCGGGCGCGGGCTGCTGCAGCCGGCCAGCAGGGCCAGGCCGGCCAGGGTGGAAAGCATCAGGAAAGCGGGGGGCTGGCGCATGGCGGGGACTCCGGTGGTGGTGGTTTGGTGGTGCCGCGCTACCTTATCCGGCCTGGCGCCAGCGCTTGTCACGAACTGTCAGCGCTGCTGGAAAACGACCGCTTCCAGCCCCATGGCGCGGATGCGCCGGGCGGCCGCGCGGGCCTCGCTGGCCTTGCGGAAGGGGCCGGCGCGCACGCGCGTGTACTCGCCCTTGTTGGTGCCCACGGTTTGCACCTGGACGGGCAGCTTGGCCTTGCGCAACTGCTTTTCCACCTTGTGAGCGTTGGCGCCGTCGGCAAACACGCCGACGGTGATGTAGTAGCGCTTGGCCTGCAGCGGCGCCGGCTCGGCGTCTTGTGGCGCCTTGGCGGGCGGGCTGCCGGCCTGGGCCGGCTTGCTTTTGGCCTTCCTGGCGCTGGTTTTCGCCTGGGGGGCGGATTCGGCGGCCTTGGCCGGGGCCTTGGCGGCTTGGCGGTGCGTCAGGGGCCCGGCAGCGCGGGGGGCGGCCGCTGCCGCTGGCGGGGGTGCCACCATGGGCGAGGCTGCGGCGGGCGGCTCTGGCGCCGGGGCGGCCTCCACTGGTGGCGGCGGGGGCAGCGTATCCGATGCCGCCACCACGCTGGCCGACGCGGCGGCCAGGGGCTCCGGTGCCGACGCCGGGGCAGAGGCCGGCGTGCGCGGCAGGACGGTGGCCGTGCCCGCATGGGCCACGCTGGTGGTGACTTCGTGCGAGGGGCGCGGCACCCACAGCGCCGCGCCCAGCAAGGCCGCGCCCAGGGCCACGTACAGGCCGGCCAGCGCATAGAGCCGCGGCAGGGTGGGGGCCACCTGCGCCAGCTCGGTGTGCGCCTGGGCCACGTTGGGCGCGCCATCCAGCGCGCGCAGGGTGCGCTTGCGCACGTCGGTGTAGACCAGCGCATCGCCCCACAGGCCCGGCAGCGCGCAGCTCAGCACCAGCAGGGCCAGCCCCAGGCCGGCCTCGATGGGCAGCGGCGGCTGCAGCCAGGGGCGCAGGGCCGCGAACCACAACAGCACCAGGCCTTCCACCGCGCAGGCGTACACCAGGGCGGGCAGCCACAGCCTGCGGTAGAGCAGCCAGCCCAGGGTGCACAGCGCGGCGGCCCAGTTCCAGCCGGTGCGGGTGCGGCCCAGGGTCTCGAAGATCTCGAAGCGGGGAAGGTAGTGCGGCGCCCCGGTGGGGCCGAGGGCGGCCTGGTACAACGTGTCGATCACGTTGGGCGGGGTGTCGTCGGTGCGTTGCGGGGGGGCCATCTCGGCGTCCGCCGCAGAGGCCGGGGTCGCATGCATGGCGCATTGTGGCATGGGGGCATGGCCTGCCCGTGCCGCACGGGCGCGGGCGCCGTTGCGTTGCGGCAACCCAGGGGCGTTTTATTGACACGCGACAAGGCGCCAGGCGGCCACAGGCGGCAGCATGGCCGTCCGTGACTGCTCCCCCTCCTTTCTCTCGCCACCGCCGCTGGGGCCTGGGCATGGCCCTGGCCGCCCTGGCGCTGCTGGGGCAGCTGTGGATGGGCCAGGTCAGCACCGCGCATCTGGCGCGGTGGCTGTCGGCGCAGTACCTGCATGGCGATGTCTGCTCCGTGCTGGTGGCCGATGCGTCGGGCGCCGCCAGCGTGCCCGTGCAGGACTCGGATCCCATGGGCCACCATGGCCAGGGGTGCCCCGTCTGCAGCGTGGCCGGCACCGGCCTGGCGCCGGCCAGCACCGCCCCCGCGGTGCGGGGCCTGGCGCTGCAGGCATCGCGCCATGCTGTGCCGGGGCCGGAGGCCCCACGCGCGCTGCCGCGCGGCTATGCGCGCCCGCCCGCGCAGGCGCCGCCTGCGGCCTGAATCTTCCTCTGCCTGGCTTCCGCTGACCGTGCCGGCGCGCTGTGCGCCGCCGCGCGGGCGCGGCCCGTCCCTTTTCGTTTTTGATTCGCCATGAACCGTGAAAACCGTTGGCATGCCCGTGCGGCATGCCCGCGCAGCCTTGCGCTGCGCCCTCTTTGCGCCTTTCTTGCCGCCCTGCCGCTGCTGGCAGCCGCCCAGGAGGGGGCGCTGGACGCCGTCGAGGTGACCGCCCCCCGTTCCGCCGCCCAGCCGCTGGGCGCCAGTGCCGCCGACGGCGCCAGCCTGCAGGCCGGCCGCGCCTGGGGCAGCGACACGGCCCAGCTGCTGCGCAACCTGCCCGGCGTGAGCCTGATGGGGGCCGGCGGCGTGTCCAGCCTGCCCAGCGTGCAGGGCCTGTCGGACGACCGGCTGCGCATCCAGGTCGATGGCATGGACCTGATCTCCTCGTGCGCCAACCACATGAACCCGCCGCTGTCGTACATCGACCCGGCGCGCGTGGGCAGCGTGCGCCTGTTCGCCGGCATCACGCCGGTGAGCGTCGGCGGCGACAGCATCGGCGCCACGATCCAGGTGGAGTCGGCGCCGCCGGAGTTCGCCGAGCCCGGGCAGGCGCGCCTGCTCAAGGGCGAGCTGGGCGGCTACTACCGCAGCAACGGCAACGCCAGCGGCGCCCGTGCCTCGGCCACCTATGCCACCGAGCAGATGAGCCTGCGCTACGACGGCGCGGCCGCGCAGTCGGACAACTACAAGGCCGCCGGCGCGTTCAAGGCCGCCGGGCCCGCCGCCGGCAACAAGCCCGCCCAGTGGCTGGGGGGCGACGAGGTTGGCTCCAGCAGCTACAAGACGCGCAACCATGCGCTGGCCTATGCCGTGCGCGGTGCGTCGCACCTGGTGGAACTGCGCCTGGGTGTGCAGGACATCCCCTACCAGAACTACCCGAACCAGCGCATGGACATGACGCGCAACGACAGCCAGCAGCTCAACCTGCGCTACCAGGGCCAGTTCGGCTGGGGGCAGCTGCAGGCCCGCGCGTACCATGAGCGCACCCGCCACGGCATGAATTTCGGGCCGGACAAGCAGTTCTGGTACGGCGGCGCCAACGACGTGCCCGGCATGCCCATGGACACCGAGGGCCGGACGACCGGCGTGCAGGTGCGCGGCGACATTGCGCTGTCGCCGCGCGACACCCTGCGCGTGGGCGCCGAGGCCCAGCGCTACCGCCTCGACGATTGGTGGCTGCCCTCGGGCGGCGGCATGGCGCCCGATACCTTCTGGAACATCCGGGATGGCCGCCGTGACCGGCTCGACCTGTACGGCGAGTGGGAGGCCCGCTGGAGCCCGCAGTGGCTGACGCAGCTCGGCCTGCGCGCCAGCCGCGTGCGCACCGGCAGCGGGCCGGTGCAGGGCTACAACGGCAGCGGCTACGGCATGGAGGCGCAGGCCTTCAACGCGCGCGACCGCCAGCGCAGCGACACCAACGCCGACTTCACCGCCCTGGCGCGCTACACCGCCAGCGCCGAGGCCAGCTACGAGTTCGGCTTCGCGCACAAGTCGCGCGCGCCCAACCTGTACGAGCGCTACGCATGGTCCACCGGCGGGATGGCCATGCGCATGGTCAACATGGCGGGCGACGGCAATGGCTACGTGGGCAACCCCGACCTGAAGCCCGAGGTGGCCAACACGCTCAGCGCCACCGCCGACTGGCACGACGCCAGCGGCGAGCGCTGGGGCGTCAAGCTCACGCCCTACCTCAGCTACGTGGACAACTACATCGACGCCGAACGCTGTAGCGGCGCGGGCGCCATGTCGGCCTGCACGGCGGCCAACCGCACGGCGACGCAGGGCTTCGTCTACCTGCGCTTCGCCAACCAGGACGCGCGGCTGCACGGCTTCGACCTGTCGGGCTTCGCCGACCTGGGGCAAGCCGGCGGCGCGGGGCGCTGGCAGCTGGGCGGCGCGGTGAGCTATGTGCAGGGCAAGAACCGCAGCACCGGCGACGGCCTGTACAACACCATGCCGCTGAATGCGCGCCTGGCGCTCACGCAGCGCCAGGGCGGCTTCACGGCGTCGGCCGAGTGGCTGCTGGTGGCGGCCAAGACCCGCACTTCCCAGGTGCGCAACGAAGTCGGCACCCCCGGCTACGGCCTGCTCAACCTTCGCGCCAGCTACGCCTGGCAGCAGGTGCGCCTGGACGTGGGCGTGGACAACCTGCTCGACCGCATGTACTACCACCCGCAGGGCGGCGCCTACCTGGGGCAGGGCATGACCATGGCCGGAACCGCCGTGCCCTGGGGCGTGTCGGTGCCGGGCATGGGCCGATCGCTCAGCGTGGGCCTGACCGTGAAGTTCTGACCCTGCCGCCGGGCGGCGCCTGCGCCGCCCGGGCTATTCCACCCCGAGTTCGGCCAGGCCGTACAGCGGTGCGCTGAACCAGGGGCGCCACAGGGCCTCCATGGCCAGACCCGCCCAGCCGTAGCACTCGGCCACGCTGTGCGTCTGCAGCAGTTGCAGGCGGGGGTGGCAGTCGGTCAGCTCGCGCACGTGCCGGATGCCCCAGTGGAACTGCGCGCCCGTGCGGCCCACGCTGGCGTGCAGGCCGGCCTGGCCCACGGCGCACTGGGCCAGGGTGTCGATGAACAGCCGCGAGCCCGCCGGGGCGTGCGTGGCGAATTCGCGCAGCACCTGGCGCACCTGCGCGGGCTGCAGGTACATCAGCACGCCCTCGCACAGCATGAACAGGGGCTGCCCCAGCGCGCGCCGGGGCAGGTGCAGCGCCTGCCACCACTGGGGGTTGCGCAGGTCGAGCATGGCGTGGCGCAGCCGGGGGGACGTGGGCGGCGCCAGCGCGCGGCGCAGCGCCATGACCTCGGGCAGGTCGGCGTCGAGCCAGGTGTTGCGGCCCTGGTCGAGCCACTGGAAGTAGTGCGACAGGCCGCAGCCCAGGTTCACCCCCCAGGCCAGCGGGTGGCGCGCGAAAAAGTCTTCGCCCGCCGCGCGCAGGCGCCGCGTGCGCCACAGGATGTTCAGTACCGTGGGGCGGTCGGCCAGATAGCTGCCCACGTCGGCGTCGAGCACCGCCAGCTGGCGCTGGGCCTCGGCATCGTGGCAGGCCAGGTGGGGAAAGAGGGCGTCGCCCTTGGCACGCGCGGCCAGCGGGATCAGCAGCGTGCTGGGCACGGCGTGCAGCGGCTCGGTGGAGGGCGCGGCCGCAGGCGCGGGCGGCCGCGCGGGAGGCGGGGGGTGGAAAGACTGCCCGTGTTGCATGGAAGAACCCTCGGCGCCAGCGACGGTGGCGATCGCCCCAATCTACGGTGCGTGCCGGGGCGGGGCAATCGGTGGTGGCCGATACATTGTGCTGCATCAAGATGGTGCGTTGCAACAAAAGGTACTCCGCCCGGCCGTGCCGCAGGGCCGTTCCCGGCTTCAGGCGCAGAGCGCCGTGCGCCAGCCCAGTCCGGCCTCGGTGGCGGCGGCGGGACGGTACTCCGCGCCGACCCAGCCCTGGTAGCCGATGCGCTCCAGGTGCTGGAACAGGAAGCGGTAGTTGATCTCCCCGGTGCCGGGCTCGTGGCGCCCCGGGTTGTCGGCGATCTGGATGTGGGCGATGCGCGCCAGGTGCCGCTCCAGCGTCGCGGCCAGCTCGCCCTCGGTGCGCTGGGCGTGGTACACGTCGTATTGCACGAAGGCATTCGGGGCGCCCACTTCGTCGAGCACGGACAGCGCCTGCGCCGTGCGCTGCAGGTAGAAGCCCGGCATGTCGTACCGGTTGATGGGCTCCACCAGCAGGCGCAGTCCGGCCTGGTGCAAGGCGGCCGCGGCAAAGCGCAGGTTCTCGACCAGGGTGTGGCGCAGCAGCGCGTCGTCGGCGCCGGCGGGGGCCTTGCCCGCCAGGCAGTTGAGCTGGGGCACGCCCAAGGCGGTGGCGTAGGCCACGCCCTGCGCCACGCCGGCGCGGAATTCGGCCACGCGCGCGGGGTCGCAGGCGATGCCGCGCTCGCCGCCGTCCCAGTCGCCGGCGGGCAGGTTGTGCAGCACGGCCTTCAGCCCCGTGGCGTCCAGCCGGGCCTTGATCTCCTGCGGGCTGTGGGCGTACGGGAACATGAACTCCACCGCCTCGAAGCCGGCCTGCGCGGCGCGCGCGAAGCGGTCGAGGAAGGGCACTTCAGTGAAAAGCATGCTGAGGTTGGCTGAGAAGCGGGGCATGGGCAGGTCTCCAGATGGGAAGCGGGGATTTTCAGTGTTTTTGGCCTCCAGCGCTTATCCAGTAAGCGCTGCAAGCTACAGAATCAGGAGCGCGCGGAAGTCGTTCACGTTGGTATGCGTCGGCCCGGTGACGAACAGGTCGCCCAGCGGCCCGAAGTAGCCGCAGGCGTCGTTGCGGTCCAGGTGCGTGCCCAGGCGCAGGCCCAGGGCCTGGGCGCGCGCCAGGGTGTCGGGTGCCACGTGGGCGCCGGCGTTGTCCTCCACGCCGTCGATGCCGTCGGTGTCGGCCGCCAGCGCCCACACGCCTGGCGCGCCCTGCAGCGCCTGCGCCAGCCCCAGGCAGAACTCGCCCGCGCGGCCGCCGCGCCCCCTGGGCGTGCCCGGCGGCTGGGGGCGCAGGGTGACGGTGGTTTCCCCGCCCGAGAGCAGCACGCAGGGCCGCGCGAAAGGCTGGCCGTGCCGCGCCACGGCGCGCGCCAGGGCCGCGTGCACCTTGCCCACCTCGCGCGATTCGCCCTCGATGTCGTCCGACAGCACGTGCGCCGCCAGGCCCGCGGTGCGCGCCGCCGCGGCCGCCGCCTGCAGCGATTGCTGGGGCGTGGCGACCAGGTGCACCGCGTGGCCGTGGAAGGCCGGGTCGCCCGGCTTGGGCGTTTCGCAGGCGCCGGCCTGCAGCGCGGCCCGCACGGGCGCGGGCACGCCGATGCCGTAACGCGCCAGGATGGCGAGCGCGTCGGCGCAGGTGCTGGCGTCGGGCACGGTGGGGCCGCTGGCGATGACCGAGGGGTCGTCGCCCGGCACGTCGCTGATGCACAGCGTGACCACGCGCGCCGGCGCGCAGGCGGCGGCCAGGCGCCCGCCCTTGATGCGCGAGAGGTGCTTGCGCACGCAGTTCATCTCGCCGATGGCGGCGCCGCTGTCCAGCAGGGCCTGGTTGATGCGCTGCTTGTCGGCCAGCGCCAGGCCCTCGCCGGGCAGCGTGAGCAGCGCCGAGCCGCCGCCGGAGACCAGGCACAGCACCAGGTCGGTGCTGCGCAGGCCCCGGGCCAGCGCCAGCATGCGCCCGGCGGCGGCCAGGCCGGCGGCATCGGGCACGGGGTGGGCGGCCTCCGCCACCTCGATGCGCTGCGCCAGCCCGGCGGGGCGCGGCGGCGTGTGGCCGTAGCGCGTGACCACCAGGCCGGACAGGGGCGCGTCAGCGGGCCACAGCGCCTCCAGCGTCTGGGCCATGGCGCCGGCGGCCTTGCCCGCGCCCAGCACCAGCGTGCGCCCGCCCGGGCCCGGCGGGGGCGGCAGGAAGGCGGCCAGGGTGTGCCGCGGCAGCGCCTGGCGCACGGCCACGCCGTAGAGGTGTTCGAGGAAGGCGCGCGGCGCGCGCACCGGGTCGGGGGTGGAGGGGGCGGCGGTCACGGCATGTCCTTCGGTGGTTTGCGCCACGGTATCAGGGGAAGTGCCTAGGCGTCGGTCTACCAAAAGTGTATACACATTATGTCGCCACCGCTATCATGCGGCCATGGAAACGTCTACCACCAGTTTCATCGTCGAGAGCCTGACCCGCGCCATCGTCGAGCACCGGCTGCGCCCCGGCACCAAGCTGGCCGAGCAGAAGCTGGCCGACCACTTCGGCGTGTCGCGCACGCTGGTGCGCCAGGCGCTGTTCCAGCTGTCGCAGAACCGCCTGATCCGCCTGGAGCCCGCGCGCGGCGCCTTCGTGGCCGCGCCCTCGGTGGAGGAGGCCAGGCAGGTGTTCGCCGTGCGCCGCATGCTGGAGACGGAGATGACGCGCGCCTTCGTGCGCGAGGTCACGCCCGCCAAGGTGCGCGCCCTGCGCGAGCACGTGGCGCGCGAGAAGGCCGCCGTGGCGCAGGACGACGTGCCCGGCCGCACCGAGCTGCTGGGCGACTTCCACGTCTGCATGGCCGAGCTGATGGGCAACCAGGTGCTGGCGCAACTGCTGGGCGAGCTGATCTCGCGCTGCGCGCTCATCACCCTGATGTACCAGAGCGCCAGCGCCGCCGAGCATTCGCACGAGGAGCATGGCGAGATCGTCAAGGCGCTGGCCGCGCGCGACGAGGCGCTGGCCGTGCGGCTGATGCAGGAGCACCTGCAGAACGTCGAGGCCAGCCTGACCTTCGAGCGCGAGCAGCCCGTCAACGAACTTTCCATGGCCCTTTCCTGAGGCACCTGCGCACATGAACTCCCCTGCCGTTTACGACGCCACCGCCGCCTACCCGCGCGACCTGATCGGCCATGGCCGCACGCCTCCGCACGCCCGCTGGCCCGGTGGCGCGCGCGTGGCGGTGCAGTTCGTGCTGAACTACGAGGAGGGCGGCGAGAACTGCGTGCTGCACGGCGACCCCGCCAGCGAGCAGTTCCTGTCCGAGATGTTCAACCCGGCGGCTTACCCCGAGCGCCACATGAGCATGGAGGGCATCTACGAATACGGCGCGCGCGTCGGCGTGTGGCGCATCCTGCGCGAATTCGAGAGGCGCGGCCTGCCGCTCACGGTGTTCGGCGTGGCCACGGCGCTGCAGCGCCACCGCGAGGTGGCGCAGGCCTTCGCCGAGCTGGGGCACGAGGTGGCCTGCCACGGCCTGAAGTGGATCCACTACCAGGGCGTGCCCGAGGCCGTGGAGCGCGCCCACATGGCGCAGTGCATGGAAATCTTCGACGCGCTCTACGGCCGGGGCGGCGACCACGGCCTGGGCTGGTACACCGGGCGCGACAGCCCCCACACCCACCGCCTGGTGGCCGACGACGGCCGCTTTGCCTACGACAGCGACTACTACGGCGACGACCTGCCGTTCTGGATGAAGGTGGCCAGGAGCGACGGCAGCGCGCACCACCAGCTCATCGTGCCCTACACGCTGGACGTGAACGACATGCGCTTCGCGCTGCCCCAGGGCTACTCGCACGCCGACCCGTTCTTCCAGTACATGAAGGACACATTCGACACGCTCTACGCCGAGGGCGACCCGGCCGGCGGCGATGCGCCCAGGATGATGAGCATCGGCATGCACTGCCGCCTGCTGGGGCGGCCCGGGCGCATCACGGCGCTGCAGCGCTTCCTGGACCACGTCCAGGCGCACGACAAGGTGTGGGTCTGCCGCCGCATCGACATCGCGCGCCACTGGGCGCAGCGTTACCCGGCGCCCCATTCTTGACACCAAAAGTGCCTCCAGCCCTTGCTGGACAAGCGCCAGCAGCTCATTTTTCGAGAGTGAACGCCATGCCCATCACCCTGCAGGAACTCAACGCCGCCACGCCCGAGGCGGCGGCGCAGATGCTCGACGGACTGTACGAACACACGCCGTGGATCGCCGCGCAGGCACTTCAGGCGCGGCCGTTCGCATCGCTGGCGGCACTCAAGCACGCCATGGTGCGCGTGCTGGCCCAGGCGCCGCGCGCGGCCCAGGTGGCGCTGGTGCGCGCCCACCCCGAGCTGGCGGGCAAGGCCATGGTGGCGCAAACGCTCACCGCCGAATCGACGAACGAGCAGAGCAAGGCCGGGCTCACGCAGTGCACGCCCGAGGAGTTCGCGCGCATCCAGCAGCTCAACGCCGACTACAACGCGCGCTTCGGCTTCCCGTTCATCCTGGCGGTGCGCGGGCCGCGCGGCACGGGGCTGGCGAAGCAGGAGATCATCGACACCTTCGCGCGCCGCCTGGAGAACCCGGCCGACTTCGAACTGGCCGAGGCGCTGCGCAACATCCACCGCATCGCCGAGATCCGCCTGAACGACAAGTTCGGCGTGGTGCCCCAGCTCGGCAACGACGTGTGGGACTGGCAGGAAAAGCTGGCCCAGCACAGTGACCCGGGCTACGCCGAGAAAGGCCAGCTCACCGTCACCTACCTCACCGACGCGCACCGCGCCTGCGCCCAGCGCATCAGCCACTGGATGCGCGATTGCGGCTTCGACGAGGTCGAGATCGACGCCGTGGGCAACGTGGTCGGGCGCTACCACCCGGCCGTGGCGGGTGGAAAGTACCTGCTGACCGGCAGTCACTACGACACCGTGCGCAACGGCGGCAAGTACGACGGGCGCCTGGGCATCTTCGTGCCCATGGCCAGCGTGCGCGAACTGCACCGCGCCGGCCGCCGCCTGCCCTGTGGCGTGGAGGTGGTGGCGTTCGCCGAGGAGGAGGGCCAGCGCTACAAGGCCACCTTCCTGGGCTCGGGCGCGCTCGTCGGCGGCTTCCAGCAGGAATGGCTGGCGCAGCAGGACGCCGACGGCATCACACTGCGCGAAGCCATGCAGCACGCCGGGCTGTGCATCGACGACATCCCCAGGCTGCGCCGCGACACCACGCGCTACCTGGGCTTCGTCGAGGTGCACATCGAGCAGGGGCCGGTGCTCAATGAGCTGGACCTGCCGCTGGGCATCGTCACTTCCATCAACGGCAGCGCGCGCTACGTGTGCGAGATGGTGGGCATGGCCAGCCACGCCGGCACCACGCCCATGGACCGGCGCCGCGACGCCGCCACCGGCGTGGCCGAGCTGGCGCTGTACCTGGAAAAGCGCGCGGCCAGGGACGGCGACAGCGTGGCCACCATGGGCCAGCTGCAGGTGCCGTCGGGCTCGGTCAACGTGGTGCCGGGGCGCTGCCAGTTCTCGCTCGACCTGCGCGCGCCCACCGACGCGCAGCGCGACGCCCTCATCGCCGACGTGCTGGCCGAGCTGGCCGCCATCGCCGCGCGCCGCGGGCTGCGCTACACGGCCGAGCTGTCGATGCAGGCCTCGGCCGCGCCCAGCAGCGCGCCGTGGCAGCAGCGCTGGGAGCGCGCCGTGCAGTCCCTGGGCGTGCCGCTGCACCACATGCCCAGCGGCGCCGGCCACGACGCCATGAAGCTGCACGAGGTCATGCCCCAGGCCATGCTGTTCGTGCGCGGCCTGAACGGCGGCATCAGCCACAACCCGCTCGAAAGCACCACCAGCGACGACATGCAGCTGGCCGTCGATGCCTTTACCCACGTCCTGAACCAGATCGCCACGGAAACCCGATGAATACCTACGAACAACTCGACGCCTGGATCGACCAGCACTTCGACGAGCAGGTGCGCTTCCTGCAGGAACTGGTGCGCGTGCCCACCGACACCCCGCCGGGCAACAACGCGCCGCATGCCGAGCGCACGGCCGCGCTGGTCAGCGCCTTTGGCTTTGCGGCCGAAAAGCACCCCGTGCCCGAGGCCGAGGTGCGCGCCTATGGCATGGAGTCCATCACCAACCTGATCGTGCGCCGCCCTTATGGCGACGGCGGCAAAACCATTGCGCTGAATGCCCACGGCGACGTGGTGCCCCCGGGCGAGGGCTGGACGCACGACCCCTACGGCGCCGAGATCGCGGCGGGCAAGATGTACGGCCGCGCCACGGCGGTGAGCAAGAGCGACTTCTCCACCTTCACCTTCGCCGTGCGCGCGCTCGAAGCCGTGGCCAGGCCCGCGCAGGGCGCGGTGGAGCTGCACTTCACCTACGACGAGGAGTTCGGCGGCGAGCTGGGCCCCGGCTGGCTGCTGGCCCAGGGCCTGACCCAGCCCGACCTGATGGTGGCCGCCGGCTTCAGCTACGAGGTGGTGACGGCGCACAACGGCTGCCTGCAGATGGAAGTGGCCGTGCACGGCAAGATGGCCCACGCCGCCGTGCCGCACACCGGGGTGGACGCGCTGCAGGGCGCCGTGGCCGTCATGAACGCGCTGTACGCCGAGAACGCGAAGTACCAGCAGGTCACGTCCAGGGTGCCGGGCATCAAGCACCCGTACCTGAACATCGGCCGCATCGAGGGCGGCACCAACACCAACGTGATTCCGGGCAAGGTGGTGCTCAAGCTCGACCGCCGCATGATCCCCGAGGAGAACCCGGCCGAGGTGGAGGCCAGCATCCGCGCCGTGATCGCCCAGGCCGTGGACGCCTTCAACACCCAGCGCGGCTACGCCGGCGATGACGCGGTGCGCGTGGACATCAAGCGCCTGCTGCTGGCCCACGCCATGACGCCGCTGGCCGGCAATGCGCCGCTGGTCCAGGCCATCCAGAAGCACGGCGAGGCCGTGTTCGGCGCCAGGCCCCCGGCCGTGGGCACGCCGCTGTACACCGACGTGCGCCTGTATGTGGAGCGCGGCATTCCCGGCGTGATCTACGGCGCAGGCCCGCGCACGGTGCTGGAGTCGCATGCCAAGCGCGCGGACGAACGCATCGACCTGGAAGACCTGCGCCGCGCCACCAAGGTGGTGGCACGCACGCTGCACGACCTGCTGGACTGACGCCTTTTGCTCCTGAAAGAAGAGCTGCCAGCGCTTGCTGCATAAGGCCTGGAGGCATTTTTCATGCGGATTCTGGCAGCGCGGCATCCACGGTCTCGGGGCGGCCATACAGCCAGCCCTGCGCCAGCTCGATGCCGCAGGCGCGCAGCGCATCGTGCTGCGCCTGCGTCTCCACGCCCTCGGCCAGCACGCGGCAGCCGAGCTGGTGCAGCTGCGCGACGGAGCCAGCGATGTCCGCGTCGAGCAGGCCCCCCTGGCCCGCGTGGCGCACCACGGTGATGCACAGCTTGGCGATGTCGGGCCGCAGCACGCGCGCCGTATCCAGGTCGGCAAAGCCGCAGCCCGTGTCGTCCAGGGCCAGGCCGATGCCCTGCGCGCGCAGGCCCGACACCGCCGCCGACAGCTCCAGGGCGCCGTCCAGCGGCAGGTGCTCGGTCAGTTCCAGCAGCACGTCCTGGCGCCCTTGCAGCGGCAGCCGTTGCAGGGCGCAGGCCAGGGCCTGCGGGCCCAGGTTGACGGTCAGGAAGCGGCCCGGCGGCAGGCGCCCCCGGGTGCGCTGCAGCGCCAGCGCGGCGCAGTGCAGCTCCATGTCCAACGTGCGGCCGCAGGCGCTGGCGGCGGCGAAGAGCCGGTCCGGCGGCTCCAGCGCGCTGCCTTGCGGGCCCCGGGACAGCGCTTCGTAGCCGACGACGGCGCGGTCGCGCATGCGCACGATGGGCTGCAGCAGCGTGCGCACGCCCTGCGGCCCGGCCAGGAGGGCCGCCACGGCCGTGGCGGTGCCGTGCTCCAGGGCGCCGCCGGGCGGGGCGAGCAGCTCCGCTTGCAGCCAGCCGGGCGGGCACTGCCCGCCGTGCGCGGCCCAGGCGTCGGCGGCCAGCGGGCGCGCCAGCAAGCCCAGCGGCATGCGCATGCCCGTGCCCGCGCCCAGCACCTGGGCCGGCAGCGGCCGCGCCAGGCCGCGGCCCGCGGCCTCGATGGCGCCGCAGGTCTCCTCCAGGTCGCGCGCCAGCGCGCTGCGGCGCAGGCGGAACAGCACCGACCAGCGCCCGGCCGCGTCCTGCCGGTGCTGCGCCACGATCTCGTGCTGGGCCAGCAGGCGGCGGATCAGCGCGTCGGCGGCGTCGCCCAGCTCCCGCAGCGCCAGCTGCGCCGCCTGCGCGCCGAAGATGGCTTCCAGGCGCGCCGCGCCGGGCATGGCGATGGCCAGCACCCCGGTGGCCGGGATGGCCGGCGGCGGCGGGCCGTCAGAAGGATTCCCATTCGGCATCATGGCGCTCCTGCTTGCCGCGGCCCGCTTCGGGCAGCTTGGCCGGTGCGGCGCGCAGCGCCGGGGGGCGGGGCTGTGCCTTGCCGGCGGCGGGCAAGGGCTTGGCGGCTGCAGGCAGCGGCCGGGCCGTGGCAACCCGGGGCTGCGGCTGCGCGGTGGGCCGCGCCCGCGCCTGCATCCGCGCCGGTGTGGGGGCCTGCGCGTCGCCGCCGAGCTTGAAGACGCTCACGGCCGTGGCCAGTTGCGCGGCCTGCTGCTGCAGGGCTTCGGCCGCCGCGGCGCTTTGCTCGACCAGGGCCGCGTTCTGCTGCGTGGCGCGGTCCAGCTGGGTGACGACGCCGCCCACCTGCGCGATGCCCTCGGTCTGCTCGGCCGTGGCGGTGCTGATCTGCGCGATCAGCCCGGCCACGCGCTGTGCCTGGGCCACGATGTCGGTCATGGTGGCGCCGGCATCGCCCACCAGGCGCGAGCCTTCCTCGACCTTGGCGACGCTGTTGTCGATCAGCGCCTTGATTTCGCGCGCCGCGGCGGCGGAGCGCTGCGCCAGCGAACGCACCTCGCCCGCCACCACGGCGAAGCCCCGGCCCTGTTCGCCGGCGCGTGCCGCTTCCACGGCGGCGTTGAGCGCCAGGATGTTGGTCTGGAACGCGATGCCGTCGATCACGCCGATGATGTCGCCGATCCTGCGCGAGCTGGCGGTGATCTCGTGCATCGTGCTCACCACCTCGCCGACCACGGCGCCGCCCTTGTGCGCGGTCTCGCTGGCGGAGGCAGCCAGCTGCGTGGCCTGGCGCGCCGAGTCGGCGTTGTTCCTGACCGAGGCGGTCATCTGCTCCATCGAGGATGTCGCCTGCTGCAGGCTGGCGGCCTGCTCCTCGGTGCGCTGCAGCAGCCCGGCGTTGCCGCCGGCGATTTCCTGCGAGCCCGTGGTCACGGCGTTGGACGCCTGGCGTACCTGGCCGACCACCGCGGCCAGGCTGGCCTGCATGGCGCCCAGCGAGGCCAGCACGCTGCCCGGGCGCGCCTGCGCGGCACCGGCCACCGGGCCCAGGTCGCCCTGCGCCACGTGGCGCGCCACCTCGGCGAGCGCGCGCGGCTCGGCGCCGAGCTGGCGCAGGATGCTGCGCGCCACGATCCAGGCCACCGCGCCGCTGAGCAGCAGCGCCAGCACCAGCGCCGCGAGCATGACGGCCAGGAAGCCGCCCGCCTGCTCCAGCGCGGTGCGGTTCTCGGCCTGGATGCGGGCTTCCTCGAAGTCGATGAGCCGGTTGATCGCCGCGAGCCACTGCACGTACTGGGGCTTGGCCTGCTGCCACAGCGTCTCGCGCGCGGCGGCATCGCCTGCCTCGGCCTGGGCGACGATGGCCTGGGTGGTGGCGACGGCCTGGGCCTCGATGTCGCGGATGCCGGCGTACAGCCGCGCCAGCTCGGGCCCGGCGCCCGGCCGCGCAATGAGCTTTTCCAGCGGGCCGGCGGATTCGGCGTAGAAGGCCGCCAGGGCGGCGATGGTGGCGATCTCCTTCTGCCGCTCGGCGGGCGTGCTGCCGAGCACCACGTCGCGCACGGCGATCGAGCGGTCATGCGCCGAGCCGCGGAAGTTGATGGCGTAGCGCTGCACCTGCACGTGTTCTTCGCTGTTGGCGCGCAGCGCGCTGTTGATGCGCTCGACCTTGGCCATGGCGATGCCGGTAACGGCGACCAGCAGTGCCAGGATCAAGCCAAACCCGGCATACAGGCGCGCGGCGACGGTCATTTGGGAAAACGGCATGGGGAACCCACCCTTTGTTAGCAATTGTGTAATGAATTATATGAATACATACGTTTTGGATGAAAGGTAATTTCTATCGCCGTGCAAGCCATCGGCCGCGCGTGTCCGTGGCAACCACGGGTTCACCCGGATGGTGAGTGCCTGGTTTGTTTGTATACACTTTTTGTATGGATTGCGGCGTGCCGGCCGCGCGGAAAACTGACCCGAGGAAGACCCATGCCCACGAACGTCCACCCTGTCGATGAACGCCTGCCCATGGGGCGGCTGACGGCCCTGGGCCTGCAGCATGTGCTCGTGATGTACGCGGGCGCCGTGGCCGTGCCGCTCATCGTCGGCCGGGCGCTCAACCTTACGCCGGACCAGGTGGCCAAGCTCATCTCCGCCGACCTGTTCTGCTGCGGCCTGGTCACGCTGATCCAGGCCCTGGGCGCCACGCAATGGTTCGGCATCAAGCTGCCGGTGATGATGGGCGTGACCTTCGCCGCCGTGGCGCCCATGGTGTCCATGGCGCAGAGCAACGGCGGGCAGGTGGGGGCCGGGCTGATCTTCGGCGCCGTCATCGGGTCGGGGGTGATCTCGATCCTCATCGCCCCGGCGGTGAGCCGCATGCTGCGCTTCTTCCCGCCGGTGGTGACCGGCACCATCATCGCGGTGATCGGCATCAGCCTGATGCGCGTGGGCATCAACTGGATCTTCGGCAACCCGGTGGGCCCGACGGCGCCCAACGTGGTCAACCCCGAGCACCTGAAGTGGCTGGCCGAGGCGCAGGCCATGGCGGGCGCCCCGGGCTCCTCGCTGCCGCCCCTGCCCAAGGGCCTGGCCATCATGCCCACGGTGCCGAACCCCCGCTATGCCGACCTCACGGGCATGGGCATCTCGGCGCTGGTGCTGCTGTCCATCCTGCTGATCGCCAAGTTCGCCAAGGGCTTCGTGGCCAATATCTCGGTGCTGCTGGGCATCGTCATCGGCGCTGTGGTGGCCACGCTGATGGGGCTGATGACCTTTGAGAAGGTGGCCAAGGCCGAATGGTTCGACCTGGTGCTGCCGCTGGAGATCGCCATGCCGATCTTCGACCCCATCCTGATCCTGACCATGACGCTGGTGATGGTCGTGGTGATGATCGAGTCCACCGGCATGTTCCTGGCGCTGGGCGAGATGACCGAGCGCAAGATCAGCCAGGACGACCTGACGCGCGGGCTGCGCACCGACGGCCTGGGCACGCTCATCGGCGGCCTGTTCAACACCTTCCCGTACACCAGCTTCTCGCAGAACGTGGGGCTGGTGGCGGTCACCGGCGTCAAGAGCCGCTTCGTCTGCGTGGCCGGCGGCGTGATCCTGATCGTGCTCGGCGTGCTGCCCAAGATGGCCGCGCTGGTGGAGTCGCTGCCCACGGTGGTGCTGGGCGGCGCGGGGCTGGTGATGTTCGGCATGGTGGCCGCCACCGGCATCCGCATCCTGGGCGGCGTGGACTTCAAGACCAACCGCTCCAACGCCATGATCGTGGCCGTGTCCATCGGCATCGGCATGGTGCCGCTGGTGGCGCCGAACTTCCGCCAGTGGATGCCGCATTCCATCCATCCGCTGATCGAATCGGGCATCCTGCTGTCGTCGCTCACGGCCGTGCTGCTGAACCTGTTCTTCAACGGCGCCAGCGGCGATGCGGCCGACGCCGTGGAGGCCGCGCGCCAGGCGGAGGCGCACTAGGGTTGCCGTGGGGCCCCAGCAGCCAATGCACACCCAATGTGAATAAAAATGGTCGCCAGGGCTTTACTGGCAAGCGCCAGCAGCTATCGAATCAGGAGCTTGCGCCTGATCTTTGGCGGCTGAAACCGCTCCTGCGACGGTATTGGTATCAGTTTTCCATGGCGCTGCGCGCCACCCGCAGCCCATGAAACCGGCGCGGCCCATGCGCGGGCAGCCGCGCAAGGGCCGCCCCGCCGCGCTGGCTGCGTCCCCCTGCCCGCATGGCGCAGCCATGCGAGAGCGGGGGGAAGGCGCGAAGCGCCTCAGGGGGGTGTTGTTTCATCTCAGGCAGGCTCGATGGGCTCGGTGCGGTAGAAGCAGCCCGGCAGGATGGCCTGCTCCAGCATCTCAATGGAGCGCGCGTCCACGTGGCACCTGGCAAAGAACTCGCGCCAGCCGTTGACGACACCGAGCATGCGCTCGACGAGTGCCTGGGCCTCGCTGGCGGACAGCCCGAAGGCTCCACAGTCCGACAACAGGTTGTAGAGGCTGGCCACGCGGCCAAATCGTCCGGCTTCCAGCGCCAGATCACGGCGCTCCTGCGACACCAGCGGAGCCGGCACGATGTCGTAGGCCGGTGAGAGCCGCCAGCCGGCCGGGGTGCGCAGCAATGCATGGTTGCGCGGGTGATCGTCGTTGTTGGTGACCATCGCGTTGAATACCATGCGCATGAACAGCTCGCGCCGGTCTTCATCGGGCTTGACCGACCATCGGCGCAGCTCGTCGGCCAGCAGGCGGTAAGACCACCGCTCGCGGCCGCTGTAGCCGTCTTCGGCATCCAGGACCGTGAGACCGGAGACCAGGCCGTGCCGCGCGTAGGTCTGGGCGTCCGGGTTCCACGCGCGGTCGAAGCGCAGCAACATCAGGGCCTCGGCTTTGCCGATGGGCTCCAGGCGCGTGCCGCATACGTGCAGTCCCGCCGCGCGGGCGAGTTCGAGGGTGGCGAACTCGATACGCTGCATGTTGTGCCGGTCCCGCTTCTCGGGCAGCTTGGCCAGGTAGATGCGGTGCTGGTCTTCCACCGTGACCTTCGGCCGCGCACCGCCCATGCTGGTGCCGGGCTCCAGGCTTTCCAGCACCTCGTGGGGCAGTTTTCCGGTCTCCTCCAACTGTTCGGCCGCTTCGGCGAGTGCTTGCAGTTGGTGTGTGCGGTTGAATGGCCGCGCTGGCCCCGGTGGCGTAACGGAAAGACCAAAGCGCAGGTTGCCCGCGCCATCGTCGGGACCGTTGAGGAGGTATTCCATCTCGGCGATGTCGGCCTCGGGGCGCGCCAGGCGGGCCTGGATGACGCGACGACCCCAGGCATCGGGGCTGGCGTCCCGCACGGCGCCCGGAATGCCTTTGAGCTTCGTGAAGTGCTGAGGCTTCGCCGACAGAGGCAGACGGTAGGGGTCCAGGGCCATGACGTTCGGCCGTTCAAGGTAGCGCTTGCCGTAGGTGAAGGTGCCTTGGAACGCACCGGCGCCGACCTCCCGAACCTTCAGGGAGGCGCACGGTACCCACTCGAAGGTGCCGGGCAACTCGACGTAGACGTAGCAGGATTTTTCTTCGGCAGCCATGGAGGTTCCCGTCAGAAGTCGTTGCTGGGCGCAGGCGCACGCATGCGCTGCGGCCGCCGGGCTGCTTCAAGAATCTTCCCGTGTTCATCGCCGTCGGGGTCGGCAACCGCCCGAACCGTGTCCAACAAGCCGAGTTTCCACAGCACTGCCAGCAGGGAGCCGACCGCGACACCAGGCTCACCGTTCTCTATGCGGTACAGCGTGCGCCGGCCGATGCCGCAGGCTTGGGCCAGCTCGTCCATGTTCAACTGCCGGCGCAGCCGGGCGGTTCGGATGCCCTCGCCCAGTCGCTCGACGGATTTCAGAACTTCCAGGGGAAGCACTTGGGTAACTTTTTGAGCCATATTTGACCCGTTAAATGATATAACGGGCCAAATAATGCCATATTCGCATCACGCCAGGCAGGCGCTAACAGCTATCGAATCCTGCGACGGTATTGGTATTAGTTTTCCATGGCGCTGCGCGCCACCCGCAGCCCATGAAACCGGCGCGGCCCATGCGCGGGCCACCGCGCAAGGGCCGCCCCGCCGCGCTGGTGGCGTCCCCCTGCCCGCATGGCGCAGCCATGCGAGAGCGGGGGGAAGGCGCGAAGCGCCTCAGGGGGGTGTTGTTTCATCTCAGGGCGACTTCTCCGGCACGCTCACGAAGCCGATCTTGCCCAGGCCGGCCCGGGCCGACAGGGCCATGACCTTGGCGAGGGTTTCGTAGGGGGTCTGTGCATCGGCCTGCAGATGGATTTCCGGCTGCGGCACATGGCTTGCCGCTTCCTGCATGCGTTGCGGCAGCGCCTCTGTGGTGGTTGCCTCGCCGTTCCAGTAGAGGCGGCCATCGGCCTTGATGCCGAGCTGGATGGTCTGCGGCCGCAGATCGGCCGGTGCGCTGCTGGCTTGGGGCAATTCAATCTTCACCGCATGCGTCAGCAGGGGCGCGGCCACGATGAAGACGATCAGCAATACCAGCATCACGTCGATCAACGGAATCATGTTGATCTCGGAAAGCGGTTGCTGGCCGTTTGGAGCCGGGTGGAACGCCATCACGCCCTCCCGCCCTGGTGCGCCGGCATGGCAGCGAAGCCTTCCGTGGCGGCGGGTGTTTCCATCCGGCCCAGGGCCAGCAACCCGAAGACGCGGTGGGCATAGCTCTCCAGTTCGCCACTCCATTGCCGGTTGATGCGCCCGAAGGCGTTGTAGGCCAGCACGGCGGGAATGGCCACGGCCAGGCCGCAGGCCGTCATGATCAGCGCCTCGCCGACCGGCCCGGCAACGCGGTCAAGGCTCGCCTGCCCCGAGAGGCCGATGCTGAGCAGGGCATGGTAGATGCCCCACACGGTGCCGAAGAGGCCGACGAAGGGCGCCGTCGAACCGACCGACGCGAGGGTGGACAAGCCTTGCTCGCGCTGCCGGTTTTCCTCGGCAATGGCCATGTGCAGGGCCGCGCCGATGAAATCGTCCGGCACCGTCATGTCGAAGCCGCGCGGCTCCTCCTGGCGTTTCAACTGGCGGCACGCCGCCATCGCCTTCTCCAGCACCCGTCCATAGGGCTCCCGGGCCGGCGCCTGGCACACCAGTCCTTGCGCCTCGCGAAAGGTCGAAAGGCCGCAGGACGAGGCCAGGAAGCGATCGCTGGCCGCCTTCAGACGCAGTTGCTGCCAGGACTTCAACAGGATCAGGTACCAGCTAGCAACCGACATCAGCACCAGCGCACCCAGCACCAGGATGCCGACGGTATCGGTCTGCGCCAGGAAATGATGGATGCCGAACGGCACAGGGAGGGTTTCGGACATATTCAACTCCGCAAGGAAAAACGAATGGGAACCAGAACCCAGCCGGCGGTATCCGTGCCGCCCTGCCGGGCCGGGATGAAGCGCCAGAGCCAGACAGCTTCGCTGGCCGCCTGGTCGAGGCGCTCGAAGCCGCTGCTCTGGTGCAGCTGGATGGCGTCGGGGCGGCCTTCGGCGGTAACGTGCACGCGCAGCGTGACCCGCCCCTGCTCATGCCGCATGCGCGAAATGGGCGGGTACTCGGGTGCCGGGTTGGAGAGATAGTCGGCATCGAAACTCGGCGCCGAGGGCGACGGCACCGCGCCGGCCTGGGCCATGGCATCGGCCGCGGGCCCCTTGGGCAGGCTGGCTGGCGCTTCCGGCTTGGCCGGCCTGTCATCCGGGGCGGGCGGCGCCACCGGGCCATGCGCCAGCGGGTCCGGCGTCCTGGCGGCCACGGCCAGCACCGGTTCCGGCCTGGGACGCACCGCTGGCGCAGGCTTGGGTTTCATTGGCAAGGGCTTGGGCTCCACCGAGGGCCGCGGGTCGGCCGGCGGCTGGGTATGCGCGGCATCGACCCAATGGACCCGCAGCACGCCGACCGGCTCGTTCCCGCCCTTGTCGAAGGCACCAAAGTATTGCCCCGCCAGCAGGGCCAGCGCGTGCGCCGACAGCACGGCGGCCACCAGGCCGCAGTGCCATGCGAGCGAGACCTTGCCGGCATCGCCGCCGCACGGGGGCGGCGCCGGGTTCCGGGGGCCGGGTATCAGGGGCGGGTGGGCAGGGCGCATGGCGTTGGTCCGCTACCTTGCCACCGGAAGCCGGCGCAAACCGCCATGCACCGGCACCAGCGAGGCCAGCGCCTTTCCCTCGTGCTCGAAGGCCACCTGGCGCAGCGGCACGCCGTACAGCTGCAGCAGATGGGCCTCGGTCAGCACCTCGTCCACCGGCCCGCAGGCGTAGTCGCTCTGGCCGAACATCAGCAGGGCGCCGTCCGCCACGGCATGGGCGTGGTGCGGGTGGTGGGTCGTGAACAGCACCGTCAGCCCCTCATCGCGCAGCCTGGCGATCCATTCCAGCACGATGCCCTGGTTCTTCAGGTCGAGCGCCGAGGTCGGTTCGTCGAGCACCAGAATATCGGCCCCGCTCGCCAGGGCACGGGCGAACACGACCAACTGCCGCTGCCCGCCGGACAACTCATCGAAACTGCGCCCGGCCAAGCCGGCCAGCCCCAGGCGTTCCAGCGCATCGAGCGCCGCGATCTCATCGAGCTTCGAGGGCAGCGAAAAAAGCCCGATCTGCCGCGCCCGGCCCATGAGCACCATGTCCAGCACGCGAAACGGAAAGCTCACCTGGAACAACTGCGGCACGAAAGCCAACTGGCCCTGTACCCGTACTTCCCCGCGCACCGGCCGCAAGGCGCCGAGCAGCAGCTTGAGCAAGGTCGTCTTGCCCCGGCCGTTGGGGCCGAGGATGGCGAACACGCTGCCGCGCGCCACACGGGCCGAGTAGCCTTGCAGCACGGCGGGCATGCGCGGCCCGTAGGCGAAATCGACCGCCGCCATTGCGACGGCGGGCTCCAGCGGTATTTCACTCACGATTCCACCCTTTCCCCTGCATCTTCCAGAACAGGAAGGCGAACACCGGCGTGCCGACCAGCGACGTGAGCAGCCCGATGGGAATCTCCTGTGCCGTGGCGCTGCGCGCGATGTCGTCCATGGCCAGCAGGTAGATGCCACCGAGCAGCGCCGACGCCGGGAGCAGCCGCGAATGCTCCGGCCCGGCCAGCATGCGCGCGATGTGCGGGACGATCAGCCCCACCCAGCCGACACCGCCCGACACGGCCACCTGCGCCGCCACCAGCAGCGCAACCAGCGCGACAACGCCCCAGCGCAGCGCCTCGACATTGACGCCCAGGGCCTGCGCATCCGCCTCGCCCAGCGACAGCAGATTGATGCGCCAGCGCAGCATCAGCAGCAAGCTGCCGGCGAACAAGGTGACGCCTGCGACGATGGCCACTTTTTCATAAGTCATTCCGACGAAGCTGCCGAGCAGCCAGTAGATGATCGACGGCAGCCGGGTTTGCGGATCGGCCACATACTGCGCCATGCCGGTCAGCGCCCCGAAGAAGCCGCCGACGATCACCCCCGCCAGGATCAGCGCCAGCATGCTGCTCTTGCCGGCCAGCCTGGACAGCCCGAAGGCGACGAGCAGCGCCCCCATGCCGAAGCCGAAGGCCAGGCCGACCATGCCCCACATGGGCCACGAAAGCATGATCGCCAGCACCCCGCCGAACGAGGCCCCGGCCGACACCCCGACCACCTCCGGCCCGACCAGCGGATTGCGGAACACGCCCTGCATCGCCGCACCGGCCATCGCCAGCCCCATGCCGCACAGCGTCACGCCGAGGATGCGCGGCATGCGCACGATCTCCACCACCACCCAGGCCTTGTCGGTGTAGGGGCGGGATTCGTTCAATCCCGTGGTCAGCACGATCGAGACGATGTCGCGTAGCGGCACCGGATAGCGGCCCAGCGTGAGCGAGAAAAGCATCAGCGCCAGCAGCGCGACGAAGAACAGCAGAATCAACAAGTCGGCGCGCATCGGCGGCGAACGGCGGTGCGCGGCGGGGCTACCGGTATCTGCCAGCGCATCGGCGGTGAATGTCGGGTTGGATGAGTTCATGGGCAATGGCGCCGGATGACCGGGCACGCATCAATAAAGAGTATGTAGACTGGATCGGTTTTGATGAAAGAAGGCCGCCATGCGAACCACGCTGACCATCGACGACGCCCTGTACGAGCGCGCGCTGGAACTGGCCGACCCCGCCATGGACAAGGCCGATCTGCTGCGCGAGGCCGTCAAAACCTTCATCCGCGTGCAATCGGCCAAGCGCCTGGCCGCCCTGGGCGGCAGCCAGCCGGACATCCAGGACATTCCCCGCCGCAGCGGCGAACCCGCGTAATGAGTGAGGTGCTCGTCGATACTTCGGTGCGGCCTACGACCCCGCCCGGCATTGACCCACGCCGCCGTATGCCTGGTTTCCGTGGCATCAGTACGCCAAGGCCGTGCCACGGTCTTCCCCTTTCGTTTCGCTCGTCTGGATTGGCGCGCCGTCCAGCAGGCGCTCGAAACCGGCAGCGCCCGCGTTGTCGCGCGGGTGCAGCATGGTGTCGAAGTCGTGTGTGGTGAAGGCGTGGCCGTAGACCTCGCGGTAGGCGTCGGTGATCTCCCCGCGCAGCGAAGTTCTCCATCGCCCTCCGGGGTGCAGCAGCCGTGCCATCCACGACACCAGCAGCGGGGCTTCGACGGGCCCGGCCATCCGCGAGGCGCCCGTCGGCATACGGTACACACGCCGCTGCTGTACTGCATCCAGCGCACGCAGCGCAGGGTTTTCGTACAAGGTCTGCGGTGCCAATGAATGGTAGGGTGAAGAAAGAAGCAGGATGGCCTGGGGATCGAGCCGGTACAGTTCCTCGACGTTGGCCGCACCATTGAACGGGCGGGCCTGCTCTACGGCGTTGCGTGCACCTGCGGTGCGCAGCAGTGCGTCCAGCGATGCCTGCCGCCCGCTCACCACGTACAACTGTTCGCTGCTGACGATCACCACATCCACTGGCTTCGTCCCCGGTGGCACGCCCGCGCCCACACGCGCGATGGCGTGGCGGTAGCGCGTCAGCAGCGCCTCGGCGCGGCCGGGTTTGCCGGTCATCGCGCCGATCAGGCGAAACAGCGAGGCCCGGTCGGGCTCGTCGCGGTCATCCAGTTCGATGACGGCCGGGTAGCCTGTCGTTTCCAGCAGGCTGCCGAACCATTCGCCGGTAATCACCGCGTCGGGCTCCTCGATCAGCACCTGCTCGATGCTGAGCATGTTCGTCTCCGCGCGGATGATCAGCGGCGTGCGCCGCGCGAAGCCCGGGAACAGGCGGGTGAGCAGCTCGTTGCGCGCTTCGCGCCAGAGGTAGGGGTAGAGCGTGGCGACGTGCGCGTCGGTCTCGTCCACCGTCATGTAGTGCCAGACCATGGGCTGGTCGAACATCACGCGCCGCGCCGGAACGTCCAGCCGCACGCGGCGCTGCCGCAAGTCCTCGACCACGGTGCCGGGGGACGGCGCCGCCACGCGGGCGTGCGGCGGCCGCGCGGCAATCACAAGCACCGCAGCACTCAGCACCGCCATGGCCGCAACGGCCATCCAGTTCAGCTGCTGCAGCGGTGCCGCCACGCCTGGCCGGGCCATCAGGCCAGCATGGAGTAGAGCTGCGCCAGCGTGGTGGGCGCATGCGCATGGGCGTTGGAGCCATGCTCGCGCAGCCAGCGGTTGGCCTTGTCCGGCGAGAGCGCGCCGAATTCCATCTCGCTCAGGCAGCGGCCGGGGCGGATCACGGCCGGGTGCATGGCCCGCAGCGGCTCGTTGGTCGTGATCAGGATCATCACCTTGAGCCCTTGGCCCAGCAGGCCGTCGGTCATGTTCAGCAGCCGCGACAGGCCCTGGCCCGTGGTGACGCGCGCTTCCGTCGTCATCAGCTCGCCGGCATCCTCCAGGATGATCAGCTTGCTGCGCTGGCGGGCCTCGCGCGCCGTGCGCCCGCCGTTGAAATTGGCCACGTCGAAGATGTAGGTCGGCGAACCGCCGACGAAGCGCTCGGGGTCGGTCATGAAGGCCGCGTCGCACCACGGCTGCCACTCGCGCAGCAGCGCCCGCAGCGCGTGCGTCTTGCCGGTGCCGGGCGCGCCGTGCCAGAGGATCATGCGTTCCTTCGGGCAGTCGCGCAGCGCCAGCAGCCGCTCCATGCCCTCGGTCACCTCGGCGGCGTAGTTGCCGCTGAGGTCGGCCCAGCGGGGCGTGTCGAGCTTGCGCATCATCGCCTTGGGGTATTTGTCCGGGTCCAGCGCCCAGAAGGTGATGGGGACGACGGCATCGTCCTTGTCGTCGCCCACCTGGCGGGCGATGGCCGCGCAGGTTTCATGCACGGCCGCGTAATCCTTGCCGGCGGTGAGGATCTCGGCCCAGCCGTCGAGCACCTCGACCAGCGTGATCAGGTCCTTGCCGTGGCGCAGCAGCCAGGACTTCCTCTGGCCGTCGAAGCTCTCGCTGGCCTCCAGCCGCGACTTGAAGCCGCCCAGCATGTCCAGCGACCAGCCCTTGATGGAGATCTTCTCGCGCGCGATGTGGTGCAGCAGCTTGCCGTGGATCTCGCGGAAGTAGAACGCCACCGGCGTGTCGTGCAGCCACGGCAGGTTGCGGATATAGACGCCTGCACCGGCGAGTTCGCTGTTTGTGGGCGTGTCTTGCAAGGGGAAAGTCATGGCAGTTCCTTGGGGTTGAAGTGAAATGAAAACAGGGGCGCTGGCGACGCGGCACTAGAACTTGAGCGTGGTCGAAAAGGCCACGGTGCGGGGCGCTCCCAGCGCGGGGCCCACGCTGATGTAGTAGTGCTTGTCGAAGAGGTTCGATATGCCCAGCCGGAGGATGGCCGGTTTGTCGTAGAGCCGGGTTTCGTAGCGCAGGCCCAGGTCTGCCACGGCGTACCCCGCGCTGGTTGCCCGGTAGTCCTTGAGGGCGGGTACGTACTCCACCGAGCTTCTGTACGATGCGCCGCCCGTGAGGTACAGGCTGCGCAGGAACGGCAGCGCGTACTCTGCGTACAAGGAGAGCTTTGCCTTCGGAACGAAGGTGGGGGCGTTGTCCTGGTCGCGCGCCAGATTCGTCTTCGTGATCTTTGCGTCGATGAAGCTGGCGCCGCCGAACAGGGTCAGGTTTTTGGTTGCCTTTCCGGATGCCGTGAGTTCGATGCCCCGGTGAACCTGGCGGCCGTCCTGCGTGCGTGTCCGCGTGCCATTGGCATGGTTGTCGTCATACAGATTGGCCTGGTCGATCTGGTACAGCGCGGCGGTCAGCAGCATGCTGCCCAGCGTGGCCTTGGCGCCGATCTCGATCTGCTTGCCGATGGTGGGCGGCAGGAACTGGCCCGCGTTGGTATACGGCGGGCTTGCGCCCGTGGCGACCTGCATGCCCGATTGCAGAGAGCGCATATAGGTCGCGTAGAGCGACAGATCGGGGCGGGGCTTGAAAATCAGCGAGACCGTCGGCGTGGTTGCGGCACTGTCATAGGACGATGTGGCCGTTTCGCTGGTGTTGTATGCGTAGGTCTTGATGCTTGCGTGGTTGATGCCGACCAGGGCCGACCAGCGTTCGTTGAAGGCGATGTCGTCGCCGACCAGCGTGTTGGTGTAGCGCTGCCGCATGCTGACGTACCGCCCTTGCTGGCCCAGTTCGGGCCATGTGACCTCGGGGGTGTTCAACGCTGTGGCCAGGTCTGGAAAATAGAACTCCTGCCAGTTGTAGCCATCCTTGTAGGGGTGGACTTCCATGGCGCTGGTGTTCATCCCGAACGTCAATTTGTGGTTGATTCCAAGGGCCCTGAATTTCAGGTCGGCATAGAGATAGCCGCCATCGCTCCAGCTTTTGGAGTCAACGAGTTTGGCCGAGTCGATGTAGGCCCCGCCTACGTCGTCGATCCAGTACGTCGCGGTTTTGTAATCCTGTGTTTCCCAGACCCTGAGGTAGCCGGCCCGCACGGCGAGCGCATCGGACGGGCTCCAGGTGAGGTTCGTTCCAAGGCGCCTTGCAGTGAGGTCGCTGTAAGTCCCGTCGTTGGTGAACAGGCGCCGGTTGTCAACGTCCTTCGCGGACGGATACGCGCTGGCGCCCCAGATGAATAGATAGTTGTCGGGCTTGTTGACGTTGCGCGTTTCGTGCGAGGCGTCGAACTGGACCAGCAGGTCGCGGCTGAGGTGCCAGTCGAGCGCGCCGCTGAGCATGTTGCGCGCATTGCGCTGCCCGCGCATCATCGTCTCGCCGTCCTGGGTCAGCACGTTGAGCCGGTAGCCGAACCTTTCATCTTCACCGATCGGCCCGCCGAGGTCGGCGTGCGCGTACCACTGCCCGTTGCCGTAGTTCCCGAGCGTGAGGTCATGCATGGGGTACGGGGTGGGGCGCTTGCTGACCAGATTGGTCACGCCGCCGACGTTGCCTGCGCCATACAGAAAGCCCGAGGAGCCGCTCAAGGTTTCCATCCGCTCCAGGTCTTCGGTGGAGGTGCTGAGCCACGTCCAGCGCATGGGAATGCCGTTGCGGGTGACTTCCGCATTGGTAAAGCCGCGTATGCCGACGTTCAGATACCCGCCGTTGTTGGCGGTGTTGCCGCCGGGCGTTGCGGTGGGAATGTAGAGCAGCAGCCGGTCGGCCGATGGCGCGATCATGTTCTCCATCAACTCGGCTGGCACCGAGTGGACCGAGTAGGGCGTGTCCTGGATCGGCTTGTCGCCCCAGGGGCCTGTCGCCTTTGCCGTTTCGGGCCTGTACCCTGCCTGCGCGCTTCCTTCATCCGGCGCTGCTGCCGCCATGACAGATACTTCTGCCAAGGTGGCCACGCTGCCGTTCCTGACGACCAGCGAGCCATCTGCTGCCGTGATGGCTTCCAATCCGCTCCCTGCCAGCAGCCTGTTCAGTGCCGCCAGTGGCTCCATGGCGCCCTTCACGGCGGGTGCGGCCTTGCCCTCGAGCAGCGCGGCGTTGCCGCCGATGGACAGCCCCGATTGGCGCGAAAGCTGCTGGACCGAGGTGCTCAGCGGCTGGGCTGGCAGATCGATGGCCAGGGGTACTGCCTGGGCCCATGCGGCCACCAGCGAAAGCATGGCAGCCGCAATGGGGCGGATAGGAGAGGTGAAGCGCGAGGAAGGCATGGCGGGTTCCGGTCAAGAGATGCAATGTGCTCACCTGTACTTGACGGTACAGCGCCCGAAACTACTCAAATTTTTTTTAGAACGTGTTCACGATCTTTCCTTGGTGCCCGCAAGGCAGCAAAAAACCGCAATCCAGGCGCGCGCCGCAGCCCAGGCGCTCTGCCTGGTCAAGGTGCGCAACGACGAGTGCGGTTTTTTGCTGCCTTGCCCGAAGGGTTGCCCCCGCAAAAGGGGGATCTGCGGCGCTGCCAATGCTCGCCGGGCCACCAGCCCGGCTGCGCTTTGCGCCTTGCACCTGCCCCTTTTGCGGGGCAACGGGCTCTATGAAAAGATCGTGAACACGTTCTTAAAACCCAGCAACCCCTCTTGCCGGAGCGGCCTTGGCCGCGAATGTCAGCCCAAGAAACGATAGCGGAATAAGAAAACCGGCTCGGCGAGTCATAAGGCTTTCGTCAAGGCTTCCATCAAGGCACATGCGACAAGGGCGGCGGCTTCAGCGAACGGCCGAGATGGTGGTGCAAGAGCGACCGGTCAAAGGCGATGGGATGTTCATCCAGGAATCGATGGAGCCAAAGACGGTCAACTTCGGACTCGGACATGAAGATCTTCGTCCCATTGCGATCGCCGTAGATGTCGGCCAATTCATGCAGACTTGGTAGTGTTGACAGCGTTGCACGGGCGCGGGCCTCAAGATCGGCGAAGATGTCACCGCAAGCGGTGGCCTCAAGGCGATCGATATTTTGGGGAGTCAGGACCAGGTGGAGGCCAATGTCGGTCGGCACCGGCTTTTCACTGCGTATTACTTCAATCCATTCGCGTTCCGAGCGCAGGTTCCAATATTCGCCGATAAGATCGGTAACGCAGCGGGGCAGGCGTTCCCGATCCTCCTCGGTGATATATTCGGACTCGCGGTGGGCGCCATGGCCTTGATAATAGAAAGGTCTCACGTGCCGTTCTTCGCATGTGGGCGGCAAGGCATCGAGTTTTTCAAGCAATTCCTCCATGAGAGGCAGGCTGCTCTTGGTTAGAAAAAGCGCGATCGAATTGGTAAAGCCTAATTCTCTGGCCGTTCGAAGGGTGCGCATCAGGAAATCGAAATCGCCACGCCGTCCGTTCCAGCGATCGTGAACGGCGCCGTGGCCGACGAACGACGCATGGACGTTTTCCGCGCCGACCGCCTGGCGTTCGGTCAACCAATGGCGCATCTGCCATTCCTCCATCAAGGGTAGCCCACCCAGCTGAATCCATTTCATCTTGCTTCCGTGGGTGCGCTGATACCAGGCATCGAACTCGATGAAGGTCGTTATGTCGAAATTGTAAGACGGAAGAAATCCGCCATCGAGGCTGATTCCTTCTGGGCCATGGGCCTTGCCCCAATCAATGAATCGGCCGACAAAGGATAGCCAGCGGGCGAAGGGGAATTTCGGGGTTCTGTCGCCGATGCAGCAGTAGCGGCAAATATGGGCGCAAGGAGCGGCGTTGGCTTCTATCCTCATCCAGGCTACTTTTCCCAGCTCTCGTCCCATGATGACCTCCTTATTGGATATATGCTCAATGTGAGCGGTTGATTGCATTCTTCCGGGAAAACCGCATGTACCCCGCAGACATTGCGTTCTGGTCGAGGGACAGGAGCTTGTCTAAATCATCATCCGTCAATGTCGTGTCATGAATAAAATGAAATTCTTCGCGGTATGCCGAGCGCAGGGTGCGGGGTAGATCGGGGTAGAGGATCTCCGCGAACCATTGCAGCAGGAGATTCTCGTCGAGTGTCGGTGCGAAAAAATGCGAGGGAGGGATCCGGTATACTCTTTTATCTCGGACGGCACGAACGATTTGCCACTCATGGGATAGATATAGTTTCTTTGCTCCTTCGTCGGCGGCGAGGTCGGAACCAAGAAAAATAAAATCAGGATCCAGAACTGCAACAGATTCTGGTGTTGGTACCGTTCGAATCCTGTTTCCCCGGCTGACGTTTATGGCACCCAGAACATCGATCAGCCCGTTCAAATGCAATATTTCCCCGTAAAGGAAGCCGAGGCCGACTTCGGTCCCGCCGATGAAAAAAGCCACGCGCGGGTGTTCTTTCCGTGAGCCGATGCTGGCCTTCAACTTTTCGCGGCTTGTCAGGAAATGGGTGCGCAATGCTTGCGCGCGGGCCATCTTCCCGGAAATATTGCCCAATTCCAGCCACTGTGCCAACCGGGCATCCAAAGAAGCACTGTATTGGTAAGAAGAAAGCCGGTGCAGGCCAACCGCCTTCAGCATGGGGAGCCAGATGTCCTGCGTGATCAGGGCATCCGGGTTCAGCAGCAACATTGCTTCCGGATCCGGAGGGATGTTCACCGGGACGATCGCATCCACGTCTGAGTAAATGCGCGAAAGGATGTCCTTGTCGAAGTCGGCTTTCTCGATTCGGGATGTTCCGGCCACATGGCCGAGTTTCTGATCCAAGGTGGCGTAAGCGGCAAGAAAACTCGGCAGGATGACGACTCTCTAGGCGGCAGCCCCGCTGTCATCTGCTTCAGCCCTGGGTAAATCTACTGTAGGCGGCATGAGGGCCATGCTTGCGGCCAAGAGGGGAACCACCAGGAAGGCGGTTTCCCTTCCGATGGACCGCCCGCGTCGCTTCTTGAACGTCACCCGTGGTCAATTGAGATTGACGGTCGCCGAAAACATTGCCGTCAGCGGACTGGCGCCCGACCCTCTCGGATACCAGTATCGTTCATTCGTGACGTTGTCCAGATTGAAGCGGAACGTCGTATCGTAGCCACCAAGAACGGTTTTATAGCGAGCACCGATGGAACCATATGTATAGCCTGGGATATATTTCAATCCGGTGGTCACGTTGCTGGCAACAAAACGGCTATAGTTCTGCACGCCAGCGGTCAGGGTCAGGCCCGGAATATGGGTGACGTCATATTCTGCATACAATTTCTGCATGTATTTCGAAACACCTGCTGGCATTTGGCCGGCTACTCCAGGGTTATTTGGTCGATCGGTTATTTTTGCGTCCATGGACATGGCGCCGCCGAACACGGTCAGATTTTCCGTGACTTTTCCGGAAATGCCTATGTCGATGCCTTTGTGCTTTTGGCGCCCGTTGCCGTAGTGCGTGTAGGAGGTTCCGGCGCTGTTCATCATGTAATAGGTGTTGGCCTGCGTCATGTCGAAGGCTGCCAACGTCACCATGGCCTTGCCGATCGCCCATTTCACGCCAAGCTCATACCCTTTGTGCACGTTGGGCGATGAGGCGCCGGGATTGGTTACCGGCAAGTCAAAATAGGTGCTGGGAACGACATCACCGGGCGTCAGTCCCTCCTGGTATGTGAAGTATGTACTGACGGACGGGACAGGCCTGAAGATGATCGAGCCGGACGGGGAGAGTCGGGATTCCCGATAGTTTTGGGTTTCAGCACCTGTCGTGGCGTCGTAATTGGTAAAACCCATCCTGTCATACGATGCTCCAAGGATGATCGACCATTGATCGGTGATGTCGATCCTGTCGGCGATCGGGATGGATTCATAGACATAACTGTACGATGTTACGTATGGGCCTCCGATGGGCGGCTGCGAGGCAAGTGTGTTGTATGCCGTTTGCAAGGCTGCGGCAGATGCGGCGGGATCATAGTAGTTGAAGCCGTTGATGGTTGACCAGTACGAATTGGTTGGGCTATTGAATTTCGCCCACATTTTCTGGCGGCTATAACCCGTCGTTATGGCATGCTTTATGCCGGATGTTTCAAAATTGAGATCTGCAAGAGCATGGCCCGTCGTGTTGTAGAAGCGGGAATCGGAGTTTGAATTGCCCAGAGTTCCAGAATAAGACCCATTCGCCGCGATGTTCCCATAGCCAAAATACACATAGTTGTTGATGTTTTGCTCATGCTGGAAGCCGCCGCGTACGGCGAGATGATCATTGATGGCCGATCGAAATCTAATTCCGGCCCGATCCGTGGTCCATTTGCTGTAGGTCCATTCCGGCGCTCCGGTTTCGCTGAGATCTGGCGCTTCAGGAATAACCGCTCCTCTCAGGGACCAAGATGAGTTCGGAGCGTTGATCTTGTAGTCGTAATGGGCGTAATCTGCCTGGAATACCGTGGAGTCAATCGGTTTGAAATCGAGGGCGATGCTGACGAGATCGGATCGGATGCTTTGGTTCTTGATCGAGGTATCGCCATCGCGTCCCGCAATGTTGATTCGATAGCCGAAGCGGTCGCCCAGAGGGCCGCCAAAATCGCCATGGAGGTATCGGCTGGTTCCGCCAGGAGCCCCTGCGGTGACCTTGGCAAGACGCTTATCCGTGGGACGCTTCAGGACATAGTTCGTCACACCGCCAATGTTCAGGGCCGCGCCGCTGAGAAATCCCGACAATCCAGACAGTTGTTCGATGCGTTCCTTGTCTTCAAGCGGTATCGATCCGGTAATGTTTGAGAATGCCCTGACCATGCCATCGACCGCCCAATTCTGGGAAAATCCACGAGAAAGAACGTATCTTCCTCCATTGCCTCCGCGCTCTTCTCCATTGGTTTGGAGTGAGGGCATCATGCTCAGGATTTTCTCCGCCGATTCTGTACCGGCATTCTCGATCAGATCGGACGAAGCAACAGAATAACTGTAGGGTAAATCCTGAATCTTCGTTTGGTCCAAAAATCCGGCACGAGACACCAGATCGGCGCGGTAGCCTTCGCTTCCCCTGCCGTCCCGCTGCAAGTTCTGATCCGGCGTCATGTTCGACGCATGAACCACCACCTCCTTCAGCACGGATGCGGCCTTCCGGATGACGGCCTTGTTGCCGTCGAGATCCGCCCTCAGGCCGCTGCCCTGCAGCAGCTGGCGCAAGGCATCGGCGGGTTCCAGCGTGCCGTGCACGGCTGGCGCGGCCTTGCCCTCGAGCAGCGCGGCGTTGCCGCCGATGGACAGCCCCGATTGGCGCGAAAGCTGCTGGATCGAGGTGCTCAGCGGCTGGGCTGGCAGATCGATGGCCAGGGGCGCAGCCTGGGCCCAAGCGGCCACCAGCGAAAGCATGGCCGCCGCAATGGGGCGGATAGGGGAGATGAAGCGGGAGGAAGGCATGGCGGGTTCCGGGCAAGAGATGCAATGTGCTCACCTGTACTTGACGGTACAGCGCCCGAAACTACTCAAATTTTTTTTAGAACCCCAGCAACCCCTCTTGCCGGAGCGGCCTTGGCCGCGAATGCTTGGCTGTGTTCTTCCAACTCCACCAGGATGCCTTCGTCGCCGTGCCCGGAGGCCGCGCCCAGGTGGTGACATGCATGGCGACCACCGTTACGCGCCGGGTGCACCCCATTGCTGGAGGAAGCCCGTGCTGAAACCTTTCAGGTACTGGGTATATCTCTGCTCGTTCTCGATACTGTGCGATGCCGCTTTCGTGCGAACGATCTGGTCGGCCAGTTCCTGCTGCAGCACCGCGTTTTCAAGAATGGCTTTGGCGATAGCCGCTGTGCCGTTTCCCGACTGCAAGGCTCCATCCTTGCCAAGCAAGTAGGCGCCTGCCAATTCGGGGTTGTAGCCGGCGGCTTCCATCAGCTCCGGCTCCCTCTCGTAGAGCCGATCCATGTTGTCGGCGGCGGCGTAGTTCTGTGCGATGAACAGCAGATCTGTGGCGTCCTTGTTGGAGAATTTCCGACGGTCGTGCCATGCGATGAGCTTGAGTACGGCCAGGGATGGCAGGGAGCATGTGTTGACTACCAGCCCCGCGCCGAGGTCTACCACCAGCGTACTACGAAACGCATCCTCGAAGCCTGCCACGTTGAGCACCACGTCATTGCCTGGAGGCCACGCAATCTCGCCCGCAGGGTGCTCTATCCGGCCAAACGGGATCAAATCCAGGGGGATGCCTTTGGGGGCCCCGTAGTGCAGCCGGTGGGGCTTGCCATCCACGGCGTGGAACAAGCCCGTGCCAACGAGAACGTCCTTCAGGTGCTGAAAGCGGTCCCAGTCCTCAAGATAGATTCCGAGGTCCACGTCGCGTGTTGCACGCTTCACCTCCTGCCCGAAGACGTGGACCAAGGTGATGTCCCGCGCCATGGCGCCGCCCACAAAGAACGGGATTTCCAGCGCCGCGGTGGCGCTGCGCGCCTGCGTCAGGATCGCGCGCAGGGCAGGGTCTATGTCGCGGTCAGGAAGCCGTTTCAGCATCGAAGATTTCCTTTTTCAGCAGGCTTGCCACGTCGCGGTTGCGGCTATCCAGGCTGGTCATGAGGTCCGCGTAGACCAGCAGCAAAGGGGCGATGGGCTCAGCGCTTGAATCGGGAGGCGTCCAGAAGGCGTCGAGGATTTCAACCGTACCGTTGGGATCGGGCCGCAGGCGATACTGCATCAACAGCTTTCCGCGGTCCTTCCAACAATAGATGGTGGCCTGCTCGGGCTGGATGTATGAGGTTTTGAGCGCGGCGCCGACCTCGCCCCCCCAGGCAGCGTCTTCGGGCTGCAGTTTTGCATCCTTCCACCACCATCCATTTTGCGGTGCGTACCGCTGAGGTTTGAGCTTGCTGCGCAGTGCGATGGGGTAGTTGCGGGCCCACTCCGTCCGCAGGGTGTCCGCGGCGAGAAGCCTGCGGCTTTTGGTGTCACCGGGGCTCAAGTGGCCCAGGCGTCGAAGGCCTTCCATCGCCTTCGCAGCGGAGCCCAGGGAGACCCCCGCCTTTGTGGCAATGTCACGTATCGGGCGCCCCGGCATGTCGGGTTCTGTCAGCAAGGTGAAGATGACCCGCAAGGCGCTTGCGGACCCCATTACCTCATGACCAGAGCCAGGGGGCTCTTGTTCAAGCCGTTGCTTGCCAGAGATAAAGACATAGCAGCCAGGAACGTCGATGAAGGCGTTCCCTGCGGTGTCCATGAAGTTCAACCCGGCATCCTGGAAAAGGGCGGCATTTTTCTTCGACATGTAGGGCACAACAAGCAGCCGATTCAGGTGACGGGAGGTTTTTGAACGCCGCGCCTCCTGTGCACCCAGGGTTTCGATACGGACAACGGTTTTCACTTCCACCGCGAATCGATGGGCAGGGCCTTCCTTGATGCGCAGTGCGAGGATGGCATCTGCGTCGCCGGGTGATGCAAGCGCTTCATGTTCACAAACCTTCCAGCTCAAAGGGGGGCTCGTGGCCTCCATCGCCTTGGTGAGAATGCTGCTGAAGTTCATTTGTTCGGCATGTTCATAAAAAATGAACAAGCATAATAAATGAACAAAGGGTTCAGGAAACTCGCCTAGTGTCGCGTCAACGGTCGGATGTCGAAGGCTGCACGCAGCCATCGGATTGCAGCGCAAGGCGCAGTGCGCAGCCCATGCCGAGCGCATGGGCAAGCGATGCAACGCAGCGATGCAATTCGAGGGCAAGTGCAGACCGGCATCTGACCGTTGACGCGACACGGGTCTCCATGCTGTTCAGTTGGCGTGCTTTCTGGGAACCTCTCAAAACCCATCCGCTCTCTTCCTGACCCGAGAAGCCTGACCCGCCCCTTGCCATGATCACACCCCGCAGCGCGCTGAAGTTTGACCTGTTCGCCGAGGCCTCGCGCCAGCACAAGAGGGACGAGGTGGGCGATCCGCTGCAGGTGATCGCGCGGCACATCGACTTCGGAGCCCTGGCCGGGCTGGTGGATGCCTTGATCGAGCGTGGCGATGGCCGCCGGGGTGGCCGGCCGGCCTATCCCACCGAGGTGATGGTGCGCATCCTGGTCTTGAAGCGGCTGTACAACCTGTCCGATGAGCAGATGGAGTACCAGTTGCTGGATCGGGCGAGCTACCAGCGCTTTTGCCTGCTGCAGGATGCGATGAACGTGCCGGACCGCAACACGATCTGGCGCTTCGGCGAGCGGCTGGGCGTGGATGGGGCCACGGTGCTGTTCCAGGGAGTGGATGCGCAACTGCACCGCCATGGCTACATGGCCCGGGGCGGACAAGCCATCGATGCGACGCTGGTGCCCGCGCCGCGCCAGCGCCTGGACAGGCCGGAGCGCGAGGCCCTGGCCGAAGGCAGAACGCCCGATTGGAGCGAGGCCGAGCGCCGGCAAAGGGATGTGGATGCCACGCACACGAAGAAGCACGGCAAGAGCTACTTCGGCTACAAGCTCAGCGTGAGCGTGGACCTCAAGCACGGCTTCATCCGCCGCATCGCCACGGGCACGGCCAGCGAGCACGACGGACACCACTTCGACGAGGTGCTGGACATGCACAACACCGGGCGGGCAGTGCATGCGGACAAGGCCTACCCGAGCCGCCAAAGGCGCCAGATGCTGCAAGTGCTGGGATTCGTGGATGCGATGCAGCGCAGGGCCCAGCCGGGCCAGCCCCTGAGCGAGTGCCAGAAGCGGCGCAACCAGCGCATTGCCAGCAAGCGTGCCCGGGTCGAACATGCGTTTGCCGGCATCCGGCACATGGGCGGCAAGTTCGTGCGCACGATCGGGCAGGCGCGCGCCACGGTGGCGATGACGATGATGGCTGCCTGCTACAACATGAAGCGCCTGGCGTCGTTCCTGCATCGGGGAGTGGATGCGTTCTTCAAGCCCCAACCCGGCACCTGCAAGGCACAGGTGCGTCCGCACACAGCGAAAGCCTGAGCCATCGGGGCTGCAAGGCCCCTCAATGCACGAGGTGCAGACCGCCGTAAGGCCTCATCGCGCATTCAAAACGGCTGGCGTCCAATCGTGCCTATTCGGATCCGTCAATCATGGGGTTGTGAGAGGTTCCCTTCTGTCACTGTGGGAGCGGTTCAGCGCCGCTGTATGACCGCCGTTCCGTCGGCCTCGATGTGCACATTGACGGGGGCCATCTGGGGCAGCAGCCGCAAGAAGCTCTCGGCGTCGGCCACGCTGACCGAAGCGGTCACGCGCGAATCCTTCCCGGCCGGGCCTGCGAGTACGACAGGCGCCTGGCGGTAGCGCGAGAAGGTGGTGGCGATTTCGGCAAGGTCCGCATTGCGCAGGTCGATGAATCCTCGTTCGAAGGCAAAGGCGCCGGCCGCGTCGTGCGGGACGCGGGCGAGCTGGGCCTGTGCGCTGGCCGGCGCGGAGAGTTCGGCCACTTCGCCGTTGTGCAGCAGGATGCGCTGGCGCCGCCAGAAGGGGCCGGTCTCGACCTGGACGCGCCCGTGATCGACGCTGACCCGGGTGCGGTCGGCGAGCCGATTGACGGCAAAGCGCGTGCCGAGCACGGTGACGCGCAGGCCGCCGGCCTCGACGATGAAGGGGCGGCCGCCGTCATGCACGACGTCGAAGGCGGCCTCGCCTTGCTGGAGGGCCACGCGGCGTTCGGCCCGGCTGTAGACGATGTCGGCCGCGCTGGCGGCACCGAGCGAGAGCTGGCTGCCGTCGCCGAGTGCGCCGCGCCGGGGCTGGCCGGTTTCACTGCGCAGGGCGGTGGTCCAGACGGCGGTGTTGCGCCATTGCCACCAGATGGCCTCGCCGCCCAGGCCGGCCAGCAGAACGGCGCTCAGCCCGTGCTTGAGCGCCTGCCGGCGCTGCTGGCGCCGCTGCTCCAGCCCCTGGCTGATGGCGTCCCAGCTCTTGGCGTTGTCCAGGCGCTGCCAGAAGTTCTCGAAGGCGGCGTATTCACGGGCGTGCTCCGGGTTGCTTGCCAGCCAGGCTTCGAAACGGCCCCGCTCCGGGTCGTCGGCTTCTGCGTTGTGCATGCGGGCGAACCAGCGCGCCGCCTCTTCGTGTACCCGGCTCAAGCTGCCAGTTCCTCGGCAGCGCGCAGATCGACCATGGTGCGCATGACATGGTTTTCCACGGCGCGCACGGAAATGCCGAGGCGTTCGGCGATCTCGCGGCAACTGAATCCGTCGATGCGGAACAGCCAGAAAATGTCGCGCCGCTTGGCCGGCAGGCGGTCGAGTACGCGTTGCGCTGCCTCCAGGCCGGCGCGCAACTGTGCAATATGTTCTGCCGATGGGGTGGTGCCGGCAAAGTCGCCTTCAGCCACCCAGTCTTCATAATCGGGCAGGGAGATCCAGCGTGCGTCGTTGCGGCGATGGTCGGACAGCACGGAACTGACCACGGTGCGCAGGTAGGCATGCGGCTGCGCGATGGGTTCGCGGGCCGCCGTCAGCGCGAGACGGATCAAGGCGTCATGCAGCACGTCGGATGCGCGGTGCACACACCCCGTGCGCCGTTTGATGCCACCGAGCAGATCGGCGTATGCCCACCGCAAATCCACCCCGTGCCAAATCTCGTTTCCCTGACGTACAGATGCTTTCATCGCACTTTTCCGGACAACCGTTATGGCAATTGTGACATAACGGTTGCAGGGCTAATCCGCAAGGGCGCCGTGGTCTGCGGCTAGCGCCGTAGCAGGCGGCGCATCTTGGTGAGGATGGGCGCTGCGGCATGGGTGCAGGTGCGTTCGAGTTCGTCGTATTGCGCCAGCAATGCCAGGCCCGCCGGGGTGACCGTGGCGCCGCCCCCTCTGCTGCCGCCAGCGGCGGTTTCGATGAGGGGCGCCGGTACCGCGCGCTGCAGTTCGTTCAGCAGGGACCAGGCGCGTTTGTAGCTCATGCCCAGCAAACGGGCGGCGCCCGAGATCGAGCCTTGTTCGGCCACTGCGCGCAGCAGTTCCATCTTGCCTGGGCCGATCGGTACCACGTCGCCCAGGCGCACGCGCGGGCGGATGATTTCAGGTCGCAAGGGCTTGGTCACGGTGTGCGCTCATGGGTAGGCGGGCGTTGCGGTGCCGATTATGGCGGCGGCTGGCGCGTTCTATGATGGAGGGCTGCCAGCCAGCACGCTGGCAGCCTTATTTTTCTGGACTGTCCCATGAGCAAACCCCTGTCCGCCGCCGAGCAAGCCCTGCGCGAAGCCGCGCTCGAATACCACCGCAGCCCCGTCAAGGGCAAGATCGCCGTCACCCCCACCAAGGCGCTGTCGAACCAGCGCGACCTGTCGCTGGCCTACTCGCCGGGCGTGGCCTATCCGTGCCTGGACATCCAGGCCGATCCGTCCAAGGCCTTCGACTACACCTCGCGCGGCAACCTCGTGGGCGTCATCACCAACGGCACGGCCGTGCTGGGCCTGGGCGACATCGGCCCGCTGGCCGGCAAGCCGGTGATGGAGGGCAAGGGCTGCCTGTTCAAGAAGTTCGCCGGCGTGGACGTGTTCGACATCGAGCTGGACGCGCGCGACCCCGACAAGATCATCGAGATCGTCGCCAGCCTGGAGCCCACGCTGGGCGGCGTCAACCTGGAGGACATCAAGGCGCCGGAGTGCTTCTACATCGAGCGCGAGCTGTCCAAGCGCATGAACATCCCGGTGTTCCACGACGACCAGCACGGCACGGCCATCATCTCCAGCGCCGCGCTGCTCAACGGCCTGGAGCTGGTGGGCAAGGAGATCGGCGCCGTGAAGGTGGCCGTCTCTGGCGCGGGCGCCGCGGCCATCGCCTGCGTGGACGTGATGGTGGGCCTGGGCGTGAAGCGCGAGAACGTCTTCATGGTTGATTCCAAGGGCGTGATCTACGAAGGCCGCCCCGGCGGCTATGACGAGTCCAAGGCGCGCTACGCGCAGAAGACCGAGGCGCGCACCCTGGCCGACGTGGTGTGCGACGCCGACGTGTTCCTCGGCTGCTCGGCCCCCGGCGTGCTCACGGCCGAGATGGTCAAGACCATGGCGGGCAACCCCATCATCCTGGCGCTGGCCAACCCCGAGCCCGAGATCCGCCCCGAGCTGGCCAAGGCCGTGCGGCCCGACTGCATCATCGCCACGGGCCGCTCGGACTACCCGAACCAGGTCAACAACGTTCTCTGTTTCCCGTACATCTTCCGGGGCGCGCTCGACTGCGGCGCGACCAAGATCACCGAGGCCATGAAACTGGCCTGCGTGCGCCAGATCGCCGCGCTGGCCAAGGAGAACATCAGCGAGGAGGTGGCCGCTGCCTACGCCGGCAAGGAACTGTCGTTCGGCCCCGACTACCTGATCCCCACGCCGTTCGACTCGCGCCTGATCCTGAAGATTGCGCCCGCCGTGGCGCAGGCCGCGCTGGAGTCGGGCGTGGCCACGCGCCCCATCACCGACATGGAGGCGTACAAGGAAAGCCTGTCGCGCTACGTGTACCAGACCGGCATGCTGATGCGCCCGGTCATCAACGCCGCCAAGGCCCTGCCCGCGGAGCAAAAGCGCGTGGCCTACGCCGACGGCGAGGACGAGCGCGCGCTGCGCGCGGCGCAGATCGCCATCGACGACGGCATCGCCCGCCCCATCCTGATCGGCCGCCCCGCCGTGATCCAGGCGCGCATCGAAAAGGCCGGCCTGCGCATGCAGCCGGGCCAGGACGTGGAGATCTGCGACCCGTCCGACGACCCGCGCTTCCGCCAGTACTGGGAGCACTACCACCAGCTCATGAAGCGCGATGGCGCCACGCCCGAGGTGGCGAAGGCGGCGGTGCGCCGCTCCAACACCATCATCGCCGCGCTGATGGTCAAGCTCGGCGATGCCGACGCCATGATCTGCGGCCTGGTGGGTACCTACGAGACGCACCTGGAGCGCATCCACAGCATCCTCGGGCGCGAGCCCGGCGTGGCCCAGTACGCCGCGCTGAACGCGCTCATGACCAACCTGGGCACGCTGTTCATCGCCGACACCTACGTGAACGAGAACCCCTCGGCGCAGGAGCTGGCCGACATCGCCTGGGCGGCGGTGCAGGAAGTGCGCCGCTTCGGCATTCCGCCCAAGGTGGCGTTCCTGTCGCACTCCAGCTACGGTTCGTCCAAGCGCGCCTCGGCGCGCAAGATGCGCGAGGCGCGCGACCTGTTCGTGGCGCGCCACCCCGAGATCGAGTGCGACGGCGAGCTGCACGGCGATGCCGCGCTGGAGCCCAGCCTGCGCAACGCCTACCTCACCGACTCGACGCTCACCGGCTCGGCCAACCTGCTGATCTGCCCGAACCTCGATGCGGCGAACATCCTCTACAACGTGCTCAAGACCACCACCAGCGGCGGCGTCACCGTGGGGCCGATCCTCATGGGCGTGGCCGGCACGGCCTACATCCTGACGCCTGCCTCCACCGTGCGCCGGGTGCTCAACATGACGGCCCTGGCGGTGGCCAGCAGCGCCGCGCGGCGCAGCAACGGCTGAACGCCGCGGCCTCCCGTGTGCAAGGCCCCATGCGCCCGTCCAGGGCGCATGGGGCTTTTTCATGCCAAATCGGCCTCAAACGCTTGTCCAGCAAGCGCAAGCAGCTCCTCTATCAATAGCAAATGGCGCACCACCCGGGTGCATCGGGGGCCGTCGCGGGCTGGCATCGTTCTTGCAAAGTGCTTCGCGTCATCCCTTATTTCCTGCCGATCAAGCGGGTACGCGCCATGCACACCAAACGCATCCTCCTGAAAGCCGCCGCTGCAGCAGCCCTGCTGCTGGCAGGCGCCGCCGCCCACGCTGCCACGCCCATCAAGTTCCAGCTCGACTGGCGCTTCGAGGGCCCGGCGGCCTTCTTCCTGCTGCCCACGGCCAAGGGCTATTTCAAGGCCGCAGGCCTCGACGTGACGGTGGATGCGGGCAACGGCTCGGGCGGCGCCGTGCAGCGCGTGGCCTCGGGCACCTACGACATGGGCTTTGCCGACCTGGCCGCGCTCATGGAGTTCCACGCCAACAACCCCGACGCGCCCCACAAGCCCGTGGCCGTGATGATGGTCTACAACAACACGCCGGCGTCCGTGATGGCCTTGAAGAAAAGCGGCATCGCCCAGCCGGCGGACCTGGCGGGCAAGAAGCTGGGCGCACCGGTGTTCGACGCCGGCCGCCGCGCCTTCCCCATCTTCGCCCAGGCCAACAAGGTGGGCAGCGTGCAGTGGACCGCCATGGACCCGCCGCTGCGCGAGACCATGCTGGTGCGCGGCGACGTGGACGCGATCACCGGCTTCACCTTCACCTCGCTGCTCAACCTGGAGGCGCGCGGCGCCAAGGCCAGCGAGGTGGTGGTGCTGCCCTATGCCGACTTCGGCGTGAAGCTCTACGGCAACGTGATCATCGCCAGCCCGAAGCTGGTGAAGGAGAACCCGGGCGCCATCAAGGCCTTCCTGCAGGCCTTCGCCAAGGGCGCGAAGGAGGTGATGGCCAACCCTGCCGCCGCCATTGCCTACGTGAAGGAGCGCGACGGCATCGTCAACACGCAACTGGAGACGCGGCGCCTGCAACTGGCCATCGACACCGTGGTCAACAGCCCGGATGCGCGCGCCGAGGGCTTCGGGCAGGTCGTGCCCGCGCGCCTGTCGCTGATGGCGTCGCAGGTGTCCGACGCCTTCGCCACCAAGACGCGCGTGAACCCCGACGCGGTGTGGAACGGCAGCTTCCTGCCCGACGCGGCGGCGCTGGCGATCCTGCCGAAGAAGTAATTTGCTCTTGTTTCAATAGCTTCTGGCGCTTGCTGCACAAGCGCCAGGGCCTGGTTTTGCCCATGACATCCTCCACCCCGCCCGCTGACGCCCCTTTCGTGGAATTCCGCGATGTCTGGCTCGCGTACAACGACGAACTGCTGCGCGCCAACCATTTCGCGGTCGAGGCCATCGACCTGCAAGTGCCCCGGGGCGCGTTCATCGCCATCGTCGGCCCGTCGGGCTGCGGCAAGTCCACCTTCATGAAGCTCACCACGGGGCTGCGCATGCCCTCCATGGGCAGGATCCTGATCGACGGCCAGCCGGTGACCGGGCCGCTGAAGATCTCGGGCATGGCGTTCCAGGCGCCCTCGCTGCTGCCCTGGCGCACCACGCTGGACAACGTGCTGCTGCCGCTGGAGATCGTGGAGCCGCACCGCAGCCAGTTCAAGGCCCGGCGCAAGGAATACGAAGCCCGCGCGCGCGCCCTGCTGCAGAAGGTGGGCCTGGCCGGCTACGAGGACAAATACCCCTGGCAGCTATCGGGCGGCATGCAGCAGCGCGCGTCCATCTGCCGCGCGCTCATCCACGAGCCCAAGATGCTGCTGCTCGACGAGCCCTTCGGCGCGCTCGACGCCTTCACGCGCGAGGAGCTGTGGTGCATCCTGCGCGACCTGCAGGCCGAGCAGAAATTCAACGTCATCCTGGTCACGCACGACCTGCGCGAGAGCGTGTTCCTGGCCGACACGGTGTACGTGATGAGCAGGAGTCCCGGCCGCTTCGTGGTGCGCCGCGACATCGCGCTGCCGCGCCCGCGCGACCTGGAGCTGACCTACACGCGCGAATTCACCGACATCGTGCACGAGCTGCGCGGTCACATCGGCGCCATGCGCAAGGCCGGCGCCGTGATCAACCAGTAAGCGCAGGCAGAAGGACTTTCCCCATGGACAAGAAATTGGTCGAACGCTGGTCGCCCTGGGTGCTGCTGCTCGCCGTGGTCATCGTCTGGCAGGTGGCGTGCGCGGCGTTCAACGTGTCGGAATTCATCTTCCCCAGCCCCTGGGCCATCGCCACGCAGCTGGCGGAGTTCAAGGGCATCATCGCCGGCCACGCCTGGCGCACCTTCTGGGTGACCATGGCGGGCTTCGGCATCGCCATCGTGGTGGGCGTGCTGCTGGGCTTCGTCATCGGCAGCTCGCGCCTGGCCTATGCCGCCGTGTACCCGCTGATGACGGCGTTCAACGCCTTGCCCAAGGCAGCGTTCGTGCCCATCCTGGTGGTCTGGTTCGGCATCGGCGTGGGGCCGGCCATCCTCACGGCCTTTCTCATCAGCTTCTTCCCCATCATGGTCAACATCGCCACCGGGCTGGCCACGCTGGAGCCCGAGCTGGAAGACGTGCTGCGCGTGCTCGGCGCCAAGCGCTGGGACGTGCTGGTCAAGGTCGGCCTGCCGCGCTCGCTGCCGTACTTCTACGGCTCGCTCAAGGTGGCCATCACCCTGGCCTTCGTGGGCACCACGGTGAGCGAGATGACGGCCGCCAACGAAGGCATCGGCTACCTGCTGGTGTCGGCCGGCTCATCCATGCAGATGGGCCTGGCCTTTGCCGGCCTGATGGTGGTGGGCGCCATGGCCATGGCCTGCTACGAGCTGTTCAGCTGGGTGGAAAAGCGCACCACCGCCTGGGCCCACCGGGGCTCGCAGGGAGAGTGAGTCACACATCCCGCTGTGCGCCGCCCACGGCCCATGAAACCGGGGCAGCCGCTCAGGGGGCACTTCAGACGGCGCGCCGCTGCAGCGCCGCCGAGGCGGCAAACACCGCCAGCCCGCCCAGCGCCAGCGCTACCCCGACCCAGCCGGTGGACGCCCAGCCCCAGCCCCACAGCACGCCCATGCCGCCCAGCCAGGCGCCCAGGGCGTTGGCGGCGTTGAAGGCCGAGTGGTTGAGCGCGGCGGCCAGGGTCTGGGCCTCGCCCGCCACGTCCATCAGGCGCACCTGCAGCGCCGGGCCCAGGGCGCCGAGCGTGCCCACCAGGAAGGTGCCCGCCACGGCCAGCGGCAGCACCGGCACCGTGAGGGCGAACAGCGCCAGCACGGCCGCGCCCCACAGCAGAATGCCGGCGATGGTGGCCATGAGGTGCCGGTCCACGAACTTCGGGCCGATCCAGTTGCCCGCCACCATGCCCAGCCCGAACAGCGCCAGCACGAACGGCAGGCCCTGGGGCGGCAGGTGCGCCACTTCGAGCATCGTCGGCTTGATGTAGCTGAACACCGAGAACAGCCCGCCAAAGCCCACCGCGCCCACGCCCAGCGTGAGCCACACCTGCGGCTGGCGCAGCGCCTGCAGCTCGCGCCACGGGCTGGCCGCCGCCGGGGCGGGTGCGTGGGGCACATGGCGGTGCACCAGCCACACCGTGAGCAGGCCGATGGCGCCCACCAGCGCGAAGGCTGCGCGCCAGCCCAGGGCCTCGCCCATCCAGGCCGACAGCGGCACGCCCACCACCACGGCCACGGTGAGCCCCATCATGATCTGCCCCACGGCGGCGGCGCGCCGCCCGGGCGGCGCCAGGCCCGCCGCCACCAGCGCGGCCACGCCGAAATAGGTGCCGTGCGGCAGCCCAGTGACGAAGCGCAGCAGGTTCAGCGACAGGTAGCCCGGTGCCAGGGCGCTGGCGAAGTTGCCCAGGGCGAAGAACAGCATCAGCGCCATGAGCAGCGCGCGCCGCGGCAGGCGCGCGCCCAGCACCGCCAGCACGGGCGCGCCGACCACCACGCCGAGCGCATAGGCGCTGATGACGTGGCCTGCCGTGGGGATTGGCACGCCCAGGTCCGCCGCCACTTCGGGCAGCAGGCCCATGATGGCGAATTCGCCCGTGCCGATGCCGAAGCCGCCCACGGCAAGCGCCAGAACGGCGGCGGTGGAGGAGGGCGCGCGGGGGCTGTCTGAATGCATGGGAAAAAATAAGGAAAAAACGGCTCCAGCCCTTGCCTGGAAAGCGCGAGGTGCTATCAAAAAAGAAAACCGCCTTGCGGCGGTTGGCGGCGGGGCGCGGGGGCGCTCACACCTTCTCAGGCCACCGCGTCGGCCGGCAGGCGCTGCAGCATGGCCAGGCTGCGGGCGATGGTGTCGCGCAGCTCGCGGCGGTCGCAGATCAGGTCCACGGCGCCCTTGGCCTGCAGGAACTCGGCGCGCTGGAAGCCTTCGGGCAGCGTCACGCGCACCGTGGATTCGATCACGCGCGGGCCGGCGAAGCCGATCAGCGCCTTGGGCTCGGCGATGACGATGTCGCCCACGAAGGCGAAGCCGGCGCTCACGCCGCCCATGGTCGGGTCGGTGAGCACGCTGATGTAGGGCAGGCCCTTCTTGGCCAGGCGCGTGAGCGCGGCGTTGGTCTTGGCCATCTGCATGAGCGAGAACAGGCCCTCCTGCATGCGCGCGCCGCCCGTGGCGGTGAAGCAGATGAAGGGCACCTTCTGCTCGATCGCGGCCTCGACGCCGCGCACGAAGCGCTCGCCCACCACGGAGCCCATGGAGCCGCCCATGAAGTCGAACTCGAAGCAGGCCGCCACGATATTGATGCTCTTCACGGCGCCGCCCATGACGATCAGCGCATCGGTCTCGCCCGTCTGCTCCAGCGCTTCCTTGAGGCGCTCGGGGTACTTGCGGCTGTCCTTGAACTTCAGCGCATCGACGGGGATGACCTCCTGGCCGATCTCGTAGCGGCCCTCGTTGTCGAGGAAGGCGTTGAGCCGCGCGCGCGCGCCGATGCGGTGGTGGTGCGCGCAGTGCGGGCAGACGTTCTGGTTGTGCTCCAGGTCGTTCTTGTAGAGCACGGTCTCGCAGCTCGGGCACTTGATCCACAGGCCCTCGGGCATCTGGCGCCGCTCGGCGGGATCGGTTTGCTGGATTTTGGCGGGCAGGAGTTTTTCGAGCCAGGACATAGCGTTTCCTCTTTCAATCGCCAGCGTGCCCCCTGGGGGGCGCCGGCCGGGCTGCATTATGCGTCGAGCGCCTTGCGCACGCCGCGCAGGAAGTCGATGGTGACGGCGACCACTTTCTCGTGCGGCTGGTCTTCGATCAACTGGATGATGCGGCTGCCGATGACCACGGCATCGGCCACGCGGCCGATGGCCTGGGCCGTGGCCGCGTCGCGGATGCCGAAGCCCACGCCCACGGGAATGTGCACGTGCTTGCGGATGGTGGGCAGCATGGCCTCCACGGCCGCCGTGTCGAGCGCGCCGGAGCCGGTCACGCCCTTGAGCGAGACGTAGTACACGTAGCCGCTGGCCACGCGCGCCACCTGCTGCATGCGCTCCTCGGTGCTCGTGGGGGCGAGCAGGAAGATCAGGTCCATGCCGTGCGCGCGCAGCGCGGCGGCGAAGTCCTCGCATTCCTCGGGCGGGTAGTCCACGACGAGCACGCCATCGACGCCGGCCGCGGCGGCGTCGCGCACGAAGGCGCCGGCGCCGTGGATCTGGTCGTAGCGCTCCACCGGGTTGGCGTAGCCCATCAGCACCACCGGGGTGCCCTGGTTGCGCTGGCGGAACTGGCGCACCATCTCCAGCACCTGGGCCGTGCCGATGCCCAGCGACAGGGCTTTTTCGCCCGCCTTCTGGATCACCGGGCCGTCGGCCATGGGGTCGGAGAAGGGCACGCCGAGTTCGATGACGTCGGCCCCGGCCTCGACCATGCCGTGCATCAGCGCGGGCGTGATGTCGGCGAACGGGAAGCCGGCGGTGACGTAGGGGATCAGGGCCTTGCGGCCTTTTTCCTGCAGTTGGGCAAAGGTGGTGGCGATGCGGCTCATGGCTTGGCTCCGTGGGTGGCGGGCGTGCCCTTGACGGCAAGGCCCCGGGTCGAGGGGCGGTCGTAGAAATCCACGCCCGAGAGGTCGGCCACGGTGCCGATGTCCTTGTCGCCCCGGCCCGAGAGGTTGACCAGGATGGATTGGTCGGGGCGCATTTCCTTGGCCAGCTTCATGGCGTAGGCGAACGCGTGGCTGGATTCGAGCGCGGGGATGATGCCTTCGGTGCGGCACAGGTGGTGGAAGGCCTCGAGCGCCTCGCCGTCGGTGATGCCCACGTACTCGGCGCGGCCGATCTCCTGCAGCCAGGCGTGCTCGGGGCCGACGCCGGGGTAGTCCAGGCCGGCGCTGATGCTGTGCGTTTCGGTGATCTGGCCGTTCTCGTCCTGCAGGATGAAGGTGCGGTTGCCGTGCAGCACGCCGCTGGAGCCGCGCTGCAGGCTGGCCGAATGGCGGCCGGAGTCCAGGCCCTCGCCAGCGGCCTCGACGCCGATCAGGCGCGTGGCCGCGTGGTCGATGTAGGGGTGGAAGATGCCCATGGCGTTGCTGCCGCCGCCCACGCAGGCGACCACGGCGTCCGGCTGGCGGCCGGGGCCGAGGAACTCGGGCATCTGCGCCAGGCATTCCTCGCCGATCACCTTCTGGAAGTCGCGCACCATCATCGGGTAGGGGTGCGGGCCGGCCACGGTGCCGATGATGTAGAAGGTGTTGTCCACGTTGGCCACCCAGTCGCGCATGGCTTCGTTGAGCGCGTCCTTGAGCGTCCTGCTGCCCGACTCCACCGGCACCACGGTGGCGCCCAGCAGCTTCATGCGGTAGACGTTGGGGCTCTGGCGCTTCACGTCCTCGGCGCCCATGTAGACGATGCACTCCAGCCCGTAGCGCGCGCAGATCGTGGCCGTGGCCACGCCGTGCTGGCCGGCGCCGGTCTCGGCGATGATGCGCGGCTTGCCCATGCGCCTGGCGAGCATGGCCTGGCCGATCACGTTGTTGATCTTGTGCGCGCCGGTGTGGTTCAGGTCCTCGCGCTTGAGGTAGATCTGCGCGCCGCCCAGTTCGCGGCTGGTACGGGCCGCGTGGTACACGGGCGAGGGGCGGCCGACGAAGTGCGCCAGCTCCGAGTGGAATTCGGCCTGGAAGTCCGGGTCGTCCTGGTAGCGCGCGTAGGCTTCGCGCAGCTCGGTCAGGGCGTGGGTCAGCGTCTCGCTGGCAAAGCTGCCGCCGTAGGGGCCGAAATGGCCGCGCGCGTCAGGTTGTTGGTACTGGGACATGGGGGTTCTTTGCAAGTTGGGCGTCGGCCGCGCGCACGGCGGCAACGAAGCGGTGGATCTTGTCGGCGTCCTTGACGCCCTTGAGCGGCTGGCCGCCGGGGCCGTCCTGCTCTACGCCGGAGCTGACGTCAACGGCCAGCGTGCGGCAGCGCGGGCGCACTTGCAAGATGCCATCGGTCACGTTTGCAGGCGTGAGTCCACCAGACAAAACGAGGTGACAGTTGACGCTTGGTGGAAGGAGTGACCAATCGAATGCCTTGCCGCCGCCGCCATACCCGTCGACATGCGCGTCGAGCAGGATGGCCTGGGCCTGTGAAAAATCGTGTGCGTATTTTACGAGGTCGAAGCCCGCCGCCCCGGCGCCCAGGGGTATGCGCGCGGCGCGCAGCCAGGGGCGCGCGCCCTGGCCGCTGGCGGCCCAGCAGTCGGCGGGCGATTCATCCCCATGGAATTGGGCGATAGCGCCCGCCACGCAAGCGCTGGCAGCTATGACATTGCTAGCGCTCTCGTTGACGAAGAGCAGCACGGGCGTGACGAACGGGGGCAGGCGCCGCGCCAGTTCCGCGGCCCGCTGCGGCGTGACGGCGCGCGGGCTCCGGGCGTAGAGCACGAAGCCGATGGCGTCGGCACCGGCGGCCACGGCGGCGTCCACGTCCTGCTCGCGCGTCAGGCCGCAGATCTTGATGCGTGTGCGGGAGAAGGGGGGCGTCTGGGTGCTGGGTGCGGGGCTGCTCATGGCAGCCAATCATACGCAGCCGTACGCGTGGGCAGGCCCCAGGCCGGGTCGTACACCGGGCCGAGGAAATACAGGCCGTCCGGCGAGAAGGTGGGCGCGGCGGCGTCGCGCGAGCGCGCGGCCAGGACTTCGGCCATCCAGCCCGCCGGCTTGTGCCCCTGGCCCACGGCGATCAGGCAGCCCATGATGTTGCGCACCATGTGGTGCAGGAAGGCGTTGCCCTCGAACTCGAAGCGCCAGTAGCAGTGCGCGTCTTCACCGCGCCGCGTGATGCCGATGCGGTGCAGTGTCTTGACGGGGGTCTTGGCCTGGCAGGCCGAGGCGCGGAAAGACGTGAAGTCGTGTTCGCCCAGCAGGTGCTGCGCGGCGGCGCGCATGGCGTCGCCGTCGAGCGGGTGGAACACCCAGCCGACGCGGCCGGACTCCACGCTCGGGCGCACGGGCGACTGCAGCAGCACATAGGCGTAGCGCCGCGCCGTGGCGCAGGCGCGCGCGTGGAAGGCGTCGGGCACGGGCTGGGCCCATTGCACCGCGATGTCCGGTGGCAGGAAGGTGTTGGTGCCGCGCACCCAGGAAAACGGCGTGCGCCGCAGGGGCGTGTCGAAATGCACCACCTGCATCAGGCCGTGCACCCCGGCGTCGGTGCGACCGGCGCACAGGGTTGCCACTTCCTGCGTGGCGAAGCGGCCCAGGGCCGCTTCGAGGTGGTCTTGCACGGTCTGGCCCGAGGGCTGGCTTTGCCAGCCGTTGTAGCGCTGCCCGTTGTAGCTGATGCCGAGGGCGATGCGGGCCGTGCCTTCGGGCATCAGCCGAGGTCGGACAGCAGGCGCTGGGCGCGGGCCTTGAGCGGGCCGGTGGCTTCGGCAATCACCTCCTCGATCAGCGTGCGCGCGCCGTCGCTGTCGCCGATGGCGTGGAACTCCTCCGCCAGGGCCAGCTTGGTGCTCAGCGGGTCGCTCTCGTCCAGCGGGGCCGCCGCAGTCGTTTCGCCGGCGGCCGGCGTGCTGCCCAGCGGAGCCGGGGTGCTGGCAAGGTCCAGCGACAGGTCGCCCAGGTCGAATTCCAGCGAGGGTTCGGCGGCGGGCGGCTGCGCCGGGGCGGTCGCGAGCGGTATGGCGGCCGAGTCGAGCAACTGCAGGCCCTCGGTCGGGAAGTCGAGCGAGGCCGTGAGGGCCGCATCTTCGGCACTGGGGAGCTCGGGCAGGATGGGCTCGGGAAGGTCCAGGGCCTCCACCACCGGGGGCTCCAGCAGGTCGGGAACGTTGATGGCGCCCTGATCCAGCTCGGGGAGCGGGGCTGGCGGCTCGGCCATGGGTTCCGGCAGCGCGGCAGCCGTGGCGGCCGCGAAGTTGCCGGGCGCGGCGGGCGGCGCTTCGCCCGGGACGTCGGTCGCCAGATCGAGGTCCAGATCGAGGTCCAGATCCAGGTCGGGCGGCAGGGCAATGGGCGCGGCTGCCGCAGCGGCGGCGGTCACCGGGGTGGTGGCGGGAAAGTCGGTCATCAGCGGCGCGGGGGCGCTGGCCACGTCGGCCTTCATGCCGGGCTGGCCGCCGGGCTGGTAGAGCGGGTTCTCCGGGTCGATGTCGCGGCCCAGGCCAGCCACGCGGTTCCAGTCCGGGCCCTGGCCATTGGTCTGGCGGAAGACTTCGTTGGCCACGGCCTCCAGGGCCTTGCGGTCCTGGCGCTTGGCGTAGATCTCGGCGAGCTTGACCTGAATGGAGGTGCGGTCGGGATTGTGGCGCGCTGCCTCCTTGAGGATTTCCTCGGCCTGCAGGTCGCGGCCGTAGGCCAGGTAGACATCGGCCTCGGCGACGGGGTCCACGTCGCCGCCGGCATCCAGCTGGCTGGGCGAGTAGGCCAGGGAGGAGCCGGTGGTCATCTCGCTGTTGGCGGTGTCCACGCGCTGGCCGCCGCTTTGGCCGAAGAAGGAGTCGGGCTGCAGCTTGCTTTCCATGAAGCTGCTGTCCACGCCCGTGGCGGCCTGGCGGCGGCGCTGCAGGACGCGGTAGCCGCCATAGCCCAGCAGCAGGGCCAGGATGCCGCCGCCGGCCAGCGGAATCAGCGGGTCGTCGAGCAGGCCGTCGATGAAGCTGGGCTCCGGCGCGGGCTCGGGTGCCGGCGCGGGCTGGGGCTTGGGTGCCGGTGCGGGCGGCGGCGCCTCGGCGGAAGCCGCTTCCGTGGCCTGTTGTGCCGGGGCTTCGGCCGCGGCCGAGGCGGCAGGCTGCGCCGGGGCAGGTGTCTCGGCCTGCGATGCCGGGGCTGCCGGTGCCGCGGCGGGAACCTGGATGCCGGCTGCCGATGCGGCCGTGGCCGCCGGTGCGGCGGCGGACGCGCCAGCCGCCGCCGATGCGGCGCCGATCTTGTTCAGCTCGGAAATATTGCGCGACAGCTCGGCCATGCGGGCAGCGTTCTCGCCCGACTGCTTGTCCTGCGCCAGCTTCTCGTCGGTACCCTTCTGCCCCTTGATGGCGCCCTTGGACAGGGTCAGCTTGTCGGGCGCGGCCTGGGCCGGCCGCTTGTCTTCGACCTGGGTCTGGACCTTGCCGCTGGCGCTGCGGCTTTGCGTCGCCACTTCGGCCGAGGGGGCCGATGCGGCGAGCTTGCGGCGGAATTCGTTGAAGTCGCGGCTTTGCGCGGCCACGATCTGGCGCGCCTCCGTGGCGGGCACGGCCTGCGCGGTGGCGGCATCGGGCATGTGCAGCACCACGCCGGACTTCAGGCGGTTGACGTTGCCGCCCACGAAGGCGTCGGGATTGCTGCGCATCATCGCCACGAGCATCTGGTCGAGCGAGACGCCAGAGGGGCGGTGGGCGCCGGCCAGGCGGCCTGCGGTGTCGCCGGGGCGCACGGTCACGTTGTCCGTGGCGGGCTCGGCGGCCGGGCGGGGTGCGGGGCGCGGCGTGGCGGCTGGCGCCATTGCCGGGGCGGGAGCGCTGCGGGGGGCTTGGCTGACGGCCGGCGCCGGGATGATGGCGGCCGGTGCTGCGGGTGCGGGTGCGGGTGCCGCGGCTTGCGCCGGGGCCGTCACGGCGGCGGGCGGCTGGCGCAGCGTCGGCGGATCGAACAGCATGGTGTAGCTGCGCACGATCTGGCCGGAGCCCCAGGAGGCATTGAGCACCAGGTCGACGAAGGGCTCGTTGATGGGCCGGGTGCTGGACAGGCGCAGCACCATGGAGCCGTCGCTGCGGCGCTGCAGCTGCACCTGCACGCCGTTGATGGCGGGCGAGTATTCCATGCCCTGGGCACGGAAGGTTTCGGGCGGCGCAACCTGGGTGCGCAGCGTTTCCGCCTCGGAGGCGGAAATCTGCGGCAGCTCGATCTCTGCGCGCAGCGGTTCACCCAATGCAGACTGCACGGTGATGCGGCCCAGGGCCAGGGCCGAGGCGTCGGCTGCGTAGAGGCCGCCCAGGGCCAAGGCCGCTGCGGCCAAAGCGGAGGATTTCCAACGGTGCATGTTTGCCATCTGCTGTAGGAGTTGTGTGGCGCAATCGGCTGGCGTGATGGACATGAGCGATCTCCTCCTCTGCCGTGGCGCTGAATAAATGTAAAAAAGCACCTTAGCAGCAATGTTTTGCACTGACAAGCTCAGGCATCGCTCTAGCTTTTCCCGGGCTGCTCCGGGGCACAGAAGGGGATGGGTCTTGTTGGCAATGGACAACGACCGGTAACAGGGCGTATCCGCGGCAACCCAGCCTTGTGCGCCTTGGCGGCGTGCAACTCTTGCTGCGGCGGTGCTTTTCTACCGCCTGGCTGCTACCTTAGCAGGGCTGCACGGCAGGGAAGGCGCGAACAATGCGGTTGCCGGGGTGCTTTTCACCCCGGTGCCGCACGGCCGTCAGGCGCCGAGCAGGATGCGCAGCATGCGGCGCAGCGGCTCGGCGGCGCCCCACAGCAGCTGGTCGCCGATCACGAAGGCCGATACGTATTCCGGCCCCATGTTCAGCTTGCGCACGCGGCCCACGCCGACTTCCAGGCCGCCGGTGATGGCGGCGGGCGTCAGCTCCTTCACGGTGAGGGTGCGCTCGTTGGCGACGAACTTCACCCAGGGGTTGCCGCTCTGGATGAGGGCTTCGATCTCGGCCAGGGGCAGGTCCTTCTTGAGCTTGAGCGTCAGCGCCAGGCTGTGGCAGCGCATGGCGCCGATGCGCACGCACAGGCCGTCCACCGGGATGGTGGCCTCGGTGCCCAGGATCTTGTTGACCTCGGCCTGGCCTTTCCATTCTTCCTTGGACTGGCCGTTGTCGAGCTGCGCGTCGATCCAGGGGATCAGGCCGCCCGCGAGGGGCGCGCCGAAGAACTCGGTCGGCACGTCCTCGCGGATGGTCTGGGCCACCTTGCGGTCGATGTCGAGGATGGCGGAGGCGGGCGTGGCCAGTTCGCCGGCCACCGCGGCATGCACCACGCCCATGCCCTTGAGCAGCTCGCGCATGTGGTTGGCGCCGCCGCCCGATGCTGCCTGGTAGGTCATGGAGCTGACCCATTCCACCAGGCCGGCCTTGAACAGCCCGCCCAGGCCCATCAGCAGGATGGAGTTGGTGCAGTTGCCGCCGATCCAGTTCCTGCCGCCAGCGGCCAGCTTGGCCTTGATCAGGCCTTCGTTGACCGGGTCGAGCACGATGACGGCATCGCTTTCCATGCGCAGCGACGACGCGGCGTCGATCCAGTGGCCGTTCCAGCCCGCGGCGCGGATTTGGGGGAAGACTTCCTTGGTGTAGTCGCCGCCCTGGCAGGTGATGATGATGTCGCACTTGGACAGCTCGGCGATGTCGTTGGCATCCTTGAGCTGGGTGTGGACCGTGGCCATGGCGGGCGCCTTGCCGCCGGCGTTGGAGGTGGAGAAGAAGACCGGCTCGATCAGCGCGAAGTCGCCTTCGGCCTGCATGCGGTCCATCAGCACGGAACCGACCATGCCGCGCCAGCCGACCAGACCTACCAATTGCTTGCTCATTTCAATCGCCCTTTCAAGTTAAAAACAGTGCGCACCCGACCGGTGGCTGCTTTTCTTCGCCCCCGGCTCGTCTGGCCAGGGAGGGCGCACGACGATACCGGAGCTGGATCAGCCCTTAATGGTCGTGGTTTTGGTGGTGATTGCGCGCGCAGCCTTGCATGCCGTGGCGGCAGAGGCGGTGTTCAGGGCGAACGGGCGGGCGGCAAACATAGCCGCGCATTGTAGCGGAATGCGTTGCCGCCGCGGCGCCTCATACGGGTTTGCCTTCAACCGTATAACTAGGCGGGAAGCCGCAGACAGTGCTGTAGCACGGCAAGGCGAACCAACGACGTTAGACGGTTGAAGGCAAATCCGTATCAGCCCCTTTGCACCGATACGCCGCCATCCACCAGCATGGCCGTGCCGGTGACGAACGAGGCGGCATCGGACGCCAGGTACAGCGCGGCCCGGGCGATTTCCTCCGGCTTGGCCAGGCGCTTGAGCGCGTGCAGCTGCGCCACCTGGGCCAGGGCTTCGGGCGTGGCGTTCATGGCGTGGGCCATGGGGGTGAGCGTGCCGCCGGGCAGCAGGGCGTTGACGCGCACGCCGTGCGCCCCGAACTCCGTGGCCAAGGCCTGGGTGAGCCCGACCAGCCCGGCCTTGCTGGCCGCGTAGGCCGCCGTGCCTGGGAACGCCGCGGTATGGCCGACGAAGGTGGATGTGAAGATGACCGAGCCGCCGCCGCGCGCGCGCATCGCCGGGATCTGGTGCTTGGCGCCCAGGAAGGCGCTGGTGAGGTTGGTGTCCAGCGTGTCTTGCCAGGCCGCGAGCGGCACGCCGGGCGTGGGCTGCAGCGGCCCCATGGTGCCGGCGTTGTTGAAGGCCACGTCGAGGCCGCCGAAGCGCGCCACGGCCGTGGCCACGAGCGCCTGGGCGTAGGCCTCGTCGCGCACGTCGCCCGCCACGGCGGCGGCACGGCCGCCCTGTTGGGCGATGGCCGCGGCGAGCTGGTCGAGCTCCGCCTGGCGGCGCGCACCGACGACGACGGCCGCGCCCGCCTGGGCGAAAAGCAGGGCGGCGGCGCGCCCGATGCCGGAGCTCGCGCCGGTGACGATGGCGACGCGGTTGTGCAGGGAAAGGGGGGACATCAAGACTCCTTGAAGGGGGTTGAAAGCCCAGGAGTCTCGGGTGCGCGGGCGCGCGTGTCTGGCTGGTTCCGGACCTGTGAAGGGGCGGCGCGGCGCCACGCAAAAGCGGCCCCGCGGGGCCGCCTTTGCGTGGGCGGGGGGCAGGTCAGGCCGCCAGCGCCTTCACCACGGCGTCGCCCATCTGTGCGGTGCCGACCCTGGTCGTGCCTTCGCTGTGGATGTCGGGCGTGCGCAGGCCCTGGGCCAGCACCTTTTGCACGGCGGCCTCGATGCGGGCGGCGGCTTCGCCCTGGTTCAGCGAGAAGCGCAGCATCATGGCCGCGCTCAGGATGGTGGCCAGCGGGTTGGCCACGCCCTTGCCGGCGATGTCGGGCGCGCTGCCGTGGCTGGGCTCGTACAGGCCCTGCTTCCTGTCGTTCAGGCTGGCGCTGGGCAGCATGCCGATGGAGCCGGTGAGCATCGAGGCTTCATCCGAGAGGATGTCGCCGAACATGTTGCCGGTCACGATCACGTCAAACGCCTTGGGCTTCTTCACGAGCTGCATGGCCGCGTTGTCCACGTACATGTGCTCCAGTTCCACGTCCTGGTAGTCCTTGTGGACTTCCGTCACCACGTCCTTCCAGAACTGGAAGGTTTCCAGCACGTTGGCCTTGTCCACGCTGGTGACCTTCTTGCCCCGCTTGCGCGCGGCCTCGAAGGCCACGCGGGCGATGCGCTCGATCTCGGGGCGGCTGTAGCGCATGGTGTCGAAGGCTTCCTCGGCACCGGGGAAGTGCCCGTCCACGGCCGTGCGGCGGCCGCGCGGCTGGCCGAAGTAGATGTCGCCCGTCAGCTCGCGGATGATGAGGATGTCCAGGCCCGCCACCAGCTCGGGCTTGAGGCTGGAGGCGTGCGTGAGCTGCTCGTAGCAGATGGCCGGGCGGAAGTTGGCGAACAGGCCCAGGGCCTTGCGCAGGCCCAGGATGGCCTGCTCGGGGCGCAGCGGGCGGTCCAGCGTGTCGTACTTCCAGTCGCCCACTGCGCCGAACAGGATGGCGTCGGCCTCCTTGGCCAGCTTCAGCGTGGCCTCGGGCAGCGGGTGGCCCGCGGCCTCGTAGGCGGCGCCACCGACCGGCGCGGTTTCCATCTCGAACTTCAGGTCCAGGGCGTTGAGGACCTTGACGGCCTCGGCGACGATCTCGGTGCCGATGCCGTCACCGGGCAGAACTGCGATTTTCATGGTGCTTCCTTTTCAAATTTGATAGCTGCTTGCGCTCGCCAGCATTGGTTTTCAATATGAAACAACCTTGAAATCCTTTGCTGGCGAGCGCCAGGCGCTCACTTTTTTTAGTGCATCAGCCCTGTGCCATGGTGTGCGCCAGCCAGGGCTTGGTGGCCAAGCGGTGCGCCTCGAAGGCGGCGATCTTGTCCTTGTGGCGCAGCGTCAGGCCGATGTCGTCGAAACCGTTCAGCAGGCAGTACTTGCGGAACGGGATCACGTCGAACGGGATTTCCTCGCCCTGCGGACGCACGATCACCTGGCGTTCCAGGTCGACGGTGAGTTCGTAGCCGGGGAAGGCCGCCACCTCGTTGAAAAGCTGGTCCACCGTGGCCTCGGGCAGCACGATGGGCAGCAGCCCGTTCTTGAAGCAGTTGTTGAAGAAGATGTCGGCGAAGCTCGGCGCGATGATGGCGCGGAAGCCGTACTGCTCCAGCGCCCAGGGCGCGTGCTCGCGGCTGGAGCCGCAGCCGAAGTTCTTGCGCGCCACCAGCACGCTCGCGCCCTGGTAGCGCGGCTGGTTCAGCACGAAGCCGGGGTTGGGCTTGCGCGCGCTCTCGGGCACGCCGGGCTGGCCCGGCTGGTCCAGGTAGCGCCATTCGTCGAACAGGTTGGGGCCGAAGCCGGTCTTCTTGATCGACTTGAGGAACTGCTTGGGGATGATGGCGTCGGTATCGACGTTCTCGCGGTCCATGGGGGCCACCAGGCCCTTGTGCACGGTGAATTTCTGCATGGCGTGTTTCCTCAGGCGAATTTGCGGATGTCCACGAAGTGGCCGTGGATGGCCGCCGCCGCGGCCATGGCCGGGCTGACCAGGTGCGTGCGCCCGCCCGCGCCCTGGCGGCCTTCGAAGTTGCGGTTGCTGGTGGAGGCGCAGCGCTCGCCGGGCTCCAGGCGGTCGGCGTTCATGGCCAGGCACATGGAGCAGCCGGGCTCGCGCCACTCGAAGCCCGCGGCCTTGAAGATCTGGTCCAGCCCCTCGCGTTCGGCCTGGTCCTTCACCAGGCCCGAGCCGGGCACCACCAGCGCCTGCTTGATGTTCCTGGCCACCTTCTGGCCCAGCTTCTTGACCACGGCGGCGGCCTCGCGCATGTCCTCGATGCGGCTGTTGGTGCACGAGCCGATGAACACCTTGTCCACGAAGATGTCGTTCAGCGGCTTGCCCGGCTCCAGCGCCATGTAGGTCAGCGCGCGCTCCATGGCGCCGCGCTTGTTGGCGTCCTTTTCCTTGTCGGGGTCGGGCACGGTGGCGTCCACGCCCACCACCATCTCGGGGCTGGTGCCCCAGGTGACCTGGGGCACGATGTCCTCGGCGCGCAGTGTGACCACGGCGTCGAAGTGCGCGTCGGCGTCGGAGTGCAGCGTCTTCCAGTACGCCACGGCCTGCTCCCACTCCACGCCGGTGGGCGCCAGCGGGCGGCCCTTGACGTACTCGATGGTCTTTTCGTCCACGGCCACCAGGCCGGCGCGCGCGCCGGCCTCGATGGCCATGTTGCACACCGTCATGCGGCCTTCCACCGACAGCGCGCGGATGGCGTCGCCCGCGAACTCGATGGTGTAGCCCGTGCCGCCGGCCGTGCCGATCTTGCCGATGATGGCCAGCACGATGTCCTTGGCCGTGATGCCGGGCGCCACCTTGCCATCGACCTGGATGCGCATGTTCCTGGCCTTCTTGGCCAGCAGCGTCTGCGTGGCCATCACGTGCTCGACCTCGCTGGTGCCGATGCCGTGCGCCAGCGCGCCGAAGGCGCCGTGCGTGGAAGTGTGCGAGTCGCCGCAGACCACGGTCATGCCGGGCAGCGTGGCGCCGTTTTCCGGGCCGATGACGTGCACGATGCCCTGGCGCTTGCTCATGAACGGGAAGAAGGCGGCCGCGCCCACTTCGGCGATGTTCTTGTCCAGCGTGGTGATCTGCTCCTTGCTGATCGGGTCGGCGATGCCGTCGTAGCCCAGCTCCCAGCCCGTGGTGGGCGTGTTGTGGTCGGCCGTGGCCACGATGGAGCTGACGCGCCACACCTTGCGGCCCGCCTCGCGCAGGCCCTCGAAGGCCTGCGGGCTGGTCACCTCGTGCACCAGGTGGCGGTCGATGTAGAGCACGGCGGTGCCGTCCTCCTCGGTGTGGACGACGTGCTCGTCGAAGATCTTGTCGTACAGGGTGCGTCCCATGGCAGTCTCGCTTCGTCTTTCAGGTGGGGGTGGAAATTGTAGGATTGGCGAGGTGTTCGACCAGCAGCCGCGCGGTGACGGGCAGGGTGTCGAAGTCGCGCGCCACCAGGCGCAGCTCGCGCCGTGCCCAGGGCGCCTGCAGCGGCACGGCCGCGAGCCGGCCCACGCCGCGCATCAGCGCGAAGGCGCGGTCGGGCAGCAGGCCCACGCCCAGGCCGTTGTCGATCATGCGGCACATGGCGTCCAGGCTGGTGACCTGGATGCGCTGGCGCAGCGGCCGTCCGGCCTGCGCGGCGGCCTGGTGCATGGCCAGGCTGATGCTGCTGCCGGCGTGCAGGCCGACGATGTCCCAGTCCAGCACTTCTTCGAATTCGATAGCTGTCCGCGCAGACAGGGCGTGCGTTTGCGGCACGACCAGCACCAGATGGTCGCTGCGGTAGGGGCGGCTTTGCAGGGTGCTGCCATGGCTGGTGGCGGGCATGTTGCACAGCCCCAGGTCGGCCGCGCCTTCCTGCACCGCGTGCAGCACGGCGGGGCTCAGGTGCTCCTGCAGGTCGATCTTGATCTGGCTGTGCACGCGCGCGAAGGCGCCCAGGTCTTCGGGCAGAAACTGCACGATGGCGGAAATGTTGGCGTGCATGCGCACATGGCCGCGCACGCCGCCGGCGTATTCGCTCAGCTCGCCCTGCATGCGCTCCAGCCCGAACAGCACGGTGCGCGCATGGTGCAGCAGGCTTTCCCCGGCGGGGGTGAGCGTTACGCCCCGGCTGTGGCGGTACAGCAGCGCCGTGCCCATAGCGGCCTCCAGGTCCGACAGGCGCTTGCTCACGGCGGACGCCGCGATGAACTCACGCTCGGCCGCGCGGCCGATGCTGCCCAGTTCGCAGACGGCCACGAACAATTGCAGCGAGGTGAGGTCGATGCGGCGCGCGAAACTGCGCTCGGAGCTTTTCATGGGGGCGTGTGATCTTCTCGTTTGGAGAAGGTTTTGCGCATTTTCCCATGATGATTCGGTCTTTGCCATCGTGATATGCGATGGCGTGCCTCGCGGATCGGGCAGCCAGGGACGATAAAAAACCGCCAGGGCACGGATGCCGTGGCGGTTTTTGGCAGGAAGGGGCCGAAATTACTTCAGCTTGGCTTCCTTGTACTCGACGTGCTTGCGCGCCTTGGGGTCGAACTTGATGATCGACATCTTCTCAGGCATCGTCTTCTTGTTCTTGGTGGTGGTGTAGAAGTGGCCGGTGTCAGCGGTAGACACCAGCTTGATCTTTTCGCGTCCGCCTTTTGCAGCCATGTTGGTTCTCCTTCAGTGGAAATTAAGCCTGGCCACGGGCGCGCATGTCTGCGAGCACGGAGTCGATGCCGTTCTTGTCGATCAGACGCAGGGCAGCGCTGGAAACGCGCAGGCGCACCCAGCGGTTCTCGCTTTCCACCCAGAAACGACGGTACTGCAGGTTGGGCAGGAAACGGCGCTTGGTCTTGTTGTTGGCGTGGGAGACGTTGTTTCCCACCATGGGCTTCTTGCCCGTTACTTCACATACGCGTGCCATCAGGACACTCCGATAGTTCACGGCTGCCCGCCCTGGTGGCCGGCAACCTCACCTCGCCAGTTGGAACGGGTGGCGGTAACCCGGCTGCCGCGCCCGCCCCATCGGTGAGGATGTAGGGCGGAAATTCAGCAAAGCCGCGCATTATAGCGCGGCCGCCAGGAATCACTCCTGCTGTTCCAGGAAGCGCTGCGCATCCAGCGCCGCCATGCACCCGGTGCCCGCGCTGGTGATGGCCTGGCGGTACACGTGGTCCTGCACGTCGCCCGCGGCGAACACGCCGGGCACGCTGGTCTGCGTGGCGAAGCCCTTGAGCCCGCCCTGGGTGACGATGTAGCCGTTTTCGAGCTGCAGCTGGCCCTGGAAGATCTCCGTGTTGGGCGCGTGGCCGATGGCGATGAAGCAGCCTTGCAGCGCCACGTCCTCGGTGCGGCCGTCCTGCGTGCTCTTGATGCGGATGCCGGTGACGCCGCTGGCGTCGCCCAGCACCTCGTCGAGCGTGAAGAAGGTCTTGAGCTCGATCTTGCCGGCGGCCACCTTCTCGTGCAGCTTGTCGATCAGGATGGGCTCGGCGCGGAACTTGTCGCGCCGGTGCACCAGCGTCACCTTGCGCGCGATGTTCGACAGGTACAGCGCTTCCTCCACGGCGGTGTTGCCGCCGCCGATCACGCACACGTCCTGGTCGCGGTAGAAGAAGCCGTCGCAGGTGGCGCAGGCCGAGACGCCGCGGCCCATGAAGGCCTCTTCCGACGGCAGGCCCAGGTACTTGGCCGAGGCGCCGGTGGCGACGATGAGCGCGTCGCAGGTGTAGGTGGCGCTGTCGCCGGTGAGGGTGAAGGGGCGCTTCGAGAGATCCACCTTGTTGATGTGGTCGAACACGATCTGCGTCTTGAAGCGCTCGGCGTGCTCCAGGAAGCGCTGCATCAGCTCCGGCCCCTGCACGCCGGCCACGTCGGCGGGCCAGTTGTCCACCTCGGTGGTGGTGGTGAGCTGTCCGCCCTGCGCCATGCCGGTGATGAGCACCGGGTTCAGGTTGGCGCGCGCGGCGTAGATGGCAGCGGTGTAGCCGGCGGGGCCGGAGCCGAGGATGAGGACTTGGGCGTGTTGCGTGGTAGTGGCCATGGTCGGTTTCTGAGGGCTGGGCCCCTGGGTGTCTGAGGGCAAACGCCGATTGTAGGGAGCACCGCAGCCGCCCCGTTCTGTAACGGCTGTTCACCCCTGCTTCGGGTAAGCTTGCCCGCCTGCCATGACCTATTCCCTCAATACATTGAACGCTTCTTCCGGGAGCCGCGCCGCGCCGCGCTCGGGCGCCGCCCGCTTCGGCCATGAGATCGGCCTGGTGCTGGGCCTGGTGGCGTGGGTGTTCTGGCTACTGGCGCTGCTGAGCTATTCGGCGCAGGACGCGGCCTGGTCCACCTCCGGGGGGGGGCAGGCGCGCATGGTGGCCAACTGGGCCGGGCGCCTGGGCGCCTGGCTGGCCGACAGCAGCTATTTCATGCTGGGCTTTTCCGTATGGTGGGCCGTGGCGGCCTTCGTCTGGGCCTGGCTGTCGGCGCTGGCGCGCTGGATGCGCGGCGGCGAGGTGCCCGACGGCGCGCCCTCGCCGCTGCTGCGGCGCCTGGTCTTCTGGGGCGGCCTGGCGCTGCTGCTGGGGGCCAGCACGGCGCTGGAGTGGTCGCGCCTGTACCGTTTCGAGGCCCTGCTGCCCGGCCACGCCGGCGGCGTGCTGGGCTACGTGCTCGGCCCGGCGTCGATGAAATGGCTGGGCTTCACCGGCTCGGGGCTGCTGGGCATCGTGCTGCTGGTGCTGGGCGTGGCGCTGGTGTTCCGCTTTTCGTGGGGGCTGGTGGCCGAGCGCGTGGGCGGGCACATCGACGGCCTGGTGCAGTTCGGCCGTGCGCGGCGCGAGAAGGCCAAGGACCTGGCCGTGGGCAAGCGCGCCGCGCGCGAGCGCGAGGAGGTGGTGCAGGAGGAGCGCCACGAGATCGAGGCCCACCACCCGCAGCCCGTGACCATCATCGAGCCGGTGCTGGCCGAGCCGGCGCAGAGCACGCGCGTGGTGAAGGAGCGGCAAAAGCCCCTGTTCTCCGACATGCCCGACAGCCCGCTGCCGCAGGTGGACCTGCTCGATGCCGCGCAGGCGCGCCAGGAAACCGTCTCGCCCGAGACGCTGGAGATGACCAGCCGCCTGATCGAGAAGAAGCTCAAGGACTTCGGCGTCGAGGTCACGGTGGTGGCGGCGCAGCCCGGCCCGGTCATCACGCGCTACGAGGTCGAGCCGGCCACGGGCGTGAAGGGCTCGCAGATCGTCAACCTGGCCAAGGACCTGGCGCGCTCGCTGTCGCTGGTGTCGATCCGCGTGGTCGAGACCATTCCGGGCAAGACCACGATGGCGCTGGAGCTGCCCAACGCCAAGCGCCAGACCATCCGCCTGTCGGAAATCCTCGGCTCGCAGGTCTACCACGACGCCAAGAGCATGCTCACCGTGGGCCTGGGCAAGGACATCATCGGCGCCCCGGTGGTGGCCGATCTGGCCAAGATGCCGCACTGCCTGGTGGCGGGCACCACGGGCTCGGGCAAGTCGGTGGGCATCAACGCCATGATCCTGTCGCTGCTCTACAAGGCCGAGGCGCGCGACGTGCGCCTGATGATGATCGACCCGAAGATGCTGGAGATGTCGGTCTACGAAGGCATTCCGCACCTGCTGTGCCCGGTGGTGACCGACATGAAGCAGGCCGCCAACGGCCTGAACTGGTGCGTGGCCGAGATGGAGCGGCGCTACAAGCTGATGAGCAAGGTCGGCGTGCGCAACCTCGCGGGCTACAACGCCAAGATCGACGAGGCCAAGGCGCGCGGCGAGATCATCGGCAACCCCTTCAGCCTGACGCCGGAGCAGCCTGAGCCGCTGGACCGCCTGCCGCACATCGTCGTCATCATCGACGAGCTGGCCGACCTGATGATGGTCGTGGGCAAGAAGATCGAGGAGCTGATCGCGCGCCTGGCGCAGAAGGCGCGCGCCGCGGGCATCCACCTCATCCTGGCGACGCAGCGCCCCAGCGTGGACGTGATCACCGGGCTGATCAAGGCCAACATCCCGACGCGCATTGCCTTCTCGGTGGGCAGCAAGATCGACAGCCGCACCATCCTCGACCAGATGGGTGCCGAGGCGCTGCTGGGCATGGGCGACATGCTCTACATGGCCAGCGGCACCGGCCTGCCGGTGCGCGTACACGGCGCCTTCGTGAGCGATGACGAGGTGCACCGCGTCGTCAGCTACCTCAAGGAGCAGGGCGAGCCCGACTACGTCGAGGGGGTGCTCGAAGGCGGCGGCGAGGACGGCGAAGGCGGCTTCGCCGACAGCGGCGGCGAAGGCGGGGGCGGCGAGAAGGACCCGATGTACGACCAGGCCGTCGAGGTGGTGCTCAAGGACCGCAAGGCCAGCATCTCCTACGTGCAGCGCAAGCTGCGCATCGGCTACAACCGCTCGGCGCGTTTGCTCGAAGACATGGAAAAGGCCGGCCTGGTCAGCGCCCTCACGGCCAGCGGCCAGCGCGAGGTGCTGGTGCCCGCGCGGGCGGAGTAGGGTGGAGGAGCAGCGCATGCGCTCCCGTGGCCTCGCGGCACGCGGCCTGGCCCTGGCCCTGTCACTTGGGTTCCCGGCGCTCGCGTGGGCCCAGGATCCGGCGCAGAAGGTGGACGTGATGCACTGGTGGGTGTCGGAGGGCGAGCAGGCCAGCATCGACGTCATCAAGCGCTACACCCGGCAGGCCGGCATGGCGTGGCAGGAGGAAGTGCGGGCCGGTAGCGGCACGGCCCGCTACGGGGATTTCGTGCGCCAGCGGGTCGAGGCCGGCAGGCCCCCGGCCGCCGCGCAGATGATCGGCTTCGACATCCAGTACTGGGCCCGGCGCGGCGCGCTCGCCAGCCTGGACGAACAGGCCCGCCTGCAGGAGTGGGATGAAGTGGTGCCCTACGGCATCCAGCGCCTGTCCAAGTACCAGGGCCATTGGATCGCCGCGCCCATCAACGCGCACGCCACCAACTGGCTGTGGGTCAACAAGCCGGTGCTGGACCGCCTGGGCGGCACCGCGCCGGACAACTGGGACGCGCTGATCGCGCTGCTGGACAAGGCCAAGGCGGCCGGCATCGTGCCGCTGGCCATCGGCAAGGAGGCGTGGGAGCAGACCCTGCTGTTCGAGTCGGTGGCTGCCGGGGCGGGCGGCGCGGAGTTCTACCGCCGCGCCTTCCTCGACCTGGACCCGCAGGCGCTGCAGCCGCAGCTGCTGCGCACCATCTTCCAGCGCATGCGCCAGCTGCGCGCCTTCGCGGATGCGGGCCTGGCCGGGCGCACCTGGGACCAGGCCACCCGGATGGTGATGGCGGGCCAGGCCCTGCTGCAGGTGCAAGGCACCTGGGTGAACGGCGAATTCACCTCGCGGCGCATGGTGCCCGGCAGGCAGTTCGAGTGCTTCCTGTTCCCCGATACCCAGGGCATCTACCTGTTCAACGCCGACCAGTACGTCTTCTTCCAGGGCGCGGCCATGGCCGGCGCCACGCGCGGGCGGTTCGCCGCCACGCTGATGGACACCGGCCTGCAGCGCGACCTGAACATCGCCACCGGCGCCGCGCCGGCGCGCGTCGACGTGGCGCCGGACGCGTTCAACGCCTGCGGGCAGCAGCTCATCCGCCACCTGCGCGCCAGCAACATGCGCCGCACCGTGCTGGGCTCGGTGGCCATGGGCAATGCCAACCCGCCCGCGGTCAAGACGGCCATCTACCAGGTGGTGCAGGCGCATTTCACCGGCGCCATCGACGACGAGACGGCCATCGCCCGGCTGCAGGCAGCCATCGGGCGTGCCACGCAGTGAACGAACCCGCCATGCCGCGTTTCTTCAACAACCTGAAACTGGTCAACAAGGTGCTGCTGATGGTCGGGCTGCTGGGCTCGCTGTCCGTGCTCATCACCGTCTTCGCGCTGCTCAACATGCGCGCCATCGACCGCAGCTACCGCGACCTGCTGGCCGTGGACGTGCAGGCCGCCATCCTGATCGACGGCGCGCTGCTGGAGATGAACGAGGCCAGCCGCCTGGTGTTCGCCGTGCTCACCGAGCAGGAGGAAGCGCGCATGCGCGCCGTGGGCCGCGACATCGCGGCCGCGCAGGAGCGCTTTCGCCAGGCGCTCGACCGCCTGGCCCCCCTGCTGCGCGGCCAGCAGGGCGCGCTGGCCGGCGTGCGTGCGCACGAGGCCGCGGTGGCGGCGCAATCGGCCCGGATCGTGGAGGCCGCCGCCCGCTGGCGCGGCGACCGCGCGCTGCAGATCATCCATGAGCAGTTGCAGCCCGAACTCAAGGGCCTGCGCCGGGGCATGGACGGGCTGCGCGACGCCTCGGTCGCCAACTACCAGGCCGTGGCCGCCGAGCTGGCGGCGCAGACCCGCCGCACCACCGTGCAGACGGCGCTGGCCTTCGGCCTGGCCGTCACCTTCGTGATCCTGCTGTCGGCCTGGCTGTCGATCCACGAGGTCTCGCGCCCCATCAACGGCCTGGCGGCGGCCATGCGGCGCCTGGCCAACAGGGACTACGAAGGCCGTATCGAGGGCGTGCACCGCCGCGACGAGGTCGGCCAGATAGCCCAGGCCATGGACTACTTCCGCGAGAAGATGATCGAGGCCGACCGGCTGCAGCAGGAGGTGCTGCGCGACCCGCTGACCGGCATCGCCAACCGCCGCGCCTTCGACCAGGCCCTGGAGCTCGCCTGGCGCCAACTGGTGCGCAGCCAGCGCCCGCTGAGCCTGCTGTTCATGGACATCGACCACTTCAAGGCCTTCAACGACCACTACGGCCACGGCGAGGGCGACCGCTGCCTGGCGCGTATCGCCGGTGCCCTGCACGGCTGTGTGCACCGGCCGGGCGACCTGGTGGCCCGCTACGGCGGCGAGGAATTCGTCGCCATCCTGCCCGACACCGACGCCCAGGGCGCGCTTGGCGTGGCGCAGGCGTGCCACGCCGCCACGGCGGTGCAGGCCATCCCGCACGGCCATTCCGGCGTGTCCGGCTGGGTGACCCTCAGCATCGGCGTGGCCACCATGGTGCCGCGCCAGGGCAGCACGCCGCAGGAACTGCTGCAGGCGGCGGACGCCATGCTCTATGCCGCCAAGGCGGCTGGGCGCAAAACCACCCGCGCCATCACTTTGGCGCCTACCGCCACGGAGTAACCATGCGGAAAATTACTTTCTTTTTCATAGCTGCCTGCGCTTTCCCCGCCTGGGCCGACGGCCTGAAAAGCCTGGAAAACTTCATGAAGACCGCGCACAGCGGCCGCGCCGCCTTCACCCAGGCGGTGACGGCGCCGCCGAAGGACGGGCAGGCGGCGCGCACCAAACAGTCGAGCGGCCACTTCGCGTTCCAGCGCCCCGGCCGCTTCAAGTTCGTCTACGACAAGCCGTTCGCGCAGACCATCGTGGCCGACGGCAAGACGCTCTGGCTCTACGACGTCGACCTGAACCAGGTCACGCAGCGCGCGCAGGACAAGGCGCTGGGCGCCACGCCCGCCGCGCTGCTCGCCTCCGCGCCCGACCTCGCCGCGCTGCGCGCCGATTTCACGCTGGAATCGGCGCCCGAGGAGGGCGGCCTGCAATGGGTGCTTGCCACCCCGAAGGCCCAGGAAGGCCAGCTCAGGAGCGTGCGCGTCGGCTTCGACGGCGAGGCGCTCGCGGTGCTGGACATCGTGGACAGCTTCGGCCAGCGCTCGCTGATCCGCTTCACCGGCATGCAGCTCAACCCGGCGCTGCCTGCGGGCGCGTTCACCTTCAAGCCGCCTGCGGGGGCGGACGTGCTGCAGCAGTAGTGCTCCTTTTTCAGGAGCTTCTGGCGCTTGGTGTGACTGGAATTCCGATGGAAAAGTACCCGAAAATGTCTTCTGGCAAGCGCGGCAAGCTACGTTTTCGATAGCTACGCGAGCCCCATGCCGCGCGCCTGCAGCGCCGCCTCGGCGCGGCTGCTGATGCCCAGCTTGCGGTAGATGGCCTTCACGTGGTCGCCCACGGTGTGGCGCGAGATGCCCAGGACCTGGCCAATGTCGGCGATGCGCACGCCCTGGGCCAGCAGGCCCAGCACCTCGCGTTCGCGCTGGCTCAGCCCCTCCTGTGCCTGCACCTGCGCCTGCGGCACGCGCGGCGCCTGGAAGTGGCGCAGCAGCCGCCGCGCGATGGCCGGCGACAGCGGCGGCTGGCCCTGCGCGATGCCCTGCAACTGCGTGGCGAGCCAGGGGATCGGGTGGTCCTTGAGCAGATAGCCCTGGGCGCCGGTCTGCAGCGCCTGGAAAAGGTTTTCGTCGTCGTCGTGGATGGTGGAGACGACGATGGCGCAGCCGGGCTGGCGCTGGGCGAGGCGGGCGATCACGTCGCGGCCGTGGCCGTCGCCGAGCTCCAGATCGACCAGCGCCAGGTCGAACGGCTGCGCCTCGACCAGCCGCAGCGCCTCGTGCGCCCCGCGCGCCAGCGTGCACTGCGCGCTGGGGAAGGCCGCCTGTACCGCAGCCTGCACGATAGCCAGGGCATCGGGCAGGTCATCGACGAGCAGGACTTTTTTCATGCGATTTCCTGCGCCTCCAGCGGCAGGCGCACCGCCAGCTCGGCCTGGCCCTGCGCCGTGGCCGCGGTGCGCACCTCGCCGCCCCAGGCCTGCAGCCGCTGGCGCATGCCGCGCAGCCCGCGCCCCTCGGGCCAGCGCGCGGGGTCGCCGATCGCGCCGTCGTTGCGCACCGCCAGGTGCAGCACGCCGCCTGGCGCCAGGCGCAGGGCCACCTCCACCTCCCGGGGCCGGGCGTGGCGCAGCGCGTTGGTCAGCCCCTCGCGCAGCGCGCGCTCGACCACGGCCTTCTGGCGCGAGCCGAGCGCGGGCGCCTCGCCCTCGGTGGGCAGCTCCGCCGTCCAGGCCAGCGCCACGCGCGCCGCCTCGCAGCGCGCCCCGGCCTCGGCGCGCCAGTCGGCGGCAGCGTCGGCCAGCGGCATGTCGTGCGCGTCCATCACGTGCAGGGCGGTGCGCAGGTCCTGCATGGCGGCGCGCGCCAGCTCCACCAGCTCGGGCGAGCCGGCGCGGTGGATCAGCATGAGCAGGCGCGCGCCCACGTCGTCGTGCATGTCGCGCGCGATGCGGCGGCGCTCCTCGCTGGCGCCGCGCTCGTAGGCGCTGCGGCCGGCCTGGGCCTGCTCCATGAGCTGGCACAGCGCGTCCATGAAGGTGGCGTCCTTGCTCGAAAACAGCCGCTGCCCGCGCGCCGGGTAGCGCAGGCAGCGCGCGGCGATGCCGCCGCAGGCCGGCACCTGCAGCGCCAGGCCGGTGCCATCCAGCGCCGCCTGCGGGCCCTGGAACCCGCTGGCCTCCAGGTGCAGCGGGTCGTAGAGGCGGCGCAGCAGGTCGTCCCACAGCGTTTCCTGCGTCGGGCGCGAGGGCTGGAAGGCGATGCGCACCACGTCGGGCATCAGCTCGTGCACGCGCATCGCCGGGCGGTGCGCCAGGCGCTGCCACAGCCACTGCCGCGCGGGAAAGTACAGCGCCCCGCAGATCCACAGCGACGCGCCCAGCGCCAGGCCCGCCGACCAGTCCAGCAGCACGATGAGCAGCGCGTCCACCCCCACCACGGCCACCGTGCCGCCGACCCACAGCAGCATGCGCCAGGCCCATTCGTCCAGGTCGAACAGCCGGTAGCGCCGCAGGCCGAGCGCGATGCCCACGTAGATGAACAGGAAGAAGCCGAAGGCGTAGCCCTGGGGCATGGGCGGCAGCCAGCCCAGCACCGCCGTGGCGACGATGAGCGTGATGAACAGCCCGCTGCCCACCAGCAGCGACAGGCTGAGCCAGCGCAGCGACGCGCGGCCGAGCGCGTCGCCCTTGCTGCGCCGCCACTGCACCAGGGCCAGGGCGATGGCCAGCAGCATCTCGGTCATCACCAGCAGGCGCATGCCCTCGTCGGGGCCGGGCACCCAGCGGCGCACGTCGGCCCACCACCACAGCCCGAACAGCGCGAACGGCGCCGCCAGCCAGGCCGGGCGCGCGGCGGCGCGCAGGGGGCGCGGGTGCACCAGGAAGATGGCCACCAGCGCCGCGCCGAAGAGCGCTGCGCCGAAGTGGTTCAGGTGGCTCAGCGCCAGGAACGTATCGCCGGGCAGCGCCAGCTCGCGCCCGCTGTAGACGGCTGCGGGCATGGCGAACAGGGGAAACGACAGCCCGGTGATGCCGAACATGCGTGCGCCCCAGTCGTGCGGGCGCAGCACCCAGACCCAGCAGGCGATCAGGCAGCCGGCGGTGGAGACGGCGAGCTGGAACCAGAACAGCAGCGGCAGGTTGCTCACGGGCCGCTCGCGCGGCGTGGCCAGGGCGCTTTGCGGCGCGCCGTCCGGTCCGGCCTGCCACCACAGCGCTACCTGCGGGCCGCGCAGCACGGCGGCGAACTGGCTTTGCCGGGCGAAAAAGCCGTCCATGCGCGCGAAGCTCTCCAGCATGTCGGGCTCTTCCATCAGGTCCTCGGCGGCCAGCGCCCGCATCGGCTGCCCCGGCGCGGCAATGCCCAGCAGGCGCGCGCCGGCGGGAATCGCGGCGGACTGGCTGCGCTCCACGGCGACGCCGCCATCCGGCCCGGCCGCCAGCCGCAGCCCCAGCCATGGCATGTGCAGGGCCAGCGCCACGGCCAGCGCGATGGCGGCCAGGCAGTACCCGAGCGCGGCGGACAGCCAGAGCGAGGGCGGGCGGTGCGAGGAAGGCGTCATGCTGCGGGTGCAATGAAAATGATAGCTGCCAGCGCTTGATGGCAAAGGGCCAGGCCGCGTTTTTGCTCGAAACTTCCGGTGGTACGATGGGCCGCTTCGATGGTGTTGGAGGGCAAGTATGGCAGCGCAGGAAGGCAAACCCATGGCCGGGCGGCGCCCCGGCGCGGCGCGCGCCCGCAGGCATGCCTGACACTTTCGCCCTCCCGTCCCTGGCGCTGGCGGCTGTGCCGCTGTTGCTGCTCCTGCTCGGCCTGCTGGCCATGCTGCTGCCCGATGCCGCGCTGCGCGGCCTGGCGGGCGCGCGCGACCCCGTGGCCGTGGCCATGCTGCCGCTGTCCGCGGGCCTGGCGCTGCTGGGCCTGCTGCTGCTGGCGCTCAACGCCGCCGACGGCGTGCGCGCGCAGCAGGCATGGCAATGGCAGCCGGTGCCCGCGCGCGTCGTGCACAGCGGCCTGGTGCAGACCCTGCAGCCGCGCGCCGCCAGCCCGGGCTGGCGGCCCGACGTGCGCTACGCCTACCGCCATGGCACGCAGGACTACACCGGCCAGCGCGTCGCCTTCCATCCGCTGACCAGCAGCGACCGCGCCGCCACCGCCGCCTGGCTGCAGCGCAGCTACCCGGCGGGTGCGCAGGTGACCGCCTACGTCAACCCGGCCGACCCCGCGCAGTCCGTGCTCGAACGCGGCGGCGCAGTCTGGGCCTGGTGGATGGCCGCCGTAGGGCTGGTGCTGGCGGGCGCCGGGCTGTGGCTGCTGCGCGCCGCATTGCGCACGGATGGCACCGGCGGCACCGCGCGGCCCGCCCGCAGGCGCAAGCGTCGGCGTCGGCAGGGGTGAGCCCTCAGGGCTTGGCCGGGGCGCTGCGGGCCTGGCGCACGGCATCGGTCAGCGCGGTGTTGGCGTCGGCCAGCAGTTGCCGCGCGATGCCCTGGTAGCGCGCCGGGTCGGCGTGGATCTCCAGGTCCTTGCGCGAGAAGCTGCGGCCCGACAACAGGCCGGAGACGGCGCCCAGGGCGTTCACGCTGCCATCGGTCACGTCCCTGGTCGTGCCGTAGGCCTGCTGCGAGTACACCGCCTGCCCCAGCTTGAGGGCGCTGCCGTGCGCGTCGGGGCAGTAGCCCACGCACTGGCTGCCGCGCAGCGTGGCATAGACGATGCCGCTGCCCGCGCGCACCGACAGGCCCTGGCCCATGGCCACTTCGGCGTTGCCGCCGGCCACCAGGGTCTTGCCGCTGCTGGCGGCGTTGAGGAAGTCCACGTAGTAGGTCACGCTGATCACCCCGGCCTGCTGCTCCTTGAGCAGCGCGGGCCACACCTGCGTGGGGCTGCCCGCGTTGAAGCCCGAGAAGGCCGAACCCGCGCCGGTGTCGCCCGGGAACATCGCCAGCTTGGCGCCGCCGGGCGCGAACACCAGCAGCTTGCCCTGGCCGGCGTCGAGCGTCGCCGGGCTGGGCACGCTGGCCAGGCGCGCGTAGGCGCCCGATGCGGCCAGGTCGCGCGGCTCCAGCACCGCCAGGCCGCTGGCCCGGAGCTTGTCCACGAAGTCGGCGTAGGCCGCGTCGGTGATGGCCTGGTAGGTGGCATGGTCCAGGCCGCGCAGCGTGCCCTTCATGGCGGTGGAAGCGGAGTTCGTGCTGAACAGCGCGCTGCTGCTGGCCGATGCCGACACCTGCTGGCTGAACGCCACGCGGAACGCGGCGATGACGACCTTGCTTTCGCCCTGGAGGTAGCGGGTGCCGCTGGATTCCACGCTGCCCAGGGGCACGCCCAGGGCGCCGCGCTGCACGGCGGGCTGGTTGCCGCCGCCCGTGGTCACGCAGGCGGACAGCGCGGCCAGCGCCAGGGCCGTGGCGGCCAGCCGGGCCGGGCGGGAAAAAGGAAGGGGCGAGGACAGGGGCATCGGCGCGGACTCCAGCGGATTCTTGAAACGGTTGGATACGAATCGGCCGATTCTGGTGGGCCCCGGCATGCGCGGCAATCCCGCGTACGCGGGATTGCGGGGGGCGCCAGGACTCCGAAGAATGCGCGGGTTCGATACATCTCCTAACCAAAAGGAAACCTTTGCGATGACATACCCGAACCGTTTTACCCTGCAGCGCCCGCTGCGCTGGATGGGGGCCCTGGCCCTGGCCGCGGGCCTGGCCGCCTGCGGCGGAGGGGGCTCCAGCAGCAACGATGGGGCGGCCCCGGTCAATCCGCCCAAGCCCCCGGCACCGGTGGCGACCGAGCTCTTCGGCACCGCCGCCGTTGGCGCGCCCATCGCCGGCGGCAAGGTCGAGGTGCGCTGCCAGGGCGGCGCCACGCTGCTGACGGCCACCACCACGGCCACCGGCACCTGGCAGGTCGATACCACGGGGCAGGCGCTGCCCTGCGCGGTGCGCGTGACGGGCGGCAGCCTGGCGCAGGGGCAGGCCTACCACTCGGTGGCCCTGGCCTTCGGCACCCTGAACGTCACGCCGCTGACCGACCTGATGGTGGCCAACGCCGCTGCCAGGACACCCGCGGCCTGGTGGGGCGGCAGCGGCCCGGCGGACCCGTCGGCCGTGACGCAGGCCGCGCTGGACCGGGCGCTGGCCGCGCTGCGCGCGGCCTTCGGCCTGGCCGTGCTCAAGGACCTCGATCCGCGCACGGCGCAGTTCACCGCCCAGCCCAAGGACAGGATCGACGACGTGCTCGAAGCCCTGCGCCTGGCCCTGCCGAAAGCCGGCATGGACTACGCGGCGCTGGTGCAGGCGGCGCTTGGCCAGGGCTTCGCGCTGCCCGAGAGCTTCCGCACCGTGCTGGCTAGTAGCTACGTCACCGTCACCACGGGCGGCAGCACCCCGGACCCGGTGCCCGGCCCTGGCGGCAACTACACGCTCACGCTGAACGTCACGGCCAGCGGCATGGCCCTGGCGCCGATCACCCTGACCAACATGCCCAAGCCCGCTTCGCAGTCGGAGTTCTGCGGCTGGGTCGATGATCCGTCCAGCCCGCTGTCGCTGACCCAGGTGAGCAATGGCGCGACAGGCAAGGTCGTCATCAACAGCTGCGCCTTCAACGGCACCGTGGGCAGGGTGGATGCCACGCTGACGATCACCTCCCCCGTGGCCATGACGGTGCCCTACAGCGTCACGTACACCTACCGCTGACGCCGGAACTGGCCTTTTGCTCTGTTTCTGGTAGCTGCTTGCGCTTTGCTGGAAAGGGCTGGTGCCTGTTTTTTGCAGGAATGCCGGGCCTGCCCCGGCCCCTTGTTCAGGCCAGCGCCAGCAGCGCCAGCCCGATGGCGGCGGGCACCGCCTGGATGAACAGGATCTTGCGGCTGGCCGTGGCGGCGCCGTACAGGCCCGCCACCAGCACGCACAGCAGGAAGAACACCTGCACCTGCACGCCCCCGGGGCCGAGCCACAGGCCCCACAGCAGGCCCGCCGCGAGGAAGCCGTTGTACAGGCCCTGGTTGGCTGCCAGGGTCTTGGTGGCGGTGGCCATTTCCTGGGTCAGGCCGAAGGCGCGCCGTCCGGCGGGCTTGTCCCACTGGAACATCTCCAGCACCAGGATGTAGACGTGCAGCAGGGCGATCAGGGCGACGACGGCGTTGGCGGCAAGGGACATGGCGTGGCTCGCGGGGTGGCAAAGCGCCCAGCATATCCGCTGCCCGCCCGGCGTGCATGGGCGGGCTGTCGCCTGCGCGCGCGCAGGCGGGGCGTGGCGTCAGCGGCCCATGCCGTAGAACTCGTCGTTGGGCCGCATGCTGGTGACGTTGGCCATGCGGTTGGAGAGGCCGAAGAACGCGGCGATGCCGGCGATGTCCCAGATGTCGTCCTGGTCGAAGCCGTGCTGGCGCAGGGCCTCGAAGTCCTGGTCGTCCACTTCCTGGGCGCGCGCCGAGACCTTCATGGCGAAGTCCAGCATGGCCTTCTGGCGCGGCGTGATGTCGGCCTTGCGGTAGTTCACCGCCACCTGGTCGGCAATGAGCGGGTTCTTGGCGCGGATGCGCAGGATCGCGCCGTGCGCCACCACGCAGTACTGGCACTGGTTGGCGTTGCTCGTGGCGACCACGATCATCTCGCGCTCGGCCTTGCTCAGGTTGCCTTTCTTGTCCATCAGCGCGTCGTGGTAGGCGAAGAAGGCGCGGAACTCGTCCGGGCGGTGCGCCAGCACCAGGAACACGTTGGGCACGAAGCCGGATTTCTCCTGCACGGCCAGGATGCGCGCGCGGATGTCGTCGGGCAGGTCCTTGATTTCGGGCACGGGAAAGCGGCTGATGGGGGCTGCGGTCATGGTGGTCATGGGTCTCTCCTTGGTTTGAAAATGGATCACACCCGCACTACGAGGCGGCCGCGCACCTGCCCGGCAAGCAGCTCGGGCGCGATGGCGATGGCGTCGTCCAGCGTGATGTCGTGCAGCAGCGTTTCCAGCACGGCGGTGTCCAGGTCGGCCGCCAGGCGCTGCCAGGCCTGCAGGCGGTCGGGCGTGGGCGCCATCACGCTGTCGATGCCCGCCAGCGTCACGCCGCGCAGGATGAAGGGCGCCACCGTGGCCGGAAAGCCCATGCCCGCCGCCAGCCCGCAGGCCGCCACCACGCCGCGGTAGCGCATGGCGGCGCACACGTTCGCCAGCACCTGGCCGCCCGCCACGTCCACGGCACCGGCCCAGCGCTCCTTTTCCAGCGGCCGGCCGGGCGGGGCGATTTCCGCGCGGTCGATGACGTGGCGCGCGCCCAGGCCGGTGAGGAAGCCGGCCTCCTGCACCCGCCCGGTGACGGCGGCCACCTCGTAGCCCGCCTTGGCCAGCAGCGCCACGGCCACGCTGCCCACGCCGCCCGCCGCGCCGGTTACCACCACGGGGCCCTTGTCCGGCGTCACGCCGTGGCGCTCCAGCGCCAGCACGCACAGCGCGGCGGTGTAGCCCGCCGTGCCGATGCCCATGGCCTGGCGCGCGGTGAAGGGCGCCTGCAGCGGAACCAGGAAGCGCCCCGGCACGCGGGCTAGTTCGGCCAGCCCGCCCCAGTGCCCTTCGCCCACGCCCCAGCCATTCAGCACCACGGCATCGCCGGGCTGCCAGGCCGGGTCGGTGCTGGACTCCACCGTGCCCGCGAAGTCGATGCCCGGCACCATGGGGAACTTGCGCACCACGGGCGAGCGGCCGGTGATGGCCAGCGCGTCCTTGTAGTTCAGCGTGGAGTAGGCGACGCGCACGGTCACTTCGCCCTCATTGGGAAGGGAGGGCAACGATGCCTCGTCCAGCATGCGCACGGCAGCGGTCTGCTGGCTGTCCTGTTTGTCGATGAGCAAGCCACGGAACATGGGGATCTCCTTGTCGTTTACCTGAGCAGTTGAAAGAAACCTTCGGCATAGACCTGCAGCGGCGCGGCGGAGCGCTGCAGCTTGGCGCGCAGCACCGCGCCCTCCCAGCCGATCCAGAAGAACTGCGCCAGCACCGCGCAGTCGTGCCGCGCCGCGATCTCGCCGGCCTGCTGCGCGGCGCGCAGGCAGGCGGCGGTGCGCGCCTGCCAGTCGAGCAGAACGTCCTCCAGCTGCGCGCGGAACGATTCGGGCAGCGTGCCCATTTCCTGCCCCAGGTTGCCGACCAGGCAGCCGCGCTGGAAGCCGTGGCGCTGCATGCCCGCCTGGGCGTCGGCGATGAAGCCGTGCAGCCGCTGCAGGGGCGGCGTCGCGGGGTCCAGGAACCAGCGGTCGAGCTTGCGCGCGAAGTAGCCGGCGTAGGCCGCGATCAGCGCCTGGCCAAAGGCTTCCTTGCTCTCGAAGTAGTGATAGAACGAGCCCTTGGGCACGGCCGCCTGGCGCAGGATTTCGTCGATGCCGACGGCCGAGTAGCCTTTCTCCGTCAGCACCGCCACGCCGGTGCGCACGAGCAATGCGCGCGTGTCCTCGCGCGGCGCGGCGGGGTTCTTGGGCGGGCGGCCCCGGCGGCGCGGCGCGTGCGGTGGAGCGGTGGATGGCATGGCGGAGGGTTGAAATTAGACTGAATGGTTTAATTATTCCATTAATTAGACCGACTGTCTATATTTCGGCGTGGCAACGCCACTGCGTGTTGTCCGGCCGGCGTGTTCAGTGCGCGCTCGCGGCCAGCCCCGCCGCCAGGGCCAGCGCGTGCACCAGGGGCGCCGCCACCGACAACGCGATGGCTGGGCGCAGGCGCTGCGGTTCGCTGGCATGGCGCAGCAGCAGCGCGGCCGCCGCCAGCGACAGCGGCGCCGAGGCCAGGCCCCACAGCGCGGCGGCGGGCGGAATCAGCAGCCACACCGCCAGCGCCAGCCAGCCGTGCGCCAGCAGCGCCAGCGCCAGGTACAACCAGGCGGCGCGGCGTGCGCCCAGGCGTACCACCAGGGTGTTTTTCCCCACCTGGGCATCGGCCGGGGCGTCGGGAAAGCCATTGATCAGCAGCAGATTGACCACCAGCAGCGCAAAGCTCGCCGCCGTGGCCGCCGGAATGATGAAGAACTGGCGCCGCTGCACGTAGTCCGCCCCCAGCACGATGAGCCACCAGGCCAGGCCCACGGCCAGCTCGCCCAGGCCGCGCGACATCAGTGCCAGTGGCGGCGCTGAATAGGCCCAGGCCAGGAACAGGCCCGCCATGCCAATCAGCAGCAGCCCGCCGCCGCTGTGCAGTGCCAGCAGCAGCCCGGCGGGCACCAGCACAAGCAGCAGCAGCGCGGCCCAGCGGCCGGTGTCGGCCTCGGACACCAGGCCCTGCTGGATCAGCCGCGAACCGCCAGAGAACGGGAACAGGCCCTGCTGGTTCGCTGCGTCGGCGCCGTTGCGCGCGTCGTGGTAGTCGTTCAGCACATTCGCGCCGGCATGCGCCACCACGGCCAGCACCAGGGTGGCAGCGGCCTTGGGCACATCAAAGCCGCAGCCGCAGGCCCAGGCGAACGCCATGCCGAGGAGGCAGGCAGCCGCCGTCAGCAGCAGGAAGCCGGGGCGCGTCATGCGCAGCAGCATGCGCCAGCCGGGCGCGGGCACAGGGGGGCGGGAGTCGGAAAGCATGGCGCTATCGTAGCCACGCGCCGTGGCAGGGCGCGGCAGCGGGCGCGCTGGCGCGCAGCGCATGTGCCTCACATGGCGCGCCTTTGTGCTTCTGTATTGATAGCTGCTTGCGCTTGATAGTTAAGCGCTAGAGGCCATTTTCGCTTGTATTTTCAGCCAGCACGGCGGCCACGCGGGTACGCACCTGGGGCAGCACCTCGGCCTCGAACCAGGGGTTGCGCTGCAGCCAGCCGTTGTTGCGCGGGCTGGGGTGGGGCAGGGCGATGGTGTGCGGCCCCGGGCCCGCCAACTGGCCCCGCCATTCGCGCACTGCGGCGGTGACGCCCTGGCGCGCATCTGGCAGGTGCCAGGCCAGTGCGTACTGCCCCAGCACCACCGTGAGGGCCCGCCGCGGCAGGTGCGTCAGCAGGGACGCGCGCCAGGCCGGCGCGCATTCAGGGCGCGGCGGCGCGTCGCCCGACGGTCCCCGGCCGGGGTAGCAAAGGCCCATGGGCAGGATGGCCACCTGCGCGGCATCGTAGAAGACCGTGCGCTCCAGGCCCAGCCAGGCGCGCAGGCGCTCGCCACTGGCGTCGTCGAACGGGATGCCGCTGGCGTGCACCTTTCGCCCCGGGGCTTGGCCGGCGATCAGGATGCGCGCGCTGGCCGCAGCCTGCAGCACCGGGCGCGGGCCTAGCGGCAGGTGGGGTGCGCACAGGGTGCAGGCGCGCACGCGGCGCAGCAGGGCGGGCAGCGCTTCGGGCATGGCGCGCTGCTATGCAGTGATCTGCGCGCCCGCCTCGGCCAGCAGCGCGCGCAGCACCGCGCGGTGGCAATGGCCTTCTTCCTCGCAGTAGCAGCCCACGGAAAAGTTCGTCTGCCGCGACAACTGCGCCAGCAGCGCGATGCTGTGGCGGTTCTCGGGCGTGCCCATCTCGGCGCGGTAGCGGCGCTCGAAAGCGGCCCACTCCTGCGGCGTGGCAGCCGCCTGGGCCATCTTCACCGTGTCGTTGCTCGGGGCCAGGTTGGGGTACCAGACGTCGTACCAATCCTGCGCCGCGAACTGCTCCTTGGGCACGCCGCGCGGCGGGCGGCGCACGGTGCCAATGCGCGTGCCCTCGTCAGGTGCGCGCGGGGTGCCGAGGCGGACGATGCGAAGGGGCATGGCAGGCAGGGTTGAAGCGGGGAGGCCGCCATTTTGCCGGCGATGGGATCAGCCGCTGGCCAATAGGGAACGGCTGGGGCGCAAGGCCGGGTTAAGGCGCATAAGAGGAGTGGCTGTAGACGGCGATCAGTGCAAAAAAGACAACCGCCAGGCCAAGCCAGATGAGATTTCTCACCCCTGAGCGTGACGCCAAAATTCCCATGAGGAAAAAGGCGGCCGCGATGAAAAGCCACCCCTGCACGACGGCTCCCAGGCCCGAAGAGGTGGAAATGCCGAGCTTTCCCCCCGTGGTGAGCTGGTGTTCCGTGATGCCCATCCAACCGACGCTCGCGCAAATGGCTGCCAAGGCACAGAATGCGATAACGATAAAGAGGGGCGGCTTCATGTTCTCTGGCGTTCAAATTCACGGTTGGCTGAGCGCCGCGGGTGGACAGTGGGCGTAGCCCCCGCTGCTACGGGGTTGGGTTTTTTACCCATGTTGCCATGCTTTTTACAGTGGCCTCTTCAATGCCAATGAACCCGTGGTAATGCAGTGCCTCGCAGGGGTCGCCTGTCGGATTCTCGCCCCCGGAAACCATGAGCAATTTTTTGACAGGCGTGTTTTTGAGGCCTTTCATGATGCTCGGTACTTCGTGCGGTGCGCAAATGACGCAACCGTCTTTTTCATGGTGCACCACCAGGACGGGGATTTGAATTTTTTCGATATCTTGCGTGGGAATCGCACCCGCTTTCTTGTAGCTGACCACGCTCGCAGTGAGAACGATGCCGCCAAGGAGTTCGTTGCCGAAATCGATGGCTGCTGCAGTCGCTGAAACAGTTCCTCGGCTTGTTCCTACAAGCCAAACGGGTAATCCCGTATCGGCTTTCAAATATTCAACTACCCTCTTGATATCCTGGAGATGCTCGGGGCTGAGGCGGTCGGCGTATTCAACGTAGCCGGTCTTCTTGTCCGACGGCAAGCCAAGTACGGCAACATTCAGCCCGTTTTCGGTGAAATGATTTCGGCTACGGACTAAGAAGTTCTCGCTGGATGGCTGTCCATTCACTATTTTCCCCATGCCTCCTTTTCCTCCGGAGAGGAGCAAAACGGTTGCGCTGGCGCCATTGTTTTTAATGTAGAAGATCGGCGTTTTGACCTCCGGGCGGGTGTCAAGTCTGAGCAATTCTTCAGATGCCAGAGTCGGAAGGGCGATGAGTGTGGCTAAAAGGAAAAATAGAAAGCGCATGATGGATAGGGGCTGGTGAATCAAGCCGAGATATGCGGCAGATGGAAGCCATCTGCTTGAGAGCAAGGTTGCTAGCCAAGTCCACAAACCAGCGGTCCATAGCCAACAGCATAGCTGGTAATACAAGCCGGGGCTAGTGCGACTGCAAAGTTAAAATTAACCGATGCCAAGCCAAAGAAAAATACTAATTTGGAAAAATGGCGATGGCACGAAACGGATTGCTATCGAGCGCGGATTAATCTGCGCCCTTGGCAAGTACCTAGGTAGGCGGGTCGGCTTGAGCGCAGAGTTAGAGTGCATTGTTTTTCCCCTTGATGTTGCGCACGAGCATGCCAACAGTAACTGTAATAAGTAGGCAGATAACTGAGGACGTAATGACTGCGACAAGAAAGAACGGATCAAGGTAGCCAGCGTACAGGTAAGCAGCGACTTGAAACAGAACTACTGCTGTGGCAGTAGCCAGCACCGTGGCAAGCAAAAAGGAACGCAGCAACAGGTGCCACCCTAGCGCAGAAGCGACTGCGATAGACGACAAAACAAGCCAGCCAACAGTTGCCTCTGACATAGATGGCTCTAACGGGCGAGGTAAGCCGACCGCCGAAGGCGGGTCGGCTTGACCGAAATGTTAGAGTCAGAAGCCAAAACAGATAACCTGAATTTGGCGACGGGCGCGAACTGCGAAAAAGCACAGCGCCACCGAGGCTGCACAGCACTACCAAAACAATAGCTGCTTGCGCTTGCTACACAAGGGCCGGAGGCCAAAAATACTGGAAACCTGCGCAGCCCATGCAGGCGAAGCCCGGAGAAACGGCAAACCCAGCGCTGAACAACGCTTGAGAAACTGAATGCCGTTTGAAAAAGCATGGACGAAATAAATTGGTTTTCAGTGGTGCTAACACCCTGAGTTCAGCCGCCGCCGTAGGCGGTCGGTTGCGACAAATAGTTATGCGCCTGGCCTTAGCTCATTCAATAGCGGCTGGTACCAGTCTTGACGCTCCTTGATTTTTCCAAGAACGTAGCTTTTTCTCTCTGCGTATGTTTTTAATGCACCAGAACGCGATAGCATTGAATTGCAACTTGGACATGAAAGAACAAGATTTTCCAAGTCATCACTCCCTCCCTCGGAAACTGCAACAACATGATCTACGGTCGCGGAGTGAAATCTAGAAAATGAATCCAATAAGTCATCTCCACAGTATTGGCAATATCCGTTATCTCTTTTAAACGCTTCTTCCCATGTTCCGACATCAACTCGCATATGAAGCTCCTGTTAAACCGCCCAATGGCATAACGCCCTGAGTTCAGCCGCCGCCGTAGGCGGTCGGCTGCGACGAAATGTTAGGACGCAGTGGCGACTTAATATGGGGGCAGTCAAGAGACTCAATGACATTCCATGTGCCCACCAGGGAAAACGGTACATGGACGCCCTGTTTGGTTGTTGATAACTGTTCTTGGATGGCTTGGCGTGTTTTGATTATTAATAATTACACGAGTGGGTTCTGGCATATTTAACATTGACCGCAATTTTAAACATTCTGCGCCCTCTCGACGGTTCTTGTTAGTGATGGTGTTTTTCTCCATATCACAGCGTCGTGTTTGTTCTGATACAGAAACATCATAACGAATGCCAGCTTGGGGTGTCTGGCTTTGTACAGGTTGTGGTTGAGCATATTGCTGGTTAATTTGCCGCTCGCGCTGCAAGGCTTGTTGCTGCAATTTTCGATTTTCTGCCTCAAGTGCTTTCAAGCGTTCTTGATAGATTTGTTCGGGATCTTTTTTTCTTGAATTAAACCACCAGTAGAGCCTGCTTGACAGGGGAGATCAGAAAATACTGTACGCCCATTGACGCTGCATTTGTATACTTGTGCGTACCCCGTTGACATTGAAAGCACAAAAAATATAAAAGACAGGAATTGTCGGTTTTTCATGATATTTGCCACCCTAACGGGCGAGGTAAGCCGACCGCAGAATGCGGGTCGGCTGGAGCGCCGGGTTAGAAGATGTAGTTTTTATTTTTTTAAACTATCGAGGAGCATAGAAAGTTGTGCAGACAATGCAACCATTGTGCGGTCATGTTCCTCTGGTGATAAATTGCTTGGGTTCTGAGCATGCAATGTTATTGCCTCCAAAAGGGAAGATGCGGCATTGATCTTCGCAAGAGTGGTTTTTCCTTCAATAACTTGAGGAACTGCATCAATAATGTTTGTGGCTGAACTCATTATTTTGCTTTGCCAGCCTTGAATTGCCTCATTGACCTGCTCTAGTAGCTTTTCGGCCTTGTCGGCATCCTTCTTTGCCGAAGATGCGAACCAGATGGTGATTCCAACGCTACCGATTGGAATTGCCCAATCTTTGAAAATTTGAATGATTGATAATTCCATGTGTTTCTAACGGGCGAGGTAAGCCGACCGCAGAATGCGGGTCGGCTTGACCGAAATGTTACAGCCAGAAGCCAAAACCGATAACTTGGATTTGGCGACGGGCACGAACTGCGAAAAAGCACTGCGCCACCGAAGCGGCGCAGCACTACGAAAACAATAGCTGCTTGCGCTTGCTACGCAAGGGCTGGAGGCCAAAAAGACTGAAAATGACAAAACGCCAGCAGGCGAAGCCCGGAAAAACGGCAAACCCAGCGCTGAACAACGCTTGAGAAATTAAATGCCGTTTGAATAAGCATGGGCGAAATAAATGGTTTTCTGTGGTGCTAACAGTCAAAGTAAGCGGCTGGCCGGAGGCCAGTCCGCTTGACTGCAAAGTTAGACCCGAAAAAATGGAAAATTTGTACAGAAAATCCTTGAGAAGGACTGGGTCGTTGTAAATGGTCGGATGCGTGAATGAGGTAATAAGACAATGAGTTCATGATTTACTTCTCTTCTTTGCCACGATCATTATTCCTTCCGTATGGCTGTATCCCCAGCTTGTAGGGTAAGTTCCAGATTTGTCAACATCAATTCCACAATGGCCTGATATGGCTGGTGTGATGCTTAAAACATCAAAACCTTCAGAGTCAAGTTCATTGAGTGCTATTTCAGTTTCTCTGGAAAGTCTCTCGCCATCAATTAAATCATCCCTATAATCGGTGGTTTCGATCCACATTTTCTTTTTGGCATAAACAAGCTTTTCTCCTCCAAGAAGATTTCTCTTTACCTCTCCAGTTGGCTCATCTTTTTCGGCCCAATAGCCGAACTTTTGAAAATGTGCTTTTATCCAAATGGTTTTAAACAATGGTGGCTCCACTTATTGGGGAATATAATTTAGAGATTTTTGCAGTTTTCTAACGGACAAGATAAGCCGCCCGCAGTATGCGGGTCGGCTTGAGCGCCGGGTTAGACCCAAAGCGCAAAAACGAAAGTGACCGCAAAGGCCACGAACTACGAAAACCAGAGCTGCCTACGCTTGCTGCGCAAGGGCTAGAGGCCAAAAAGGCTTGAAACTGGCACAGCCTACGCAGGCGAAGCCCGAGCGAACGCCAAACACCCAGCGGATAAACGTTTGCGAAGGTAAATGGCGCTTGAATATTCATGGGCTGAAATGAGCAGGAATAAAAGGCAGGCTAACGGACTAGGTAAGCCTCCCGCAGTATGCGGGTCGGCTTGAGCGCCGGGTTAGACCCAAAACGCAAAAACGAAAGTGACCGCACAGGCCACAGACTACGAAAACCAGAGCTGCCTACGCTTGCTGCGCAAGGGCTACAGGCCAAAAAGGCTTGAAACTGGCGCAGCCCACGCAGGCGAAGCCCGAGCGAACGCCAAACACCCAGCGGATAAAAGTTTGCGAAGGTAAATGGCGCTTGAATATTCATGGGCTGAAATGAGTAGGAATAAAAAGCAGGCTAACGTTGGACGTAACCGGATGGCGAAAAGCGTAGCTTTTTGACAGTCCGGTTGACGGACTTGTTATGCATTTACCTGCACCTGCGTTGAGATGCCATGCTTTTGGGTAATGCTGCTCTGTGTGGCTGTATCTAGAAACTCACAATTACAGGGGTTGGTGATTTTTACTGCGTTTTGCCCCTTAGATTGAAGCCAACCTGCCACCCATTTGAATGCATTTTCAAACGCATCTGCAGCCGTTGTGTATGAGGCTCCAATTGGGACTAGAGATGAATAGAGGGTATGGAACTGAGGATCGTAGACGATTATTTCGCTGCTAAAGGGACTACCAGGTTGCGGCTGGATAATATGGATAGTGTGCTGAGCACCCTTGTCTGTTGAAACAATTACTTCTTGAATTGGAATCACAAAATCTCCTTATGCATAACGGGCGAGGTAAGCCGACCGCCGTAGGCGGGTCGGCTTGACCGAAATGTTAGAGCCAGAAGCCAAAACGGGAAACTCCCATTTGACGACGGGCGCGAACCGCGAAAAAGCGCAGCGCCACCGAGGCGGCGCAGCGCTTGCAAAACGATAGCTTCTTGCGCTTGCTACGCAAGGGCTTGAGGCCCAAAACACTGAAAAATGACAAAACGCCAGCAGGCGAAGCCCGGAAAAAACGGCAAACCAAGCGCTGAACAACGCTTGAGAAATTGAATGCCGTTTGAGTAAACATGGGCGAAATAAATTGGTTTTCTGTAGTGCTAACGCCCTGAGTTCAGCCGACGCCGTAGGCGGTCGGCTGCGACGAAAAGTTAGACCGGCTGAAAAAAGAGGGTATTTGTGCTCTGTTATTTAACCGGATGAATAACTGAAGGTAGATGCTCCAGATCGTTAATGTTTACGCTGATGGGCGGAAGCCATTTTATTTTCAATTGACGCTCACCATCTTTGGGGCCGCTCCAAAAACCGTGCCAGTGTGCTCGCCTGACATGTGGTTTTGGACTGGAATGACGACCTTCAATTGAATCATGAGTAACGTCTTCTGATTTGTCCAGTGCTGCGCGAATGGCTGCACCAATTCGTGTTCCAATTTCCCATGTTGTTACTTGGTTTGAGGGGAATGTACGGATTCCTTTCTTGGTTTTTGTTGGTGGAGTGTTGAATGGGCGATCTGTATTTTTGTATTCTGCATTAACACTGCAGAGGTATAGTAACAACGAAAGAATTGGGCGCAATACACTAGATTGAGACTCTAAAATGTAGTCCCTATTTTTTCGAACTTCTTCAACCTGTTTTCTAAGTGATTCAGGGGTTCCATGACTATCGTAGTCGATTGCACGATTAATTGACTCCTGCAGAGACCATTGCCCCAATTTTATAAAGCTAAATTTTCCTTGGTTTAGAGAGTCTGAGTCGAATAGAAAATGTATCTCAGGTGTTTTTGAATGGACATTGAATTCAAGATGAGCAAAGCATCCCTTTATTTCATGCGTATCTAGTGTGCATCCTGGCGTTTCGATATATAAACACCATTGAGGAAGTTGTAGTAATAGTTCGCTTGGGATGTCGCCATCCAAAGGAGTTTTAACTAGCGAATCATATAAACTTGAGTCAAATCTATAAACCCCCTGTCCTATTCTCCATTTTGATAACGCAGACAACATCAATCCATTTTCAATCTGTTGATTAATAGTAAGATCGTAATGATAGCCGTTGATGATGTGAACATAGGTGGAATTCGGCATAAAGCACCAGTCCGGCCAATTAAAATCATCTTGACCCTTCTGCGAGCGTAGCGAATCTACAGACGACCAAACACCTGGATAGTTCTTTGAGAAATTATCAAGAAATAATTTAGCACGGTGCGTTTGTAAATTGTTTTTTTGTTCCATCTTTGTGGTCTGCTGTTTCAATAAAGTGGCGCTAATGATTAATGAGGCTAACGTACTGAGTTCAGCCGCCGCCGTAGGCGGTCGGCTGCGACGAACAGTTAGATTTCTATAACTTTGGAGAGTTGTTTCTGCTGCCTTGCTCACGCTGTTGTTTTTGTATTTCTGCAGCTTTTAGGTTAATTAATTTTATTTCCGAATTGATCATTGCGTAATTATTTAGTGCAACCTCTAGGCCGCTCGCGAGCCCTATGAATTTACGATCTTCGCCTTGACGCCACTGATAGCCAAGTTCGATGCCGCAACGGTCGTCAGTTTGACGAAGAAGAGCACTGCCAATTACAACCCCCATGCAGGGTTCAGTTTTTGTCCGTTTCATATTTTTATCGAAAACAATGTATGAAGCCGGAGGGGTGCCAAATTTGGAAGTGAATGTTGGGGCGCCGTATTTCTTTTCAAAAGCCGCTTGAAGATTATCGAAAGCAGTCCATGTCTCTGGCTTGTAGCGAGCACCTATTTTTTCTTGCCTTGAAATTGAGAATATTTTTCCGCTAAGAGGTAAAAAACCCAATGAAATCCAACTTGTTTCCGATTCATTATTTGTATAACTATACTTAATTTTAGCCAAAGATTTTGGTATTCCCGGAGACTCTCTATAAAATTCTGTGGAATCAATGCTTGCGTTTGGAAGTTGGGATTTTAATGTTGCTTCAGCTTGTTCTTTTGTCATTCCAAGTTTTATTCCGAGAATGTCAAAATTTTCGGCGTTCTGTGCTAATGCACCAAATGTCGTATTCAGGAGGATGGTTGCGACAAGCAATTTGGAGAATTTCATACGTTCCTCAATTAAATCAATTTAACTAGATTTAGACAACCGCATGCTACTGACCCGGCGCGGCCTAAGTCAAGCGCGCAGCACAAAATCTCCTAAGCCAACCCCATGGCGGCGGTAATTTAGGCCGCCTAAAATTCCACGGATGATGGATGCGCCCTCAACCCCACCTGTTCTCGCCGCGTTGCAGCCGCCCAAGTTGCTGGATTCGTTGCGCCAGCGCATTCGGGTGCTGCACTATTCCATTCGCACCGAGCAGGCTTGCGTGGATTGGGCACGCCGTTTCATTCTGTTCCATGGCAAGCGCCATCCACGCGAGATGGGGGCGCCGGAGGTCACGGCCTTTCTCACCCATCTGGCTGTGGCGCGCAATGTGTCCGCCTCCACGCAGAACCAGGCCAAGGCCGCCATTCTGTTTCTCTACAAAGAGGTATTGCAGCAAGACTTGCCGTGGCTGGATGAGGTTGTTTCGGCCAAGAAGGCGCGCCGCCTGCCGGTGGTGCTGACGCAGCGCGAGGTGCGCGAACTGCTGCTGCACTTGCAGGGCACGCAGTGGCTGGTGGCTTCGCTGCTGTACGGTACGGGCATGCGCATTCTTGAGGCGTTACGCTTGCGCGTGAAGGATGTGGAGTTCGAGCGGCGTGAGCTGGTCGTGCGCGAGGGCAAGGGCAACAAGGACCGGGTGACAGTGCTGCCCGAGAACCTGCTGGCGCCGCTGCGCGAGCAACTGGAGCGGGCTCGCGTGCTGCAAGCGGGTTACGACATCCGTATCGTGCAGGAATTGCTGGGCCACAAGGATGTGAGAGCGTGAACACGTTCTGAATACCACCATGATCTACCCCCATGTTCTGAACAAGGGCGGGCGCGGCGTGCCGAGCCCGCTCGATGCGCTATGAGTCAAGCTTCCCCGTTTTCCCACCAGCCCCTGGCCGAGCGCCTGCGCCCGCGCACCCTGGGCGAGGTAATTGGCCAGCAGCATGTGCTGGGGCCTGGCATGCCGCTGCGGCTGGCGTTCGAGTCGGGGCGGCCGCACAGCTGCATCCTGTGGGGCCCGCCGGGTGTGGGCAAGACCACCATTGCGCGGCTGATGGCCGAGGCGTTCGATGCGCAGTTCATCAGCATCAGCGCGGTGCTGGGCGGCGTGAAGGACATCCGCGACGCCGTGCAGCAGGCCGAGCGCGCGCGCGATGGCCTGGTGCCGCAGCGCACCATCGTCTTTGTGGATGAGGTGCACCGCTTCAACAAGAGCCAGCAGGATGCGTTTCTGCCGCACGTCGAGAGCGGGCTGTTTACCTTCGTCGGCGCCACCACCGAGAACCCTTCGTTCGAGGTCAACTCGGCGCTGCTGTCGCGTGCCACGGTCTACGTGCTGCAACCGCTCGCGGCCGATGATTTGAAGCAAATAGTGGCTAAAGCCCAGGCCCTGCAAGCGCTACCAGCTATCGAAAGCGAAGCGCTGGAGCGCCTCATCGCCTATGCCGACGGTGATGCGCGGCGCCTGCTGAACACGCTGGAGACGCTTGCCGTCACCGCCGAGCAGGCGAAGGTGGAAACCATCACCGATGCCTGGCTGCTGCAGGTGCTGGGCGAGCGCATGCGCCGTTATGACAAAGGCGGTGAGCAGTTTTACGACACCATCAGCGCGCTGCACAAGTCGGTGCGCGGCTCCGACCCCGACGCTGCGCTGTATTGGCTGGTGCGCATGCTCGACGGCGGCGCCGATCCGCGCTACATGGCCCGGCGCATCGTGCGCATGGCGTGGGAAGACATCGGCCTGGCCGACCCGCGCGCGCTGCAGATCGCCAATGAGGCGGCGCAGACCTACGAGCGCCTGGGCAGCCCCGAGGGCGAGCTGGCGCTGGCGCAGGCGGTCATCTACCTGGCGGTGGCGCCCAAGAGCAACGCGGGCTACATGGCCTACAAGCAGGCGCGCACCTTCGTGCAGCAGGACGGCACCCGCCCGGTGCCCATGCACCTGCGCAATGCACCAACCCGGCTCATGAAGGAGCTGGACTACGGCAAGGGCTACCGCTACGCGCATGACGAGGAGGGGGGCTTCGCCGCCGGGGAGAGCTACCTGCCAGAGGGCATGGCGCCGCCGGGCTTCTACCGGCCGGTGGACCGGGGTCTGGAGATCAAGATCGCGCAGAAGCTCGATGAGTTGCGTGCGCGCAACGCGGCAGCGCGGCCGGGTGGAGAATAAGTTCGCGTCAGTAAACGAAATGTCTATTAGCAGTGCTGATGTTTCTGGTGCACTGCTGATGTGGTGCAAATCCCCGGGAAAACCCCGCCCATGCGGATAGGGGCGGGTTTGGCGCACTGGCTAGAATTTGTTGCAAACCCGCGCAGAGAAGCCTGGCGGGTTTTTTGCTACACACGGCTGGGGGCGCACAAGATGCCAACGACGCAGGTGTTGGCAAGGCGCGCACGTCACGAACGAAGGACTTTTTTATGGACATTCTGCTGCAACAGATCATCAACGGTCTGGTCCTCGGCAGCATGTACGCCTTGATAGCCTTGGGCTATACCATGGTGTACGGCATCATCCAACTCATCAACTTCGCCCACGGGGAAGTGCTCATGATCGGGGCACTGACCAGTTGGAGCTGCATCGGCATGATGCAGGAGGCCATGCCTGGCGCACCAGGTTGGGTCATCTTGCTGCTGGCCACGCTCATCGCCTGTGTGGTGGCGGCCGCGCTGAATTTCTCGATTGAGAAGATTGCCTACAAGCGGCTGCGCAGCAGCCCGCGCCTGGCCCCGCTGATCACGGCCATTGGCATGTCGCTGCTGCTGCAGACGCTGGCCATGATCATCTGGAAGCCCAATTACAAGCCCTATCCCACCCTGCTGCCCACCACGCCGTTTGAAATTGGCGGCGCGGTCATCACGTCCACGCAGGTGCTGATCCTGGCCGTCACGGCGGTGGCGCTGGGGGCCATGGTGTACCTGGTGAACTACACTCGCCTGGGCCGCGCCATGCGCGCCACGGCAGAGAACCCGCGCGTGGCCGCGCTCATGGGCGTCAAGCCCGACATGGTGATCTCGGCCACCTTCATCATCGGTGCCGTGCTGGCGGCCATCGCCGGCATCATGTGGGCGTCCAACTACGGCACGGTGCAGCACACCATGGGTTTCCTGCCGGGCCTCAAGGCCTTCACGGCGGCCGTGTTTGGCGGCATTGGCAACCTGGCGGGCGCCGTCGTCGGCGGCCTTCTGCTGGGGCTGATTGAGTCCATCGGCTCGGGCTACATCGGTGACCTCACGGGTGGCGTGCTGGGCAGCCACTACACCGACATCTTCGCTTTCATCGTGCTCATCATCATCCTCACGCTGCGTCCCTCGGGCCTGCTGGGCGAGCGCGTGGCCGACCGCGCCTGAGGAGCCAACGACCATGAAAAACAACAAGATCCAATGGATTCTGGGCGCCGTGGCGCTGCTGGTGCTGCCGCTGGTGCTGCAGTACTTCGGCAACGCCTGGGTGCGCATTGCCGACCTGGCGCTGCTCTATGTGATGCTGGCCTTAGGCCTGAACATCGTGGTGGGCTACGCTGGCCTGCTCGACCTGGGCTACGTGGCGTTCTATGCCGTCGGTGCCTACATGTTTGGCCTGCTGGCCTCGCCGCACCTGACGGAGAACTTCGCCTGGTTCGCCGCCAATTTCCCGGACGGGCTGCACATGTCGCTGTGGATGGTGATTCCCGTGGCACTGGTGCTGGCGGCGTGCACCGGGGTGCTGCTGGGTATCCCGGTGCTCAAGCTGCGCGGTGACTACCTGGCCATCGTCACGCTGGGCTTCGGCGAGATCATCCGTATCTTCATGAACAACCTGGACCACCCGGTCAACATCACCAACGGCCCCAAGGGCCTGGGGCAGATCGACTCGGTCACGGTATTCGGCCTGAACCTGGCCAAGCGGCAGGAGATCTTCGGCTTCGACATTTCGTCGGTCACGCTGTATTACTACCTGTTCCTTGTGTTGGTGGTGTTCACCATCATCGTCTGCTACCGCCTGCAGGACTCGCGCATTGGCCGCGCCTGGATGGCCATCCGCGAGGACGAGATCGCCGCCAAGGCCATGGGCATCAACACGCGCAACATGAAGCTGCTGGCCTTCGGCATGGGCGCGTCGTTCGGCGGCGTGGCCGGGGCCATGTTCGGCGCTTTCCAGGGCTTCGTCTCGCCCGAGTCGTTCAGCCTGATGGAGTCGATCATGATCGTGGCCATGGTGGTGCTGGGGGGCATCGGTCATATTCCGGGAGTGATCCTGGGTGCGGTGCTGCTGTCGGCGCTGCCCGAGGTGCTGCGCTACGTGGCGGGCCCGCTGCAGCAGATGACCGATGGGCGCCTGGACGCCGCCATCCTGCGCCAGCTGCTGATTGCGCTGGCCATGATCGTCGTGATGCTGCTGCGCCCGCGTGGTCTGTGGCCTGCGCCCGAACATGGCAAGAGCCTGGAACAGAAGTCCTGACCCCACCACCGAGAGCAAGAAATGGCAGATACATCGAAAGAAGTGGTGCTCAAGGTCGCGGGCATCTCCAAGCGCTTTGGCGGCCTGCAGGCGCTGTCGGACGTGGGCATGACCATCCGGCGCGGCCAGGTCTACGGCCTGATCGGCCCGAACGGCGCGGGCAAGACGACGTTCTTCAACGTCATCACTGGCCTGTACACCCCCGACACCGGCAGCTTCGAGCTGGCCGGCCAGCCCTACGCGCCGCACGCCGTGCACCTGGTGGCCAAGGCGGGCATCGCGCGCACGTTCCAGAACATCCGCCTCTTCGCCGACATGACGGCGCTGGAGAACGTGATGGTGGGGCGGCACATCCGCACGCATTCCGGCCTGCTGGGCGCCATCTTCCGCACCAAGGGCTTCAAGGCGGAGGAGGCAGCGATCGCCAAGCGTGCGCAGGAGCTGCTCGACTACGTGGGCATCGGCAAGTACGCCGACTTCAAGGCGCGCACGCTGTCCTACGGCGACCAGCGCCGCCTGGAGATCGCGCGCGCCCTGGCGACCGACCCGCAGCTCATCGCGCTGGACGAACCAGCCGCCGGCATGAACGCCACCGAGAAGGTGATGCTGCGCGAGCTGATCGACCGCATCCGCAAGGACAACCGCACCATCCTCATCATCGAGCACGACGTGAAGCTGATGATGGGCCTGTGCGACCGCGTGACGGTGCTCGACTACGGCAAGCAGATTGCCGAGGGCACCCCTGCCGAAGTGCAGAAGAACGAAAAAGTGATCGAGGCCTACCTGGGCACCGGCGGGCACTGAAGGACCGAAAAAATGGCCGAGAAATCCGACAAAGTTCTATTGCAGGTCAAGGGCCTGAAGGTGGCCTACGGCGGCATCCAGGCCGTCAAGGGCGTGGACATGGAAGTGCGCGAGGGCGAGCTGGTCACCTTGATCGGCTCCAACGGCGCCGGCAAGACCACGACCATGAAGGCCGTCACCGCCACGCTGCTCGCCAACGACGGCGACATCGAGTACCTGGGCCGCAGCATCAAGGGGCGCGGCGCCTGGGACCTGGTCAAGGAAGGGCTGGTGATGGTGCCCGAGGGGCGCGGCGTGTTCGCGCGCATGACCATCACCGAGAACCTGCTCATGGGCGCCTACACGCGCAGCGACAACGCCGGCATCCAGGCCGACATCGAGAAGATGTTCACCATCTTCCCGCGCCTGCGCGAGCGCAAGGACCAGCTCGCCGGCACCATGTCGGGCGGCGAGCAGCAGATGCTGGCCATGGGCCGCGCGCTGATGAGCCAGCCCAAGGTGCTGCTGCTCGACGAGCCCTCCATGGGCCTGTCGCCCATCATGGTGGACAAGATCTTCGAGGTGGTGCGCGACGTGTACGCGCTGGGCGTGACCATCGTGCTGGTGGAGCAGAACGCCAGCCGGGCCCTGGCCATCGCCGACCGCGGCTACGTGATGGAGTCGGGCGTCATCACCATGACCGGGCCGGGCCAGGAGCTGCTGAGCGATCCGCGCGTGCGTGCGGCGTACCTGGGCGAATGATGCGCATGCTTCTGAATTGATAGCTGCTTGCGCATGGTGGTATTGGGCTGGGTGCCGTTCTGGCGCCTAGAATACTGGTTGCCATGACCTTTCTGCAATCCCTGCCCATCTCCGTCCAGACGGTCTTCTTGTTGCTCTTGAGCAACATTTTCATGACCTTCGCCTGGTACGGCCACCTGCGCAACCTCGCCACCGCGCCCTGGTACGTGGCGGCGCTGGTGAGCTGGGGCATCGCCCTGTTCGAGTACCTGCTGCAGGTGCCGGCCAACCGCATCGGGTTCACGCAGTTCAACGTGGGGCAGCTGAAGATCCTGCAGGAGGTCATTACCCTCGCGGTTTTCGTGCCTTTCTCGGTGTTCTACCTGGGGCAGCCGCTCAAGTGGGACTACCTCTGGGCCGGGCTGTGCATGGTGGGGGCGGTGTATTTCATTTTCCGCGGCGCCTGACGGCCGCCCGCATGGGGGGCGCGGCTGCCCGGTTAAACTCGCAGGCTTGGCGCATTTGTCATACGAATGACACAAATTGCGCAGGTCTTCCCTACCCCCTTCCGACCACCCCCAATCAGGAACCCTCATGCTGTTTGGCAAGCTGTTGCCGCGCGAAGGCAATTTTTTCGAGATGTTCAACCAGCATGCCGACCGCATCGTCGATGCGGCGCAGGCGTTCTCCCTGCTGGTGGCCAACTACGGCGACCTGCATCTGCGTGAGAAGTACAACCAGGCCGTGGACAGCGCCGAAGGCGCCGCCGACCGCGTGACGCACGAGGTCAACCGCCTGCTGCACAAGACCTTCATCACGCCCATCGACCGCGAGCAGATCCATTCGCTCATCAACACCATGGACGACGTGGCCGACCTGTTCCAGGACTCGGCCGAGGCCATGGCGCTGTACGACATCCGCGCCATGACCGAGGAGATCACGCGCCTCACCGACCTGTGCGTGCGTGCCAGCGAGCGCCTGCGCGACGCCGTCAAGCTGCTCGACAAGATTGCCGACCCGGCCGTGGCCGAAGCCGCGCTCAAGACCTGCGAGGAGATCGACCGCCTCGAAGGCGATGCCGACCGCGTGCTGCGCAGCGCCATGAGCAAGCTGTTCCGCGAGGAAACCGACGTGCGCGAACTCATCAAGCTCAAGGCCATTTACGAGCTGCTGGAGACCATCACCGACAAGTGCGAGGACGTGGCCAACCTCATCGAGGGCGTGATCCTCGAAAACTCCTGACGCCCCGCGCGCAAAGGTTCCTCTCACCATGGAAACGGTACAAACCGCGCTGTGGGTCGTGGTCGTGCTGGTGGCGCTGGCCATCGTGTTCGACTTCATGAACGGCTTCCACGACGCCGCCAACTCCATCGCCACCGTGGTCTCCACGGGCGTGCTGCGGCCCACGCAGGCCGTGCTGTTCGCGGCCTTCTTCAACTTCGTTGCCATCTTCATCTTCCACCTCAGCGTGGCCGCCACCATCGGCAAGGGCATCGTCCAGCCCGGGGTGGTCGATACGCACGTGGTGTTCGGCGCGCTGGTCGGCGCCATCACCTGGAACGTCATCACCTGGTACTACGGCATCCCGAGCAGTTCCTCGCACGCGCTCATCGGCGGCATCGTCGGCGCCGTCATCGCCAAGTCGGGCGCCAGCGCCCTGGTGGCGGGTGGCATCCTCAAGACCGTGGCCTTCATCTTCGTGTCGCCGCTGCTCGGCTTCGTGCTGGGCTCGGCCATGATGGTGATCGTGGCCTGGATCTTCCGCCGCACCCGCCCGAACAAGGTGGACAAGTGGTTCCGGCGCTTGCAACTGCTCTCGGCCGGCGCCTACAGCCTGGGCCACGGTGGCAACGACGCGCAGAAGACCATCGGCATCATCTGGCTGCTGCTCATCGCCACCGGCTACGCCTCGGCCAGCGACGCCTCGCCGCCCGCCTGGACCATCATCGCCTGCTATGCGGCCATCGGCCTGGGCACCATGTTCGGCGGCTGGCGCATCGTCAAGACCATGGGCCAGAAGATCACCAAGCTCAAGCCCGTGGGCGGGTTCTGCGCCGAAACCGGCGGCGCCATGACGCTGTTCCTGGCCACCATGCTGGGCATTCCCGTGTCCACCACCCACACCATCACCGGCGCCATCGTCGGCGTGGGCTCCACGCAACGCGCCAGCGCCGTGCGCTGGGGCGTGGCGGGCAACATCGTCTGGGCCTGGATCCTGACCATTCCGGCCAGCGCTTTCGTCGCGGCGATTGCCTACTGGGTCAGCCTGCAGCTGTACTGATTGCTGCGGTTTTCATAGCTTCCAGCGCTTGCCTGGCAAGCGCTGGAGCCTGATTTCATTGTGAAATCTTGCGCGCTTCCTCGATCTGGTACTCGAAGTAGTGCTGGAAGCTGAACGCCAGGCTCGCCATCAGCATGCCCGCGCCGACCATCAGCGACAGCGCGATGCCGATCACGGTGAGCCAGCGCGTGGCACCCGCCGCCTCGGCCGCCGGGTGCCGCGGGTTGAAACGCGCGTTCCAGCGCGTGGGCGGCGTCAGCCCGTAGAGGATGGCGCGCAGCGCGCAGCCCGCCACCGTGAAGCCCAGCAGCGGCACCAGCAGCCAGCTCAGCCGGTCGTCCTGCCCCAGCGCCTGCACGCGCGCGATGCCGTACAGCCCCAGCCCCGTGGCCAGGGGCAGCAGCCAGCCGAGCAGGTCGCGCGGGCCGTGCAGGTAGAAGCGGTGCAGGCCCAGCGGCCCGCCGAGGAAGGCCAGCCAGGTGGCCAGGGTCTTGTTCTTCATGGCGCCTCGGGCGCGCTGGCGTCGCCTTCGCCCAGGGGTTTTTCCATCAGCACCACGTCCAGCCAGGTGCCGAACTTCCAGCCCACCGAGCGCAGCGTGCCCGCGTGGGTGAAGCCGCTGGCGCGGTGCAGGCCGATGGAGCCGGCGTTGGCCGAATCGCCCACCACCGCCAGCATCTTGCGCACGCCGGCGGCCTGCGCCGCCTCGCACAGCGCGGCGAGCAGCAGGCGGCCGAGCCCCTGGCCGCGCGCCGAATCGAGGATGTACACCGAGTCCTCGGCCGAGTAGCGGTAGGCCGGGCGCGGCTTGAACCAGTTGCAGTAGGCGAAGCCGAGTACCTGCCCGTCGTGCTCGGCCACGAGGTAGGGCAGGCCCTTGCCCAGCACGTCGGCGCGGCGCGCGGCCATGTCGGCGGCGCTGGGCGGCTCGGTCTCGAAGGTGCCCGTGCCGTGCAGCACATGGTGGGCGTAGATGGTGGTGATGGCTGCGACGTCTGTGTCGCGGCTGGCGCGGATGTGTGGCATCGAAAAAACGAACTGGCTATAATCGGCGGCTTTGCTGCGTGTCGCTGGCCGGGTGGCCAAGTCGCGTGTCTCAAACGCCGCAAGATATGGAACGGCAGTAGGTGCTGCATGTTCTCCACCCGAAGGATAAATCATGGTCGTCATTCGACTCTCCCGCGGCGGCGCCAAGGCCCGTCCGTTCTACAACATCGTCGTCGCCGACAAGCGCGTGCGCCGTGACGGCCGCTTCATCGAGCGCCTGGGTTTCTACAACCCCCTGGCCAAGGATGGCGAGGAAGGCCTGCGCATCGCCCAGGACCGCCTGGCCTACTGGCTCGGCGTGGGCGCCCAAGCGTCCGACACCGTTGAGCGCCTGGCCAAGCAAGCTGCCAAGAAGGCCGCCTGATTCGCTTTTCAGGCCCTCCCGGGGCGGGTGCCGTCGGTGGATACTGGCGGCCCCGCCTTTTTGTTTTTGCGTAGCGCCATGTCCTCCTTTCCTCCACTCGAACCGGCCGAACTCCCCGCTGACGCGGTGGAGGTGGGCCGCATTGCCGACGCCTGGGGCGTCAAGGGCTGGTTCAAGGTGCTGGCGCACAGCGCCAGCCCCGAGGCCCTGTTCGCCGCGCCCCAGTGGTATTTGCAGCCGTCCGAGAAGGGCGCCAGGATCTTCAGCGGCACCGTGCTGCTGGTGCCGCGCCAGACGCGCACGCACTCCGACGCCATCGTCGCCAGCGCCCAGGGGGTGGAGGACCGCAACGCCGCCGAAGCGCTGCGCGGCGCGCGCATCTTCGTCTCGCGCGCCTACTTCCCGCAGACGGAGGAGGATGAGTACTACTGGGTCGATCTGATCGGCCTGGACGTGCGCAACCGCGAGGGCGTGGCCCTGGGCCGTGTGCGCGAGTTGCTGTCCACGGGGCCGCAGACCGTGCTGGTGCTGGCCTACGAAGAGGATGGCAAGGCGCGCGAGCGCATGATTCCCTTCGTGTCGGCCTTCGTCGACAAGGTCGAGCTGGCCGAGCGGCGCATCACGGTCGACTGGCAGCCCGACTATTGACGCGGCGCGCGCCGATGCGCTTCGACCTCATCACCCTGTTTCCCGAGCTGTTCGCGCCGTTCCTGGCCAGCGGCGTGACGCGCCGTGCCTACGCCAGCGGCCAGGTGGTGGTGCGCCTGTGGAACCCGCGCGACTTCGCCGAGGGCAACTACCGCCGTGTCGATGACCGGCCTTTCGGCGGCGGCCCCGGCATGGTGATGCTGGCCGAGCCGCTGGCGCGCTGCCTGGCCGTCATCCGCGCCGACCGGGCCGAGGCGCCGGACGTGCAGGCGCCGCTGGTGCTGTTCTCGCCGATTGGCGAGCGCCTGGACCATGCAGGCGTGGCGCAGTGGGCGCAGGGCCCGGGCGCCATCCTGCTGTGCGGGCGCTACGAAGGGGTGGACCAGCGCTTCATCGACGCCGAGGTGCAGCGGCAGATCAGCCTGGGCGACTTCGTGCTCTCCGGGGGCGAGATCCCGGCGATGGCGCTGCTCGACGCCGTGACGCGCCTGCAGCCCGGCGTGCTGCACGATGCGGGCAGCCACCAGTTCGACAGCTTCAATCCGCAGCTCGACGGGCTGCTCGACTGCCCGCACTACACCCGCCCCGAGGTCTGGCGCGGACAGGCCGTGCCGCCGGCGCTGCTGTCGGGCCACCACGCCGAGATCGAGCGCTGGCGCCGCGCGCAGAGCCTGCAGGCCACGGCCAGCCACCGGCCCGACCTGATCGCCGCGGCGCGCACGCAGGGGCGGCTGACGCGCCAGGACGAGGCTGTTTTGGCCAACATGCCCGGCAAGCTATAATCAAAGGCTTTTCGATCCTCTGGCCGGCCGCTGCAAGGCGCACCCGAAGGTGCGCGCGCAGCCACACACCGTCAATCCCGACGCATGCCAATCCTGGCGCGGACAAGATCGTTGGATGCAACCATGAACCTGATCCAGACCCTCGAGCAGGAAGAAATCGCCCGCTTGAACAAGGAAATCCCTGAATTCGCGCCCGGCGACACCGTCATCGTGAGCGTGAACGTGGTGGAAGGCAGCCGCAAGCGCGTGCAGGCCTACGAAGGCGTGGTGATCGCCAAGCGCAACCGTGGCCTGAACAGCGGCTTCACCGTGCGCAAGATCTCCAGCGGCGAAGGCGTGGAGCGCACGTTCCAGACCTACAGCCCGCTGATCGCCAAGATCGAAGTCAAACGCCGTGGCGACGTGCGCCGCGCCAAGCTGTACTACCTGCGCGAGCGCAGCGGCAAGTCGGCCCGCATCAAGGAAAAGCTGCCGGCCCGCAAGGCCGCACCCGTGGCTGCCGCATAAGCGCCGCGCCTGCAGTCTTCCTGCCCAGCCGCTACAGTGCCCCTGTAGCGGCTTTTTTATTGTCTGAGCGTGACCCAGCCTGCCCCCGTCTTCACCCCCTTGCCCGCGTTCGACCCGCGCAGCGTGCCCGTGGCGCGCGTCGATGCCGACCTGCCCGCCGTGCCGCCGCAGGCCCAGACGCCCGCGGCGCTGCGCCAGCGCTTCGCCGCGCCGCCCGCCTGGCAGCCCGAGGTGGTGCTGGAAAAGAAATTCATGCAGCGCGAACCCGCGCAGGCCTCGGTGCTGGTGCCCATCGTGCTGCGCGCCCAGCCCATGGTGCTGCTGACCGAGCGCACGGCGCACCTGTCCACGCACTCCGGGCAGATCGCCTTCCCGGGCGGGCGCGCCGACCCCGAAGACACCAGCCCCGCCGCCACGGCGCTGCGCGAGGCGCAGGAGGAGGTCGGGCTCGACCCCGGCTGCGTCGAGGTGCTCGGGCCGCTGTCCACCTACGTCACGGGTTCGTCCTTCATCATCACCCCCATCGTCGGCCTGGTGCGGCCCGACGCCGTGCTGCGGGCCAACCCGCACGAAGTGGCCGACGTGTTCGAGGTGCCGCTGGCCTTCCTGCTCGACCCGGCGCACCACCGCCACCATGTGGTGGAGTGGGGCGGCGTGCGGCGCGAATGGTTCTCCATGCCCTACCAGGACGGCGACAAGAACCGCTTCATCTGGGGCGCCACGGCGGGCATGCTGCGTAATTTCTACCGTTTCATGCGCGCCTGAACGGGCGCCTGGCGGGCCGCGCGGGCGGCGCCAGTATGATGGGCGCCCATGAGTTTCTTCGCCATCCTGTTCGCTCTGCTGATCGAGCAGGCGCGCCCCCTGTCCCGCACCAATCCCATTCACGCCGGCGTGCGTGCGTGGGCCTTTTCGGTGCGCCGCAATTTCGACGCGGGCCACCAGCACCACGGCTGGGTGGCCTGGGGCCTGACGGTGGTGCTGCCCGCGCTGGTGGCGCTGGGCATCCACTGGCTGCTGCTGTGGGGCGTGGGCTGGCCCCTGGCGGTGCTGTGGAACGTGGCGGTGCTCTACATGACGCTGGGCTTTCGCCAGTTCAGCCACCACTTCACGCGCATCCGCGACGCCCTGGAGTCGGCCGACGAAGACGCCGCGCGCGCCGCGCTGGCGCACTGGCAGCAGGTCGAGGTGGGGCAACTGCCGCGCAGCGAGATCGTGCGCCACGTGATCGAGTACTCGGTCATCGCCGCGCACCGCCATGTGTTTGGTGTGCTGGCCTGGTTTTCCATCCTGGCGGCACTGGGCCTGGGGCCCACGGGGGCGGTGCTCTACCGCCTGGCCGAGTTTGCCGCGCGCTACTACGACGAGGACAAGGGCGACAAAGGCAGCACCGCCCTGCAGCAGTCGGCGGCCCGGGCCTGGACGGCCATCGACTGGCTGCCCGCGCGGCTGACGGCGCTCAGTTTTGCCGTGGTCGGCAATTTCGAGGAGGCCATCGAGGGCTGGCGCTTCCATGCCCAGAACTTCCCCAACGACAACGACGGCGTGCTGCTCGCCGCCACCTCGGGCGCCATCAACGTGCGTCTGGGCGGCGAGGCCCTGCGCCCGCGCGCCGAGGCCGATGGCGCCGCCGCCAGCGAGGGCGACAGCGGCATCACCCCCGGGCGCGAGCCCGAAGTCGGCCACCTGCGCAGCGTGGTCGGCCTGGTCTGGCGCTCGGTGGTGGTGTGGATGCTGCTGCTGGCGCTGCTCACGCTGGCGCGCCTGCTCGGCTGAACCTTTCATCTTTTTGAGCCAAATCGGGCTCCAGCCCTTGCAAGGCAAGCGCTGGAAGCTATGAAATCAGGAGTTCCACGCATGTCCCTTCCTTCGCTGTGCAGCCCCGTGGTGGCCGGGCTGCAGCCCTATGTGCCGGGCGAGCAGCCGCGCATTCCCGGCCTGGTCAAGCTCAACACCAACGAGAACCCCTATCCGCCGTCGCCGCGCGCGCTGGCGGCCATAGCGCAGGCCGCGCGCGAGGGGCTGCAGCTCTACCCCGACCCGCAATCGCTGGCCCTGCGCGAGGCCATCGCAGCGCGGCATGGCCTCGACGCGGGGCAGGTGTTCGTGGGCAATGGCTCGGACGAAGTCCTGGCGCATGCCTTCTTCGCGTTCTTCCAGCACGCCGGCGCGCCGCTCCTGATGCCCGACATCACCTACAGCTTCTACCGCGTCTATTGCGGCCTGTGGGGCATCACTGCCGAGCTGCAGCCGCTCGATGCCGGCCTGGGCATCGACGTGGACCGGCTGGCCGCGCGGTCCGGGCAGGGGGCGTGCGCCGGCATCGTGCTGGCCAATCCGAACGCGCCGACCGGTATCGGCCTGCCCCTGGCACGCATCGAGCAACTGCTGCAGACCTGCCCGCAGCGCGTGGTGCTGGTCGATGAGGCCTATGTGGACTTCGGCGGCGAGAGCGCCGTGGGCCTGGTGGCGCGCTACCCGAACCTGCTGGTGGTGCATACGCTGTCCAAGTCGCGCTCGCTCGCCGGGCTGCGCGTGGGCGTGGCCTTCGGCCAGCGGCCGCTGGTCGATGCGCTGGAGCGCGTCAAGGACAGTTTCAACTCCTACCCGCTGGACCGCCTGGCCCAGGCCGGCGCGTGTGCCGCCTATGAGGACGCGGCGTACTTCGAGCAGACCTGCAGCGCCGTGGTGCAGAGCCGCGAGGGGCTGCTGCTGGCGCTGGAGGACCTGGGCTTCGCGGTGCTGCCCTCGCAGGCCAACTTCCTCTTCGTGCGCCACCCGGGCCATGACGCGGCCACGCTGGCGGCGCAGTTGCGCGAGCGCGCCGTGCTGGTGCGCCACTTCGCCCGGCCCGAGCGCATCGCGCAGTATCTGCGCATCAGCGTCGGCACGCCCGCCCAGTGCGATGCGCTGGTGCAGGCGCTGCGGGCGATTCTGGACGGAAGGGGCGGCGCATGACCACGGCTCGCCTGATTGACGAAACCCGTGCGCGCCACTTCATCGAGCACTACCAGAGCCTGCTGGAGCAGGTGGCCCTGGATGCCGGGCTGGTGCATGCGCCTGTGGCCAAACAGGGCCTGGTACATCTGCTGCAGGCCGCACGCGATGCGCTGGCGGACAAGCCCGCGCTGATCCCGCCCGCCCTTGCCGCGCTACAGGCGCAGGGCAGGCCCGTGCCGCAGGACATCGTCGATGCCGTGGCCACGCTGCGTGTGGGGCGCTGGGTGTACCTGCGCGACACCACGGGCTACAGCGTGCTGTTCGATGGCGAATATGAAAACGTGGCCTATGCCGTCAAGTGCCTGACCACGCCGCTCAAGGAAATGCTGGGCGACAGCGGGGCGGTCATCACCTGCGGCCTGCTGGCGTATGAAGGCCGGGTGATCTCTGATGGTTTGGTCGGTTTCGTTGCCTGGCTAGGCCCGGGGCTGCGCCGCGACTTCAACGCCGCGTTGGGCAAGGTGCGTGCCGGTGGGCATTTCCACAGCGACCGTGTCGTGCCCTTGCCAGCGTCCTTGCCAGCGGATTGATCGGGAAACCGGGCCGGGTTGCCCGGGGCTGCGTGGAGCCGCTTCGGTGCCGCTGCCTTCACGCCACTGCGGCGGCAGCCGCGCTGGCCACGTCGGGCTGCAGCTCGGGCCGCAACCGCTCGTACAGCCCGGTGCGGCGCGCGATGTCGAGCGGCTGGCCCATCAGGCCCGAGACGATCAGGCGCACGCCGTGGGCGGCGCAGGCGTGGGCCAGGTTCTCCAGCGCCTCGGCGCCGGTCGAATCGACGTAGATCACGTTCTTCAAGTCCAGCACCAGCGCCTGGGCGGGCAGGTGGTCCTCCATGGCTTCGAGCAGCTTGGTGGCGCCGAAGAAGAGCGCGCCGTACAGCCGCCAGACCTGCACGCGCGCGTCGTGCCCGGCCAGCACTGGCAGGTCGGCAGCTTGGACGCGCTCGGCCCGCGACAGGCTGGAGATGCGGTAGATGAAGGTCAGGCAGGCGGCGAAGATGCCGAACTCCACCGCCACCGTCAGGTCGAAGACCACCGTCAGCAGGAACACGGACACCAGCGTGATGCGGTACGGCAGGCGGTAGGTCTTGAGCCGCGCGAATTCGCGCCACTCGCCCATGTTCCAGGCGACGAACATCAGGATCGCCGCCAGCGTGGCCAGCGGGATGGATGCGGCCAGCGGCGCGGCCACCAGCATCACCAGCAGCAGCGCCAGCGCATGCACCATGCCGGCGACGGGGCTGGTGGCGCCGCTTTTCACGTTGGTGACGGTGCGCGCGATGGTGCCGGTGGCGGGCATGCCGCCGAAGAACGGCGTGACGAAATTGGCGATGCCCTGCGCCATCAGCTCCTGGTTCGGGTCGTGGCGGTCGCCCACCATGCCGTCGGACACGCGCGCGCACAGCAGCGATTCGATGGCGCCCAGCAGTGCCAGCGTGATCGTCGGCATGAGCAGGTGGCGCGCCGACTCCCAGGTGAAATCGGGCAGCGCGAACGCGGGCAGCCCGGCCGGAATGCCGCCGAAGCGGCTGCCAATGGTCTCCACCGGCATGCCGGACAGCGCCACCACGGCGGTCGCCAGCACCAGCGCGACGATGGAGCCCGGCACGCGCGCGAGCGCGCCGGCTAAAGGGTGCCGCCACGCGGGCAGCCAGCGCTGCCAGCCCACGACCACCGCCAGCGACGCGGCGGCCACGCCGGTGGCCCAGGGATTGAGGGTGGACAGGTGCTGGTACAGCGCGCCGAGCATGCCGAAGAAGTCGCCCGGCATCTTCTCGATGGAGAGGCCCAGGAAGTCCTTGACCTGCGACAGCGCGATCAGCACCGCGATGCCGTTGGTGAAGCCGATGACCACGGCCACCGGGATGAAGCGCACCAGCGTGCCGAGCTGCAGCACGCCCATCAGGAACAGCAGCACGCCCGACAGCGCGGTGGCGATGATGAGGTTGGCCACCCCGTACTGCTGCACGATGCCGTAGACGATGACGATGAACGCCCCGGCCGGCCCGCCGATCTGCACCTTGCTGCCGCCCAGCGCCGAGATCAGGAAGCCCGCGATGATGGCGGTGAACAGCCCCGCCTCGGGCGGCAGGCCCGACGCGATGGCAAAGGCCATCGCCAGCGGCAGCGCGACGACGGCGACCGTGAGGCCCGCGCCGAAGTCCTGCGCGAAGCGGGCCCGGTCGTAGCCGCGCAGCGCGTCCATCAGGCGTGGGCGGAAGGACAACATCGGGGCGGCTCGCGCCATGGCAGTACCTCTCTTCAATAGCGCGGCGCCTCGCTCAACTCCGCGAATAGTTCTCTATAGATTTTGTAGCGGCTGGCGCTGATCGTGCCTGGGCTGGCGTCCGATTCGACCTGCAATTGCACCGCGCAGCCGGGCTCGTGCAGGTGCGTGCAGTTGTAGAACTTGCACGCGCCCGCGTGCGCGCCCACGTCCGGCATGCAGCGCGCCAGGTCGGTGGGCGCCAGGTGGCGCAGGCCGAATTCCTGGAAGCCCGGCGAGTCGATGAGCGCGGTGGTGCGCGCCGCGTCCACCCAGTACCAGGCGGTGCTGGTGGTGGTGTGCTTGCCGGAGTTGAGCGCCTGCGAGATCTCGCCCGTCTGCGCCGATGCCCCCGGCACCAGCAGGTTGATGAGCGTGCTCTTGCCCGCGCCCGAGGGGCCGAGCACCAGCGTGGCCTTGCCCTGCAAATGCGCCATCAGCGCCGTGCGGTCCGCCTCGCCCGATTGCGCCAGGGACAGCGGCAGCACGTTGTAGTGGCGGCTGTCGGGGCCCGCGCTGCCGGCCATGTGGCGGTAGGGCAGCAGCCGCTCCCAGGCGCGCGCGAAGGGCTCCACTAGGTCGCTTTTGTTCAGCGCGATCAGCGGCGTGATGCCTTCGGCCTCGGCGGCGATCAGCGCGCGCGCCAGTTGGCTTTCCGAGAACACGGGCTCGGCGGCGATCAGGATCAGCACCTGGTCCAGGTTGGCCGCGAACGACTTGGTGCGGATCTCGTCCTGGCGGTAGAACAGGTTGCGCCGCGGCAGCACTTTCTCGATGGTGCCCTCGTCGCCCTGGCCGGGCGGCGGCGCCAGCCAGCGCACCTGGTCGCCCACCACGGCCTGGCTTTTCTTGCCGCGCGGGTGGCAGATGCGGCGCGTGCCGTCGGGCGTTTCGACCACGCAGTGGCGGCCGTGGCTGGCCACCACCAGGCCTTCGCGCGCGCTCATGGCGTGGCCAGCAGCGCGTCGATGCGCGCCGCACAGTCGAAGTCGGTTGCCGAGATGCCCTGCACGTCGTGCGTGTTGAAGCGCACCACGCAGCGGCCGTAGTGCACCGACAGGTCGGGGTGGTGGTCCTGCGCGTGGGCGATGAAGGCCACCGCGTTCACGAACGCCATGGTCTCGTGGTAGCTGGCGAAGCGGTAGGTTTTCTCGATGGCGCCCGCGTGCAGCTGCCAGCCCGGGTGCTGCGCCAGGTTTGCTTCAATTTCGATAGCTGTCAGCGCGCGCCGTACCTGGGCGGACCAGTCTTTTTTCGGAAACATGGAAGTCATGCGTGTACCGGGGAGGGCAGGCGCGCCAGGCGCTCGGTGGCGGGCGGGTGCGAGTAGTAGTACTTCACGTACAGCGGGTCGGGCGTGAGCGTGGAGGCGTTGTCCTGGTAGAGCTTGAGCAGCGCCGAGGCCAGGGCGCCGCCGTCGGCCTGGGCCATGGCGTAGGCGTCGGCCTGGAACTCGTGGCGGCGCGACCACTGCGCCATCAGCGGCGCGATGAAGAAGCTGAACACGGGCACGGCCAGCAGGAACAGCAGCAGCGCCAGCGCGTCGTTCGGCGCCGTGCCGCCCGGTGACAGGTTCGGCACCACGCCCAGCCCGGTGTAGAACCAGCCTTGGGTGGACAGCCAGCCCAGCAGCGCGAAGCCCGCCAGGCTGAGCGCGAACAGCCCCGCCATGCGCTGGGCGATGTGGCGGTGCTTGAAGTGGCCCAGCTCGTGCGCCAGCACGGCCTCGACCTCGGCCGGGGTGAGCTGCTGCAGCAGCGTGTCGTAGAACACCACGCGCTTGGCCGTGCCAAAACCCGTGAAATAGGCGTTGGCGTGCGCGCTGCGGCGGCTACCGTCCATCACGAACAGGCCCTTGGCGGCGAAGCCGCAGCGCTGCATGAGCGCGGTGACGCGGGCCTTGAGGGCTTCGTCCTGCAGCGGCTGGAAGCGGTTGAACAGCGGCGCGATGAAGCTGGGGTAGACCCACATCAGCAGCACGTTGAACCCCATCCACGCGCCCCAGGCCCAGAGCCACCACAGCGGGCCGGCGGCGCCCATGAGCCACAGGATCAGCGCGGCGATGGGCAGCCCGATGAGCGCGCCCACCAGCGTGGACTTGAGCAGGTCGGTCAGCCACAGCTTCCACGTCATCTGGTTGAAGCCGAAGCGCTGCTCGACGCCGAAGGTCTGCGCCAGCGACAGCGGCAGGTCGATCAGCCCGCTGATGAGCGCGAAGGCCGCCAGCAGCGCCAACTGCTGCACCATGCCGCCGCCGAGCCAGGCCAGCAGGGCCTGGTTCAGCAGGTCCAGCCCGCCCAGCAGCGTCCAGCCCACGAGCACGGCCGCGCCCAGCGCCATGTCGAGCAGGCCCAGGCGCGCCTTGGCCAGGGTGTAGTCGGCGGCCTTGTGGTGGGCTGCCAGGGGAATGCGTCCGGCAAACGGCGCTGGAACCTGGGCGCGGTGCCGGGCCACGTGGCGGATCTGGCGCGAGGCGAGCCAGAACTTGATCATCAGCCCGGCGCACAGCGCCAGGGCGAACAGCAGGGACAGCGCCAGCGAGGGCGGCAAGGTATCACGTGGGGGCATGCGCGGGGAGTGTAGGGGATGGGCGACAATGCCGGCCATGTCCGAACCCTCTACCCCCACCCCTGTATTGCCCAAATCCGAGCAGAACCTGGTCTGGCTCGATTGCGAGATGACCGGCCTCGAACCCGAGACCGACCGCCTGCTGGAGATCGCCGTCATCGTGACCGGCCCGAACCTGGAGCCGCGCGTCGAAGGCCCGGTGTTCGCCATCCACCAGAGCGACGCGCAGCTCGACCAGATGGACGCCTGGAACAAGGGCACCCACGGCAAGAGCGGCCTGATCGACAAGGTGCGCGCCTCCACCATCACCGAGGCCGAGGCCGAGCAGCAGATCATCGATTTCCTGAGCCAGTACGTGCCCAAGGGCACGGCGCCCATGTGCGGCAACAGCATCGGCCAGGACCGGCGCTTTCTCGTCAAGTACATGCCGCGGCTGGAAGCCTTCTTCCACTACCGCAACCTCGACGTGAGCACGCTCAAGGAACTGGCCAAGCGCTGGAAGCCCGAGGCCTACAACAGCTTCAAGAAGGCCCAGAAGCACACGGCGCTGGCCGACGTGCACGAATCCATCGACGAGCTGGCGCACTACCGCACACACCTGCTGTCGGTGTGAGAAACACGCCGCGGCAGCGGCGCGTGCGGCGATAATCCGCCGCTGTCTGTATCCAGACACCCCTCCCGAGGCGCTGGCGACCTGCCTGGCGCCTTGGTTTTTTCGCGCATTCTTTTACCGGAGACACGCCATGCAATCGCTTTCGTTCAAATCCCTCCTCGCCGCCGCTGCGGCCCTGGCCTGCGCGGCCGGCGCCTCGGCCCAGGAGCAGGTGGTCAAGATCGGCCACAGCGGCCCCCTCTCGGGCCCGAACACCTTCGCCGGCCGCGACAACGACAACGGCGTGCGCCTGGCCATCGAGGAACTGAACGCGCGCAAGATCAGCGTGGGCGGCAAGACGCTGAAGTTCGAGCTGGTCTCCGAGGACGACCAGTGCGACGCCAAGACCGGCGTGGCCGTGGCGCAGAAGTTCGTCGATTCCGGCGTGCGCTACGTCATGGGCCCGTACTGCTCGGGCGTGACCATTCCCGCCTCGCGCGTGTACGACAACGGCGGCACCCTGGTTTCCACCGTGGGCACCAACCCCAAGATCACGCAGTCGGGCTACAAGAACCTGTTCCGCATCGTTGCCAGCGACGTGCAGGCCGGCGCCAGCATGGCTGCGTATGCGGCCAACGTGCTCAAGGCCAAGAAGGTCGGCGTCATCGACGACCGCACTGCTTTCGGCCAGGGGCTGTCCGACGAGTTCGCCAAGGAAGCGCAGAAGCTCGGCATGGCGGTGGCGGGCCGCGAGTTCACCAATGACAAGGCCACCGACTTCATGGCCATCCTGACCACGTTCAAGGCCAAGCAGCCCGAGGTCATCTTCTACGGCGGCTACGCGCCCCAGGCCGCGCCCATGGCACGCCAGATGAAGCAGCTGGGCGTGCGCGCCAAGCTGCTCGGCGGCGACACCCTGTGCAGCCCCGAGATGGGCAAGCTCGGCGGCGACGCCGTGAACGACGTGGTGTACTGCGCCTACGCCGGCATGCTGATGGACAGCGACGCGGGCGCCAAGGCGTTCCAGGAGAAGTTCGCCAAGCGCTTCGGCCAGAACCCCGACGTGTACAGCCCGTTCTACTACGACCAGGTCATCAACATCGGCGAGGCCATGCAGAAGAGCGGCTCCATCGATCCCGCCAAGGTCGGCGCCTACATCCACCAGAACGCCCACAAGGGCGTGATGGGCGAGTACGCGTACGACGACAAAGGCAACCGCATCAAGGCCCCCGTGGTCGTGATGACGTTCGCAGGCGGCAAGGCCAAGCCGCTCGCCAGCTATTGAGGAAGCCCCGCACGATTTGCGGGAAAACCCCAGTCGTGCCATAATTGCGAGATTGCACCGCCGAGGGCGGTGCAATTTTTTTGTGCATCTCCCTTCACTCACCGGGCTTTGCCTGCGGCGCACGCCGCAAGCAGCAAACATTGCCCACCCAGGCCGTCCGCTGCGGCCTTGCGGTTCCGTTTGATGGTTGATGTTGTTGAACCATTGAACGAAGCCGCCGCAGGTAGCGCCTGCGGTTGCCCGTTTTGCGTGAGAAACCATGACCGACATGCTGCCTATGCAGGGCGACGCCGCGCCTGCCGATACCTCCTTGCCTCTTGAAACCCTGGCCCCCGAGGCCACCCCCGCTCCGTCCGCGCTGCCCGAGGGCTTCGTGCGCCTGGGCCTGGCCCCCGAGCTGGTGCAGGCCGTGCGCGACCTGGGCTACACCCAGCCCACCGCCGTGCAGGAAAAGGCCATTCCCATGGCCATGGGCGTCGAGGGCGAGAACTTCATCGACCTGATGGTCTCCAGCCAGACCGGCAGCGGCAAGACCGCTGCCTTCCTGCTGCCTGTGCTGCACACCCTGGTGCGCCAGCAGGCCGAGCAGCAGGCGAACGAACGCGCCGAATACGAGCGCCTGTGCGCCGAGGCCGCCGCCCGGGGCGAGGCCGCACCGAAGCGCGCACGCCGCAAGGACCCGACCAACCCGCGCCACTTCAAGGCCGCCGTGCCGGGCGCGCTGATCCTGTGCCCGACGCGCGAACTCGCGCAGCAGGTGGCGCACGACGCCATCGACCTGGTGCGCCATTGCAAGGGCCTGCGCGTGGCCAACGTGGTGGGCGGCATGCCCTACCAGCTGCAGATCGCCAAGCTGCAGAACGCCAACCTCGTGGTGGCGACGCCGGGCCGCCTGCTGGACCTGCAGCGCTCCATGCAGATCAAGCTCGACCAGGTGCAGTTCCTGGTGGTGGATGAGGCCGACCGCATGCTCGACCTGGGCTTCTCGGACGACCTGGCCGAGATCAACCAGCTCACCAGCCAGCGCAAGCAGACCATGATGTTCAGCGCCACCTTCGCGCCGCGCATCCAGCAGCTCGCCATGCGCGTGATGCACGACAACGGCTCCGCAGTGCAGAAGGTCACCATCGACTCGCCGCAGGAAAAGCACGCCAACATCAAGCAGGTGCTGTTCTGGGCCGACAACGCGCAGCACAAGCGCAAGATGCTCGACCACTGGCTGCGCGATGCCTCCATCGACCAGGCCATCGTGTTCGCCAGCACGCAGATGGAGTGCGACGGCCTGGCCAACGACCTGCAGCAGGACGGCTTCTCGGCCGTGGCGCTGCACGGCGCTTTAAGCCAGGGCCTGCGCAATCGCCGCCTGATGGCGTTGCGCAACGGCCAGGTGCAGATTCTCGTGGCCACCGACGTGGCCGCGCGCGGCATCGACGTGCCCACCATCACCCACGTGTTCAACTTCGGCCTGCCCATGAAGGCCGAGGACTACACCCACCGCATCGGCCGCACGGGCCGTGCTGGCCGCGACGGCCTGGCCGTGACGTTCGCCGAGTTCCGCGACCGCCGCAAGATCTTCGACATCGAAGGCTACAGCCGCCAGCCGTTCAAGGCCGAGGTGATCCCGGGCATGGAGCCGACGCAGCGCTTCCCGCAGGGCCGCCCCGAAGGCAATGGCCGCGGGCGCGAGGGCCGCGAGAACCACAGCCGCGACCGCCGCTTCGGCCGTGGCGAGGGCCGCCCGGCCTTTGGCGACCGCGCAGCGCGGGGCCCGGCCCGCATGGGTGACGGCCAGGGCGCGCCGCGTGGCTTTGGCGACCGCGCCGGGTTTGGTGACCGTGGTGGATTCGGCGACCGTGCTGGGTTCGGCGGCGGCCGCCGCGACAACGACGGCTATGGCCGCAAGGGCGGCTTCGGCGAAGGCGGTCGCAGTGAAGGCGGGCGCGGCGGCTTTGGCCGCCCCGAGGCGGCAGCGCCGCGCGGTGACTGGGGCGGGCGCGGCAAGCCGGCTTTCAACAAGCAGGCGGGCGGCGGCAAGCCCTTCGTGCCCCACGACGCACGCAAGCGCACGCCGCATTCGGCACGCTGAGCGCCAGCGGGCGCAGCCCAGCGAACCGGCCTTTTAGGCCGGTTTTTTTATGGCCCGCTTCCCTTTGGGGCTCACGGCGGCTCACGATAATGTGCGGCGGAGGTGCCCAGTGACTTCTTTCCCTGTATCCGGCGTGGACTACGAACACATGTTCGAGCTCGCCCCTGTCTCGCTCTGGCTTGAGGACTACAGCGCCCTGCGGCAGCTGTTCGAGCGCTGGCGGGCGGAGGGCGTGAGCGACATCCGCGCGCACCTGGCGGGGCACCCCGAGCGGCTGGGCGCCTGCAGCGCCGCGCTGAAGGTGGTGCGGGTCAACCACCGTACCCTGGCGCTTTTCGCGGCGCCCGACCAGGCCACGCTGGTGGCCCGCCTGGACGAAGTGTTCCGGGGCGACATGCATGCGCGCCAGGTCGATGAGCTGGCGGCGCTGTGGTCCGGGGCGCTGGAGTTCTCCAACCGCACGGTGAACTACGCCCTCGACGAGCGGCGCCTGGACGTGCAGATCCATGCGCGCATCCTGCCGGGCCACGAGGAGCGCTGGGACCGGGTGCTGGTGTCGCTGGAGGATGTCACGGCCGAGGTGCAGGGCGCCGAGCGCCTGCGCCGCAGCGAGCGCTATGCGCGCGGCCTGTTCGAGCATTCGCCGGTGTCGCTGTGGGTCGAGGACTTCAGCCATATCCGGCGCCTGCTGGACGAAGTGCGCGCCCAGGGCATACGCGACTTCGCCACTTTCCTCAAGGTGCACCCGGAGTTCGTCACGCGCTGCATCCAGGAAATCCGTGTCATCGACGTCAACCGGCAGACCCTCGCCATGTTCGGTGCCGCAGACAAGGCCGAGCTGCTTGGGGGAATCAACCACATTTTCCGCGACGAGATGCGCGAATCCTTTGCCGAGCAGTTGCAGGACCTGTGGGATGGCAAGCTGGTGCAGCAGCGCGAGGTGGTCAACTACGCGCTGTCCGGCGATCTGCTCAACATTCACATGCAGTTCGCCGTGCTTGACAGCCATGTCCAGGACTGGGGGCTGGTGCTGATCTCGCTCGTCGACATCACGGCGCGCAAGAAGGCCGAGTCCTACCTGGAGTACCTGGGCAAGCACGACGTGCTGACGCAGCTGCGCAACCGGGCCTACTACATGGAGGAGCTCAACCGCCTCGCGCGCAAGGGGCCATGGCCGGTGGCGATCCTGGCCATGGACATGAACGGCCTCAAGGAGGCCAACGACGACCACGGCCATGGCGCAGGCGACGCCATGCTGCGCCGCGTCGGCGAGGTGCTGGCCAAGGCGGTCGATGCGCCGGCCTGCGCCGCGCGCGTCGGCGGCGACGAATTCATGGTGCTGCTGCCCGCCACCGACGAGCGCGGGGCGCTGGCCGTGCAGGAACGCATCCTCTCCTTGCTGGAACTCAACAACCAGTTCTACCCGGGGCAGGCGGTCAGCCTGTCCATGGGCATTGCCTGCTGCCAGGAGGGCGAGTCGATCGAGGCCTCCGTGCACCGGGCCGACCAGGCCATGTATGCCGAAAAGGCCCGCTACTACCAGGAGCGGGAGCTGGACCGCCGCCACCCGCGGCGGTGACGCGGGCCGCCGTCAACGCGCCGTATCAGTTTTCCATGGCGCTGCGCGCCACCCGCAGCCCATGAAACAGGCGCGGCCCATGCGCGGGCAGCCGCGCAAGGGCCGCCCCGCCGCGCTGGCTGCGTCCCCCTGCCCGCATGGCGCAGCCATGCGAGAGCGGGGGGAAGGCGCGAAGCGCCTCAGGGGGGTGTTGTTTCATCTCAGTGCGCGGAATGGCGGCCGATGTCCGGCCAGCGGTGGTGCAGGTAGATCCATGCCACCAGGCCCACCAGCATCAGCAGCAGCGAGGCACCAGCCAGGGCCACGGCGGAATGCATCACCAGCGGCGCCACCATGCCCGCCACCACGCCGTTGGCCGTGGAGCCGACGAAGGCCTGCAGCGATGACGCCATGCCGCGGCGCTGCGGGTGCAGGTCCAGCACCAGCAGCGTGACCACGGGCACCATCAGCGCCCAGCCGAACGAGAAGATGCCAATGGGCAGCAGCGCCCAGAGCACGTGCGGCGCCAGCAGCAGGTTGGCCACGAGGTTCAGCGCCGCGATCAGCAGCATGATGAGGAAGCCGTGGCGGATCTGGCGCTTCGGCGCGATGCGGCCCGCCAGGCGGCCGCTCATCCAGGCGCCGCCCATGATGCCGGAGATGGTGACCAGGAAGAACCAGAAGAACTGCGTGGGCTCCAGTCTCAGCACATCGCCGAGGAAGGCCGGGGCCGACAGCACGTACAGGAACATGCCGTTGAACGGGATGCCGCTGGCCAGCGCCAGGAGCATGAAGCGCGGGCTGGTGCCCAGTTCCCAGTAGCCGCGCAGCAGATGACCGAGGTGGATCGGCTGGCGCTCGCTGGGCGGCAGCGACTCGGGCAGCCAGCGGTGGTTGGCCAGCCACAGGCACACGCCCACGCCGGTGAGGAACCAGAAGACGCTGTGCCAGCCCAGGTGCACCGCCAGCCAGCCGCCGACGATGGGGGCGATGGCTGGCGCCACGCCGAAGAAGATGGTGACCTGGCTCATCACCTGCTGCGCCTGGGCCGGCGGAAACATGTCGCGGATCACGGCGCGCGACACCACGATGCCGGCGCCGGCCGACAGGCCCTGCAGTGCGCGGAACAGCACCAGCGCGCCGATGCTGTCCGACAGCGCGCAGCCCGCCGAGGCCAGGGTGAACACCGCCAGGCCCCACAGCACCACGGGCCGGCGCCCCAGGCTGTCCGACAGCGCGCCGTGGAACAGCGCCATGAACGCGAAGGCGAACAGGTAGGCCGACAGCGTTTGCTGCATCTCCACCGGGGTGGCCTGCAGCGCCTGGGCGATCGCCGGGAACGCGGGCAGGTAGGTGTCGATCGAGAACGGTCCCACCATGCCCAGCAGGGCCAGCAAGATGGCAAGGATCCAGCGCGGGCCGCGCCACAGTGCTTGGGCTTGGGGATGCATGCTTGAGAATCTGCGCCGAGAGGGGAAAAGAAAAAAGCACCTGCCGATTCCTCGGCAAGTGCTTCATCTTCGGTTGTTTTGGTGGGCCCTGTAGGATTCGAACCTACGACCAACGGATTAAGAGTCCGCTGCTCTACCAACTGAGCTAAGAGCCCTTTTCTGCGGCTGCACTGCAGCAGAGCCACGAATTATGCACGAATTTTTGGGGCGTCTGCAAGACACGCCCCAAAATTTATTCCATCGCGTTGCGGCGGGCCAGCTCGACGAACAGGCCGCTGTGGTCCAGATCGTCCAGGCCGTGCGCCACGGCGTCGGCGTAGAGCGATTCGAAGAGCCGGGTCACCGGGGCCTCGAAGCCCAGCTCCTGCGCCGTCGCCAGGGCGTTGCGCATGTCCTTGAGCTGCACCGTCATGCGCCCGCGCGGGGCGAAGTCGCGCTCCACCATGCGCTGGCCGTGCAGCTGCAGGATGCGGCTGTCGGCGAAGCCGCCGGCGATGGCCTCGCGCACCTTGGCCATGTCGGCACCGCCCTTGGCGGCGAGCAGCAGCGCCTCGGCCACCGCGCCGATGGTGATGCCCACGATCATCTGGTTGGCCAGCTTGGCGAGTTGCCCGGCGCCGTGCGGGCCGACGTGCGTGGCGTGGCCCAGCACCTGCAGCAGCGGCAGGGCGCGCGCGAAGTCGGCCGCGCCGCCGCCGGCCATGATGGCCAGCGTGCCGGCCTCGGCGCCGACGGTGCCGCCGGACACCGGCGCGTCGAGCGCGCCGGTGCCGTGCTGCGCCAGCCGGGCCGCGTGCGCGCGCGCTTCGCCGGGCTGGATCGAGGCCATGTCCACGAACAGCGCGCCGGGCCGCATGGCCGCCGCGGCCCCCTGCTCGAACAGCACGCTGGCCACGGCCGGGCCGTCCAGCAGCATGCCCATGACGATTTCGCCGGCCGCCGCCGCGCTGGCGGCGCTGGCGTGCGGCACGGCGCCATCGGCGGCCAGGGGCTGTGCCTTGGCGGCGTCGCGGTTCCAGACGTGCACGGTGTGCCCGGCCTGGCACAGCCGCCGCGCCATGGGAAAGCCCATGCGCCCGGTGCCGAGCATGGCGATGTCCATGTTTGCTCCTTTTTCAATAGCTTTTAGCGCTTTGCCAGCAAGCGTTGGAGGCCATTTTAGGCATGAATCACAGACCCCTTCCGGAAAGGCGTGCGGTGCATAGTTGAATGAATGAGTTTGATTCTCATAAGTATTTGCTAATGAAAATGCGTAAGATGCCGCCGTGGCGCCCGGGCGGGTTGCGGGTGCCGCCTGTGCCTACCGTTCAGCCCGCCGTTACAGGAGTTTCCATCATCATGTTCCGTTTCGCCGCCATTGCCGCTGCCGCCGTCGTCCTGGCCACCCCCGCTTTCGCTGCCGACAATTGCAGCGTCCAGGTCGAGGCCAACGATGCGATGCAGTTCAACACCAAGAGCATCGACGTGCCCGCGTCGTGCAAGAAATTCACGGTGCAGCTCAAGCATGTGGGCAAGCTGCCCAAGACGAGCATGGGCCACAACTGGGTGCTGGCCAAGACCGCCGACATGGATGCGGTCGCCAAGGATGCGCTGGCCGCCGGTGCCGCCGCGGGCTACCTCAAGTCCGGGGACGCGCGCGTCATCGCCGCGACCAAGCTGCTCGGGGGCGGCGAGAGCGACTCGGTCAGCGTCGACGTGGCCAAGCTCAAGGCGGGCGATGCCTATTCGTTCTTCTGCACCTTCCCGGGCCACGTGGGGCTAATGAAGGGCACGCTGCAGGTCAAGTAAGCGCGCTGCACGCCGCACCAACGCAAACGGGGGCCGAGGCCCCCGTTTGCGTTGGTACTGGCGGTGCTTACATCAGCAGGTGCTCGCCCGCGTTGTCGCCGCCCAGGATCACGTAGTTCACCTTGCGGATGTCCATGAGCTTCTTGCCGCCGGCGTAGCTGATGGAGCTCTGGATGTCCTGCTGCATCTCCACCAGCGTTTCGGCCAGCTTGCCCTTGATGGGCTCCAGGATGCGCTTGCCTTCCACGTGCTTGTACTCGCCCTTGTTGAAGTCGGAGGCCGAGCCGTAGTACTCCTTGAACAGCTCGCCATCGACCTCGACGGTCTTGCCCGGCGACTCCTCGTGGCCCGCGAACAGCGAGCCCACCATGATCATGGTGGCGCCGAAGCGGATGCTCTTGGCGATGTCGCCGTGGCTGCGGATGCCGCCGTCGGCGATGATGGGCTTGGTGGCCACGCGCGCGCACCACTTCACGGCCGACAGCTGCCAGCCGCCCGTGCCGAAGCCGGTCTTGAGCTTGGTGATGCACACCTTGCCCGGGCCGATGCCCACCTTGGTGGCGTCGGCGCCCCAGTTCTCCAGGTCGATCACGGCCTCGGGTGTGCCCACGTTGCCGGCGATGACGAACGCCTTGGGCAGCTTGGCCTTGAGGTACTGGATCATGTTCTTCACGTTGTCCGAGTGGCCGTGGGCGATGTCGATGGTGATGTACTCGGGCGTGATGCCTTCGGCCACGAAGCGGTCCACCGTGGCGTAGTCGGGCTGCTTCACGCCCAGCGAGATCGAGGCGAAGCAGTCCTTGGCGTGCATGTCTTTGACGAACTGCACGTTGTCCAGGTCGAAGCGGTGCATCACGTAGAAGTAGCCGTTCTGCGCCAGCCAGGTGCAGATGCGTTCGTCCACCACCGTCTTCATGTTGGCGGGCACGGCCGGGATGCGGAAGCTGCGCCCGCCCAGCTCCACGCTGGAGTCGCATTCCGAGCGGCTCTCCACGCGGCACTTGCGCGGCAGCAGCAGGATGTTGTCGTAGTCGAAGATTTCCATGAGATTCCAAGCTCCTTTGAAAAGGCGCCGCCGAACCATTTCGGCAGCGTGGGGCGCTTGGCTTGGGACCGGCTTTGCGGGCGGCAGCGTACAAGCTGGCGCCGAACCCTGGTTGCACAGGCACAAAAAACCGGGCGTCAAGAAACTTGGGCCCGGTGATTGATTCTATACCTGCCCGCGGCGGCGGGGTGCGAGGGGGTTTCTACAATCCCCGCATGCATTCCCAAGACCCGCTTTCCGCCCCTGCCGCGCCGCTGCTGCAGGGCCTCAACCCCGAGCAGCTCGCCGCCGTCACCCTGCCTTCGGGCCACGCGCTCATCCTGGCCGGCGCGGGCTCGGGCAAGACGCGCGTGCTCACCACGCGCATCGCCTGGCTGCTGCAGAACGGCCACGCCACGCCGGGCGGCATCCTGGCCGTGACCTTCACCAACAAGGCCGCCAAGGAAATGGTGGCGCGCCTCACGGCCATGCTGCCGGTGAACGTGCGCGGCATGTGGATCGGCACCTTCCACGGCCTGTGCAACCGCCTGCTGCGCGCGCACCACAAGGCGGCGAACCTGCCGCAGGCGTTCCAGATCCTCGACACGCAGGACCAGCTCTCCGCCATCAAGCGCCTGTGCAAGCAGTTCAACGTGGACGAAGAGCGCTTTCCGCCCAAGCAGCTGGCCTACTTCATCGCCAACTGCAAGGAAGAGGGCATGCGCCCGCGCGACGTGCCCGCGCACGATGCCGACAGCCGCAAGAAGGTGGAGGTCTACCAGCTCTACGAAGAACAATGCCAGCGCGAAGGCGTGGTGGACTTCGGCGAGCTGATGCTGCGCTCCTACGAGCTGCTGCGTGACAACGACCCGATCCGCGCGCACTACCAGCACCGCTTTCGCCACATCCTGGTCGATGAGTTCCAGGACACCAACCGCCTGCAGTACCTGTGGCTCAGGCAGATGGCGGGCGACGAGGCGGATGGCCGCCTGCAGACCCACGGCTGCGTGATGGCCGTGGGCGACGACGACCAGAGCATCTACGCCTTCCGCGGTGCGCGCGTGGGCAACATGGCCGACTTCGTGCGCGAGTTCGCCGTGGCGCACCAGATCAAGCTGGAGCAGAACTACCGCAGCTACAGCAACATCCTCGACTCGGCCAACCACCTCATCAGCCACAACAGCCGCCGCCTGGGCAAGAACCTGCGCACCACGCAGGGCGCGGGCGAGCCCGTGCGCGTGTACGAAGCCGCGACCGACCTGGCCGAGGCGCAGTGGATGGTCGATGAGATCCGGCAACTGGTGAGGAACGACGGCCTGGCGCGCAAGGAAATCGCCGTGCTCTACCGCAGCAACGCGCAAAGCCGGGTGATCGAATCGCAGCTCTTCAACGCCAGCGTGCCCTACCGCGTGTACGGCGGCCTGCGCTTCTTCGAGCGCGCCGAAATCAAGCACGCGCTGGCCTACCTGCGCCTGCTGGAGAACCCGCACGACGACACCAGCTTCCTGCGCGTGGTCAACTTCCCGCCGCGCGGCATCGGCGCGCGCACGCTCGAGGTGCTGCAGGACGCCGCGCGCCAGGCCGGCTGCTCGCTGCACGACGCCGTGAGCGCCGTGCCCGGCAAGGCGGGCGCCAACCTGGGCGCCTTCGTGGTGCTGGTCGATGTGCTGCGCGAGCAGACGCAGGGCCTGTCGCTGCGCGGCATCATCGAGCAGATGCTCGAATCCAGCGGGCTGGTGGAGCACTTCCGCACCGAGAGGGAAGGCGCCGACCGCATCGAGAACCTGCAGGAACTGGTCAACGCCGCCGAGAGCTTCGTCACCCAGGAAGGCTTCGGCCGCGACGCCGTGGCCCTGCCGCTGGACGAGCACGGCCAGCCGCTCACGCAAAGCCCCGTCAGCCAGGGCCTGGACCCGGACGCGCCGCAGCTCGACGAGCCGCTGCGCCCCGCCGCCGGCATCATCGACGCCGACACCGGCGAAACCCTCTCGCCCCTGGTTGCCTTCCTCACCCACGCCGCGCTGGAAGCGGGCGACAACCAGGCCCAGGCCGGGCAGGACGCCGTGCAGCTCATGACCGTGCACGCCAGCAAGGGGCTGGAGTTCGACGCCGTGTTCATCGGCGGGCTGGAAGAGGGCCTGTTCCCGCACGACAACGCCTCCAGCGACCGCGACGGCCTGGAGGAAGAGCGCCGCCTGATGTACGTGGCCATCACCCGCGCGCGCCAGCGCCTGTACCTGAGCCACGCGCAAACGCGCCTGCTGCACGGCCAGACGCGCTACAACGTCAAGAGCCGCTTCTTCGACGAACTGCCCGAGGAAGCGCTCAAGTGGATCACGCCCAAGCAGCAGGGCTTCGGCTCTTTTGCTCCCAATTCAGGAGCTGGTAGCGCTTATGGGACAAGCCCTGGAGGCCGATTTGGCTTCAAATCCGACAGCTACGCCAGCGCGCCGCCGCCGCCCAAGGCCACCTCGCACGGCCTGCGCGCGGGGCTCGCCGTGTTCCACACCAAGTTCGGCGAAGGCAAGGTGCTGGCCATCGAAGGCACGGGCGACGACGCGCGCGCGCAGGTGCACTTCCCGCGCCACGGCACCAAGTGGCTGGCGCTGTCGGTGGCCAAGCTGACGGTGGTGGAGTGACGCGGGAAACTGTCAGTCGAGCAGGTCCGAATAATCGCCGCGCTCGAATGCCTCGCTGGCCTGCCAGGGCGCCACGGCCGGGGCGGGCAGGCGTGTGGCGGTGACCAGGGTGGAATCGGTGCCGTGCGCGTCGGTGCGTTCGATCCTGCGCGGGTACTGGCCCGCCACGTCCCAGTCCACGGTGGTGGTGGCCTCGCCCTGCCGTTGCCGGTAGCGCTGCACGCCCGCCTTGGGCGGCCCCACGCGCTCCATGCGCTGCAGGGCGGCGGGCGGCACCAGCCAGTACTGCGTGTCCCACGCGCCGCCGTAGCCCACGTTGCCGTGGTGCGCGCGGTCGACCTCGATCACGCGGCGCATGCTGGCCAGGATGACTTCGACCTTCTCCTGGCCGTCGTCGCTGCGGCTCACGCGCAGCGGGGCGCCGTTGGCTTCGTCGTGCGCGTGGCCGGCGTGCGGGCCGTGGCTGTGGTCATGGCCGTGGCCCTGGCTCTGGCGCAGCGCGGCGGGCAGCTCGCGCTCGGTCCACACCATGCCGACGCGGCGGTGGACGTGGTTGGTGTGCGTGGCCTGGCGCAGCACGCCGTCGCGGCCGATGGTGCGGGTGTGGTAGGTCACGCGCAGGTCGATGGGCGGCGCGGCCTTCATGGCCGCCGTGGCGGCCTGCACCGCGCCGCCAGGGCCTTGCGCGGGCTGGGCGAATGTGGCCGGCGGCAGCCACAGCGCGGCGGCAAGCAGGAGGGGGGAGTATTTCATGGAACTATCAAAAGCATAGCTGCCCGCGCTTGATGGACAAGCGCGGGCAGCCGGTTTCACTCAAAGCGTGGGGTTACAGTCCGGCCGCTTCCTTGACCTTGCCGAACACCTTGGTGTTGTCCATGGTGCCCTTGAAGATCTTGGCGCCCGCGCCGCCAGCGAACAGCATCACGTCGCCGCCGCCGTGCGTTTCGGAGCCGGGCGAGCCCAGGTTGATGTTGACTTCCTGCAGGAAGTTGTCCTGCGTGGTGTCCACGTTGGTCAGGTCCTCGCGGCCCGCGCCGCGTGCGGGGGCAACCCAGGGCTTGCCGCCGTCTTCGTCGTTGGCCTGCGTGGTCGCCGTGGGGCGCCCGCCGTTGCCGAACACCAAGGTGGTGTAGGGTTTGCCGTCTGCGGCCAGGGCGGGCTTGCCGGTCTGGTAGTCGATGGCCTTGCCGAGAATCGGCGAGCCGATCCTGGTGTAGCCGTTGAAGGCGATGGCGTGGTCATGGTCGGCCGTCACCACGATCAGCGTGTTCTTCAGGCCGGGGTCCTTCTTCTCCATGTAGGCGCGCACGTTCTCGATGGCCTTGTCGAAGGCCAGCGTGTCTTCCAGCGCGCGCTTGGCGTTGGTGCCGTGCAGGGCGTGGTCGATGCGGCCGCCTTCCACCATCAGGAAGAAGCCCTTGTCGTTGCGGCTCAGCACGTCGAGCGCCTTGGTGGCCATGTCGGACAGGCTGGGCTGGTCGAGCTTCTGGTTCACGCGGTCGAGTTCGTAGGCCATCTCGCTTTGCGAGAACAGGCCCAGCAGGCGGGTGGCCTTGCTGGTGTCGAGCGCGGCCAGTTCGCTGCCCTTGCTCACGTAGGTGTAGCCGTTGCCCTGCATTTCCTGCACCAGGTTGCGCGTGTCCGTGCGCTTGCTGGACGGATTGGCTGCCTTGGGCAGGTAGTTGCGCTGGCCGCCGCCCATGAGCACGTCGAGGCCCGCGGTCACCGACTGCTCGGCGATGGTGTTGTAGGCATTGCGATTGCAGACGTGGGCGTAGGTGGTGGCCGGCGTGGCGTGGCCGACGCGCGTGGTCGAGACCGCGCCCACGGCGCGGCCCTGGGCCTTCGACAGCTCCAGCAGCGTGACGGCGGGCGAGCCATTGTCGGCCGGGCAGGTGGAGTTCTCGTCCTTGTAGTACTGCGCGCCTTTGGCGTCATAGGCCGAAGTCTCGGCGGACATGGAGATGACCTCGTTGTTCATCTTCACGCCGGTCATGTACGCGGCCATGGAGGGCGCGCTGTCGGTGGTCTGGGCGTCGCGCGAGAAGGTCTTGATGCGCGCGGCGTAGGGCAGCGTCTGCATGGCGAGCTTGGCGCGCTCGCTGGTGGGCAGCTTGGCGGGGTTGCCGGCGGCGATTTCCTTCTCGCCCTTGTAGATGCGCGCGGCCGTGACGGTGACCGGGCCCATGCCGTCGCCCAGGAAGAAGATGACGTTCTTGGCCTCGCCGGCGGCCTGGGCCGCGCCCGATGCCAGCAGTGCCACGGCCAGCGCGGTCTTGCGGATTGCGGAGTTCATGTGTGGATTCCTTGTGTTGTGCGGGGCGCTGGCTTACAGGCCGAGGGACTTCTTGATGAGGCCGAACACCTCGTGGTTGGTCAGCACGCCGCTGAAGTTGTCCGCGCCCAGGCCGGTGGCGCCCAGGAACACGTCGCCGCCGCCGTGCGTCTCGCCGCCCGAGGGCATGGGCACCACGGCTTCCTGCAGGTAGTCGGCGCTCTCCAGCTCGGCGCTGCTGATCGGGGCGCGCACGGGCTTGTAGCCCGGGCCGTTGCCGAAGCCCAGCACGGTGTAGGGGTTGCCATCGACATCCTTCGAGGGCGCGCCCTTCACGTAGTCCTTCACCAGGCCCAGCACGCCAGGGTTGCCGGGCGCGGTCTTGCCGGTGATCCTGGCGTAGCCGTTCATCTGCAGCGTGTGGTCGTGGTCGGCGGTGACGACGACCAGCGTGTTCTTCAGCCCGGGGTCGACGGCTTGCATCTTCGCCAGCGCGGTCTTGATGGCGTTGTCGAAGGCCACGGTGTCCTGCAGCGCGCGGCGCGCGTTGGTGGCGTGCAGCGCGTGGTCGATGCGCCCGCCTTCCACCATCAGGAAGAAGCCCTTCTTCTTCGCGGCCAGCGCGTCGATGGCCTTGCCGGTCATCTCGGACAGGCTGGGCTCCCTGGATCCGTCGCGGTCCAGGTCGTAGGCCATGTGGTCCTTGGTGAACAGGCCGGCTATTTTTGTGCTGCCGTCCACGGGCAGCTTGTCGAACGCGGCCTTGTCGGCGGCGAAGCTGTACTTGGCCTTCTGCAGCTCGGCGATCAGGTCGCGCCCATCGTTGCGCCGGCCGCCAGCGGTGGCGGGCGTGAAGTAGTTCGTGCCGCCGCCGAAGACCACGTCGATGCCGTCGCCCAGCTTGGCGTTGTAGCCCGCGCCGCCGGGCACCAGGGCCGCGGCGATGGTGTTCTCGGCGTCGCGGTGGCACACGTGCGCATAGGTGGTGGCGGGCGTGGCGTGGGTGATGCGCGTGGTCGTCACCACGCCGGTGCCGTAGCCGGCAGCCTTCATTTGCTCCAGCAGCGTTTCCACCGCCGTGCCGTTGCCGCTGGCAGGGCAGGTGCTGTCGTACTTGACGTGGTAGGGCTTGCCGTCGGCGCCGGTGGCGCGGGTCTCGGGCGACATGGAGATGACCTCGTTGTTCATCTTCACGCCGGTCATGTAGGCGGCCATCGAGGGCGCGCTGTCGGTCACCTGGCCGTCGTTCGAGTAGGTGTGCACGAAGGCGGTCTCGGGCAACTGGTCCATGGTCAGCTCGCCCGTCTCGCCCACGCTGTAGATGCGCGCAGCCGTCAGCGTGGTGATGCCCATGCCGTCGCCGAGGAAGAACAGCACGTTCTTGGTCGGGGTTTGCGGCACGGGTGTGCTGCCGCCATCGCCGTCGCTCCCCCCGCAGGCGGTGACCAGCACGGATGCGCCTGCCAGCGCCGCACACAACAATTTCAGCTTCATTGGATTGCCCTCGATGGAGTCGTTGGTTGATCTGCGGGCAAATCTAGAAGGCGTGCATGACGGGGGTGTGACGGGGCCCATGAAAAAACCCGGCCGGGGCCGGGTCGTGCTGCGCATGCGCGGCGTGAGCCGCGCTGGGCGTCTTACAGGGTGGGTTGTTTGGCGCTGCCGGTCAGGTAGCCCACGGCGGCGCCGGCCTTGTTCTTGTAATTGGCCTTGATCAGCGGATCCAGTGTGTCTTTCACCACGTTGTGGATGCCGCCCCAGTCACCGGCGTGCTGGAAATTGCTCATGATGTAGGTCCAGCCGTTGATCTCGTCCACGGCGTGCAGGCCGGTCGATTCGCCGCCCGCGGGGATCGACATGAGGCGCGCGAGCTGCTTGGTGTCGACGTTGTAGGCCCACAGGAAGTTGTTCACGTGCTGGCTGCTGTCCTCGCCGATGAACAGGGTGCGCAGCTTCTCCGAGAACTTGAGGTTGTCGGGGTTGCAGACCTTGTTCGGGTTGCCGGTGTTGCCCAGCGCGTCGGCGGCGATGTCCTCGCCGGCCAGCAGGGCCTTGGTGTCCACGGGCATCCACTCGCTGTTGATGGCGGCGCCGGCGGTGTCCTTCTGGCCGCCGCGCAGGTTCAGTGCCATCACCACGCCGGCCTTGAGCTGCTTGGGGATGGAGATGCCGTTGCCCGGCACGTTCGCGGCGTCGCCGGCCACCATGGACTTTTCGCAGTTCTGCAGCGCCGAGTAGGCCACCTTGTCCCTGGCGTTGACGGTGGTGCCCTCCATCTTGGTGAAGCCCATGCTGGCGCCTTTGTATGCGGCGTAGCGATGGGTTTCCAGGAAGGCGGCGGCCTTGTCCATGCCGGGATTGATCTTGATCCACTCGGTCTTGCCGTTGGCCACGATCTTGGTGTAGCTGGCGTCGCCGGGATCCTTGGATTGCACGCTCATGATGTCGGCGGGCTTGAGCGTGTTGGCCAGATTCTCGATCTCGGCGCTGGTGGCCGACCCCAGCTTGATCCAGGTGAGCGGCGCGGCGCTGCCCGAGGCCGGGTCGATGGAGAAGCCCGCGCCCACCTTGGCGGCGTACAGCGTGCCGGAGGACAGGTCCTTCTCCTTGTCGGCCACGAAGACGAAGTAGGCGCTGTTGGTGGCGTCGTCGCCCATCAGCGCGGTGCGCTGGTCGGGCATCACCTGCACCAGCTCGTGCGAGATGCGGCCCATGCAGAAGTGCTTCTTGATGCTGCCGGTGCCATCGGGGTTCACCGTCACCTCGGGCATGTGGCCGTAGTGGTACGGGTTGGCTGCCGTCTCGCTGCCGTACAGGTTCTGGCTGTAGGCCTTGAACTGCGCGTTGCTGGCGGCGGTGAAGGCGTCGGGCTCGTACTCCTCGCTCGACAGGTGGGTGCCCCAGGGCGAGAGGCTGGCGCCGCAGGTGATCCACAGGCCGTGCACCTTGGAGGTGTCCACGTTGTGGTACTTCACCAGGCTCAGCTTGCCGGTGGCCTGGTCCTGGTCCAGCGTGAGCACGGCGATGGGCGAGGGCAGCTTGCCATACATGTCGGTCTTGCCGTCCTGCGCCCAGGTGGTGTACTCGAACTGCACCACGGCGAACACCGGCTTGCCCTTCACGCCGTCCACCTTGGCATTGGGTACGGTGAGCAGCGAAGTGCCGTCGGGCGAGTCGGAGAAGAACTGGCGCTCGGCGCCCGCCACGCTCTTGTCGATGATGGGCTGGTTGCGGATGTCCACGTAGCCGCCGGCCAGGATCTTGCCACCCTTGCCGTCGGCCACCAGGTCGCCGGTGATGAAGAAGGGCTGGTAGGCCAGCTGGTACGACTGCGCGCTGCCGTCGCTGAACTTCACGTCCAGCGCCGAGCCCACCGTGGTCGTGGCCATGGCGGCGGCGTTGGCCAGCGTGGGGGCGGCCATCGAGGTAAAGGATGCCGAGGCGAATGCGGCGCTGCTGCTGCCGCCACCGCCGCAACCCGTGGCCAGCAGCGCGGCCGTGGCGGTGGAGCCGAGGGGCAGCAGGGGGGCACTGGCCAGGAATTGCAGGGCCTTGCGGCGCGTGGGCTGGGGGGTATGGGACATGGTGGGGTCGTTATGTGGTCAAGAACGGAAGGAACAGGCGCCGTCCATCACGGCTGCCGCGGCCCATGCTAGGAAGCCCGTGTGACAGATCCGTGAAGGCAAAGAAAAACCCGGCCAGGGCCGGGTTGTGCTGGGGGGGCGCGGGACGGTCAGTCCACGGGCGGCGGCGGGGGCGCGTCTTCCGCGGCGGGCTCGGGCGCCGCCTGCAGGTACTGCTCGGGCGGCTCGAAGCAGTCGCGGAAGGTGAACACCACCGAGCTGAAGAACATGGCCGCCAGCACCATGGCCGCGCCGACCATGATGCCCCCGGCGGCGGTGCCGATGGCCAGCGACAGCAGCCCGGTGACCAGCGCCACCACCATGCCCACGGCCAGGAACACGCCCATCCAGGCCAGGCCGAAGACCGTGAAGGCGCCGAAGTTGCGCACGCAGGCCACGAGGCTGAAGAACAGCGCCTTGACCGGCGGCACGCCGTGCCAGTGCACCAGGCCGGGCGCGTGCCAGAACAGCAGCGACAGCGGCAGGTACAGCAGCACCGACAGCCACATCGCGCCCTGGAAGGCGGGGCTTTCGGCCACCTCCGGCGTCAGCCTGGCGCCGCCGAAGTAGACCTGGGCGAACTGCCCGCCGTCCACCAGTGCCGACAGGCCCATGATGCCCAGGAAGCCCACAGCGTACATGCCGCCCAGCGCCAGCATGGCGCGCAGGCGCTGCTGCCCGGTGCGAAACGCCACCAGCAGCAGCGCGGGCGTGGGAAAGCGGCCCTGCTGCGTCTCGGCCGTGGCCACCATCATGGCCAGCGTGGCCGAGGGCAGCAGCGCCAGCGCGATGGGCGCGCCCACCAGCGGCACCAGCGTGGCCAGCGACATGGCGGCCATGGTCATGAAAAACAGCGCTGCCAGCGCCAGCGGCTGGCGCCAGAACGCGCGCACGCCGAGCTGCACCCATTTCACGCCGGTGTAGGCGGGGACGATGCGAAGTTTCATGGCCTGGGAGTCTATGCGTCCATGTGCAAGGGGTGGTCAACGCGCGCGCGCAGCACGCGCTCGAAGTGTGCCGGGTCGTGGGCCTTCAGCATGCTGGCCTCGCGCGGCAGGTGGAAGTCCCACAGGCGCGAGATCCAGAAGCGCAGCGCCCCGGCGCGCGCCATGGCGGGCAGCAGCGCGCGCTCGGCGGCGCTGAGCGGGCGCACCGCCTGGTAGGCGGCCAGCATGGCCTGGGCGCGTGCGCCGTCGTGCGCGCCCGTGGGCAGGTCGATGCACCAGTCGTTCAGGCACACGGCCAGGTCGAACAGGAAGGTGTCCACCCCGGCGAAGTAGAAGTCGAAGAAGCCCGTGAGCCGCTCGCCGTCGAACATCACGTTGTCGCGGAACAGGTCGGCATGCACCGGGCCGCGCGGCAGCGCCGCGTAGCTGCTGCCGGCGGCCACGTGGTTCTGGTACGCCAGCTCGGCGCGCAGCAGGGCGCTCTGCGCCTCCTGCAGGTAGGGCAGCACCACGGGCACGGTCTCGTTCCACCACGGCAGGCCGCGCAGGTTGGGCTGGCTGCGTTCGTAGCCGCGCCCGGCCAGGTGCATGCGCGCCAGCATCGCGCCCACGGCTGCGCAGTGCACGGAGGCCGGGGCCAGCTGGCTCTTGCCGGCGAGCTTTTGCACGATGGCGGCGGGCTTGCCGCACACCTGGTGCAGGATGTCGCCGCTCTCCCGGTCGGCCTGCGGGTCCGGCACGGGGATGCCCTTGTGCGCCAGGTGCTTCATCAGGTACAGGTAGAAGGGCAGTTGCTCGGCGCTCAGGCGCTCGAACAGGGTCAGCACCCATTCGCCCTGGTCGGTGCTGAGGAAGTAGTTGGTGTTCTCGATGCCGCCCTCGATGCCGCGCAGGCCCGTGAGCCGGCCCAATGACAGGCGTTGCAGCAGCGCCTGCGCTGCGTCTTCGGAAACTTCGGTGAAAACAGCCATGGTGCGAACAGGCGCGCCATGGCGCCTGCAATCCGGAAATTCGGTCGGGGAAGGTGAGGAAGGAGGGGGGGCGCGCGCGTCAGAACTTGAGCACGTTCCACACGCGCGGGCCGTTGGTGTCGGTGCTGTCGCTGCGGCTGCGGGTGTGCGGGCTCTGGGTGCCGGGCTGCACCTCGTAGGCCGGCAGCTCGCCGGTCTTGGGCTGCACGGTGATGGTCTGGGTCTGGCCGCCCACGCGCAGCTCGTCCACGCGGCTGCCTTCGTCCTCGACCTGGATGCGCTCGGCGCGCTGGTTCAGGCGGGAGTCTTTTTGCTCATCTCTTTGTAGCTGCTGGCGCTTGTCTGGCGCGCCTTCGGGGCTGTTTTGGCCCATATTCTGGGCAAGGACGGAGGCGCTGGCCAGGCAGGCCAGCAGCGTGAGGGTGGTGGAAACGGCGCGCATGGCGCGATTGTAGGCGGGTGCGCCGTCCCAGCGCTCAGCGCTGCGGCGGGCAGCCCTGGGCCGTGCAGGCGCTGGTGTGCTGGGTGATCAGGCCGCGGTAGTTCTGCCCCATCTGGCCCATGCGCGCACACACGTCGCCGCGCGCGTCGAAGGCATAGCCCTGGCTGGCATCGGCGTTGAGCAGTTCCACGCGCGCCAGGCCGGCCTGGGCGAAGGCCTGCGGCTGGCGCCACTGCGGGGCGCAGATGCTGTGGAAGACGAAGGTGGCGTACACCAGCTCGGTTACCTCGGGCTTGCCCATTTGCAGCTGCAGCACGCCCTGCTGCATGCGCGCGGCCGTGAGGCCGTTGCCCAGCAGGGGCTTTTGCAGCACCTCGGGCACGTTCTGGAAGGCCGGTTCGGCCAGGGCGAGGGTGCAGGCGCTGGCCAGCAGCAAGGGCAGGAGTTTTTTCATGGCGGTTTCCTTCGGCATCGGCGGATTGTGCCGTTGCGTGAAGCCTTTCACGGCCTTTTCCTTGCGGTGACAATCGCCCCCATGACGCAAGACAAAACCTTGGTGCTGGTCGATGGCTCCAGCTACCTGTACCGCGCCTTCCACGCCATGCCCGACCTGCGCGCCGTGCCCGGCGACCCGGCGAGCAGCCCCACCGGCGCCATCCGCGGCATGGTCAACATGCTGCAGGCGCTGAAGAAGGACGTGGCGGCCGACTACGCGGTGTGCGTGTTCGACGCCAGCGGCCCCACCTTCCGCGACGCCATCTACCCCGAGTACAAGGCGCACCGCCCCGCCATGCCCGAAGAGCTGCGCGCGCAGATCGAGCCCATCCACGAGGTGGTGCGCCTGCTGGGCTGGACGGTGCTGGCGATTCCCGGCGTCGAGGCCGACGACGTGATCGGCACGCTGGCGTGCATGGCCGCGCGGCAGGGCGTGCAGGTGGTGGTCTCCAGCGGCGACAAGGACCTGAGCCAGCTGGTGAACGAGCGCATCACCATCATCGACACCATGAACGGCAAGAAGCGCGATGTGGCCGGGGTGACGGCCGAGTTCGGCGTGCCGCCCGAGCGGATGATCGACTTCCAGGCCCTGGTGGGCGACGCGGTGGACAACGTGCCGGGCGTACCCAAGGTCGGCCCGAAGACCGCTGCCAAGTGGCTGGGCGAGTACGGCTCGCTCGACGCGCTGATGGCCCGCGCGGGCGAGATCAAGGGCGTGGCCGGCGAGAACCTGCGCGCCACGCTGGGCTGGCTGCCCACCGGGCGCCAGCTCGTCACCATCAAGACCGACTGCGACCTGAGCGCGCACGTGGCGGGCCTGCCTGCTCTTGATTCGATAGCTGCTGGCGCACAGCAGACGGGCGCTTTGGCCGGTTTTTATGAAAAATACGGTTTCAAGGGCCTGGCGCGCGCGCTGCAGCAGGCCAGCCCGGCGCCCACCCCCGCCGTGGCCATGCCCGGCGAGAGCGGCGACCTGTTCGCCGACCACAGCGCCAGCCCCGTGGCCGAGGCGGCGCAGCAGCGCAGCGTGGTGTACGACACCATCCTGAACTGGGCCGATTTCGACCAGTGGCTGGCCCGGCTGCTGAAGGCCGACCTGGTGGCGCTGGACACCGAGACCGACTCGCTCGACGCCCTGCGCGCGCAGATCGTCGGCATCTCCTTCAGCGTGCAGCCGGGCGAGGCGGCCTACGTTCCGCTGCGCCACGAAGGGCCGGACACCTCGGCGCAACTGCCGCTCGAAGAGGTGCTGGCGCGCCTCAAGCCCTGGCTGGAGGACGCGCGCCACGCCAAGCTGGGCCAGCACGTCAAGTACGACCGCCACGTGCTCGCCAACCACGGCATCGAGGTGCGCGGCTACGTGCACGACACCATGCTGCAGAGCTACGTGCTCGAAGTGCACAAGCCGCACAACCTCGCCAGCCTGGCCGAGCGCCACACCGGCCGCACTGGCCTGAACTACGAGGACCTGTGCGGCAAGGGCGTGCACCAGATCCCGTTCGCCCAGGTGCCGGTGGACAAGGCCGCCGCCTACTCGTGCGAGGACTCCGACCAGACGCTGGAAGTGCACCAGGCCCTGTGGCCGCTGCTGCAGGCCAACGAGCGCCTGCGCGCCATCTACGAACTGGAGATGGCCAGCAGCGAAACCCTGTTCCGCATGGAGCGCAACGGCGTGCTGATCGACGCCGCGCTGCTGGCGCAGCAGAGCCACGAGCTGGGCCAGCGCATCGTGCAACTGGAGCAGGAGGCCTACGAGATCGCAGGCCAGCCGTTCAACCTCTCCAGCCCCAAGCAGCTCGGCGAGATCTTCTTCGACAAGCTCGGCATGCCCGTGGTGAAGAAAACCGCCACCGGCGCGCGCAGCACCGATGAGGAGGTGCTGGAAAAGCTCGCCGAGGACTACCCGCTGCCCGCCAAGCTGCTGGAGCACCGGTCCTTGAGCAAGCTCAAGGGCACCTACACCGACAAGCTCGGCACCCTGGCACTGCCGCGCACCGGGCGCGTGCACACGCACTACGCGCAGGCCGTGGCGGTGACCGGGCGCCTGTCGAGCAATGAGCCGAACCTGCAGAACATCCCCGTGCGCACGCCCGAGGGGCGGCGCATCCGCGAAGCCTTCGTGGCGCCGCCGGGGCGCGTCATCGCCAGCGCCGACTACAGCCAGATCGAGCTGCGCATCATGGCCCACATCAGCGGCGACCAGTCGCTGCTGCACGCCTTCCAGCACGGCCTGGACGTGCACCGCGCCACGGCGGCCGAGGTGTTCGGCGTGCCCGTGGACCAGGTCAGCAGCGAGCAGCGCCGCTATGCCAAGGTCATCAACTTCGGCCTCATCTACGGCATGAGCAGTTTCGGCCTGGCCAAGAACCTGGGCCTGGACAACCAGGCCGCCAAGAACTACATCCAGCGCTACTTCGAGCGCTACCCCGGCGTGCAGCAGTACATGGAGGAAACCAAGGCCCGCGCCAAGTCGCTGGGCTATGTGGAAACCGTGTTCGGCCGCCGCCTGGTGCTGCCCGAGATCAACTCGCCCAACGGCCCGCGCCGCGCCGCCGCCGAGCGCGCGGCCATCAACGCGCCCATGCAGGGCACGGCGGCCGACCTCATCAAGCGCGCCATGGTGGCCGTGCAGGCGCGCCTGGACGCCGAGAAGCCCGAGATCCTGATGGTCATGCAGGTGCACGACGAACTGGTGTTCGAGCTGCCCGAGAGCGCCGTGGACTGGCTGCGCCGCGAGGTGCCGCGCACCATGGCCGGCGTGGCCGCGCTGAAGGTGCCGCTGGTGGCCGAGGTGGGCGTTGGGCGCAACTGGGAAGAGGCGCATTGAAGGACAAGCAATCCGTGGCCGACAAGCAGGCGACGGCTGTCCTGCTGGCGGAAGGATTCGCCTTCGCCGTGCAAGTCGGCCTGATCTCGGGCGCCGCCATCGTTGCGGCGCTGGGCAAGTTCCTGCTGGCCTTGCTGCTGCTGGGGCTGGCCTGGGGCCTCGTGCGGCGGTTGCGGCGGCGCAAAGCGCAGCGCATGGCGTAAAAAGCCAGTCCCTCTCTTTTCTTTTTTCAAGGAGCAATGCCATGGCGTTTGACGAACTGAAGCAAGACCTCGATGCCCTCGTGCCCGGCCAGCCCGCCGGAGGCGCCAGCCGCCGTGCTGCACTGCACCTGATGCTGGGCGCGGGCTATGCCGCCGCCGCCGCGCCGGTCATGGCGCAGACCGCCATCCAGACGCCCGCGCAGGGGCTGGCTGCGGGCATGGTGCAGATCGACGCGGGCGGCTTCCAGATGCCCGCCTACCGCGCCGCGCCCGAGGGCCGCAGCGGCCTGCCCGTGGTGCTGGTGGTGCAGGAAATCTTTGGCGTGCACGAATACATAGCCGACGTGTGCCGCCGCCTGGCGCACGCGGGCTACCTGGCCATCGCCCCGGCGCTGTACGCGCGCCAGGGCGACCCCGCGCAGTACACCGAGGTGGCGCGCCTGCTGAGCGAGCTGGTCGCCAAGGTGCCCGACGCGCAGGTGCTGGGCGACCTGGACGCCACCGTGCGCTGGGCCGGCGCCCACGGTGGCGACCTGGCCCGGGTGGGCGTCACCGGCTTTTGCTGGGGCGGGCGCATCACCTGGCTGTACGCGGCCCATGGCCCGGTGAAGGCGGGCGTGGCCTGGTACGGGCGGCTCGCGGGCGAGGCCAGCGCGCTCGCGCCGCGCCATCCGCTGGACGTGGCCGCCACGCTCAAGGCGCCGGTGCTGGGCCTGTATGGCGAAAAAGACAGCGGCATCCCGCTTGACATGGTCGATAAGATGAAAGAGGCCCTGCACAAGGGTTCGGCCGCCGCCCAGGCGTCCGAGTTCGTGGTCTACCCCGACGCGCCGCATGCCTTCCATGCCGACTATCGCCCGAGCTTCCGCAAGGAAGCCGCCGAGGACGGCTGGAAACGGGCGCTGGCCTGGTTCAAACAGCACGGCGTGGCCTGACCGCCAAGCCCTTCGGGGCTTTTTTTGATGAAAACCGGCGCAGACCCTTGTGGGGAAAGCGCTAGAAGCTATGACATTGCTAGCAATTCTCCTGGCCACCCTGGCCGCCGGCATCGGCAGCGTCTGGGTGGCCGCGTTCCTGATGCGCGCCGGCCTGGCCGAACCCAAGCGCCAGGTCGGCCCGCAGCAACTGCTGAGCCTGGCGGCCGGGGCGCTGCTGGCCACGGCCTTCATGCACCTGCTGCCCGAGGCGTTCGAGAGCGCCGTGGAAGCGCGCCACCTGTTCGCCACGCTGCTGGTGGGCGTGGTGTTCTTCTTCCTGCTCGACAAGGCCGAGCTGTGGCACCACGGGCACGAGCATGGGCACGACCACGCGGGCCACGGCCATGAACACAGTGACGCGCACGGCCATGGCCATGCGCACGATCACCACCATGCCCCCGCCACGGGCGGCTGGGCCGTGCTCACGGGCGACAGCGTGCACTGCTTTGGCGACGGCGTGCTCATCGCCTCGGCCTTCATGGCCGACATGCGCCTGGGCTTGGTGGCGGCGCTGTCGGTGCTGGCGCACGAGGTGCCGCACCACATGGGCGACCTGATGGTGCTGCGCCAGAGCAGCGCCAGCCGCCGCATGGCGCTCATCAAGGTGTCCCTGGCCGGCGCCGTGACGGCGCTGGGCGGGCTCACGGGCTACTTCCTCGTGGGGCAACTGCACGACTGGCTGCCGTACTTCCTGGCCGTGGCGTCGAGCAGCTTCGTCTACGTGGCGCTGGCCGACCTGATTCCGCAACTGCAGCGCCGCCTGAGCGCGCGCGAAACCGTGGTGCAGGTGGTGTGCCTGCTGGCGGGCATGGCGATGGTGATGGCGGTGAGCAGCCTGGCGCACCGCTACGCCCACGACCACGGCGCGGCGCACGGCCATGCGCATGACCATGGGCACGAGGATGGGCACGGGCATTGATCCGTGCATTCAGGGCTTTTTAGGCCCCCAGCCCTTGCCTGGCAAGCGCCAGGCGCTATGAAAAAAAGAGTCACCGCTGCCGCCCCTGGCGCTTCGGCGCATGGCCGAAGTAGCGCGCATACGCGGTGCTGAAGTTGCCCGGATGGGCGTAGCCCACCTGCCACGCGGCCTGGGCCACCTGGCAGCCCGATTCCAATAGCGCCCGGGCCCGCTCCATGCGCATCTGCAGCAGCATCTGGCCTGGCGGCATGCCGAAGGCGGCGCGAAAGCCCGCCTTGAAGCGCGTCTCGCTCATGCCCACGGCGGCGCTCAGGTAGGCCAGCGTCAGGGGGCGATCCATCTGCGCGCGCATCAGGTCGCGGGCTCGCTCCAGCGGCGCGTGGCCGCGCGGGCGGGGCGGCGGCGCGTGCGCGGCCAGGCCGAGCGCGCGCACCTGGTCGGCCAGCAGGCTCAGGGCGTGGATGCGCCCGTCCAGCAAGGCCAGGCCCGGGGCATCGGCGCTGGCCCGGTACAGCGCCAGCGCGTGGCCCAGGCTGGCCGCCGGGGTGCGCGCCGACGCCAGCGGCCGCACGCCGCGCGCGGGCATGAGCCGCGCGCACGCCTCGGTGCCCAGCCAGCGCGCCAGCACCTGTTCCTGCACCAGCAGGCGCAACTGCGCCACGCGCTCGCCGGCGGCATAGCGGCGCTCGCCCGCGCTGCCCAGGAACGCAGCGGCGGTGGTGAAGCCTTCGTCGAAGCCCAGCACCTCGCCCTGCGTGCTGCGGTAGTGCGAGCGCCCTTGCAGCCCCACGGTCAGCACCAGCGTGCCGCCTTCGGGCGGATTGGCGTGGGACTGGGCCGCGTCGCGCGCCGGCAGGCAGCACGAGCGCACGGCGGACAGGCCCGGCTCGATCTCCAGCCGCTCGGCCGTGCCGCCGTCCACCGTGGGAAGGCGTGTCCAGGCCGGGGAAGGTGAAGAGGGGTGCATGGGGGGCAGGGCGGGCCGCTCGCATACGAAAACGGCCCGATCGCAAAGGAGATTGGATGATAGTCATTCTCATCAAAATCACACTGCGAGCCAACCCCGTACCGCACGAAAGAGCCGCAGATGACGCGATACCGCCTTCCCCTCACGCTGGGTGTCCTGGCCGCCCTTCACCCCCTGGCCCAGGCCGCCGAAGACGCCCTGGCCACGCTGCCCGATGTCACCGTCACGGTGAACAAGCAGGCCCAGCCGCTGGACAACGTGCCCGCCAGCGTGTCTGTGCACGACGGCGGGCAGCTCGAAGCTGCCGGCGTCACGCGCCTGCAGGAGCTGGAGCAGAGCACGCCCGGCCTGGTGTTCCAGCCCTTCGGCCAGGCGGGCGTGAATGCGCCGGTGATGCGCGGCGTCACGGCGCAGTTCTTCTCGTTCTCGTCCTCGACGCTGCTGCTGGTCGATGGCGTGCCCTCGCTCTTGGCGCAGGGCTTCGACGATGGCTTGCTCGACATCGACCGCGTGGAGGTGCTGCGCGGCCCGCAGTCCACGCTGTATGGCCGCAACGCCGAGGCCGGGGTCATCAGCATCCACACGCGCCAGCCCGGCAACGCGTCGCGCACGGCCGTGTCCGCCGGGCTGTCGAGCCGTTCGGGCCGCTCGCTGCGCTTCGACCTGAGCCGCCCGCTGGTGGCCGACACGCTGTACGCCAGCATCGCGGGCGAGGCCAGCAGCCAGCACGGCTTCATCGACAACCTGGCAACGGGCCGGCGCGAGGACGGCCGCGAGCGCCGCAACCTGAAGCTGGCGCTGCGCTGGACGCCGGGTGCCGGCACCGACGCCACGCTGCGCTACACGCGCCAGGAGTTCCACGACGGCGCGGCGCTCTGGGGATCGCCCAGCGCGCCGCGCGCCACCGTGCAGTCGGGCACGCCGAGCTGGAACCGCTCGTTCGGCGACGGCCTGTCGCTGGACGTGGCGCACGGCTTCGCCAGCGGGCTCAAGCTGCGCTCCATCACCGCCTACCACAGCGTGCGCGACCGCATCCAGCAGGACACGGACTTCCAGCCCGCCGACATGCTGCACATCGCCCGCGACCACCACCTGCGCACGCTGTCGCAGGAGCTGCGCCTGGAGGGCCGCGCGGGCGCCGCCCAATGGCTGGCCGGCCTGTACGCCGACCGTGACGACCACGACCTGCTCAACGAACAGAAGCTGCCCATGGGGTTGACGCGCCTGCCGGCCACCACGAAAGGGCACGGCACGGCGCTGTTCACGCACTGGACGCTGCCGCTGGCGCCCGGCTGGACGGCCGAGGCCGGCGCGCGGCTGGAGCGCAGCACGGTGCGTTTTGCCAGCGGCAACGCCGAGCAATCGCAGGCCCACACGCACGCGCTGCCCAAGCTCGCGCTGCGCTGGCAGTTCGCGCCCACGGCGCAGGTCTATGCTAGCTACGGGCAGGGCGTGCGCGGCGGCGGCTTCAACGTCTTCGTGCCCGCCGCCAACTACGCTGCCTATGCGCCCGAAAAGTTGCGCTCGCTCGAATTCGGCATCAAGGGCCACCTGGCCGGCCAGCGCCTGCGTTATTCGGCCGCCGTCTACCGCATGGACATGCGCGACATGCAGGTGCAGCAAATGCCCGTGCCCGGCATGGTCTACATCACTAACGCGGCATCGGGCCACTCGACGGGCGCGGAGCTGGAGCTGAACTGGCTGCTGGGCCAGGGCTGGCAACTGCAATCGGGGCTGGCGCTGAACCGTACGCGCTTCGACCGCTTCCAGGACGGTGCCAATACCTACGACGGCCACCGCAACCCCTTCGCGCCCGACGTGCAGGCCCACGTGGGCGTGCGCTATGACGCCCCCGCGGGCTGGCACGCGCAGGCGCAGGTCAGCGGCATGGGCCGGGTCTATCTGGACGCGGCCAACCGCTACCAGCGCCCCGGCTACGGCCTCGTCAACCTGCAGGCGGGCCGCAGCTTTGGCCCGGTGGAGCTGAGCGCCTATGTGCGCAACGCTGCCAACCAGCGCTACGACGCCGTGGGCTACCAGAACGGCATTGTCACCGTCTACAGCCCGCCGCGCGAATTCGGCCTGCGGCTGACATGGCGCATGTGAGGAGCGACGCCATGAACCCCCACCCCATGCAACCCTGCTGGGACTTGGCCGCCGCCGCCGTGCAGGCCGAGGCCATCGACTGCGCGCTGGCGCTGGGCCTGTTCGACGCGCTGGCCGAACCGCAAACCGCCCAGGAACTGGCCGCGCGCCGCGGCCTGCACGCCGCCAACACGGCGCATCTGCTGGAACTGCTGTGGAGCCTGGGCCTGCTGCAGGCCGCCGAGGGCCGCTACGCCCTGGCCCCGGTGGCGCGCGATTTCCTGGTGCGCGGCGCGCCCGGCTTCTGCGGCGATGCCTGGCGCTACCGCCTGGACGCGCTGCGCGGGCACGCCCGGCGGCTGCGCGCGCAGGTCGAGCATGGGCCGCAGCCGCAGTCCGCCACCGGCGCGGGCTGGGCCGAGGCGGCGCGCGCGCAGATCGGGCAGGAGCAGCGCGCCGTGAGCGCGGCCGGCGCGCTGGAGATCGTCCAGCGCCTGCCGCGCGCCGCCCAGGCCACGCGCCTGCTCGACCTGGGCGGCGGCCCTGGCTGGATGGCCATCGCGTTGGCACGGCACCTGCCGCGCCTGACCGGCGTGGTGTTCGACGGGCCGGAAACCGCCGCCGTCGCGCAGGAGAACATCGACGCGGCCGGCCTGGGCCAGCGCCTGCGGGCGCAGGGCGGCGACGTGGCGGGCGATGTGATCGGCGCGGGGTTCGATCTCGTGTGGTGCTCGTCCGTGCTGCACTTCGTGCCCGACATCGCCGCCGTGCTCGCCAAGGTGCACGCGGCCCTGGTGCCGGGCGGCCTGTTCATCTGCGTGCACGCCGAGCGGCCCGCCGACCCGCAGGAGGCCGCGCGCGTGCTGCCCTACTACCTGCCCATGCGCCTGCTGGGCCGCCACGTGCTGCCGCAGGGCGGCACGGCGGCGGCGCTGGCGCGCGCGGGCTTCACGGTGGTGGACAGCTTCATTTCACACCAATTCCCCATGACCCCGGTGCAGGTGGTGGTGGGAGCGCGCCATGGCTGAGCGCGCGCGCCTCGCCGCGCTGCAGGCGCTGTTCGCGTGGCTGCACCTCGCGCTCACCGCGCCCAGCGTCTACCTGTGGCTGGGCCTGCCGCTGCTCATGCGCCAGCAGGGCTGGTCGGGCGTGCAGATCGGCCTGTTCCAGCTGGCGGGCCTGCCGGCGGTCGCCAAATTCCTGCTCGCCCGCCCGGTGGAGCGTGGCCCGCGCCGCTACCGCGCCTGGGGCGTGGGCCTGTGCCTGGCGCTGGCCGCCGTGCTGGTGCTACTGGGCTGGGCCGACCTGCTCGCCAGCCCGGCGCAGCTGTTCGCGCTGGCCTTTGCGGCGGCGCTGCTGGCGACCTGGGCCGACATTCCCGTCAACGCCTTGGCCATCCGCCACCTGCCCGCCGGCGAGCAACTGCGCGCGGGCGCGCTGCGCTCGGCGGCGCTGTCGCTGGGCGCCATCGCGGGCGGCGGGCTGATGCTGCTGGTGCAACTGCGCTGGGGCTGGCGCGCGCCGTTCTGGGCGCTGGCGGGCATGCTGGCACTGGGCGCGGCGCTGCTGTGCCTGCTCCCGCCCGGACCGGCTGGGGGCAGGGCGGCCCGCGTTCCCGCCTCGCTGTGGCAGGACTGGCGCGGCTACATCGCCCAGCCCGGCGCGCGCGGCTGGACGCTGCTGCTGGTGCTGTACTTTCCCTTCGTCGGCACGGCGTGGTTCTATCTCAAGCCGTTGCTGCTCGACCTGGGCTTCGACGCACAGCGCGTGGCGCAGATGGCGGGTGTGGGCGGCGGCGTGGTGGCGGCGGCTGCCAGCGGGGTGGCGGCGTACCTGGCGCGCCGCATCGGGCTGCGCCGCGCCGTGCCCGTGGGCGCCTGGCTGGGGTGCGCGTCCCTGGCCGCGCTGGCGCTGGTGGCGGCCTTGCGGCCCCCGGCGGCGGCCGTGTTCGCGGCGGCTGCAGGCGTCGCCGTCGCCATGGGTTACATCGCCGCGCTGGCTTTCGCGCTGACCATGCACTTCGCGCGCCCGCAGGCCGCGGCAGCGGACTACGGCGTGCAATCGAGCCTGTTCGCGTTCAGCCGTGTGCTGGTGCCCGCCGTGGGCGGCTGGCTGCTCGACCGCGCGGGCTACGCCGGGCTGCTGGCGGGCCTGGCCGCCGCGATGCTGGGCGTGTGCCTGCTGTGCATGCAGCGGGCGGCCACGCTGCCGGGCCAAGGGTTTCAAAAAGAATAGCTGCCAGCGCTTTCTGGATAAGGGCTGGAGCCGTTTTTCCCTGCAAAACAGGTCAGCGCGCGATTTCCTCGCGCACGGCGGCCATCTGGCGGCGCGACACCGCCACGGGCTCGGCCAGCCCGTGCAGGCGCACGGCCCAGCCGTCGCCTTCCTCGGGGTCGCAGTATTTCTCCAGCGCGCGCATGGCGTGGCGTGCCACCAGGGCGTTGCGGTGCACGCGCAGGAAGTAGGCGGGGTGGCGCGCCTCGAAGTCCTGCAGTGCGCCGTCGAGCACATAGGTGCGCTGCGCCGTGCGCGCGGTGATGTATTTCTGCTCGGCCTTGAGGTACAGCACCTCGGCCAGCGGCAGGCGCTCGGTGCGGCCCCGGTCCTGGATCAGCAGCGCTTCGCCCTCGGCGGCGGGCGCGGGCGCCGGGGCGGGCGCGGGGCCGCGCCCGCGCTGCACCTTGGCCAGGGCCTGCTGCAGGCGCTGCAGGCGCACCGGCTTGGTGAGGTAGTCCACCGCGTCGAGCTCGAAGGCGCTCACGGCATGGTCGGCGTGCGCGGTGACGAACACGATGGCCGGCGGCCGGGGCAATGCGCGCAGCGCGTGCGCCAGCGCCAGGCCGTCCTGGCCGGGCATGTGGATGTCGAGCAACACGGCATCGACGGCGCGGCCGCTGGGCGACTGCAGCAGCGCCAGCGCCTCGGCGGCGTGCGCGGCCTCGGCCACGGTGTAGCGCGGCTGCGGCTGCTGCGCCTGGCAGTCGGCCAGCAGCGTGCGCAGGCGCGCGCGGGCCAGGGCTTCGTCGTCCACGATCAGGATGTGCATGGGATTTCCAGTCCGGTCAGGACGTGTGAATGAGCGGGCATGGCGGGTTCTTTTACACGTTCTCAGCAGGGGATCGAAATGCGCACCTGGTACAGGCCGTTCTTCACCTTGGTGCTGAACTGCGCCTGCACGTCGTGCAGCAGGGCCAGGCGGGCGCGCACGTTGTCCAGGGCGATGCCGTGGCCGCGCGTGCTGGCGCCGCTCTCGTGCTGCGGCGGCAGGGTGTTGGTGATGCGCACCACCGCGCGGTCGCCGCGCCGCTGCGTGGCGATGCGCAGCTTGCCTCCCTGGCTGCTGGGTTCCACGCCGTGCTTGACGGCGTTCTCCACCAGCGGCTGCAGCAGCAGCGGCGGCAGGCGCGCGCCGTCGGCGGCGGGGTCGAGCAGCCACTGCACGCGCAGGCGCGCGCCGAAGCGCACCTGCTCGATCGCCAGGTAGCGCTGCGCGAGCTGGATTTCCTCGCCCAGCGTGGCTGATTCGCCCTGCTCGACCAGCGCGTGGCGGAACAGGTCGCTCAGGTCCTCGAGCAGCGCCTCGGCCTGCGCGGGCTCGGCGCGCACCAGGGCGATGGCGCTGTTGAGCGTGTTGAACAGGAAGTGCGGGCGGATGCGCGCCTGCAGCTCGGCCAGGCGCGCCGTGGTGGTGGCCGGCGCGCGGGCGCGCGCGCGCAGCACCAGGCCCGCCACCAGCAGGGCCGAGAGCAGCGCGCCCGAGGCGGCGCAGGCCAGCCAGGGCGGGCTGCCGGGCTGCACCAGCGCCAGCATGGCGCCGGCCAGCAGCCCGGCCAGGGCGCCCAGCAGCACGCCCGCCGTGTACTGCTGCGCGATCGACAGGCGCTGCAGCCAGAGCTTGAGGCTGCAGGCCGCCAGCAGCCAGGCCAGCGTGGCGGGCAGCACGCCGCCCGTGAGTAGCGCCAGGCCGGCCAGCCACTGCGCGGGCGTATCGGTGGCGAACAGGGCGCCCACGCCGGCCACGGCCTCGACGAACAGCACGGCGCGCAGCACCACGCCAGCGTGGCAGGCGTCGAAAACCAGGGCGCGCGTGGGCGCGGCCGTGGCGGTGGCTGTAGCGGAGGGGGAAGGCGTCGATAAAATTTGCGTCTCCTGCAGTGCGGCGTCCGGGTGTTCCGGGGGCCGGAACCCTTCGGATTATTCCCTTCCCATGCCTACCAGCCAATCCACGCGCGCGCCCGCGCAGCCCTCCGCCAACCAGCTCGACACCAAGGCCCAGGCCTGGTCTGCCCTGTTTTCCGAGCCCATGAGCGACCTGGTCAAGCGCTACACGTCCAGCGTGTTCTTCGACAAGCGCCTGTGGCAGGCCGACATCGCGGGCAGCCTGGCGCACGCCGAGATGCTGGCGGCGCAGGGCGTCATCGGCCAGGAAGACCATGCCGCCATCCAGCGCGGCATGGCGCAGATCACGTCCGAGATCGAATCCGGCGCCTTCGAATGGAAGCTGGACCTGGAGGACGTGCACCTGAACATCGAGGCGCGCCTGACCCAGCTCGTGGGCGACGCGGGCAAGCGCCTGCACACCGGCCGCAGCCGCAACGACCAGGTGGCCACCGACGTGCGCCTGTGGCTGCGCGGCGAGATCGACCTGATCGCCGGTCTGCTGAAAGAACTGCAGGTGGCGCTGGTCGAGGTGGCCGAGCAGAACGTCGAAGTCATCCTGCCCGGCTTCACCCACCTGCAGGTGGCCCAGCCCGTGAGCTTCGGCCACCACATGCTGGCCTACGTGGAGATGTTTGCGCGCGACGCCGAGCGCATGGCCGACGTGCGCCGCCGCACCAACGTGCTGCCGCTGGGCAGCGCCGCGCTGGCGGGCACCACCTACCCGCTGGACCGCGAGCGCGTGGCGCGCACGCTGGGCATGGAGGGCGTCTGCCAGAACAGCCTGGACGCCGTGAGCGACCGCGACTTCGCCATCGAGTTCACGGCGGCGGCCAGCCTGTGCATGGTGCACGTGAGCCGCCTCAGCGAGGAGCTCATCATCTGGATGAGCCAGAACTTCGGCTTCATCCGCATCGCCGACCGCTTCACCACCGGCTCGTCGATCATGCCGCAGAAGAAGAACCCCGACGTGCCCGAACTCGCGCGCGGCAAGACCGGCCGCGTGGTGGGCCACCTGATGGGCCTGATCACGCTGATGAAGGGCCAGCCCCTGGCCTACAACAAGGACAACCAGGAAGACAAGGAGCCGCTGTTCGACACCGTGGACACGCTCAAGGACACGCTGCGCATCTTCGCCGAGATGGTGGGCGGCCAGTTCAACGCCGAAACGGGCCAGAAGGAGGGCGGCATCACCGTCAACCCCCAGGCCATGGAAGACGCGGCCAAGAAGGGCTACGCCACCGCCACCGACCTGGCCGACTACCTGGTGAAAAAGGGCCTGCCCTTCCGCGACGCGCACGAGACCGTGGCGCACGCGGTGAAGGCGGCTACGTCGCACGCCTGCGATTTGTCGGAGCTGCCGCTGGCGGTGCTGCAAGGCTTCCACCCCGCCATCGAGAAGGATGTCTATGAGGTATTGAGCCTGCGCGGCTCGCTCAACGCCCGCAACACCCTGGGCGGCACCGCGCCCGCGCAGGTGCGCACGCAACTGGCGCGCCACCGTGCGCGGCTGGCGGCCTGACTATCAAAAAGTGAGCTGCTTGCGCCTGTCCATCCACGGTTTCAGATAGAAAAGTATCTGAAACTTAGGAATGGAAAGCGCTAGCAGCTCTTTTTTATGTAGCGCACCCCGTCACGGCGTGACGATGTTGAACAAGGGGTCGAACTCCATCAGGTTCGTCAGCACGGCCCCCAGCGCCTTCGGGTTGCCCTCGATCCTGGCCTCGCCCGCCTCGACCAGCTTGGGCAGCGGCACCTTGGCGAGCAGCATCTTGAAGAAGGCCGCGCGCGTGAGCGACAGCGTGGCGTCCGGGCTGGCGAGCTGGCGGCCCTTGGTGTTGTTGAGCACCGCGTTCGACAGCTCCAGCGCGTAGGTTTCGTTGGCATCGGTGAAGTTGACCTGCGTCGCCAGCGTCAGGCCGTCCACCTTCTGGTGGTCCAGCCGCACGGCGAGAAAGTCGAAGATCATCTCCAGCGTCATGCCGCGCACCATGTCCGGCCCCTGGGTGCTCAGGCGCACCGGCTTGGCGCCCTGGCGCAGCTCCTGCGCGCCCGTCAGGTAGGCGTTGCGCCACACGCCCGATTCGGCCTGGTAGCCCATCTGCTCCAGCGTGGCGGCCTGCTGCAGGCGGGCGGCCTCGTTGCCCGGCTCGGCCATCACGGCGTGGTTGCCCAGCACGGCGGCCCAGCGGTAGTCGCCCGCGTCGAAGGCGGTGCGCGCCTGCTTCAACACGGCGTCGATGCCGCTCATGGCCTTCACGTAGCGCTGCGACGATTCCGCCACCGGCAGCGGGTCCAGCGTGGCGGGGTTGGCGTCGTAGTAGCCCAGGTAGAAGTTGTAGACGGCGCGCAGGTTGTGGCTGAGTGTGCCGTAGTAGCCGTGGGTGGAGAAGTCGTTCTTCAGCCCCTGCGGGAAGAAGGTGGCGTTGGCGATGTCGTCCATCTTGCGCCCCTGGTTGAGCAGGCCGACGGCCTGGTCGTGGATGAAGCGGTAGGCGTCGCGCTGGTGCGCCAGATGCTGGCGGATGCGGTCCGCGCCCCACACCGGCCAGTGGTGGCTGCGGAAGGCCACCTGCGCCTGCGGGAAGGCGTCGATCATGCGGTTGATGTACTTGCTCCAGCCCAGCGCGTCGCGCATCTGCGCGCCGCGGATGGTGTAGATGTTGTGCATGTTGGCCGTGACCACCTCGGACAGGCACAGCGCCTTCAGGTCGGGGAAGTAGAAGGCGAATTCCGCCGGGGCTTCCGAGCCGTTGGCCATCAGGAACTGGATGCGCACGCCGTCCACCACGCGCTCCTCGCCGGTCTGGCGCACGATGTCGGTGGGCGGGATCAGGCCCATGGAGCCCACAGAAACCGTTTTGCCCAGGCCCGAGCCGACCGCGCCGCGCTCGCCAAAGGCCAGCGGAGTGCCGAACTGGTATTGGGCGCGCCGCGTCATGGCGTTGCCGGCCAGCACGTTCTCGGCCACGGCATGCTCCATGAAGCCCTCGGGCGCGATGATGGACACCTTGCCTGCGCGCACGTCGGCTTCATCGACCACGCCGCGTACGCCGCCGAAGTGGTCCACGTGGCTGTGCGTGTAGATCACGGCCACCACGGGCTTGTGGCCCAGTTGCTGCATGGCGAAGGCCAGCGTGGCTTTCGCCGTCTCGGCGGTCAGCAGCGGGTCGATCACGATCCAGCCGGTCTTGCCCTGCACCAGTGTCATGTTGGCGAGGTCGTAGCCGCGAATCTGCCAGATGCCATCGGTCACCTTGAACAGGCCGGCCTGGTTGTTGAGCTGTTCCTGGCGCCACAGGCTGGGGTTGACGCTGTCGGGCGCGGCCCCCCGGATGAAGGCGAACTGCCCGCCGTCCCAGGCAATATTGCCCTGGGCGTCGCGGATCACCCCGCCGGGCAGCGTGGCTACCAGGCCGCGCGAGGCGTCCTCCAAGTCCTGCGGCTGGGCCAGATCGTAGGCGGCGGCGACGGCGCGGTTGGCCTGGGCGGTGGCGGGCGTGGTGGGCTGCGGTTCGTGGGCGTGGGCGAGCGGCAGCGCGCCCAGCGCGGCCAGAACGAGGGTGTGGCGGATTCTCATGGTGATGTCTCCTGGTTGGTGTGTGGTTTCAAAGCGGGGCGTGTGCGCGGATCAGGTCGGCGGCCTTCTCGGCGATCATGATCGCGGGGGCGTTGGTGTTGCCGCCGATCAGCGTGGGCATGATGGATGCGTCGGCCACGCGCAGGCCGGCGATGCCGTGCACGCGCAATTGCGCGTCCACCACGGCCATCGGGTCGCTGGCGGGGCCCATGCGGCAGGTGCCCACGGGGTGGTACTGGGTGTCGGCGCGGCGGCGGATGTCTGCGGCCATGCCGGCGGGGTCGTCGAGGCGCGTGGGGTACAGCATCGGGCCGCGAATGCCGTCGAAGGGGCGGGACTCGATGATGCGCTGCTGCATTTGCGCGCCCCACAGCAGCAGCGCCAGATCGCGCTCGTCGCTGAGGAACTGCGGGTCGATGCGCGGTGCCTGGCGCGGGTCGGTGCCGTTCAGGCCCACGCTGCCCCGGCTGAAGGGGCGCAGCACCTCGACGTGGCAGGAGATGCCGTGGCCCGCGTGCAGCTTGCGCGCGTGGTCGTCCACGATGGCGAGCACGAACACCAGTTGCAGATCGGGCACCGGCACATCGGGCGCGGAGCGCACGAAGGCCCCCGCCGTGGCGAACGGCGTGGTGACCCTGCCTGAGCGCTGGCTGCGCCATTGCAGCGCCGCTGCTGCCATGCGGGCCGCGCCGCGTGCCGAGAGGCCGAACGTCTCGGCGCTGCTGGGCACGCGCCAGGTCTGCACATAGTCGATGTGGTCTTGCAGGTTCTGCCCCACGCCCGGCAGCGCATGGGCCACGGCGATGCCGTGGCGTTGCAGTTCCTCCTGCGGGCCGATGCCCGACAGCAGCAACAACTGCGGCGAGCCGAACGCGCCGCTGCACAGCACAGTCTCGCGCCGCGCACGCACCTGCCGCAACTGGCCGCCCTGGTGGTAGGCCATGCCCGTGGCGCGCCGCCCGTCGAGCAGCACACGCGCCGCCACGGCCTGCGTGACCACCTTCAGGTTGGGCCGCGACAGGTGGGGCGTGAGGAAAGCCTTGGCCGCGCTGCAACGCTCGCCGTCGCGCTGCGTCACCTGGTAGAGGAAGGAGCCCTCCTGCTCCGCGCCGTTGTAGTCCGGGTTGGCGGTGAGGCCGTGCATCTGCGCAGCCTCCTGGAACATCTGGTTGACGGGGCTGTCGTGGCGCGGGTAGGTCACGTTCAGCGGGCCGCCCTGGCCGTGGAAGGCGTCGGTGAACTGCTCGTTGTGCTCGCTGCGCCTGAACAGCGGCAGCACCTCGTCGTACGACCAGCCGGGGTTGCCCAGCGCGGCCCAGCGGTCGTAGTCCCAGCGGTTGCCGCGCACGTAGAGCATGGCGTTGATGGAGCTGGAGCCGCCCAGCACCCTGCCGCGCGGCTGGTAGCCGCGCCGCCCGTTCAGGCCCGGCTGCGGCACGGTGTCGTACCCGTAGTTGTTGATCTTGGTGGGCAGCATCGCCACCACCGCCGCCGGGGCGTGGATCAGCACGCTCTTGTCGGGGCCGCCCGCTTCCAGCAGGCAGACGCTGGTGCCGGGGTCTTCGGACAGGCGCGCGGCCAGCGCGCAGCCCGCCGAGCCCGCGCCGGAGATGACGTAATCGAATTCTTCAAGGGCGTTCATGGGGTGTCTTTTCGAGAGGTTTGCAGCGCCGGGTCGCCCGCGCCCAGCCACAGCCGCAGCACCAGGCGCTGCACGGCGTTGCCGAAGGGCGGGTAGAACAGGCCGATGGGAAAGAAGCGGTGGCGCAGGAACACGGTGCGCGCGTGCGAAAGCTCGCGGAAGCCCTCCTCGCCGTGGTAGGTGCCCATGCCCGAGTTGCCCACGCCGCCGAAGGGCGCGTCGTGGTTCAGCACGTGCCAGCCCCAGTCGTTGACCGTGACGCCGCCCGAGTGCGTGTGCGCCAGCAGCCGCCGGCGCGCCGCCGCGTCGTGGCCGAAGGCGTACAGCGCCAGCGGGCGCGGGCCGCCCTGGATGATGGCGATGGCGTCGTCCAGCGTGTCGTAGGCCAGCACCGGCAGGATGGGGCCGAAGATTTCCTCCTGCGCGATGCGCATGCGCGGCGTCACGCCGGTCACGATGTGCAGCGGCATCTGCCGGCCCGTGCCGCCCTCGGCGCAGGCGATGACCGTGGCGCCCTGGGCGCGCGCGTCGTCCAGCAGCGCGGCGATGCGCTGGCGGTGGCGCTCGTTGACCAGCGCGGTGTAGTCGGGGTGGCCCTGCACGCGCTGGCCGTACAGGCGGGCGAACGCGGCCTGCGCCTGCTGGGCGAAGGCTTTCACGCTGGCGCGGGGCACCAGCGCGTAGTCGGGCGCGACGCAGATCTGCCCGCAGTTGGCCGCCTTGCCGTGGACGATGCGCGTGGCCGCCTCGGCGATGTCGCAGCCGGGCAGCACCACGGCGGGCGACTTGCCGCCCAGCTCCAGCGTCACCGGCGTGAGGTGCTCTGCGGCGGTGCGCATCACGGTGCGGCCCACGGCGGGCGAGCCGGTGAACACGATGTGGTCGAAGGGCAGGGCGGTGAATTCGCCGGGGTCGAGCAGCTCCTCGCCCACCACCGCCACCTGGTCTTCGCTGAACGCCTCGGCCAGCAGGCGGCGCAGGCAGGCGTTGGTGGCGGGCGTGGCCTCGGGCATCTTCACCATCACCCGGTTGCCCGCGGCCAGCGCGGCGGCCAGCGGCCCCAGCGCCAGGTAGATGGGGAAGTTCCAGGGCACGATCACGCCGACCACGCCCTTGGGCTGGTAGGTCACGCGCAGGCGGTTGGTCAGGAACAGCAGTTCGGTCGAGCGCCTGCGCGGCTTCATCCAGCGCCCGAGGTGGCGCAGGGCGTGGTTGATCTCCAGCGTCGAGCCCAGGATGTCGAGCATCCTGGACTCCGCCGGTGCGCGGTAGCCGAAGTCCTGGCTCATGGCCTCGGCCAGCACGTCCTGGTGCCGCAGCAGTTCGCGCTTGAGGCGGCGCAGGTCGTCCCGGCGCTGGGCGGCGCTGGGGCAGGGCGCTTGAAGGAAGGCGCGCCGCTGGCGCTCGAACAGGGCGGCGTGGCGCGCTGGCGGGGCTGCCGTGGCCGCAAGGCGGTCGTTCATGCGTGTCTCCGGTGTGTTTTGGCCGCCAGTGTCGGCAGCGCACCGGCCCGGCGCGAGGGCCAAAGACGCCATGCCGGGGGGCAAACGCGCCAAACACGCGCCTTTCGGGGTTTACCTGGGGGTGTACGGCCAGGAGCACAATGCGCGTATCAAGATGCAACGAGGTTCACGATGACAGGGTTCGCCGCGCCTTCCCCGGCCATACGGGCCAGCGGGCTGGAGGGTGCCACCCACAGCATGCTCGGCCTGGGTGCCCTGGTCGATGAAATGGCCGGCCAGGGCATCGCCGCCGCCGCGCTGCTGCAAGGCACGGGCCTGGTGCCGCAGCAGCTGGCCGACCCCAAGGCCCTGATGTCCACCGCGCAGAAGGTCACGGTGCTGCGCAACGTGCAGCACCTGTCCGCCGTGCCCGACGTGGGCCTGCGCGCCGGCTGCCGCCAGCGCCTGAGCGACTTCGGCGTCTGGGGCTACGCCCTGGCCAGCAGCGCCACCTTTGGCGATGCGGTGCTGCTGGGCATACGCCACATCAAGCTCGCCGGCCCGGTGCTGGAGAAGCGCTTTCGCGTCGAGGGCGACCGCGCCATCTTCGAGGGCTGCGACGTGCTGCAACTGGGCGACATCCTGCCGCTGTCCAGCGAGTTCTGGTTCAGCTCCATCCTGAAGCTCGGCCAGACCTTGCTGGGCAGTCCGGGGCCGCTGCCCGGCAGCCTGCTGCGGCTGCCCTACCCGCGCCCGGCCCATGCGGCGGCCTACGAGCGCGTGTTCGGCGGCACCATCGAGTTCGACGCCGGGGCGATGGAGTGGCACTTCGACGCCGCCGCGCTGCGCCAGCCCTTGCCCAACGCCAACCCGATCACGGCGGGCCTGTGCGCGCAGTTCTGCGAGCGCATGGTGGAGAGCCTGCCCGAAGAGGAGGACAGCCTGGCGCGCCGCATCCGCGCGGCCTGCCTCAACAGCCGGGGGCAGTTCCCCAGCGCCGACGAGATGGCCCAGCGCCTGGGCCTGTCGCTGCGCACCTTGCAGCGGCGGCTGGCCGACGCGGGCAAGAGCTACCAAGCTATCATCGACGAGGTGCGCGCCTCGCTGGCCCTGGAGTTCCTGGAGCACACCTCGCTGCCGGTGGCGGAAATCGCAGCCCGGACCGGGTTTTCCGAGGTGGCGAGCTTTCGCAAGGCGTTTCGCAAATGGACGGGCAACGCGCCCAGCCACTACCGGGAGCGCGCAGGCGATCCCCCGAGCCTTCCATCCCCTGTGCGGAGTCCATGATGTCCCTTCCCCGCCGCCACTGGCTGATCGGTTCCGCCGCCATCGCTGCCTCTCTGCCTGCCTTGTCCTGGGGGGCCAGCCCCATCCGCCTGCTCGTGGGCTTTCCGCCCGGCGGCGGTACCGACGCCATCGCCCGGCTGCTGGCCGACAAGCTCAAGGACCGGCTCGGCGCCCCCGTGGTGGTGGAGAACCGCCCCGGCGCCGGCGGCCAGATCGCGGCGCGCGCGCTGAAGGCGGCGCCCGCCGACGGCACCACGCTGTTCCTCACGCACGACCACACCATCTCCATCCTGCCGCAGGTGGTGAAGAACCCGGGCTTCGCGCCGGACGAGGACTTCGTGCCCGTGGCCGGCATCGCCAGCTTCGTCAACGGCTTCGCGCTCGCCGGCGGCACCCCGGCGCGCAGCTTCACCGGCTACGTCGAGTGGCTGCGCAGGCAGCACGGCGGCAAGGGTGCGGTGGGCATCCCGGCGCCCGCGTCCACGCCCGAGTTCCTGGTGCAACTGCTGGCGCGGCGCTACCAGCTCGACCTGGTGGCCGCGCCCTACCGTGGCGGCGCGCCGCTGCTGGCCGACATGATGGGCAACCAGATCGCCGCCGGCATCGGCTCGGTGCAGGACTTCATCGAGAGCCACCGCGCGGGCAAGGTGCGCTTCGTCGCCGTGCTGGGCGGCAAGCGCCAGGCCGAGCTGCCCGACGTGCCCACGTTCGCCGAGCTGGGCCTGCCGGGCTTCGAGGACATGCCGTACTACGGCTTCTACGCCCCCCGGGGCACGCCGCAGAAGGCCATCGACGCCTTCAGCGCCGCCGTGGCCGAGGTGCTGGCGCTGCCGCCGGTGCGCCAGCAGCTCACGCACATGGGCCTGACGGTGGGGCACATGGCCCCCGGGCAACTGGCGGCGCGCGAGCAGGCCTATACGCGGGTGTGGCGCAAGATCATCCAGACCAGCGGCTTCCAGCCGCAGTGAGCAGGAGCACCCCCCTGAGCGGCTGCGCCGCTTCCCCCCGCTCTCGCCACGCTGCCCGTGGCGGGCAGGGGGACGCAGCCCTCGCTCGGGCCGCGTCCGCTTCATCGGCCGTGGGCTGTTGTGCTCTTGAAACAAGAGCTGCTGGCGCTTGCTGGGCAAGCGCCAGCGCCACAAAAGGCCAAGAATTTCAGAGCGTGTAGCTGGCCCCGGCGCGGGGCACCTGTGCGTGCCAGTGCAGCGTGCGCTCGATGCGCTGGCGCAGCGCGTCCGAGGCGCCCATGTCGCCGTGCACCACGAACACCTTGCCCGGTGCCGACGGCATCTGGCCCAGCCAGCCGGTGAGCTGGGCGGCGTCGGCGTGGGCCGAGGCCGAGTGCAACTGCTGCACTTTGGCGCGGATGGCCACGTCCTGCCCCAGCATGCGCACGCTCTTCTCGCCCGCGGCCAGGCGCGCGCCGCGCGTGCCCGGGGTCTGGTAGCCGGTGAGCAGGATCAGGTTGCGGTGGTGGCCCGCGTGCAGCGCCAGGTGGTGCAGCACGCGCCCGCCGGTGGCCATGCCGCTGGCGGCCAGGATCACGCGCGGGCCGTGCAGCCGCGCCAGGGCCTTGGATTCGTCGGTGGTGCGCACCAGCGTCGTGCCCTGGGTCATGGCCTGCAGCTCGGCGGGGGTGAGGCGGTGCGCGCCCATGTGCTTGCCCAGCAACTGCGTGGCGCTCACGGCCATGGGGCTGTCGAGGTACACCGGCAGCCCGGCCGGAATGCGGCCCTGGGCCTTGAGCCGCGTGATGGCCAGCATGAGCTGCTGCGCGCGCCCCACGGCGAACACCGGCACCACGGCCACGCCGCCGCGCGCGGCCAGGCGCGTGAGCGCCGGGGCCAGTTCGTCCTCCATGTGCAGCGCGGGGTGCTCGCGGTCGCCGTAGGTGGATTCGACCAGCACCACGTCGGCGGCCGGGGGCGCCTCGGGCGGCAGCATCAGCGGGTCGTCGGGCCGGCCCAGGTCGCCCGAGAACAGGATGCGCTGCCCGCCCACTTCGAGCAGCACGCTGGCCGCGCCCAGGATGTGCCCCGCGCCAAAGAAGCGCGCGCGCCAGCCCGGCAGCGGCTCGAATGGCTGGTGCAGCGGGTGGGCCTGCAGCAGGCGCAGGCTGTGCACGGCGTCGAGCCGCGTGTACAGCGGCAGCGCCGGGTCGTGGCGGCTCAGGCGGTGGCGGTTCAGGTACGAGGCTTCTTCCTCCTGCAGGTGGCCGCTGTCGGGCAGCAGGATGCCGCACAGGTCGCGCGTGCCCGCGGTGCAGTGCACGGCGCCGCTGTAGCCCTGGCGCGCCAGCAGCGGCAGGTAGCCGCTGTGGTCCAGGTGGGCGTGGGTCAGCACCACGGCGTCGATGCGCGCGGCGGGCACGGGCAGCGGCTCCCAGTTCATTTCGCGCAGGCTCTTGTAGCCCTGGAACAGGCCGCAATCGACCAGCAGGCGCTGGCCGCCGTGTTCTACGAGGTACTTGGAGCCGGTGACGGTGCCGGCGGCGCCCAGGAAGGTGATGCTGACGCTCATGGAAAGATGCTCCGTGGTGGTCCTGATTCCATCGTACCCAGAAAAAAACCGCCTGGGCGCGTGGCCGCAGGCGGTGGTTTTTTGGGGCGTGGGGGCGGGGTGGCCCGGCTTTAGCTGAAGAAGCTCTTGAGCCGGTCGGTCCAGCTCTCGGTCGAGGGCGAGTGCTTGCCGCCGCCTTTCTTCAGCGACTCTTCCAGCTCGCGCAGCAGCTTGCGCTGGTACTCGGTGAGCTTGACCGGCGTCTCGACCACGATGTGGCAGTACAGGTCGCCGGGGTAGCTGGCGCGCACGCCCTTGATGCCCTTGCCGCGCAGGCGGAACTGCTTGCCGGCCTGCGTGCCTTCGGGAATGTCGATCACGGCCTTGCCCTGCAGCGTCGGCACCTCGATCTCGCCGCCCAGCGCCGCCGTGATGAAGCTCACCGGCACCTGGCAGTGCAGGTCGTCGCCGTCGCGCTCGAAGATGTCGTGCTTGCGGATGCGGATCTCGATGTACAGGTCGCCCGGCGGGCCGCCGTTGGTGCCGGGCTCGCCGTTGCCGGTGCTGCGGATGCGCATGCCGTCGTCGATGCCGGCGGGGATCTTCACCTCCAGCGTCTTCTGGCGCTTGATCTTGCCCTGGCCATGGCAGGCCGTGCAGGGCTCGGGGATGATCTTGCCCGTGCCGCGGCAGTGCGGACAGGTCTGCTGCACGCTGAAGAAGCCCTGGCGCATCTGCACCACGCCCGCGCCGCTGCAGGTGGTGCAGGTCTTGGCGCTGGTGCCGGGCTTGGCGCCGCTGCCGTGGCAGGTGTCGCAGCTGTCCCAGCTCGGGATGCGGATCTGCGCGTCCTTGCCGTGGGCGGCTTCCTCGAGCGAGATGTCCATGGCGTAGGACAGGTCGCTGCCGCGGTAGACCTGGCGGCCGCCGCGCCCGCCGCGCGCGCCGCCGAACATGTCGCCGAAGATGTCGCCAAAGGCCTCGGCGAAGCCGCCGAAGCCTTCGGCGCCGCCGCCGGGGCCGCGCATGTTGGGGTCCACGCCGGCGTGGCCGTACTGGTCGTAGGCGGCGCGCTTCTGCGTGTCGGAGAGCATCTCGTAGGCTTCCTTGGCCTCCTTGAATTTCTCCTCGGCGTTCTTCGCCGCGTCACCCTGGTTGCGGTCAGGGTGGTACTTCATCGCCAGCTTGCGATAGGCCTTCTTGATGTCGTCGTCCGAGGCGTTCTTGGGGACGCCCAGAACCTCGTAATAGTCTCGTTTGGACATGCTAGGGAATCCGGTGGCTTGGAAGAGGCAACGCCGCGCGGGCCGCCTGCATCACGGCAGGCACCAGCGCGGCGGCTTGTGTCAGCGCAAGCGCTGCATCATCCCTTCTTGACTTCCTTCACCTCGGCATCGACCACGTTGTCGTCGTCGGCGGGCTTGCCGCCCGGGGCCGAGGAGGCCGCGCCGGGGCCGGCAGCGGCGCCTTCGGCGGCACCGGCAGCGGCCTGGGCAGCCTGGGCGTCGGCGTACATCTTCTCGCCGAGCTTCTGGCTCGCGGCCATCAGCGCGGTGGTCTTCTCGTCGATGGTGGCCTTGTCATCGCCCTTGAGCGCTTCCTCCAGCGCCTTCACGGCGTCCTCGATGGCGGACTTCTCACCGGCGTCGAGCTTGTCGCCGTGCTCGCCCAGGCTCTTGGTCACGCTGTGCAGGGCAGCCTCGCCCTGGTTGCGCGCCTGCACCAGCTCCAGCTTCTTCTTGTCGTCGGCGGCGTTCAGCTCGGCGTCCTTCACCATGCGCTGGATCTCGTCTTCCGACAGGCCCGAGTTCGCCTTGATGGTGATCTTGTTTTCCTTGCCGGTGCCCTTGTCCTTGGCGCCCACGTGCAGGATGCCGTTGGCGTCGATGTCGAAGCTCACCTCGATCTGCGGCAGGCCGCGCGGCGCGGGCGGGATGCCTTCGAGGTTGAACTCGCCCAGCAGCTTGTTGCCCGAGGCCATCTCGCGCTCGCCCTGGAAGACCTTGATGGTCACGGCGGGCTGGTTGTCGTCGGCCGTGGAGAAGGTCTGCGCGAACTTGGTCGGGATGGTCGTGTTCTTGGTGATCATCTTGGTCATCACGCCGCCCAGGGTCTCGATGCCCAGGCTCAGCGGGGTGACGTCCAGCAGCAGCACGTCCTTGCGGTCGCCCGAGAGCACCTGGCCCTGGATGGCGGCGCCCACGGCCACGGCTTCGTCGGGGTTCACGTCCTTGCGCGGGTCCTTGCCGAAGAACTCCTTGACCTTCTCCTGCACCTTGGGCATGCGCGTCATGCCGCCGACCAGGATCACGTCATGGATGTCGGACACGGACACGCCGGCGTCCTTGATGGCCGTGCGGCACGGGGCGATGGTGCGCTCGATCAGCTCCTCCACCAGGCTCTCCAGCTTGGCGCGGGTCAGCTTGATGTTCAGGTGCTTGGGGCCCGAGGCGTCGGCCGTGATGTAGGGCAGGTTGATGTCGGTCTGCGCAGAGTTCGACAGCTCGATCTTGGCCTTCTCGGCCGCTTCCTTGAGGCGCTGCAGCGCGAGCACGTCCTTGCTCAGATCGACGCCCTGTTCCTTCTTGAACTCGCCGATGATGTAGTCGATGATGCGCTGGTCGAAGTCCTCGCCGCCCAGGAAGGTGTCGCCGTTGGTGGACAGCACCTCGAACTGCTTCTCGCCATCGACGTCGGCGATCTCGATGATCGACACGTCGAACGTGCCGCCGCCCAGGTCATACACGGCGATCTTGCGGTCGCCCTTCTCGGCCTTGTCCAGGCCGAAGGCCAGCGCCGCCGCCGTGGGCTCGTTGATGATGCGCTTGACTTCCAGGCCGGCGATGCGGCCGGCGTCCTTGGTGGCCTGGCGCTGCGCGTCGTTGAAGTACGCGGGCACGGTGATGACGGCCTCGGTCACGGGCTCGCCCAGGTAGTCCTCGGCGGTCTTCTTCATCTTGCGCAGGATGTCGGCCGACACCTGCTGGGCCGAGATCTTGTTGCCGCGCACCTCGATCCAGGCGTCGCCGTTGTCGGCGGCCACGATCTTGTAGGGCATCAGGTCGATGTCCTTCTGCACTTCCTTCTCGGTGAACTTGCGGCCGATCAGGCGCTTGACGGCGTACAGCGTGTTCTTGGGGTTGGTGACGGCCTGGCGCTTGGCCGAGGCGCCGACGAGGATCTCGCCGTCGTCCTGGTACGCGACGATCGAAGGCGTGGTGCGCGCGCCTTCACTGTTCTCGATCACGCGCGTGGTGTTGCCTTCCATGATGGACACGCAGCTGTTCGTGGTGCCCAGGTCGATGCCGATGATTTTTCCCATGTTGTTCTCCGTGATGCTGGAATGTTTGGATGCGGATTAGCTGTGGATAACTTGGCTGGCTTTCAAGGGGGCGGGGCGCGATTTATTTCGGCGCCGCCACGGTGACCAGGGCCGGGCGCAGCACGCGCTCGGCGATCAGGTAGCCCTTTTGCAGCACGCTCACCACGGTGTTGGCTTCCTGGTCGGCCGGCACCATGCTGATGGCCTGGTGCTGGTGCGGGTCGAACTTGGCGCCCGGCGCCGGGGCCACCACGATGACCTTGTTGCGCTCCAGCGCCGACAGCAGCTGGCGGCGCGTCGCGTCGGAGCCCTCGCGCAGCTGGGCGGCGGTGGCATTCTCGATGGCCAGCGCCGCGTCCAGGCTGTCGCACACGGCCAGCATGCTCTCGGCGAAGCTCTCGACGCTGAACTTGCGCGCCTTCGACACTTCGTCCTCGGCGCGGCGGCGGACGTTCTCGGCCTCGGCCTTGGCGCGCAGGAACTGGTCGGCCAGGTCGGCGCTCTTGGCCTTGAGTTCGGCCAGCTCGGCCTGCAGGCGCGCCATTTCGTCGGCCGTGTTGGCGGCCATGGCGGCTTCGACTTCTTCGGGCGAGGGCGGGGTGGCTTGAGGGTTTTGCTCGGACATGGTTGGAAAGTGTTGAAAACCGTGACGGCCCGCACATGGGGCCGGGGCGGCCTTTTTCAAGGCGCGCGGCGTTTGGCGGGGCGAAAAAACCGGCTTCGCGCGGGTGGCGCGGCCGGGCGCCGAAGCCCGCAAGTGTACAAGCGCTTTGCGCGTGGCTATAATCTCGCGCTTTGCCTTGCCACACCGCTACTTGACGCAGCGGGCGGCTTCAACCAAAAGGAGTGTGCATGCGTCACTACGAAATCATTTTGTTGATCCACCCGGATCAGAGCGAGCAAGTTCCGGCCATGCTGGAGCGCTACAAGGGCATGATCACCCAGGGCGGCGGCAAGATCCACCGCGTGGAAGACTGGGGCCGCCGCCAGCTGGCGTACCTGATCAACAAGCTCGCCAAGGCCCATTACCTGTGCCTGAACATCGAGGCTGACCAGGCCGTGATGGCCGAGCTGGAGCACGCCTTCAAGTTCAACGACGCCGTGCTGCGCCACCTCACGGTGCAGAAGAAGAAGGCCGAGACTGGCCCGTCCTCGATGATGAAGACCGTCGAGCGCGAAGAAGCCCGCAAGGCCAGCCAGGCCGAGCAGGCCGCCGCCTGATAGCGCACGGGGAGAGTGGACAACCACGTTGCCTTGACCGCCTGTATCGCCGAGGCCCAGCCTTTGCGCTACACCCCCGCCGGGTTGCCCGCGCTGGATCTGCGGCTCGAACACGGGTCGCGCCAGATGGACGCAGGGCAGGCGCGGGACGTCAAGCTGGCGATCAAGGCACTGGCCTTCGGCACGCTGGCTGAGCGGCTGGCGCGCCAGAACCTCGGCAGCCGCTTTCGCTTCCAGGGCTTTCTGGCCATGTCGCGCAACGGCAAGTCGGTGGTGTTCCACATCCAGGATATTCAACAAGATTAATTTTCAAGAGGCTCGAAAATGGCCACGTTCAAGAAATTCAACAAGGACAAGCGTCCGAAGCGCAACACCCAGTCGCTGCTGTTCAAGCGCAAGCGCTTCTGCCGCTTCACCGTCGCCGGCGTCGAAGAGATCGACTACAAGGATGTCGACACCCTGCGCGACTTCATCGCCGAAAACGGCAAGATCATCCCCGCACGCCTGACCGGCACGCGCGCCATCTACCAGCGCCAGCTGAACACGTCGATCAAGCGCGCGCGTTTCTTGGCCATGCTGCCCTACAGCGACCAGCACAAGATCTAAGGAGCACGAACCATGCAAATCATTCTGCTCGACAAGGTCGTGAACCTCGGCAACCTGGGCGAGATCGTCAAGGTCAAGGACGGCTACGCCCGCAACTTCCTGATCCCCACGGGCCGCGCCCGCCGCGCCACGGCTGCCGCCAAGGCCGAGTTCGAGGCCAAGCGCGCCGAACTCGAAAAGGCCGCCGCCGAGAAGCTGACTGCCGCCCAGGCCCAGGGCGAGAAGCTGGCTGGCACCACCGTCAAGCTGACCCAAAAGGCCGGCGTGGACGGCCGCCTGTTCGGTTCGGTCACCAACCACGACATCTGCGAAGAGATCAACAAGCTGGGCTTCCAGCTGGTCAAGTCGCAAATCCGTATGCCCGGCCTGATCAAGACCGTGGGCGACAACACCATCAGCGTGGCTCTGCACACCGACGTGGTGGTCGAAGTGACCGTTGCGGTCTACGGCGAAACCGCCTGAGCGACGGGTTCCCCGCTTGCCCTGCAAAAGCCGCCTCCGGGCGGCTTTTGTGTTTTCTGCCCGTCGTCCGTGCGGCTAGTACGATGGCGGGCTTGCCCCGAGGATTTCGATGTCTGCCGTGATGCCCCCGCTCGATGATGACTTTGCGCCCCCGCTGCTGGACCGCGAGGTGGCGCAGCTGCGCGTGCCGCCGCACTCGATGGAGTCCGAGTCCAGCGTGCTCGGCGGCCTGCTGCTCGACAACAACGCCTGGGACCGCGTGGGCGACCTGCTCACCGACAGCGACTTCTACCGCCACGAGCACCAGCTGATCTACGCGGCCATCGGCGCGCTGGTCAATGCCAGCAAGCCCGCCGACGTGATCACCGTCTACGAGCAGTTGCAGGGCCTGGGCAAGGCCGAGGAGGTGGGCGGGCTGCTGTACCTGAACCAGCTCGCGCAGTACGTGCCCAGCGCCACCAACATCCGGCGCTACGCCGAGATCGTGCGCGAGCGCGCCATCCTGCGCAAGCTCGTGACGGCCAGCGACGAGATCGCCACCAACGCCTTCAACCCGCAGGGCCGCACGGTGGAGCGCATTCTCGACGAAGCCGAGGCCAAGATCTTCGCCATCGGCGAGGAGGGATCGCGCACCAAGCAGGGCTTCCAGTCGCTCGACACCCTGGTCATCGACCTGCTCGACCGCGTGCAGGAAATGGCCGACAATCCCGTGGACGTGACCGGCGTGCCCACCGGCTTCATGGACCTGGACCGCATGACCAGCGGCCTGCAGGCGGGCGACCTGGTGGTGCTGGCGGCGCGCCCTTCCATGGGCAAGACCTCGTTCGCCGTGAACATCGCCGAGCACGTGGCGCTCAACGAAGGGCTGCCCGTGGCCATCTTCTCGATGGAAATGGGCGCGGCGCAGCTGGCGGTGCGTATCGTCGGCTCCATCGGCCGCGTGAACCAGGGCAACCTGCGCACCGGCAAGCTCTCGGACGAGGAATGGCCGCGCCTCACCGAGGCCATCGAGCGCCTGCGCACCGTCAGCCTGCACATCGACGAAACCCCGGGACTGACCCCGACCGAGCTGCGCGCCAACGCGCGGCGCCTGGCGCGCCAGTGCGGCAAGCTGGGCCTGATCGTGGTCGACTACCTGCAGCTCATGAGCGGCTCGGGCTCCAGCAGTTCCGACAACCGCGCCACCGAACTCGGCGAGATCTCGCGCGGCCTGAAGATGCTGGCCAAGGAACTGCAGTGCCCGGTGATCGCGCTGTCGCAGCTCAACCGCTCGGTCGAGCAGCGCACCGACAAGCGCCCGATGATGAGCGACCTGCGCGAGTCGGGCGCCATCGAGCAGGATGCGGACATCATCATGTTCATCTACCGCGACGACTACTACAACAAGGACTCGAACGAGCCCAACATCGCCGAGGTCATCATCGGCAAGCAGCGTAACGGCCCCACGGGCACCGTGAAGCTGTTCTTCCAGAAGAACCAGACACGCTTCGAGAACCTGGCGATGGGGGGCGATGATTATTGACAAAATCGGCCTCCAGCCCTTGCTGGGCAAGCGCTGGCAGCTCTTTTTTTGATAGTCTCGGAAATCCATGCCGCTCCAGGACACCATATCGACGCAACCTGCCGCGCCGCGCCTCGCGGGCCTCGGTCCCGTGGCCGATGCGCGCACCGTGGTGCTGGTGCTGGGCAGCTTTCCCGGCGTGGCCTCGCTGCGCGCGCAGCAGTACTACGCGCACCCGCACAACCATTTCTGGCCCGTGCTGCAGGCGCTGTGGCCGCAGCACCCGCTGCCCGGGCGCGACGACTACGCCGCGCGCTGCGCGTGGCTGCTGGCGCGCGGCCTGGGCCTGTGGGACGTGTACGCCGCCTGCGAGCGCGAGGGCAGCCTGGACGCGCGCATCCGCAACGCCGCGCTCAACGACTTCGCCGCGCTGCGCGCGCGCTGTCCGCGCCTGGCCGCCATCGCCCACAATGGCGGCGAAAGCTTCCGGCACGCCAAGGCGGTGCGCGCGGTACTGGGCGACGGCCTGCCGTCGCTGCGCCTGCCATCGACCAGCCCGGCCAACGCCTCCTGGCGCTTCGAGCGCAAACGCAACGCCTGGGCCGAGGCCCTGGCCCCTTTTGGATTGGTAGACACCATTGGCCCGCAAGAAAACCGCCGCGGCTGACCTGCCCGAGGTCAGCGTCTCCGAGTACGGCAACGTACGCAATCTGCACCTGGGCACGCCGTGGATCCAGGGCTCGATGCGCCTGGACGACCCGTTCGCCATCGAGCTCGAATACGTGCAGCGCATGATGGCCTGGCTGCTGTTCGTCGAGCCCGCCAGCGTCGCCAAGCGCCACGCCATGCAGCTCGGCCTGGGCGCGGGCGCCATCACCAAGTTCTGCCGCAAGAAGCTGCGCATGTGCTGCACCGTGGTCGAGCTGAACCCGCGCGTCGAGGCCGTGTGCCGCGCCTGGTTCAAGCTGCCGCCCGACGGCCCGCTGCAGCGCGTGGTGCTGGCCGACGCGGCCGAGGAAATCCAGAAACCCGAATGGCTCGGCACGGTGGATGCGCTGGCCGTCGATCTGTACGACCACGAGGCCGCCGCGCCGGTGCTCGACAGCGCGGAGTTCTACGCCGATTGCCGCGCGCTGCTGGCCGAGGACGGCTGCATGACGGTCAACCTCTTCGGCCGCGCCGCCAGCTACGAGCGCAGCCTGGCCAGCATGGCGCAGGCCTTTGGCGAAGAGGCGCTGTGGGCCTTCAAGCCCACGCGCGAGGGCAACACGGTGGTGCTGGCACAGCGCCAGCCCACGCGGCCCAAACCGGCCGAGCTGCGCGCGCGCGCCGAGGCGGTGCAGGCGCGCTGGGAACTGCCGGCCACCAAGTGGCTGCGCGTGTTCAAGCCCGTGGCGCGATAGCGGCGGGATAGAAACAGGAGGACGTCCCATGCATTCCACCCCCCCCAAGGCCGAGGCCGCGCCCCGCATCACCGGCCCGCTGGACTGGCGCCGCGTGGTCGAGTGGCTGAAGGAGGACGGCGTCATCACGCCCGAGGAGGCACAGCGCACCATCGCCCGCTGCTCGCAGGGCGAGAGCCACCAGCACCCGCTGGTGCGCCTGGCCAGCGTGGCCATGGCGCGTGCCGAGGGCGGCCGCCCGCTGCCGCTGGAGGAGCTGACCGAGTACGTGGCGCGGCGCAGCGGCCTGGCCTACCTGCGCATCGACCCGCTGAAGGTGGACGTGGGCCGCGTGGCCGACGCCATGAGCGCCAACTACGCCGAGCGCCACAAGGTGCTGCCGGTGCAGGTCACGCCGCAGGAGGTGGTGGTGGCCACGGCCGAGCCCTTCATCGACGACTGGGTGGCCGAGGTGGAGCGCCAGTCGCGCCGCAGCGTGCGCCGCGTCATGGCGAACCCGCAGGACATCCAGCGCTACATGGGCGAGTTCTTCGCGCTCGCCAAGTCGGTGCGCGCGGCGCAGAAGAGCGGCGGCAGCGCCAGCGGCAGCACCTTCGAGCAGCTCGTCGAGCTGGGCAAGACCAACAAGCAGCTCGACGCCAACGACCAGGGCGTGATCCGCGTGGTCGACTGGCTGTGGCAGTACGCCTTCGACCAGCGCGCCAGCGACATCCACCTGGAGCCGCGGCGCGAGCAGGGCGTGATCCGCTTCCGCATCGACGGCGTGCTGCACCCGGTCTACCAGATGCCCATGGGCGTGCTCAACGCCATGGTGGCGCGCGTCAAGCTGCTCGGGCGCATGGACGTGGTGGAAAAGCGCCGCCCGCTGGACGGCCGCATCAAGACGCGCAACCCGCGCGGCGACGAGGTGGAAATGCGCCTCTCGACCCTGCCCACGGCCTTCGGCGAGAAGATGGTGATGCGTATCTTCGACCCCGACAACGCCGTCAAGGACCTGGACGCGCTCGGTTTCGCGCGCCACGACGCCGACCGCTGGGAGGGGCTGGTGCGGCGCCCGCACGGCATCATCCTGGTGACGGGGCCGACGGGCTCGGGCAAGACCACCACGCTGTATTCCACACTCAAGCGCATCGCCACCGAGGAAGTCAACGTCAGCACGGTGGAAGACCCGATCGAAATGATCGAGCCCAGCTTCAACCAGACGCAGGTGCAGCCGCAGCTCGACTTCAGCTTCACCGAGGGCCTGCGCGCGCTGATGCGCCAGGACCCGGACATCATCATGGTGGGCGAAATCCGCGACCTGCCCACGGCCGAGATGGCGGTGCAGGCGGCGCTCACCGGCCACCTGGTGTTCAGCACGCTGCACACCAACGACGCGCCCAGCGCCGTGAGCCGCCTGATGGAGCTGGGCGTGCCCAACTACCTCATCAACGCCACGCTGCTCGGCATCCTGGCGCAGCGCCTGGTGCGCACGCTGTGCGCGCAGTGCAAGCAGCGCGACGAGAGCGCGCGCATGGAAGACCTGGCCGAGGCCGTGCGGCCCTGGAAGCTCTCCGGCGGCTACCAGCCCTACAAGCCCGTGGGCTGCGTGGAGTGCCGCATGACGGGCTTCCGTGGCCGCATGGGCCTGTACGAGCTGCTCACGGTGAGCGAGGCTTTCAAGGACCGCGTGACGCAAAGCCCGTCGATCGACGCGCTGCGCCGCCAGGCCGTGCACGATGGCATGCGCCCGCTGCGCCTGGCGGGCGCGCTGCGCGTGGCCGAGGGGCTGACCACGCTGGAGGAGGTGGTGGCGGTCACGCCGCCGGTGGAAAAATGAGACACCCCCTGAGTCGCCTTCGGCGCCTTCCCCCTCTCTCTACGCGCTGCGCGCTGCGCGCTCCGGGAGGGGGAGCGCTAGCTCAGCGGCCTGGCAAAGCCAGCTCCGCGGCTGCCTGGCGTGGGCCGCGCCGGTTTCATGGGTGGGGGCGATTTTTAGAAAAATAAGCCTCCAGCCCTTTGCTGGAAAGCGCTAGCAGCTATCAAAACAAGAGCTTTTTTGCCGCAGCCCCGCGCTGCACCGGGAGGAGTGGATCGTGAGAGTCAAGAACCAGAAGGATTTCCTGGCCGGCCTGCTGTTCATGGCCGTGGGCCTGGCTTTTGCCTGGGGCGCCACGCGCTACCCCATAGGACGCGGTGCGCACATGGGGCCGGGCTACTTTCCGCTGGTGCTGGGGGGGCTGCTGGCGTTCATCGGCGCCTTGGTGGTCTTCAAGGCGGCGGTGATCCAGACCGAGGGCGGCAACAAGGTCGGCCCCTGGGCCTGGCGGCCGCTCCTGTGCATCCTGGGCGCCAACTTCGCGTTCGGCATTCTGCTGGCGGGCCTGCCCGGCCTGGGCATTCCCTCGCTGGGGCTGGTGGCGGCCATCTATGCGCTCACGTTCATCGCCAGCCTGGCCAGCGGGCCGCTGCGCTTCAAGGAAGTGTTCGTCCTGGCCAGCGTGCTGGCCGCGGGCAGCAGCCTGGCCTTCGTCGAGCTGCTGCAGCTGCAGCTGCCGCTGTGGCCGGCTTTCGTGGCGGGGTGAGGCATGGACTGGCTGCAACATCTGGCCACCGGATTCGGCGTCGCCTTCACGGCGCAGAACCTGCTGTACTGCTTCATCGGCTGCCTGCTGGGCACCTTGATCGGGGTGCTGCCGGGCATCGGCCCCGTGGCCACCATCGCCATGCTGCTGCCCGCCACCTACGCGCTGCCGCCGGTGGCGGCGCTCATCATGCTGGCGGGCATCTACTACGGCGCGCAGTATGGCGGCTCGACCACGGCCATCCTGGTCAACCTGCCGGGCGAGTCGTCGTCGGTGGTGACGGTGATCGATGGCTACCAGATGGCGCGCGCCGGCCGCGCCGGGCCGGCGCTGGCGGCGGCGGGCATCGGCTCGTTCTTCGCCGGCTGCGCGGGCACGCTGATCCTGGCGGCCTTCGCGCCGCCGCTGGCCGAGATGGCCGTCCACTTCGGCCCGGCGGAGTATTTCTCGCTCATGGTGCTGGGCCTGATCGGCGCGGTGGTGCTGGCCTCGGGCTCGCTGCTCAAGGCGGTGGGCATGATCGTGCTGGGCCTGCTGCTGGGCGTGGTGGGCACGGACGTGAACTCCGGCACGGTGCGCTTCGCCTTCGACGTGCCGGAGCTGATCGACGGCATCGGCTTCGTGGCCATCGCCATGGGCGTGTTCGGCTATGGCGAGATCATCGCCAACCTGTCCCGGCCCGAGGAGGAGCGGGAGGTGTTTTCCGCCAAGGTGCAGGGGCTCATGCCGACGCGCGAGGACTTCCGGCGCATGACGCCCGCCATCCTGCGCGGCACGGCGCTGGGCTCGGTGCTGGGGGTGCTGCCCGGCGGCGGCGCGCTGCTGGCGGCGTTCGCGGCCTACACGGTGGAGAAGAAAACCCGCCTGCACCCCGGCGAGGTGCCGTTCGGCAAGGGCAACATCCGCGGCGTGGCGTCGCCCGAATCGGCCAACAACGCGGGCTCGCAGACCTCCTTCATCCCGCTGCTGACGCTGGGCATCCCGCCCAACGCCGTGATGGCGCTGATGGTCGGGGCCATGACCATCCACGACATCCAGCCCGGCCCGCAGGTGCTGACCCACAACCCCGAGCTGTTCTGGGGCCTCGTGGCCTCGATGTGGATCGGCAACCTGATGCTGGTGGTCCTGAACCTGCCGCTGATCGGCATCTGGATCAAGCTGCTCTCGGTGCCCTACCGCTGGCTGTTCCCGTCCATCGTGCTGTTCTGCGCCATCGGCGTCTACACCACGAACAACAACAGCTTCGACGTGTGGATGGTGGGCGCCTTCGGCCTGGCCGGCTATGTGTTCCACAAGCTGGGCATGGAGCCCGCGCCGCTGCTGCTGGGCTTCATCCTGGGGCCGATGATGGAAGAGTACCTGCGCCGCGCGCTGCTGCTGTCGCGCGGCGACTGGAGCGTGTTCGTCACGCGCCCGCTGTCGGCGGGGCTGCTGGCGGCCGCCGCGCTGCTGCTGGTGCTCGTGCTGCTGCCGGCGGTCAAGCAAACGCGCCAGGACGCCTTCACCGAGGATTAGCCCCACATACCCGCCCCGACCATGCACCACACTCCCCTTCCCGCACTGCACCCGCAACGCGCGCTGCTGCACAACGAGATCCATGCCCGCCCGCCCGAGGCTCTGGCGGCGCCGATGGCGATCACGCACGTCGTCATGTGGGCCGACGCCGCGCAGCGCGAGGCCAGCCGGGCCCACCTGGCGGCCCTGCTGCGCGACCACCACCAGCCGCTGCCGGGCGAGCACAACACCCACCTGCGCGTGGATCTCGGCGCATTCCGGCTGCGCTGGGAGCTGCACACCGAGTTCGTCAGCTGGACGTTCATGGCGCCCCTGGCGGCCGATGGCTTTGCCGAGCGTGAGCCTGCGGGCGCGAGCGAGAGCGTGCCCCGCGGGTGGCTGGCGCAGTTGCCCGGCCAGTGCCTGTGCAGCCTGCACCTGTGGGTGCTGCCCACGCAGGGCTTTGGCAACGCCTCGCTCGTGCCCCAGGTGCTGCGCGAGGACACCCTGGTGGCCTCCACCGTGGCCGACGGCCATGGCGAGGTGTTCACCGACTTTGCCATCCATGCCGACGGCAGCTCGCGCATGGTGCTGCTCGCGGGCGGCATGACGCCGCGCCGCCTGGGGCGGCTGGTGCAGCGGCTGCTGGAGATCGAGACCTACCGCATGGCCGCGCTGCTGGGCCTGCCGGCGGCGCGCGACGCCGCGGCGGTGCTGGCCAGCGCCGAGCGCGAGCTGGCGGCGCTGGCAGAGGCCATCCGCAGCGCCGACCGCGACGCCGAGCCGGCGCTGCTGGACCGGCTCACGCGCCTGGCCGGGCAGGTGGAGAGCCAGCACGCCGCCACGCACTCGCGCTTTTCCGCCAGCAATGCCTACTTCGAGCTGGTGGACCGGCGCATCCGCGACATCGCCGAGTCGCGCCTGGCGGGCATGCAGACCATCGGCGAGTTCATGGACCGGCGCCTGACACCCGCGCGCAATACCTGCGAATGGGTGGCGCGGCGCCAGGACGGGCTGTCGCAGCGCGTCTCGCGCATCAGCAGCCTGCTGCGCACGCGCGTGGAGATCGAGCAGCAGCAGAGCAGCCAGGCGCTGCTGGGCGCCATGAACCAGCGCCAGGACCTGCAGCTCAAGCTGCAGTCCACGGTGGAGGGGCTGTCCGTGGCCGCCATCACCTACTACATCGTCGGCCTGGTGAGCTACCTGGCCAAGGGCGCGCAGAAGCTGGGCTGGCCCTGGTCGCCCGAAAGCACGGCGGCGGTGGCCATCCCGCTGGTGGCCGGCAGCGTCTGGTGGTCGCTGCGGCGCTTGCACCAGCGCATGTTCAAGAACCGCCATTGAAATGAAGCACCCCCTGAGTCGCTTCGCGCTTTCCCCCTCTCTCTACGCGCTTCGCGCTCCGGGAGGGGGAGCGCTAGCTCAGCGGCCTGGCAAAGCCAGCTCCGCGGCTGCCTGGCTTGGGCTGCGCCGGTTTCATGCGTTACGGGCAGGGGAATGCGGCCCTCGCAGCAGGGCAGCCCTTGGCTTGCTGCCCTCGCGTGGGCTGCGCCGGTTTCGTTGCGTCCGATAGCCGTCACAATGCGGGTTCCCTGTCTGTTCCCGGAGGGCCCGTGCGCCACCTGTTGCCGCTGCTGAAGGACGTCCTGCCCGCGTGCCTGCGCCGCTGGGCCAGCGTGGCCCTGCTGGCGTGGTGCGGCGGCGCGCTGGCGCAGGGCGGCGCGGCCCCGGCGCCGTACAAGCTGCGCGTGGTGGGCGGCCTGGCCGGGGTGAACCAGTACCTGCAGCACGAGGAGCCGTTCTGGACCCAGCAGCTCGCGCGCCTGAGCGAGGGGCGCTACAGCGCCGACATCGTGCCGTTCGACCGTGCGGGCGTGCCGGGCGCGGAGATGCTGCGCCTGATGCAGCTGGGCGTGCTGCCCTTCGGCACGGTGCTGGTGAGCGCGCTGGCGGCGCAGTACCCGCAGTACGCGGCGGCCGACCTTCCCGGCATCGGGACCGATATGGCCGGCATACGCGCCGCCGTGGCGGCCTTCCGCCCCTACCTGGAAAAAGACCTGCGCCAGCGCCACGGCGTGGAGCTGCTGGCCATCTATGCCTATCCGGCCCAGGTGCTGTTCTGCAAGAAGCCGCTGGCCCAGCTGACCGACCTGGCCGGGCGGCGCGTGCGCGTGTCGTCCGTGGGGCAGGCCGATTTCGTCGGGGCGCTGGGGGCGCTGCCGGTGCACACCGCCTTTGCCCAGCTCATGCACAGCCTGGAGTCGGGCGACACCGAATGCGCCATCACCGGGACGCTGTCGGGCCACACCCTGGGCCTGTACCGGGTGACCCAATACCTCTACACCCTGCCCGTGACCTGGGGCCTGGCGATCTTTGCGGCCAACCAGACCGCCTGGAATGCACTGCCGCCCGACCTGCGCGCGCTGCTGCAGCGCGAGCTGCCGCAGCTCGAGCGCACCATCTGGGCTGCCGCCGAGCGCGACACCGCCGACGGCGTGGCCTGCAACAGCGGCGCGCCGCAGTGCGGACTGCCGCGCAAGGGGCGCATGGTGGCGGTGCAGCCCTCGGCGCAGGACATGCAGAAAAGCCGCGAGATCTTCGAGACCGTGATCCTGCCGCGCTGGCTGCAGCGCTGCAGCGTGGATTGCGCCGCCGTCTGGAACCAGACCATAGGCCCGGTGCGCAACATGCGCGCGCCCGCAGCGCGATGACGATACCCACGTTCACCCTGGCGCGCATCCGGATCACCGTCTGGAGCCTGGTGGCGTTCTTCCTGGCGGCCCTGGCACTGGGGGCTGCGCTGCTGATGCAGCGCATGCGCCAGGCCGACCTGGCCGACAGCGAGGCGCAGGTGGTGCACTTCGTGGCCGGGGCCGAGGCCGCGCTCAACCGCGTGCTGCTGGGCTTCGACGTGCTGCTGGCCAGCACCGACGAAATGCTCGGCCTGTCGGCCCTGGAAGGCCGCCCCGTGGACGCCGCCGCCGCCAGCCAGGTGCTGCGCCGCGCCACGCGGCAGAACCTGACGGTGCGCTTCGTGGCGCTGCTGGACGAACAGGGCCGCGTGCTGGCGTCGTCCGACCCGGCGGCGGAGCAACTGGCCGTGGACCTGCCCGAACGCTTTCTGCGCCAGGTGCTCGACCCGCCCGTCGCCTCGATGGTGGTGAGCGCCCCCATGGTCAGCTTCGCCAGCTCCGAGCGCGTGCTCTACATGGCGCGCGCCGTGCGCCTGGAGGATGGCACGCGCCTGCTGGCGCTGGCCCAGGTGCCCGTGGCCATGCTGGTGCCGGTGCTGATGCAGAGCGTCGACATCGCCGGCCTGGAGGTGACGTTCGAGCGCCAGGATGGCGAACGGCTGCTGGCCGTGCCCGCGGCGCCCACGGCCCGCCAGGCCGCGCCGCAGCCCCTGCGGCCCGGCGCCCACTGGGGGCAGCAGGCCCGGCTGTCGCAGGTCGATGCGCTGGTGGTGGCGCAGCCCAGCCTGTACCCGCAGCTGTGGATTTCCGCCAGCCTGAGCACGGAGGCCGCGCTGGCTGGCTCGCACACCGAGCGCATGCGCGTGCTGTGGGCGGCCCTGCTGTTCGCCGCCATGGTGCTGGCGGCGGGGGCGCTGGTGCAGTCGTTCCTGGTGCGCATGTATGCGGCGCGCCAGGAAATCACCCAGGCCAAGGCCACGCTGGACCAGGCGCTGGGCTCCATGGTCAGCGGCTTCATGCTGCTGGATGCACAGCACTGCGTGGTGCAGTGGAACCGCCGCTACGAGGAGCTGTTCCCCTGGCTCCAGGGCACGCTGGCCGAGGGGCTCACGTTCGAGGCGGTGCTGGAGATCAGCGCGCGCTGCCAGCTCCCGGGCGCCAGCGATGCCGAGCGCCGCGAATGGGTGCAGCGGCGCATGCTGCTGCTGCACCACCCGGACGGCTGCAGTTTCGAGCAGTACCTGGCGCCCGGCCTGTACGTGCAGGTGACCGAGCGCCCCACGCCCGAGGGCGGCCGCGTCATCAGCTACCACGACGTGACGGAGCTGCGCCGCGCCAGCGCCGAGATCGAGTCGCTCGCGTTCTACGATCCGCTCACCGGCCTGCCCAACCGCCGCCTGCTGCTCGACCGGCTCGGCCAGGCCACGCAGCAGGTGCAGCGCTCGGGGCACACGGGGGCGCTGCTGTTCCTCGACCTGGACCACTTCAAGGTGCTCAACGACACGCGCGGCCACGAGGTGGGCGACCAGCTGCTGCAGCAGGTCGCGCAGCGGCTCAAGGCATCGGTGCGCAGTTGCGACGTGGTGGCGCGCCTGGGCGGGGACGAATTCGTGGTCATGCTGGGCGAGCTGTCGCCCGACCCGGCGCAGGCCGCGCGCCAGGTGCGGCACGTGGGCGAGAAGATCCTGCATACCCTGGCGCAGCCCTACGCGCTGGATGAGCAGGTGCACCGCGGCTCCTGCAGCATGGGGGCGGCGCTGTTCAGCGACGGCAGCCAGAGCGCGGTGGAACTGCTCAAGCGCGCCGACATCGCCATGTACCAGGTCAAGGCCCAGCGCGGCAATGCGCTGTGCTTCTTCGACCCGCAGATGCAGGTGGAGATCAACCAGCGCGCGCGCCTGGAGACCGACCTGCAGACCGCGCTGGTGGAAGGCCAGTTCGAGCTGCACTACCAGCCCCAGTTCACCCTGGCGGGGCAGATGGTGGGCGTCGAGGCGCTGCTGCGCTGGTGCCATCCGCAGCGCGGCATGGTGCCGCCCGGGGAGTTCATCGCCGCCGCCGAAGACAGCGGCCTCATCGTGCCGCTGGGCCAGTGGGTGCTGCGCCAGGCTTGCATGCAGCTGGCCGCGTGGCAGCAGGTGCCGCAGTGCGCCAGCCTGCAGCTGGCGGTCAACGTCAGCGCGCGGCAGTTCCGCCAGCCGGATTTCGCCCAGCAGGTGATCGCCCAGGTCCAGCAGGCCGGCGCGCCCGCGCACCGCCTCAAGCTGGAGCTGACCGAGTCCCTGGTGCTGGAGGACGTGCAGGACTCCATCGCCAAGATGCACCAGCTGCGCACCAAGGGCGTGCGCTTCGCCATGGACGACTTCGGCACCGGCCACTCCTCGCTGGCCTACCTCACGCGGCTGCCGCTGCACCAGCTCAAGATCGACCAGTCCTTCGTGCGCCACATCGGCCAGCAGCACACCGACGACGTGATCGTGCAGACCATCATCGGCATGGCGCGCACGCTGGAGCTGGAAGTGATCGCCGAGGGCGTGGAAACCGCGGCGCAGCGCGACTTCCTGGCCGGGCACGGCTGCACGCTGTACCAGGGCTACCTGTACGGCCGGCCCATGCCGGTGCAGGAACTGGTGGCGCTGGCGGGGCAGGCACCGGGCTGAGGCTTCAAGCCAAATCGGCCTCCAGCCCTTTGCCATCAAGCGCTGGCAGCTATCAAAGAAGAAGCACTCAAGCGCGCCTGGAAGTCACCACGATCCCGCCCACGATGAGCAGGAACGCCACGCCGTGGTACGGCTGCGGCACCTCGCCCAGGAAGGCGGCCGAGAGCACGGCGGCGAACAGCGGCGTGAGGTTGATGAAGAAGCCCCCCAGCACCGGCCCCGCGCGCTGCACGCCCACGCCCCAGAAGCGGTAGGCCAGGATGGCCGGGCCGATGGCGATGAAGGCCAGCCCCGCCAGCAGCGGCAGGCCCCATGTGGCCGGGGCCGGGTGCAGCGCCTGCTCCACGCCGGCAAAGGCGCCGGACCAGGCCAGGCCGAACACCATCTGCGCCATCAGGAACGCCGACCAGTCGGTGCGGATCGACTGCGGCTCGCTGGTGCGCACCAGCAGCCAGCTGTAGAACGCCCAGGAGATCGTGGCCAGCACCATGTACAGGTCGCCGGGCACCAGGCGCAGGGCCAGCAACTGCTCCCAGCTGCCGCGGCTGAGCACCGTCAGCACACCCGCCACCGACAGCAGCGCGCCCGCCACCTGGCGGCGCGCCACCGGCACGCCGAAGCACAGCGCGCCGATCACCAGCATCCACACCGGCATGCCCGAGCCCACCAGCGTCACGTTCAGCGGCGTGGAGGTCTGCAGCGCCAGGTACTGCAGCGCGTTGTAGTTGCCGATGCCCAGCAGCCCCAGCAGCGCATAGCGGCGCCAGTGCGGCCACAGCCCGCTGCACGGCCGCAGCACCCGCCAGGCCAGCGGCAGCAGCACCACGAACGCCAGCAGCCAGCGCACGAAGTTCAGGGTGATGGGCGGGATCAGCGGGCTCACGGCGCGGCCCACCACCGCATTGCCGGCCCACAGCAGCGGGGCGGCGACGAGCATGGCGACGGTGGCGGGGGAGAGGCGGGCGGTCATAGGGGGAGCAACTGTACCCGTTTGCATTTCCGCCTGCAGCGCGGGCGGCCGAAACATGGCACGATGGCCGCTTTGCCTCGGGCGGCCCCGCCCGCGTTTTCTCCAGGAGTGAGCAGCCCATGTCCCTCGCCGTCCAAATCCGCCAGCATGGCGGCCCCGAAGTGCTCGAACTGGCCGACCTGCCCGTGGGCGAACCCGGCCCCGGCCAGGTGCGCATCCGCCACCGCGCCATCGGCCTGAACTTCATCGACGTCTACCACCGCACCGGCCTGTATCCGCTGTCCCTGCCCGCGACCATCGGCATGGAAGGCGCCGGCGTGGTCGAGGCCGTGGGCGAGGGCGTCACGCACCTGCGCGCGGGCGACCGCGCCGCCTACGCCGCCAACCCGCCCGGCAGCTACAGCGAGGCGCGCGTGATGCCCGCCCAGGGTGTGTGCAGGCTGCCCGACGCCATCGGCTTCGAGACCGGCGCGGCCATGATGCTCAAGGGCCTGACGGCGCAGTACCTGCTGAAGAAAACGCGCCCCGCCGAAGGCCTGGAGCCGGGCGACTTCGTGCTGTTCCACGCGGCCGCGGGCGGCGTGGGCCTGATCGCCTGCCAGTGGGCCAGGGCGCTGGGCCTGCAGCTCATCGGCACTGCCGGCAGCGATGCCAAGTGCCAGCTGGCGCTGGACAATGGCGCGGCGCACGCCATCAACTACGCCAGGGAGGACTTTGCCGCGCGCGTGAAGGAGATCACCGGCGGCAAGGGCGTGAAGGTGGTGTACGACTCGGTGGGCAAGGACACCTGGGACAAGTCGCTCGACTGCCTGCGCCCCTTCGGCCTGATGGCGAGCTTCGGCAACGCCTCGGGCCCGGTGCCGCCGTTCGCGCCCGGCGTGCTGGGCGCCAAGGGCTCGCTGTACGTCACGCGCCAGACGCTGTTCACCCACATGAGCTCGCGTGAAGCCACGCAGGCCATGGCCGACGACCTGTTCGCCGTGGTCGCCAGCGGGCAGGTGAAGATCCACATCGCGCAGCGCTACGCCCTGGCCGACGTGCAGCAGGCGCACCGCGACCTGGAAGCGCGCAAGACCACCGGCTCCACCATCCTCACGCTGCCGTGAGCGCGGCGCCGGCCTGGGTGGCGGCGGCGCGCGCGCGGGCGCAGCGGCCCCCGCGCGTGCCGCGCCTGCCGCTGTGGGTGGCGGGGCAGGCCGTCGGGTCGGTGGAACCCGGGGTTTTGGATGAAATTGCCTCCAAAGGCTTGCTGGACAAGCGCTACCAGCTATTGAAAGATGAGCGATCGGGCTGGTCGCTGCACGCTTCCGGCGAGGCCACGCCTGCGCTCGATGCCCTGGCCCAGGCGCTGCGCGCGCAGGGGCGCTGCGGTCCCTGGCGCAACGAGCAACTGGCCGTGTGCGACGCCCAGGGCCGGCGCATCGGCACCATCGAGCGCGGCGCCGTGCGCCCGCTGGGCCTGGCCACCCAGGCCGTGCACCTGGTGGCCCGCGCGCCCGATGGGCGCATGTGGGTGCAACTGCGCGCCTTCGACAAACCCAACAACCCGGGCCAGTGGGACACGCTGATGGGCGGCATGGTTTCGGCCGCCGACACCTTGCCGCAGGCGCTGGCGCGCGAGACCTGGGAGGAAGCCGGCCTGTGCCTGGAGGCGCTGCACGGCGTGGCCCATGGCGGGCACGTGCAGCTGGCCGTGCCGAGCGAAGAGGCCCATGGCTGCGGCTACATGGTCGAGCGCATCGACTGGTTCCACGCCACCGTGCCCGGCGGCATGGTGCCGCAGAACCAGGATGGCGAGGTGGAGCGCTTCGAGCTGCTGGCGCCCGAGGCGCTGCTGGATCGCCTGGCGCGAGGCGCTTTCACGCCCGAGGCGGCGCTGGTGCTGGCCGCCGCGCTGGGGTGGTAGCCCGGCGCGGGCTAGTGTGCTGTCCCGTAAATAACTGCACATGAAATCGCGTCTTCGCGCCCAGGGCGTCGTTGCAAATCCTCGTGATAGCTACGGCTATCACTGCGGTCTGCGCCTCGCCCTGAACACGAATCCATCGATTTCATTTTGTGCAGCTATTTACGGGACAGCACACTAGCTCTCCTGGCGTTCCCGGGCCACGCCGCGCACCAGGTCCCACACGCGCTGCGCCAGGGGCGAGAGGGCGCGGTTGCGCCGGTGCACCAGCACGATGTCGCGGTCCACGCGCGGCTGCAGCGGGCGCACCGCCAGGCGCGGCAGGCCCTCGGGCGGCAGCGCCAGCATGGGGATGACCGAGACGCCCAGGCCCGCATCGAGCATGCGGAAGATGGTGGTGGGGTGCCCGACTTCCTGCGCCACCCGGGCCTGCACGCCCTGCGCGGCCAGCGCGCGGTCGATCAGGCGGCGGCTGCCGGAGGCGTGGTCCAGCAGCACCAGCGGTTCGTCCGCGAGGTCGGTCCAGCGCACCTGGCGCCGCCGCGCGAGCCGGTGCGCGGGCGGGCAGGCCAGGCAGAACGGCTCGGTGTAGACAGGTTCGCAGTGCAGCGCCTCGCGCTCGCTGGGGTCGATGACCACGCCGAAATCCACCTCGCCCGAGAGCACGCTGGCCAGCACGTCGTTCTGGATGCGGTCGAGCAGCACCACCTGCACGCCGGGCAGATCGCGCTGGCAGCGCGCAATGCAGCCGGGCAGCAGGTTGGCCGACAGCGTGGGGCTGCTGGCCACGCGCACGCGGCCATGCAGCGCCGTGGCCATGCCGCGCACATCGAGCAGCGTGGCTTCCAGGTCCTCCAGCACGCGCGGCAGCCGCGCGGCCAGGCTGCGGCCGGCGTCGGTGAGCTCCACCTCGCGCGTGGTGCGGTTGAGCAGCTGCAGCCCGAGCTGCGCCTCCAGCTCGGTGATGCTGCGGCTCACGGCGGGCTGGGTCAGGCCGATCTGGCTGCCCGTGCGGCTGAAGTTGCGCGTGGCGGCCACCGCGAGGAACACCTGGAGCTGGCGCAAGGTCACATTCATGCGCTGGAATCATAAAACCATCAGAGAAATCGATTTCTCTTTGGGTTGCGGCTGCGCTTCAATCGGCGCCTTGCCCCGTTTCGCCCTGCTGCCATGGCCCGCTCCCGTTTTCTGCCCGACAACTTCACCCTCGCACTGCTGACCACGGTGGCGCTGGCCAGCGTGCTGCCCGCATCGGGCGGCGTGGCGCGCTTTTTCGAGGGGCTCACGGTGGCGGCCGTGGGGCTGCTGTTCTTCCTGCACGGCGCCAAGCTGTCGCGCCAGGCCATCGTGGCGGGGCTGTCGCACTGGCGGCTGCACTTGGTGGTGGTGGCCAGCACGTTCGTGCTGTTTCCGCTGCTGGGCTGGGCGCTGCGGCCGGTGCTGCAGCCGCTGGTCACCCCCGATCTGTACCTGGGGGTGCTGTTTCTGTGCGCGCTGCCGGCCACGGTGCAGTCGGCCATCGCCTTCACCGCCATGGCGCGCGGCAACATGCCCGCGGCCATCTGCAGCGCGTCGGCCTCCACGCTGCTGGGCATCGTGATCACGCCGCTGCTCACGGGGCTGCTGCTGTCGCGCACGGCCGCCGCGCAGCACGATGCGCTGGACAGCATCGGGCGCATCATGCTGCAGCTGTTCGTGCCCTTCATTGCCGGGCACCTGCTGCGCCCGTGGATTGGCGGCTTTACCCAGCGCCATGCGCCGGTGCTCAAGTTCGTCGACCAGGGCTCCATCCTGCTGGTGGTCTACACCGCGTTCAGCGCGGCCGTGGCCGAGGGGCTGTGGCGCCAGATGCCGCTGCCCGCGCTGGCCGGGCTGCTGGTGGTGTGCGCGGTGATCCTGGCCCTGGCGCTGTGCTGCACCACCTGGCTCAGCCGCCGGCTCGGTTTCTCGAAGGAGGACGAGATCACCATCGTCTTCTGTGGCTCCAAGAAGAGCCTGGCCAGCGGCGTGCCCATGGCCAAGGTGCTGTTCGCCTCGCATGCCGTGGGGGCCATCGTGCTGCCGCTGATGGTGTTCCACCAGATGCAGCTCATGGTCTGCGCCGTGCTGGCGCAGCGCTACGCGCGCCGGCCGCAGTCTGCTCAGGATTGAGGGCGTGCCGGGGCCGCGTCCTGCAGGCGGCTCGGCGCCAGGGTGCCGGTGGGCTCCAGGATCGGGTAGGCCATGGAGCACAGCAGCGAGTTGATGCGCTTGAGATCGCTCAGCAGGTCGATGTGCAGCGAGCTGGTCTCGATGCTGGGCACCGTGCGGTCCGACAGCCGCGCCAGGTGCGCCGCCGCGTAGCTGCGCTCCAGGTCGCGAAAGCGCACCTTCTCTTCGAGCAGGCGCCGCGCGTCGCGCACGTCGCCGTTGAGGAACACGCTCATCGCCAGGCGCAGGTTGTCCACCAGGCGGCCGTGCAGCTCGGTGATCTCCTGCATGCCGGCCTCGGAAAAGCGAAAGCCGCGCTTGATCTTCTTGTCCTCGATGTCGATCAGCACGCGCTCGATGATGTCGCCGATCTGCTCCATGTTGATGGTGAAGCCGATGATGTCGGTCCAGCGCCGGCCTTCGCGCTCGTCGAGTTCGGAGCGCGAGATCTTCGTCAGGTAGTACTTGATGGCCGAATACAGCTCGTCCACCGAGTCGTCGAGCTGGCGCAGCTCGGCCGAGAGCTTGAGGTCCCCGGTGCGGATCACGGTGTACATGCCCACCAGCATGGCTTCCACCAGGTCGGCCTGGTGCAGGGCCTCGCGCGCCGCGCACGAGATGGCCAGCGACGGCGTGGCCAGCGCCGAGGGGTCGAGGTGGCGCGGGCGCAGCGGGTTCTTGCTGGCCGGGTCGGCTGGCGGCATGAGCCGCGCCATGAGCGAGGCCACCCACTGCGTCATGCCGATGAAGCCCAGGCTGACGACCACGTTGTAGGCCAGGTGGAACAGCACCACGCTGGTGGCGATGTCGCCCAGCCGCGGGTGCGCGTGGCGCAGCCACAGGCCGATGAGCGGCGCCACCAGCGCCACGCCCAGCACCTTGAAGACCATGTTGCCCCAGGTGACCTGGCGCACTTCCACCGAGGCCTTGAGCGTCGTCAGGATGGCCAGCAGGCCGCTGCCCAGGTTGGCGCCCAGCACCAGGCCAAAGGCCACCTCGATGGGCACGACGTGCGAGGCCGCCATGGCCGCGATCAGCAGCACGATGGCCAGGCTCGAATACGAGATGACGGCCAGCGCCGCGCCCACCAGCAGCTCGGCGAACAGGTCGCTGCTGACGCTGCCCAGCAGCGTGCGCACCACGGGCGAGGCCAGCAGCGGCTCGCTGGTCTCCACCACCAGGCGCAGCGCCAGCAGGATCAGCCCCAGGCCGATGAACACGCGCCCGACGCGCCCGGCCGTGGTGTCCTGGCGCGCCATGTACATGACCACGCCGGCGAAGATGAACAGCGGCGAGAGCCACGACAGGTCGGTGGAGAACAGCACCGCCATGAGCGCCGTGCCCACGTCGGCGCCGCGCATCACGGCCAGCGCGGCGGGCAGCGAGATCAGGCCCTGGCCGACGAAGGAGGAGGTCATCAGCGCCGTGGCGGTGCTCGACTGCACCAGCGCGGTGACGCCGATGCCGGACAGCGCCGCGCTGAAGCGGTTGCCCATGCTGCGCGCCAGCAGGCTGCGCAGGTTGGCGCCGAACACGCGCAGCACGCCCGTGCGCACCAGTTGCGTACCCCACACCAGGAGGGCAATGGCGGCCAGCAGGTTGAGCAGATGCTTCATGGGCGGTACACGGGTTCGGAGGGGCCGCAGCAGGGGATGCCCCCTCCGCGGCGCAGAACATTGCAGCATACCCCCGAATCGCCCTGTTAGCCCCGTTTGCCCGCTTCAGCCCCGCCGGGGCAGCGCCAGTGCGAGGATGCCCAGCAGCACCGCCAAGGCCCCCAGCGCCTGGCGCGCACCCACGGGCTCGCCCAGCCAGAGCGCCGCGAGCGCCACGGCCGTGAGCGGCGCCACGGCGGTGAAGGCCGCCGCCTCGCTGCCGGCCACGCGCGCGGCGCCCGCGTACCAGAGCAGGAACCCGCCCACCGTGGGCACCAGCGCGTACCAGGCCACGGCGGCGATGGCCGCGGGCGGCGGCAGCGCGGCCGCGGGCAGTTCGAGCGTCGCGAAGGGCAGGGCGACCAGCAGGCCCAGTCCCGTCATGGCCGTGGCCTGCGCCAGCGGCGGCAGCGGCCGGGCCATGCGCTTGTGCAGCAGGATGAAGGCGCTTTCGCACACCACCGCCGCCAGCACCAGGGGCACGCCGGGCGACGCGGCGAGCGAGCGCCCGTTCCAGGCCACGGCCATCACGCCGCCCGTGGCCAGCAGCACCGCGAGCCACAGGCGCGCGCCGGGCCGCTCGCCCAGCACCGCGGCCGAGAACAGCGCCGCCATCGCGGGCAGCGTGCCGATGAGCACGCCCGCGTCCGCCGCCGGCAGGTGCGCCATGCCCGCGACCAGGAAGGCCGTGTAGCCCACGCTGCCCGCCGCCGCCTGCAGCGTGAGCAGCGCGCCCTCGCGGCGTGTGAGCGCGGGCCAGCGCTCGCCGCGCAGCCGGGCCAGCGCCAGCAGCACGGGCAGCGCCAGGGCCAGCCGCAGCGCGGTGGCGAGGAAAGGGGGGATGCTGCCCGCCATGAGCTTGGAGGCGATCACCGTCGATCCGACGGTCGTCATGGCGAGCGCGAGCAGCAGGTATCCGGCAAGGCGTGGGGACATGGTCAAAAAACCCTCACGCTACGCGGCGGCGCGGCATGGGTCTTGCACGATCTTGCGCCGCCCGCCCCGGCAGAATGCGGGCATGGAACGCATGCAGGAACGGTTCGCGGCCCAGGCCACCGGCTGGCCCGGCGTGCTCGCGGTGGAGGCGTCGTCCAGCCGGGCGCTGGGGCGGCACACGCACGACCAGTTCGGCATCGGCGTGGTGCTGCGCGGCGCGCACGATTCGGCCAGCGGGCGCGGCGAGGTGCGCGCGCGGCCGGGCGACCTGATCTCGGTGAACCCGGGCGAGGTGCACGACGGCCGCCCGGTGCGCGGCGAGCCGCGCGCCTGGCGCATGCTCTACCTCGATGCGCCGGTGGTCGCGCGCCACGCGGCGCTGCTGGGCCTGTCGCCCGGGGCCGAGTTCCAGCACCCCGTGCTCGGCGCGCGCGGCGCGGCGCAGGCGTTCCTGCGGCTGCATGCGGCGCTGGCGAGCCCCGGTGCGGGCGAGGCGGCCCAGCAGGAATTGCTGGAGGTGCTGGCCGCGCTGTTCGGCGCGCCGCCCGCGCCGGCCAGCGCGTTTTCAGGCGCGGTGCGCCGTGCGCGCGAGCGCATCGACGCCGCGCCGCACGAGGGCGCGGCCCTGGCCGAGCTGGCGCATGAGGCGGGCCTGAGCCCCTGGCATTTCCTGCGCGTGTTCAGGGCCCAGACGGGCCTGCCGCCGCATGCCTACCGGCTGCAGCGCCAGTTGCAGCGGGCGCGGCGCGACCTGCTTGCGGGGCGGCCCATCGCGCAGGCGGCGCTGGATGCGGGGTTCCACGACCAGAGCCATTTCACGCGCCACTTCGTGCGCGCCTACGGGCTCACGCCGGGCGCGGTGGCGAGGGCGGTCAGCCCGCCTTCCTGACGCGCAGCAGCTCGTCGATGATGAGGCAGACCGCGCCCACGGTGATGGCGCTGTCGGCCAGGTTGAACGCGGGGAAGTGCCGCCCGCCCAGGTGGAAGTCGAGGAAGTCGACCACGTAGCCGTGCTGCAGCCGGTCCACCACGTTGCCGATGGCGCCGCCCAGGATGCTGGAGAGCGCGAAGGCGAAAAGCCGTTGCCCGGGGTGCTGGCGCAGTTGCCAGACGATGAACAGCGCTGCGACCAGGCCGAACGCCGTGAAGCCCCAGCGCTGCCAGCCCCCGGCATCGGCGAGGAACGAAAAGGCGGCGCCCGTGTTGTGCGCGCGCACGATGTTGAAGAAGCCCGTGATGGGGGTGGCGTCGCCCAGCTGGTAGGCGCCCAGGATCAGCGTCTTGGTGAACTGGTCCGCGATGAACAGCACCAGCGCCCAGCCCAGCCAGGGCCACAGGCTGCCGGTGCCGCCCTTGCCCGCGCGCGCCATCATGCGTGCGCGCGGCTTTCGCCGCTGCCGTACAGGTTGCTGGTGCAGCGCCCGCACAGGGTGGGGTGCTGCGCGTCGTGGCCGACGTCGGCGCGGTAGTGCCAGCAGCGCTCGCATTTGGCATCGGAACGGGTGCGGACGCTTATCTGGAGCGCGCTACCAGCTACCAATTCAATAGCGGAAACGATGAACACGAACTTCAGGTCGTCGCCCAGGCTGGCGAGCAGCGCGTGGTCCTCGGGCGCGGCGGCCAGGGTGACGTCGGCCTGCAGCGAGGCACCGATGCCGCCCGAGGCGCGCACGGCCTCGATTTCCTTGTTCACCACGTCGCGGATCGCGCGGATGCGCTGCCACTTGGCCAGCAGCCCTTCGTCGGCGTGGGCGATGGTGCCGTAGGTCTCGGTGAAGATCGACGCCGAGCTGCCGAACACCTTCCAGGCCTCTTCCGCCGTGAACGACAGGAAGGGTGCCATCCAGCGCAGCATGGCGTGCGTGATCTGGTGCAGCGCGGTCTGCGCGCTGCGCCGCGCCAGGCTGCGGGGCGCGGTGGTGTAGAGGCGGTCCTTGAGCACGTCGAGGTAGAAGCCGCCCAGGTCTTCCGAGCAGAACAGCTGCAGCTTGGCGACCACGGGGTGGAACTCATACACCTTGTAGTGCGCCAGCAGCTCCTCCTGGAACTGCGCTGCACGCGTCAGCGCCCAGCGATCGATCTCCAGCATTTCGCCGAACGGCACGGCGTCGCGGGCCGGGTCGAAGTCGCTCACGTTGGCCAGCAGGAAGCGCAGCGTGTTGCGGATGCGGCGGTAGGCGTCCACCACGCGCGCCAGGATCTTGTCGTCGATGGCGAGGTCGCCCGAGTAGTCGGTGGCCGCCACCCACAGGCGGATGATCTCGGCGCCGAGCTTGCCGCTGACCTCCTGCGGCGAGACGGTGTTGCCCAGCGACTTGCTCATCTTCTTGCCCTGGCCGTCCACCGTGAAGCCGTGCGTGAGCAGCCCGCGGTAGGGCGCGCGGCCGAAGATGGCCGAGGCCAGCAGCAGCGACGAATGGAACCAGCCGCGGTGCTGGTCGTGGCCTTCGAGGTACAGGTCGGCCTCGGGGCCTTCGTCGTGGTGCATGCCGGCGTGCGTGCCGCGCAGCACGTGCCAGAAGGTGGAGCCGGAGTCGAACCACACTTCGAGGATGTCGGTGCTCTTGGTGTAGTGCGCCGCGTCCTCGGCGCCCAGGATGTCGGCGGCGCCCACGCGGCTCCAGGCCTCGATGCCGCCCTGCTCGACGATGGATGCGGCCTGGTCGATGATTTCCATGGTGCGCGGGTGCAGCGCGCCGGTGTCCACGTGCAGGAAGAAGGGCAGGGGCACGCCCCAGCTGCGCTGGCGCGAGATGCACCAGTCGGGCCGCCCGGCGATCATGTCGCGCAGCCGCGCCTTGCCGTTTTCGGGGTAGAAGCGGGTGTGCTCGATGGCCTCCAGGGCGATCTGGCGCAGCGTCTTGGCGGGCTTCTGCGCCGGGTCGGTGAACACGCCCTCGCCCTCGTCCATGCGCACGAACCACTGCGCGGCGGCGCGGTAGATCACCGGGCTCTTGTGGCGCCAGCAGTGCGGGTAGCTGTGGGTGATGGTGGTGGTGTCGAGCAGGCGCCCGGCCACCTTCAGCGCGTCCAGGATCACCGGCACGGCCTTCCAGATGTGCTGTCCGCCGAACAGCGGCAGCTCGGGCGCGTACACGCCGTTGCCCTGCACAGGGTTCAGGATGTCCTGGTAGTCCATGCCGTTGGCGACGCAGCTGTTGAAGTCGTCCACGCCATAGGCCGGCGCCGAGTGCACGATACCCGTGCCGTCCTCGGCCGTGGCGTAGTCGGCCAGGTAGACCGGCGAGATGCGGTCGTAGCCCTTGTCCATGGCGCCAAGCGGGTGCTGGAAGGGCATGTGGTCGAGCTTTTCGCCCAGCGCGGTGGCAAGCACCCGGCCTTCGAGCTGCCAGCGCGCCAGGCACTTCTCCACCAGGGCCGAGGCCACGATCAGCAGGCCGCGCGGCGTGTCCACCAGGCTGTATTCGAGTTCGGGGTTGACGTTGAGCGCCTGGTTGGCGGGAATCGTCCAGGCCGTGGTGGTCCAGATGACGATGAAGGCGTCCTTGTCCAGCCGCTCCAGGCTGAAGGCCGCCGCCAGCCGCGCCGGGTCGGCGGCGGGGAACATCACGTCCAGCGTCTGGCTTTGCTTGTCCTGGTACTCGATCTCGAACTCGGCCAGCGACGAGGCGCAGTCGAAGCACCAGTACACCGGCTTGAGGCCCCGGTAGACGAAGCCGCGCTCCATCACCTTCTTGAGCGCGCGCAACTGGCCGGCCTCGCTGGCGAAGTTCATGGTCTTGTACGGGTTGCCCCACTCGCCGAGCACGCCCAGGCGCTGGAAGTCCACCAGCTGCTGCGCGATCTGCTCCGTGGCGAAGGCGCGGCCCCGGGCCTGCATTTCGTCGCGCGGCAGGTTGCGGCCGTGCTTTTTCTCGATGGCGTTCTCGATCGGCAGGCCGTGGCAGTCCCAGCCCGGGGTGTAGAGCGCGTCGAAGCCTTCGAGCTGGCGCGCCTTGACGATCATGTCCTTGAGGATCTTGTTCACCGCGTGGCCGATGTGGATCTGGCCGTTCGCATACGGCGGGCCATCGTGCAGGATGAACTTGGGCGCGCCGCGCCGGGCGGCGCGCAGCTGCTTGTAGATGCCTTGCTCGTTCCATTCCTTCACCCAGCCCGGCTCGCGCTTGGGCAGGTCGCCGCGCATGGGGAAGGGGGTGTCGGGCATGTTCAGCGTGGCGCGGTAGGCGCTCGCGGGAGCGTTCTTGGGGCTGGATTCGGACATGGGGAAACCTTCAAAGGGGGCGCCCGGGCGACCGTGCCCGAGCCGAGGCTGCATGCGTGCGTGCGCAGGAAATGGCAAAGGGGGCGGAGCCTGCCCCGTCAAATTCGGTCGCGCGTGGTCTGGCGGCGGGTGTCGGTGTAGCTGGGGGCGTGGAACGTGGCGAACCAGGCGCGCGCGTCCTCGCAATCCTGGGCGATGCCTTGGGTGAGCGCAGCGAGGCTGTCGTACTTCAGCTCGTCGTGCAGTTTGTGCAGCAGTTCCACGCGGATGATTTTACCGTAGCCCCCCTGCGCGCCCAGGTGGGCCGGCCAGTCGAGGCAGTGCGTCTCCAGCAGCACGCGGCCGCCGTTCACATCCTGTGGGTCGAGCGAGGGGCGCACCCCCAGGTTGGCCACGCCGCGCAGCGGCGCGTCGGCCAGGCCATGCACCAGCACGGCGAAGATGCCGCTGGCCGCGCTTTTCCAGTGCGCGAAGCGCAGGTTCAGCGTGCGAAAGCCATCCCCTGCGCCCGGGCGCGACTCGGCCAGCTGGCGGCCCAGCTTGCGCCCATGCACCACGTGGCCGCTGATGCTGTAGGGCCGGCCCAGCAGCCGCGCGGCGGCCTGCATGTCGCCGCGCTCCAGCGCGTCGCGCACCGCCGTGCTCGATACGCGCAGGCCGTGCACCTCGTAGCTGTTCATGCGCGCCACGTCGAACCCCTGGGCCTGCCCTGCGGCGTCGAGCAGCGCGTAGCCGCCCGCGCGCTGCGCGCCGAAGCGGAAGTCGTCGCCCACCAGCACATAGCGCGCGCCCAGGCCGCGCAACACCACGTCGTCGATGAAGGCCTGCGCGCTCAGTCCGGCGAAGGCGGCGTTGAACGGCTGCACCACCACCTGCTGCACGCCGCAGCGCTCCAGCTCCGCCAGCTTGTCGCGCAGCGTGCCGATGCGCGCCGGCGCCAGCGCGGGGCGTTTGTGCGCTTGCGCGAAATAGTCGCGCGGGTGCGGCTCGAACGTCAGCACGCAACTGGGCACGCCGCGCAGGGAGGCTTCGTTGTTGAGCAGGGCCAGCATGGCCTGGTGGCCACGGTGGACGCCGTCGAAGTTGCCGATGGTCAGCGCGCAGGCGCTGGCCAGGCCCGGCCGGTGAAAGCCACGGAAGATCTTCATGCTTTTATTTTGATAGCGGCTGGCGCAGTTCCATCAAGCGCAAAACGCCAATTTGTCATGGAATCAGAGTATATTGCGCAAGGCATATTCCATTCCCAGTACCCTTGCAGGAGGCGTGTGGTGAAGGTCTTGAAGCTGTCGGCCCAGGGGCTGCCCCAATCGTGGATTTCGCTGGAACAGGCGGTGCTGCACTACGCCGCCGATGAGGTGCGCTGGGAGTCCGGCGGGCAGATTGCGCTGTTCCGCGGCGGCCACAACGCCTGCACCGGCATGCAGTCGCAGATCGCGGTCAACAGCATCATCGGCACCAAGGGCGTGCCGGCCATCAACCCCTTCGACCTGCGGCCCGCGCTCACCAACAGCAAGCTGTTCGTGCGCGACCGCAGCGTGTGCGCCTACTGCGGCGGCCACTTCCATGAGGGCGAGCTGACGCGCGAGCACATCATTCCCCAGGCGCGCAAGGGGGCGGACCACTGGATGAACGTGGTCACCGCCTGCCGGCCCTGCAACCACCGCAAGGGGCCGCGCACGCCGGAACAGGCGCACATGCCGCTGCTGTATGCGCCCTACGTGCCCAGCCTGTGGGAAGACTTCATCCTGCGCAACCGGCGCATCCTGGCCGATCAGATGGAGTTCCTGATGGCGCATGTGCCCAGGCCGTCGCGGCTGCTCAGCTGACGCAGGAGCCGCAACGAAAAAACGCGGCCGGGGCCGCGTTCTTGGCTCGATAGGGCGGAAAAAGGTCAGGCCGCCGCCTTGCGCGCCATCACCAGGAAGCCCTGCACCGGCTGGCCTGCCTCGTGGCGTATCACCACGTCGTCGATCTGCACGTTCTCGAAACCCGCCTGCCTGCACAGCTGCTGCACGTGGCTGCGCTTGTGGGCGTAGCGGCCGCTGTCCTGCAGCACCAGGTCGGGCCCGTCTTCCGGCGCGGTTTCGCAGGAAAAATAGAAATCGCCAGCGGACAGCAGGATGCGGTGGGCATCGGGAATGGCCTCTGCAATATCGCCTACGTAGACGAACACATCCAATGCGGTGATGACTTCGTAGATCGACGCTGGTGTTTCACGCAAGGCATCGAGCAGGTTGACGGTGTGGAAACGGTCATACACGTCGTGGCGCGCCGCCTGTTCGATCATCTTGGACGACAGCTCCACGCCGATCAGAAAGCCATCGAGCCTGCCCAGGCAGGCGCCGAGCAGGCCCGTGCCGCAGCCCAGATCCAGGACATTGAGATTCCGCTCGGGGAATCTCTCAAGGATCTTGTCGGCCACAACGCGAGGGAGGCGGTATCCGAGTTCCGTGACCAGGTGCTTGTCAAAACTCTCTGCCATGTTGTCGAACAGCTGGCGGTTCATCTCCAGCGGCTGGTGCGGCGGCGTGACGCCGTGGGCCAGGGCGTTGTAGTAGGCGTAGATGGAGTCGCCCGGCGCCAGCTCCAGCAGCTTCATCGTGTCGGCGATCGCCTGGGCGGGCTTGCCGGTGGCTAGCAAGGTCTTGACCCGGCCGAGCAAGGCATGCTCGTCCTTGTCGTTCTGCGCTGCCAGGCTGCTCCACTCCTGCAGCGCTTCCTCGTACCGGCCCAGGTTGTGCAGATCCTGTGCCAGCAGGCGGCGCAGCTGCACATCGCCGGGCACCAGCTCCAGGCCGCGGCGCAGGTGCTTCAGCGCCATTTCGGCATGGCCCGCGCGGTGTGCGATGTCCACCACGCCGGCCAGCACCATCAGGTTCTTCGGCTCCAGTGCGGCCACCTTCTCGGCCGTTTCCACGGCCTCCGGGAACTGGTTCTGGCGTGCCAGCAGCAGCGCCAGCTCCAGCAGCCCGGGGCCCCAGCCGGGCGACATGGCCACGCACTTGCGCAGCGCCTCGAAGGCGCCCTTGATGTTGCCCGACTTCTCCGCCATCAGGCCGGCCAGCATGAAGATGCGCGCGTCACCGGGCAGGATGCGCTGAGCCTGGTTCAGCGTCTGCGCGGCTTCGCGCAATGCGCCCTCTGCAATCTGGGTGCGGGCGGTTTCGAGGTATTTGCGGATGGGATCGGCGTGGACGGCAGTGGCGCTCATGGACGGCTGGATAGGGAGGGGCAAACCAGCCATTATCCGGGATTCGCCGTGGCGCCATCGCGGCCTTCGTGGCCATCGCGCAGCGGCGGCAGGACCAGCGTGAAGCAGGTGCCTTGTCCGGGCGTCGAATCCACCCGCACGTCGCCGCCATGCAACTGCGCCACGCGGCGCGCCACCCACAGGCCCAGGCCGAAGCCCCGTGTCTGGTCCGCGCGGCGGCCGCGCTCGAAACGCTCGAAGATGCGCTGGACTTCCTCGGGCGCGAGGCCCGGTCCTTCGTCTGCCACCGACAGCTCCAGGGCGCCGCCCGATCCCATACGCGCCGCCACCGCGATGTCGCCCGCCTTGGCGTGCTTGACGGCGTTGTCCACCAGGTTGGACAGCGCGATGTGCACCAGCGTGGTATCGCAGGACCAGGTGGCGGGGGCCTCCTGCGTCAGCAGGCGCAGGCGGTGGCGGCGCGACCAGTGCACGAGCTGGGCGGCGTCGTCCACCAGTTCCGGCACCGCAGCCTGGCCGGGATGCAGCTTGAAGCCGGGCGCGTCAAGGCGGTCGTTTACCAGGCAGTTTTCCACCAGCGCCGTGAGGCGCCGGCACGCGCGCCGGATCTGCGCCGCGCGCTCGACCTGGGGGCCTATCTCGGGCGATGGGAATGACCACTGCTCGGTGGCCGCGCTGTCGATCACCGTGAGGGGCGTGCGGAACTCGTGGTTCACCATGTTGAAGAACTGGCGCTGTTCCAGGCGTATCTCGCGTTCGCTGTGCAGCGCTGCCTGCAGGGCGTTCTGGGTGTGCAGCAATTCCTCCGTGCGCTGGCGCACCCTTTCCTCGAGCGATTGCTCGGAGCGTTCCAGCGACTCCACCAGCTGGCGCTGCCGCACCACCGATGCGCGGAACTGCTGCACCAGGCGCAGTCCCACGGCCACCGCGAGCACGATGTTGAGCAGCAGCGCCATGAGCTGCCAGTAGGTGCTCGTGTGGACGGCGGCGGGCATGAACCCCATGGCCGCGAGGGTCACGTAGCCGCCCATCAGCGCATAGGTGGTGTAGGGCACCATCAGCAGGATGCCCACCGTCGAGGGCCCGTCGCGGCGCATGTCGGTCCAGCCCACCCAGGTTGCCAGCGTGCTGGAAATCCAGGGAACGGCGATGGCGAATGCCGCGAACGTCGTGTACCAGCCCAGCGCGATGCTGGCGATGGCCGCCAGCGACGCCAGGGCCATGGCGGCCAGCACCTTGTCCACCCGCCGCCAGCGCGTGCCGCGCGTCAGGACTTCGCGCACCTGCCAGGCCGAAGCCGCGGGCAGCAGGAAAACGCCCACGCTCACCAGCCTGTCGCTCCAGTGTGACCACGCCTCGGGCAGCCAGAGCAGCGCATAGCCCTGCACGTTGACGCTGTGCATGAACGCCATCGCGGAAAACGCCGTCATGGCGGTGAGTGCCGGAATGCGCAGCGCCAGCGCGGCCCCGCCCAGCAGCAGGGCCAGCAGCAGGTTGATGCCCAGGTGCGCCCCCGCAGCCCATTCCACGCTGGCCAGGTGCGCGATCAGCTCGGTGTTGCGCTGCACCACGGCATACGCGTGGGAGGCGCTCGTGGTCTGTACGCGCAGGATCAGCGGCTGCCCCTCGGTGAGGGGAAACAGCAGTTGCCGCGTGCGCACCCGCTGCGCCACGGGCACGGTGTCGCCGCTGTCGCGCCCCTGCCATGCAGCGCCTTCGCCGCTGGGCTGGTACAGCGTGACCTTGTCCAGGTAGGCTGGGGTGACCTCCAGCCACAGCGGGTCGTCCGGGTCGCCCGCAACCGGCGGCGCACTGGCGCGCAGCCAGTACACGCTGTGGCTGTAGCCCTGGTTCAGGGGGCCGTGCAGCGGCGTGAAGGCGGCATCGGGCAGGGCAGCCACCTCGTCCACCGTGAGGCGGCCGGAAGGGTCTTCCAGCAACTGAACCGGATGGTCAACGCCCAGGCGCACGCCGGCTGCCGGGGGCCACAGCAGCGCGGGGCTGAAGATGCACAGCGCCACCAGCCCCAGGGATGCCGCGAGCCAGCAGATGAAACCGAGGACCGTCGTGCGGCCGAGCTGATCGTGGGGCATGGTCAAGCAAAAAATATAGCGCCCGGCGCTTGCTGCAAAAGGCTTAGTGCCTGGTTTCTACCTTTTTTATGCCACCTTGCCCAGTTCCCGTGGAGCAGGCTGCAGGCGTGTATCGCAGACCGGGAGCCGTCGGTGCAGGTGGCCCGGGCCAAGCATTCCGATGGTGCGAATTGATGCGATGGCCGTGTGCTCTCCCCCCAGGCCAGAGGCGTTGCCTGGGTACAACGCCCTTGCGTGCAGTGCCGTCTATCCACGGGTGCGCACGCTGTCGTTCTCGCCGCTGAATCCCTTCGAAAAGTGACAGCCATCAAGAGCCATGGAGGGGAATGGGGTTTTGCATGTCAACAAATGTTAATTCACTGCGAATGTGAGTTTTAGTGAGTGTTTGTGTATGGCGGGCGAAAGGCATGTCAATGAACAATCTGACCGTCATTGATTTTCACCATGCAACAAGCCCCCATACCCATCCCAGACATTGCCGTGGTCGAGGACGACGAAGACATTCGCACCAACGTCTGCCGCTTTCTGGAAAAGACCGGCATGCGGCCATGGGGGGCCGAATCCGCTGAAGACTTCTACGTGCGCCTGCTGACCGAGCGTGCCGACCTGGTCGTCGTCGATCTGGGCCTGCCTGGGGAGGGCGGGCTGAGCCTGGTGCGCCGCCTGGCAGGCCAGGGCGTGCCCGTGATCGTGCTCACCGCCCGGGGCGACCTGGAAAGCCGCATCGCCGGGCTTGATGCCGGTGCCCTGCAGTACTTCGTCAAGCCCACTGACATGCATGAGCTGGTGGCGGGCATCCGCTCGCAATTGCGCCGGGCTGAAGTCCGCCAGCCCGCGCCGGAGGGTATCGCCACGCCCTGGCGCCTGGATGCTGCAGGCGCCCAACTAGTGGCCCCCAACTTGCGCACCGTGGGGCTTACCACCCGCGAGCTGGAACTTATGAGCCACCTGATTGCCGCGCAGGGCGCCCTGGTCACCAAGCAGGCGCTGGTGGATGCCATGGGCGCGGGCGACCTGGAAGGGGGCTTCCACCGCATCGAATCGCAGCTGACCCGGCTGCGCCGCAAGGTGCAGGAGGGCACCGGCATGGGGCTGCCGGTGCGTGCCGTGTTTGGCAAGGGGCTGGTGTTCGTGCCATGAGGAGCCCTGTGCCGCGTGGCGCCCATCACCGTTTTTCGCCGCTGCCGCAAGGCAGCGGCTGTTTTCGTTTTTGTATCGACCAAGGAAGAGAAGGAGCAGCGATGACTATTGCCAATGTTTGGCGGTCACTCCAGGGCCAGGCCCGGAGGTGGTTGCCACCCAAGGGGGGCTCGGACCCCGCGTCGGGAGGGGGCGCACACCGCGCCAAGGTGGCGGCCTTGCTGGCCGTGTCGCTGTTCGGGGCGCAGCAGGCGGCGGCTGCCGATCCTGAGCCGATCTGCAAACCCAGGCTGTACGACATCATCTCCAGCGCCTTCCACCAGTCTGTAGCGCAGATGAACGACGGTAGCTGGAAAATCTGGGGCGAACGGGGGAACCCGTCAACGATGGCGCATGCTTATTCGCCAGTGGACTTGGTGCTGCCAGAAAGTGCCCCAGGCGTTCGCCCCAAGGCGCTTTTGGTGACGGTGGCGGGTACCAGCAATGCAGACTCGCAAGACATCGTGCTGGGCAATGACGGTGCTTTCTATGCGTGGGGGAACAACAACGCGGTATTGCCTGCCACTTACACCAGTGGCTCGACCACCTTACAGAAGACCACTTTGACGTTGCCTAGTGGGGTTAATGCGGGCGATGTCGAGATGATGATGGCTTCGTACCATTTCCTCGTCATCGTCACCAGTAAAACATCGGCCACCCAGGGTGCTGCGTTTGTCTTGGTCAATGGTGCCAACGCCAGCTTGTTGGGCGATGGTTCGAGCAGTGCAGATACCGTGTGGCACCGCGTCAAGACAGGCACCAGTACCGACCTGAAAAATATCATCGCTGTGCGTGCCCACGTCGGCAAAGAGGGTAACGGCGCAGCCATCGCGCTGACCGAAGAGGCAGATGGCACGCGCAAGCTCTACACATGGGGCAATGGCTCGCGCGTGGCTAATAGCGGCAGTAGTGTCGCAACCCACAGCTACGCCACCGAATTGACGGCGCCTGGGAGTGCCGCTGGCAAGCCCAAACAGATTGGCGTGACGGGCAGCAATGGCAACACCAACAACACAGCTTTCTATGTGCTGTACACCGAAGGGGATCCGAATGCCTTTGCATCGGTCGGTACCCTCTGGTCCATGGGGGAGAACGCTGGTCGCCAGTTAGGAAACTTGGACACCACTTCCACCAACACTTGGCAGCAAGTGAAAAAACCTTCAACCTACACGCCGTCGACGGGTATATGGTCGGGCGATGGCGGTGCCATTCCCGATGTCCGCATGTTCAGCGTGCAAGAGCACGATGCAGGCGGTAGCTCGACCGGCTCTGGCGCTTTGATCGTGCAAAACGGCGACGTCTATACCTGGGGCTCCAACAGCGGCGCCATGATTGGCGGCAAAGTAGGCAATGGAAGCAAGGTGGGCAGCGGCGGCAGTGAGGGGGCAACGGATCTATCCAACACGTACACCGCTGAAGGCGCTACTAGTCTTAACACCGCCATTCGTGGCTACCTGATGGATTTGAGAAAACCGTCAGGTGGAGGCGATACCAGTGCCATGGGCAATATCAAGGCGCACTATATTGAAATGGGCGGTCACACCACGGCCTTTTTGCCGGTGAAAAAACCGCAGTACTGCTACGTTGGGCACAAGGTCAACGGCAGCATGGGGGATGGCGAAAACACTGAAGTTACCCAAAAATGGCAATTCCAGTGCGAAGGCACTGCGGCCATGACGATCTGCGGCTCGGATGCCATCGTTGCCATCGACGACGCTTATGCTTCCATTCCTGTGCCCGATGTGGCGCAGGAACTCCCCACCAATGCCTACGCCAACGACGAATGGCAAGGCGAAGCGGCCAACACCAGGCTCGACAAAATCACCGGCGAAGTGCTGACCCCCGCCACCTCCATCAATTGGGGGCCGGTGCCGTATCTGGATGTGAGCACGGGCAAGGTCATCGTGCCGCCCGGTACCCCTCCTGGCGACTACACGATCCGGTACCGTATCAAGGACAAGGACTTTCCTACGACCATTCATGCCGACGCCTCGATCACCGTCAGCATTCTCGGTATCAAGGCGATTCCCGATACGGCAACGACCACGATCGGCACCCCGGTAACTACCATCGTCACCAACAACGACACCAGCCCTGGCGGTGAGCCGATCGACAAAAACAGCGTGACCGTGGTGTCGCAGCCACCCAATGGCACGGTGGTGTGCAAGGGCGACGTGGGTGGCGGCAGCCTGTATGCAGGAGAGTGCAAATACACGCCCAACCCCGGCTTCAAGGGCACGGACACTTACACCTACAAGGTGTGCAATAGCAAAACGCCTACGCCTGAGTGCGACACCACCACCGTCACGGTGGCCGTGGGTGAGCCGCCGACCGTGGTGGCGTACCCCGACTCTGGCATCACGTCCAAAGGCGTGCCGCTGAAAACCCCGGTGCTGGCCAACGATGTGGCCGTCGGCGGCAAGCTTGATCCGGCCACGGTGGACTTGGTGGGCCCAGCCCCTGCGGGTACCTCGGTGGTGTGTGGCGCGGGGTATTGCACCTTGACCTCCAACACGGCAGGCACCTACGTCTATACCTACAAAGTGTGCATGGAGGCCCCCAATGCCAGCCAATGCGCCCAGACCCAGGTGACGGTGACCGTGGCGGGCGATTCAGGTACGCCAGGCGTGCCCGTGCCCACGATTTCTGCCGGGCCGGACTTTGCGACCACCCCGAAAAATACGCTCGTTACCACCACGGTGGTGCAAAACGACAACGCCGTGGGCGGGACCGTGGATCCGAATTCGGTAACCAAGGCCTCGGACCCGGCCCATGGCCAGGTGACCTGCAGCGCCGGCAAGTGCAGCTACATGCCTGAGACCAACTTCGTCGGCACGGATACCTATACCTACCAAGTGTGCCTGGTCAGCCCGAACACGACCTGCACCACCACCACGGTGACGGTGAAGGTGGGTGACCCGGCGATTACCGCGAAGGACGACATGGCCCAGGTGCCCCCCGGCGGTACGGTGAAAACCCCGGTGCTGGAAAACGACAAGCCGGAGGGCGGCGAGCTGGACCCGGACAGCGTCAAGGTTATCACCCCGCCTGCCAAGGGCACGGCTGTGCCGAACCCGGATGGAACCGTGACCTATACCCCTGCTCCCGGCTTCGACGGCACGGATGAGTACACCTACCAAGTGTGCTTGAAGAACCCCAAGGAGGCATGTTCGACGGCGAAGGTTTCGATCACCGATGCCAAGCCCGACGTGTTTGCCCTGATCCAGATGCCCGAAAAGGCCAACCCGGGCACCCAGGTGACGGCGTTGCTGACCTTCGGCAACCAGGGCCAGCAGCCTGCCGGCGAGGTGACCTACAAGGTGACGGGCCTGCCCCAGGGCCTGGGCACGGTGGACTGCACCGGCGCCACCTGCACCTACGACAGCGCCACGCAGACGGTGACCATCACCGGCCTGCCCACCACGCTGGCGTCCGCTCAGACCCAGGAGGTGCAACTGCGCTGGACGGTGCCTGCAGATGCCGCCGATGCGGCCTCCTATACGCTGACGGCCAAGATTGCCACCACCACGGCGGGCAATCCCACCGGTAACGACCAGGACTCGGCAGCATTGACGGTGCAAAAGGCGCCCGCGCTGACGACGACCGAAGTCACCACGACTGTGCAGGTACCCCCTACCGCCGAAACGGGCAAGCCCGTGAACGGCACGGTGAAGTACCTGAACACCGGCAGCGTGGATGCCACCGGCATGACCTACAAGGTGCAACTGTCCACGGGGACGCCGGTGGTCAAGTACAAGGGCGTGGCCTGCACGGTGGACCCGGGCACGGGGGCGCTGAGCGGCTGCGGCCTGCCGGCCACGCTGGGCAAGGGTGAAAGCCTGGAACTGGACGTGGTCTATACCGCGCCCACGGCCGGCGACACGCTGACGCTGACCAGCACCGTGGCGGCCAGCAACGACACCGACATGACCAACAACCAGGCCTCTGGCCCCACCAAGGCGCTGCCTGCGATGCCCGCGCCCACGCCTGACGTGACCGTGTCGGTGGCCCCGCCGCCCACGGCGGTGCCCGGCGCTATGGTGGAAGTGCCCGTGACTTTCGAGAACCTGGGCCCGGCCACCGCGGAAGACGTGGTCTACAAGGTGACGCTGCCTTCGAGCCTGACGGACGTGTCGTGCACGCCCGCGACGTGTACCTACAACCCGGCCACGGGTGAGGTGACGGTGGCTGGCCTGCCCCCGACGCTGCCTCCAGGCGGCAAGACCAAGCTGACGCTGACCTACAAGGCGCCCAGCAGCGGCAAGGTGAAAACCAAAGCCCGTGTGGACACCGAGGGCGAGCCCGATGCCAACAAGCCCAACAACACGGCCGAGGCGGAAACCCGCATCGTGGTGCCGGGCAACCTGACGGTGACCAAGACCGTGTACGAAGACACGACTCCTGGCAAGACCGACACGGGCGGCTCGTGCGGCAACCCCGCCATTGCCAAGTCCGAGCTGCTTATCGTGGAGAAGAACCCCACGGCGCACACCCTGGTCTGGTGCTTCGAGGTGAAGAACAACGGCACCGAGTACCTGGGCACGCCAGCGTGGGACGACCCGAAGCTGCCGGCAGGCACCGTGTTCACGCCCAAGGCGGGTACGACCCTGCCGCTGGCGCCTGGCGCCACGGGCACCTGGTACGCCAAGTCGGTGCATGACAAGAGCGTGCTGAACACCGCGATGCTGACCATGCCCGTGACCGACGGCGGCGGCACGCCCGTTCCGGATACGCCCCCCGCGACCGGCACCACGACCAGCACGACCACCTTCGGCATGATCTACGACCCGCCGTTCGGCGTGAAAGTGGGCAACGTGAACGGCACCAACACGATCCGCTGGACCATGGTGTGGGTGAACGACAACGTGGTGCCCGCCAGCAACGTGACCGTGTCCGACGAGGTCAAGGCGCCCATGACGTACCTCAACGACGGTACGCTGGCGTGCGTCCCCGAAGGGACGACGACGGTGGTGTCGTGCACCTACGACGCGGCCACCAAGCGGGTGATCGCGGTGGCGAACTTCGGCGCGGACTTCGGGGAAACCGTAGCCACGGCGAAGAACCGCCTGTTCATTGCCTTCAACGTGTCGATTCCCGCAGGCGGGAGCAGCTACGAGAACCAGGGCGATGCATCGTGGACGCCGCCGGGCGCGCTGCCTGGCGATCCGCCCCTGACGAGCAAGACCACCTATGTCCCGGGGGTGAGCATCACCCCGGTGACGCCGGGTGGCGGCGTGCCCACGGTCACGGTGCCGCCGGGTGCTGGTGGACATCCGGCGGATCCGGGCGCCGTGGCCCCGACGCCGGTGGCGCCTCCGGCTCCGGCGCCCACGACGCCGAAGTCGATCCCGGTCGATAACCCGCTGGCACTGCTGGTGGCCGCACTGGGCATCATGGGCCTGATGGCCCGCCAGGGCCGCCGGGCACGGCGCTAAGCCTTCGCTGCAGGCCATGAAGATGGCCTGCCGACGGTGAAAAGCCAGCGATGCGCTTGCCGCGCATCGCTGGCTTTTTTATGCATGGCGCTTTCCTGAGGTGATGGGAAAGTATCCAGGGCCAAAAACAAAACCCCACATGCACACAGGCATGTGGGGTTTTGTTTTGTACCGTGCGCGTGCCAGGAGCGTTAAGGTCTCCGGCAAGCGCTTCTCAGCGCCGCCCGCCCAGCAGGCTGGCGCCGAGCTTGAGTAGGTCGCCCGCGTCGAGCTTGCCGTCGCCGTTCTGGTCCAGCAGGCTGCCCAGCAGCCCGCCGCCCAGGCCGCCCTGCTGCCGTACGTGCGCGTGTTCCTGCCCCAGCGTCTGGCCCAGGGCGGAGGCGTCCATGTTGCCGGCCTTCACGCGGTTGGCCAGGTAGGCCATGACCATGGGGGCGAGCATGGCCAGTAACTGGCCCGCGCTGTTGCCCAGGCCGGTGGCCTGGCCGAGCTGGCTTTCGGCCTGCTGGCGGTTGCCGCCCAGGATGTGCCCCAGGATGGCCGCGCCGTCACCCAGTCCGCCTCCCAGGCCGCCGCCAGCGCCCCGGCCTGGCGCCGCGCCTGCGCCGCCCAGCACGGCGCCGAGCAGGTCGCCCAGCCCGCCCAGCCCTTGCGGCGTGGCCTGGCCGTGGTCGCGTTCCAGGGCGTTGAACAGCGCTGCTGCGCCTTGCGGCTGGGCTGTGTTCTGGCCCAGCGCGCCCAGCAGCAGCGGCAGCGCGGCGCCGACGGCGGACTGGATCTGCTGGCTGTTGGCGCCCAGTTGCTGCGCCATTTGCTGCATGGGGGCGCCCTGGAGCTGGGCCATCAGCTCATCGGCCATGGATTGCGGTGCGGTCATTGGTGTGTCCTCTTGCGGCGGCGCGCCAACGTGCCGGGGCACCGTGCCCCGCCGCCGCGCCGGATGGAAGCAGTATGCCCGCGCGGGCGGTGGGGCATGCCTGGGCGCGGAGGGATGGGTGACAGTTCTTCACATTGCCGCTCCAAGGAAAAAGCCCCGCAGGCACCGGGCCTGCGGGGCTTTTCTAAGGGAGGGCGGGGGGCTTCAGGCGAACACGCCCGCCGTGTCCTGCATGCGGGCCGATACCTCGCCCAGGTGGTGCAGCGTGTCGCCCCAGGCCATTTCGAGCTGGGTCAGCGTCTTGAAGTAGTGGCTGCCGATGTATTCGTCGGTCACGCCGATGCCGCCGTGCATCTGCACCGACTGCTGGCCCACGAAGCGCATGGACTGGCCCAGCTGCACCTTGGCCTGCGCCAGGGCGCGGCGGCGTTCCGGCGCGGGCGCGCCGAGCTTGAGGCTGGCGTAGTAGCTCATGGAGCGGGCCAGCTCCAGCTGCATCTTCACGTCGGCCGCGCGGTGGCGCAGGGCCTGGAAGCTGGCGATCGGCACGCCGAACTGCTTGCGCTGGTTCAGGTAGTCGAAGGTGAGGGCGGCGGTCTGGTCCATCACGCCCACGGCATAGGCACAGGCGCAGGCGATGCCGGTGTCCACGGCCAGCTCCAGCGCGGCCAGACCGTCGGCAGTGAGCAGCGTGGCAGGGGCGTTGTCCAGCACCAGCTCGGCGGCGCGGCTGCCGTCCTGCGTGCCGTAGCCGCGCGCGGCCACGCCGGAGGCGGCGCGCTCCACGAGGAACAGGGCGATGCGGCCGTCCAACTGGGCGGGCACGATGAAGGCATCGGCCTGGTCCCCCGCGGGTACTATGCTTTTGCTAGCTGTCAGCGCATGCCCCGTGGGCGTTTGGACCGCTTTTGCCTCGCAAACGTCAAGGCGGTAGCGTGCCTTGCGCTCCTGGTGCGCGAGCACCACCAGCGCCTCGCCGCTGGCGATGCGCGGCAGCCACGCGGCCTGCACCGCCTCGGGGGCGTGGCGCGACAGCACGCTGGTGGCGACCAAGGTCTGCGCCAGCGGCTCCAGCACGATGCCGCGGCCGAGCTCCTCCATGGCCACCATGGCGTCGATGGCACCCTGGCCCAGGCCGCCGTGGGCTTCGGGCACGGTGAGGGCCGTCAGGCCCAGCTCGGCCAGTTCGCCGTAGGCGGTGCGGTCGAAGCCGCCGGCCGCGACGATGGCGCGGCGGCGCTCGAAGCTGTAGCCCTTGTCCACCCACTTGCGCACGGCGTCGCGCAGGGACTGCTGGTCGTCGGAAAAATCGAAATCCATGTCTTGTCTCCTCGGGGCCTCAGCCCAGCACGGTTTGGGCGACGATGTTGCGCTGCACTTCGTTGCTGCCGCCGTAGATGGTGGTCTTGCGCAGGTTGAAGTAGGTCGATGCGAGCGGCGCGTTGCCGGCCTCGCCGCCGGGGAAGTCGCCTTGCCAGCCGGCTTCCATGGCTTCCTCGATGAAGGGCAGGGCGAACGGGCCGGCGGCCAGCATCATCAGCTCGGCGTAGCGCTGCTGGATCTCGCTGCCCTTGATCTTCAAGAGGCCGGCGATGTCGAGCGAGTTCTTGCCGCTCTTCTCGTTCGACAGCACGCGCAGCACCATCATCTCCAGCGCCACCACGTCCACTTCGAGCAGCGCGATCTGGTCACGGAAACGCTGGTCGTCCCACAGGCCCTCGGCCTTGGCGATGCGCTTCAGGCGCTCCAGCTCGCGCTTGCTGCGGTTCACGTCGGCGATGTTGGTGCGCTCGTGGCTCAGCAGGTGCTTGGCGTAGGTCCAGCCCTTGTTCTCCTCGCCGATGAGGTTCTCGGCGGGCACCTCGACGTTGTCGAAGAACACCTCGTTGACCTCGCACTCGCCGTCGAGCAGCTTGATCGGGCGCACCGTCACGCCGGGGCTCTTCATGTCGAGCAGCAGGAAGGAGATGCCGGTCTGCGGCTTGCCCTCGTTGCTGGTGCGCACCAGGTTGAACATCCAGTCGCCGTACTGGCCCAGCGTGGTCCAGGTCTTCTGGCCGTTGACGATGTACTTGTCGCCCACGCGCTCGGCGCGGGTCTTGACGCTGGCCAGGTCCGAGCCCGAGCCCGGTTCGCTATAGCCCTGGCTCCACCACACCTCGCCGCTGGCGATGCCGGGCAGGAAGCGCTGCTGCTGCGCGGGCGTGCCGTAGGCCATGATGACCGGCGCCACCATCACCGGGCCGAAGGGGACGATGCGCGGCGCGCCGGCGAGCGCGCATTCTTCCTCGAACAGGTGCTTCTGCACGGCGGTCCAGCCGGGGCCGCCGAACTGCTTGGGCCAGCCAAAAGCCAGCCAGCCCTTCTTGCCAAGAATCCTGGCCCAGCCCTGCATGTCCTCGCGCGTCAGGCGCAGGGCGTTGTGGACTTTGTGGGAAATGTGCGCGGGCAAATTGGCGCGCACCCAGGTGCGTACCTCTTCGCGGAACGCTTGCTCTTCGGGGGTGAATGCGAGATCCATGCGTATGTCTCCTGTGAGGCGGTATTTGTAGCACGGTCGTTCGTTTTATTCCTGTCCGGGTGGCGACATGGGGGCATCAATGCCTGATCCCGTGCCTGGTTCCGTGTCCGGCTCCACGCCCAGTTCCGCGCACAGGCGGCGCACCGTGGCCTGCAGGGCGGCCACTTCGGCTTCCAGCGCTTCCACGCGCGCCTGCAGGGCGCCGCTGGCCGGGGCCCCGGGGCTGGTGGCGGCCTGCAGCGCCTCCATGTCCACCGGGCCGCACAGCAGGTGCGCCCAGCGCGGCTCGCGCGCGCCGGGCGCGCGCGGCAGCAGCACCACGAGCGGGCCGCCTTTCTCGTCGCTGCGCTCTTGCAGCTCGTCGAGAAAGGCCTCGACCGAGGAAATGTCGGCGAAGCGGTGCCAGCGCTCGGCGTTGATGCGCAGCTCGCCTGCCGTCTGCGGGCCGCGCAGCATCAGCAGGCCCAGCAGCACGGCCGACTGGTCGGGCACGCCCACGCCGCGCGGAAAGTTGTGCTCCCAGCGCGTGGCGCGCTGGCTGCTGATCTCCACCGCCAGCGCCATGCGGCGCAGCCCTTCCAGCGCCTCCTGGGCTTCGCCGTCGGTGACCTGCATCACCGGGTCGCGGCTGGTTTTCTGGTTGCAGCCGGTCACCAGCGCGTTGAGCGTGAGCGGGTAGCTGTCGGGCACGGTGCGCGCCTTTTCGAGCAGCGTGGCGAGCACGCGGGCCTGCGCGGGGGTGAGGGGCTGTTGGCGGGGATCGAAGGGCATGGCGGGATAATCCGGAGCAAATGAAAAACATCGTGATTTTGATCTCCGGCGGCGGCTCCAACATGGCCGCCATCGTGCGTACCGCGCAGCAGCAGGACTGGGCGCGCACCCTGGGCGCCCGCGTGGCCGCCGTGGTGAGCAACAAGGCCGACGCCAAGGGGCTCGCGTTCGCGCGCGAACAGGGCATTGCCACCGAGGTGCTGGACCACAAGGCCTTCGGCAGCCGCGAGGCCTTCGACGCCGCGCTGGCCGAGGTGATCGACCGCCACGACCCCGCCGTGGTGGTGCTGGCCGGGTTCATGCGCATTCTCACGCCGGGCTTCGTCGCGCGCTACGCGGGACGGCTGGTCAACATCCATCCCTCGCTGCTGCCGGCCTTCACCGGGCTGCACACGCACCAGCGCGCGCTGGAGGCCGGCTGCAAGTTCGCCGGCTGCACCGTGCACCTGGTGACGGCCGAGCTGGACGTGGGCCCCATCCTGGAACAGGCCGTGGTGCCGGTGCTGGAAGGCGACACGGCCGACACCCTGGCCGCGCGCGTGCTCACGCAGGAGCACGTGATCTATCCGCGCGCCGTGGCCGGGTTGCTGCAAAAACAATAGCTTCCGGCGCTTGCTGGGCAAGCGCCGGAAGCTATTTTCCCTATCAATCCTGCAGGCCTCAGAAGGTGTGAATGAATCCGGCGTTTCCGAGCAGGCCGCACAAACGTGCGCCATCAAGGCGCAAAGCGCAGCCATAGCGCGGGCTATTGAAGTGCATTTGCAACGCCGAGGGCGTGCGTTTTTGCGGGATGAGCGGGCATGGCGGATTCGTTCACACCTTCTTAAACCTGCGCGCTCACGCTGCTGGCCGTGGTGCTGGCCGTGCTGCCGGCGGCGGCGATCGCCTCGTACTCGCGCTTGGCCTGCTCGGCCAGTTGCACCAGGTTCAGCGTCGTGCCCTGTTCCTGCTGCGTGCCGGTGCCGGCCTGGGTGGCTGCAGCGGTCAGCTGGTCGATGAAGGTCTGCGCCTCGGTGCTGCTCAGCTTCTGGTCGCCATCGGTGTCGATGGCGGAGAACAGGGCCTGCGCCGCCTCCTGCGCGCTGCTGCTGCCGGCCAGGCGCTCGGCCAGCGAGACGGTGCCGTCTTCATTGGTGTCGAGCGGATCGTAGGTGGTGCTGCTGGACTGCGCGCCACCCGCACCGCCCGGACCGCCGGGCCCACCCGGGCCACCGGGCGGCGGCGGGTGCATGCCCCCGCCCGCCGTGCCGGATGCCTGCTCCGACGGACGCCCCGCGTCGAATTCGGCCTGCGAGAGCTGGCCGTCGCCGTCCGTGTCGAGCTGGGCGAACAGTTCATCGCTGCGGGTGCCCGTCTTGCTGGCCGTGCCGCCGGACATCTTTTCCAGCAGGCCCTGCAGTTCGTCCTGGCTCACGCTGCCGTCGCCATCGCTGTCCACCTTGCCGAACAGGTCGTCGCCGGCCATGCCGCGCTCCATGCCGCGCGACTGGGCGAACTCCATCGTGGTGGGCGGGGGCGGCAGCAGGTTCTTCATCGCGCTGCCCAGTTCCTCGCCGTTCAGGCTGCCGTCGCCGTCGGCGTCGTACTGCGCCAGCATGTCCTTGGCGCTGGTGTCCAGGCCCATGCCGGTCTTTTGCGCCACGTCGTCGATCAAGGACTGCAGCTCCGTGCCGTCCACGCCGCCGCTCTGGTCGGTGTCCAGCTTGGAGAGCAGTTTTTCGGGGGTGCGCTGGCCCGCGCTGCGCTGCAGGCTGGCGCTGGACCAGGCGCTGCCGACGCTACTGATGCTCGTCATGGTGGGTTCCTTTCGTTCAGGGCCAGGACGAGCAGCCCCGGCCTGGAACCGATTCTTGAAGGGGCGCGTAAACCGCTGTTGTCCTGTTTGTACCGGGGCCGGTACAAAAGCCCGCCCGAGCCACCGAACTGGCGGGCAAAGGCCGCGCACATCGCCGCTTGCCGTGGCGGGCGCGCTTCCTACACTGGCGCGCCCCGGCCACATTCCACGCGCATGTCCCACATCTTGGTCGTCGACGACGACGAAGACATCACCACGCTGCTGACCCAGTACCTTGCCCGCTTCGGCTTCACCGCCCATGCGGCGGGCGACGGCCCGGCGCTGCGCGCGCAACTGGCGGCGCACCCCATCGACCTCATCGTGCTCGACATCATGCTGCCGGGCACCGACGGCCTGACGCTGGCGCGCGAGCTGCGCCAGCGCACGCAGGTGCCCATCATCATGCTCACCGCGCGCGCCAACCCCTACGACTGCGTGCTCGGCCTGGAAATGGGCGCCGACGACTACATGGCCAAGCCGTTCGAGCCGCGCGAGCTGGTGGCGCGCATCCAGAGCGTGCTGCGCCGCCTGGGCGCGCGCGCCGCGCCGCCGCCCGGGGTGGTGCGCTTCGACGGCTGGGCGCTGCACCGGCTGGAGCGCCACCTGGTGTCGCCGCGCGGCGTGGTGGTGCCGCTGTCGAACGCCGAGTTCCGCCTGCTCTGGACCTTCCTCGGCATGCCCCGGCGCGTGTGCAGCCGCGACCAGCTCATGGAACAGGCGCGCGGCCGGGCCATGGATGCCTTGGAGCGCAGCATCGACCTGCTGGTCTCGCGCCTGCGCCACAAGCTCAGCGACGACCCGCGCGATCCGTCCATCATCAAGACCATACGCGGCGCGGGCTACGTCTTCAACGCGCAGGACGTGCAGGGCTACACCGGAGGGCCGGCGTGAGTGCTGCGCGCCTGCGTGCCGCGCTGGCGCGCTGCCTGCCGGACACGCTGTTCGGCCGCCTGGCGCTGCTGCTGGCCGCGGCCGTGCTGGTGAGCCATGTGCTGGCGCTCACGCTGATGTTCGAGCTGCGCCCGGCGCGCCCCGCGCCGCCGCCCCCGCCCCCCGGGGCGCACGCCATGGCCGTGCCGCCCCCCGGCCCGCCGGCGCTGCACGCGGGCCTGCTGCTGGACATCGGCGTGCGCCTGGGCGTGCTGCTGCTGGCCGCCTGGGTGGCCGCGCGCTGGCTGGCCCGGCCCATCGACCGCCTGGCCGCCGCCGCGCGCGAGCTGGGCCGCGACATCGCCCGCCCGCCGCTGCCCGAGGACGGCACGCGCGAATGCCGCGAGGCCAGCCGCGTCTTCAACCAGATGCAGGCGCGCATCCGCCGCCAGCTGCAGGACCGCGACCGCTTCGTGGCGGCCGTCTCGCACGACCTGCGCACGCCGCTGACCCGCCTGCGCCTGCGCGCCGAGGCCCTGCCCGACGGCACCGAGCGCGCACGCTTCGCGCGCGACATCGCCGAGATGGACGCCATGATCGGCGCCACGCTGGACCACCTGCGCGGCGTGGCCGCTGGCGAACCCCTGGCGCCGCTGGACGTGCAGGCCCTGGTGCAGAGCCTGGCCGACGACGCGGCCGACTGCGGCCACTCCGTGCAGGTGGCGGGCCATGCCGGCCCCCTGCCCGCGCAGGCCGGCGCGCTGCGCCGCTGCATCGCCAATCTGATAGGAAACGCCGTGCGCTATGGCGGCGGCGCCGAGGTCACACTGGCCGACGACGGCGCCTGCGTGCGCATCGCCGTGCGCGACCACGGCCCGGGCCTGCCCGAGGCGGAGCTGGACCGGGTGTTCGAGCCGTTCTACCGCGCCGAGGCCTCGCGCAACCGCGCGCATGGCGGCGTGGGCCTGGGGCTGTCCATTGCCCGCGACATCGCCGAGCGCCACGGCGGCAGCCTGCAACTGCACAACGCCGAGGGCGGCGGCCTGTGCGCCACGCTGGTGCTGCCGCGCGCCAATTCGCTACTGAATGAATAGCTGCTAGCGCTTTATGGGAAAGGGCTAGAGGCTGTTTTCATTCAAATCCTCCAGGGCCGTGAAGCGGGGCTGGCGCACGCCGCCGATCACCACTGTTTCGGTGAACATCGCCGCAGGCCGCACCCACAGGCCGTGCGCGCCGTACAGCGCGCGGTACACCACCAGGGGCTCCAGCGTTTCGCTGTGGCGCGCGGTGCCCAGCACTTCATACAGGCCGCCCTTGTAATGGCGGTACAGGCAGGCGGGCACGCGGGGCAGGGGAGGGAGGTCGGCGTCGGAAGCCATGGGCGGTTTGGGTAGCATGTGCGGCCGCGGCAAAGGGGGCCGCGCAGCATCCTATGCCACCCCGGGGGGAGTTTCCATGGACCAGGCCGATTTCGTGCACTTGGTGCGCCTGAGCGAACATGCCTGCGCCGAAAACAGCCGCGCCTACCGCCGCAGCGTCGCGGCGTTCGCCGCGCTGGGCTATGCCTGGGTGCTGGGCTGCCTGCTGCTGGCGGGCGCGCTGGTGGCCTGGGCGCTGCCGCAGGTGCTGGCCGGGCGCTTGCGTTTCGCGCTGGTGTGGGTGCTGATCGCCGCGCTGGGCCTGCTGTGGACCAGCCTGCGCGCCCTCTGGGTGCGGCTGGACGCGCCCGAGGGCCTGCGGATCACCGCGCGCGACGCGCCCGCGCTGTTCGATGCGCTGGAGCGCATCCGCCGCAAGGTCAAGGGCCCGCCGCTGCACGCCGTCTACCTGGATGGCGACTTCAACGCCAGCATCCGCCAGACGCCGCGCTGGGGCCTGTTCGGCGGCGCGGTGAATACCCTCACCATCGGCCTGCCGCTGCTCATGGCGCTCGACAAGGCGCGCCTGCTGGCCGTGCTGGCGCACGAGTACGGGCACCTGCGCGGCGGCCACGGGCGCTTCGCCGCCTGGATCTACCGCACGCGCCTGTCGTGGCTGCGCCTGCACGACGGCATGCGCGGCGACGCCGGGCCCGTGGCCGCGGCCACCCAGGCGTTCCTGGACTGGTACTTTCCGCGCTTCGCGGCCAAGACCTTCGCGCTGGCGCGCCAGGACGAGTACGAGGCCGACCGCATCGCCGGCCGCCTGCTCGGGCGCGAGGCGGCCGTGGCGGCGCTCATCGAGGTCGAGGTCAAGGGCGCCTGGCTGCAGGCGCACTTCTGGGCCGGCCACTGGCGCGCGGCGGCGGCGCACGCGCTGCCCGTGGGGCCGTACCAGGCGATGCGCGGCCAGCTTGCGCACGCGCCCGAGCCGGCCTTCGCGCGCGAGGCGCTGCGCCAGGCGCTGGCGCGCCTGAGCGGCGTGGACGACACCCACCCCGGCCTGCGCGACCGCGTCGAGGCCCTGGGCGGCGCGCCCGCGCTGCCCGACTGGTCGCGCCGCGGCGCGCTGGGGCTGCTCGGCGAGGCCGAACGCTGGATCGCGCACTTCGACCGCGCCTGGTGCAAGGACAACGCCAGCGACTGGAAGCAGCACCACGCCTGGCTCGGCCGCGTGCGGGCGCGGGTGCAGGCCCTGGCCGCCGCGCGTGCGCAGGGCAGCGCCGACGAACTGGCCGAAGAAGCCACGCTGCGCCGCCAGCTCGACCCGCAGGCCCCGGTGCGCCCGCTGTACGAACTCGCCCTGCGGCGCCGCGATGGGCACCTGGGCGCCTTGCGCGGGCTGGTGCAGACGCTGCCCGGGGACGACCGCGCCGCGCGCCTGCAAGGGCTGCAGCGCCTGTGGGACGCGGGCGGCGACCAGCGCTGGTGGGCGGCGTGCACGGCCGTCGAAGAACTGGAAACGCCGCGCCCCGGCCTGGAGCACGATGCGGACGCCCTCAAGCTGTGGCGCGAGCGGCACCGGCAGGCGCAGGAGGGCGAGGCGCGCGCCTGGGAGGAGCTGACGCAGACCCCGTGCTTCAGCCAGACCGCGCCGCACGACCTGGGCGCTTTCGCGCTGGGCGAGGTGCAGGCCGAGCTGGCGCGCTGCAAGCCCGTGGCGGCGGCGTGGATCGTGTGCAAGCGCCTGCGCGAGTTTCCGGGGCGGCGCGCCTACGTCGTCTTCGTGGAGCTGCCCGGCCTGCCGGACGATGCGCGCTACCCGCTCTGCCGCGCGCTGGAGCGCGGCCTGCGCCTGCCGGGGCCAGCGCTCGTGCTGTGGGCGGGCGAGTCGCCCACGCTGCAGGAAATCCGCGCCCATGCGCATGTGCCGGTATTCACGCGCTGAGCCGGGCCGCGGCGCGCAATGGGACAATCGCCCCCATGCATCCCAAAGCCCTTCTGGACGCCTGCGCCGAGCTGGTGCGTCTGACCCTGACCTTCGAGCACCCGGCCGATGCCGTGGTGTCGCGCTATTTCCGTGACCACCGCGCGCTCGGCCCCCGCGAGCGCGCCACGCTGGCCGAGACCGCCTACGCCGTGCTGCGCAGGAAGCCGCTGTTCGAGCAGCTCGCGCGCTCGGGCTCCGGCCCGAAGGAGCGGCGCCTGGCCATCCTCGGCTTCGCCAGCCAGATCGACGAGCAGGCCCGCCGCGCCGACCCGCGCGCCCAGCGCGGTTCGCGCGACTTCCTCAAGAGCGCGCTGACGCCGCAGGAAAAGGACTGGCTCGACGCCTGCGACCGCGTGCGCGAGGAAGACCTGCTCGAACCCCAGCGCCACAACCTGCCGCAGTGGCTGGCCGCGCCGCTGAAAAGCCAGCTCGGCGACGGCTTCTGGCCCCTGGTGGCCAGCCTGTCGCAGAGCGCTCCGCTCGACCTGCGCGTCAACGCCTTGGTGGCAAAACGGCCTGAAATCGAGAAGGAGCTTGCGCAAGCAGCTATTGAATCGGTAGCAACGCCGTATTCCCCCTGGGGCCTGCGCGTGCAGGGCAAGCCGGCCTTGGCCAAGCTGGAGGCGTTCCAGCGCGGCGCCATCGAGGTGCAGGACGAAGGCTCGCAACTGCTCGCGCTGCTGCTCGACGCCAGGCGCGGCGAGATGGTGGTGGACTTCTGCGCCGGCGCGGGCGGCAAGACCCTGGCCATCGGCGCGCAGATGCGCAACACCGGGCGGCTGTATGCGTTCGACGTGTCGGGCCACCGGCTCGACGCGCTCAAGCCGCGCCTGGCGCGCTCGGGCCTGTCGAACGTGCACCCCGCCGCCATCGCGCACGAGCGCGACGAGCGCGTCAAGCGCCTAGCGGGCAAGATCGACCGCGTGCTGGTCGATGCGCCGTGCTCCGGCCTGGGCACGCTGCGCCGCAACCCCGACCTGAAGTGGCGCCAGTCGCCCGAAGGCGTGCAGGAGCTGGCGGCGAAGCAGGCCGCCATCCTGGCGAGCGCCGCGCGCCTGGTGAAGCCGGGCGGGCGCCTGGTGTATGCCACCTGCAGCGTGCTGCCCGAGGAGAACGAGGCCATTGCCGAGGCCTTTTCCGCCGCGCACCCGGACTTCGTGCCGCAGGAGGCGGGCGCGCTGCTGGAACAGCTCAAGGTGGCGCAGGCCGCCAGCCTGTGCCGCGGCGGCGAGAGCGGCCAGCGCTACCTGCGCCTGTGGCCGCACCTGCACCAGACGGATGGCTTCTTCGCCGCTGTCTGGGAGCGCAAGGCATAGACGCGCTGCCTGTCACGGCGCGCCGGTTGCCTGGGCGGCGCCCAGCACCTGCCGCAGCTTGCGCAGGCCGGCCATGCACTGGCGCCACGGCCCGGGTGCGGCGCTGGGCGGCTGGCTGGCCGGGGCTGCGGCATGCAGTTCCAGCGCGGCGGCGCCTGGCCCTGCGGGCGTGAGCCGCAGCCACAGGTCCTGCGGCGCGCGCCAGCCCTGGCCGGGGTACAGCACCAGCGCCTGCGGGGTGCCGGCCGCGTCCAGCGGGTGGATGGTGAGGTGCAGCGGGCCGCGCTTGCAGAACAGCTCGCTGCCTTCGGCCAGCGGCAGGCTCAGTTCCTGGCCGGGGCCCAGGCGGTGCGTGGTGGGGGGGCTGTAAGGGGTTGGCATGGCAGTCCTGGCGTGAGAGAAATCGATGCCGCCAGCGTAGGCCGGCATGCTGCAATGCAACAGACACAGCCCGCGCGCCGCGCACCGCAGCAGCTCGGAAAAGGGCGCGGCTGTTCCGGTGCTTGCGCGGGCCATCTGTATCTGTTGTGCTTGCAGGTTCTGCGGCAACATCCACCCCCTGCATGACGCGCCAGACCACCGCCTCCCCTCCGCCTGCCCTGTACCGCCAGCTCGCCGCCGAATACCGCCAGGCGATGGTGCAGGGCACTCTGCGGGCGGGCGAGCGCATGCCCTCGGTGCGCACGCTCATGCGGCGCCATGGCGTGAGCCTGTCCACGGCCCTGCAGGTGCTGCGCCATATGGAGGAGCAGGGGCATGTCGAGGCGCGCCCGCGCGTGGGCTACTTCGTGCGCGGCGGGCAGCCCGAAGGGCTGGCGCAGGCGCGCGAGCCGGACCTGAGCCGGCCCGTGACGCCGGTGCCCCAGAAGCGCTACGCCGGCATCAACGAGCGCATTTCGCTGCTGCTGGAGCGCGGCCGCCAGGCCGACGTGCGCGTGGACCTGGGCGGCGCCACGCCGCCGCCGGAGCTGTTCGACCGCGCTTTCCTGAACCGCACCGTGGCGCGCCTGCTGCGCGAGCAGCCGGACCTGCTGGTGCAGGGGCGCGCGCTGCTGGGCACGCACCCGGAGTTCCAGCAGGCCATGGCCCGGCGCGCCCTGGCGGCGGGCATGTGCATCGCACCTGCGGACGTGCTGGCCACCACGGGCAATTCCGAGGCCGTCAGCCTGGCGCTCGCCGCCGTGGCGGCGCCGGGCGACGTGGTGGCGGTGGAGTCCCCCACGTACTACGGGCTGCTGCAGGTCATCGAGGCGCTGCAGATGCAGGCGCTGGAGATTCCCTGCAGCCCGCGCACCGGGCTGTCGCTGGAGGCGCTGGAGCTGGCGCTGCGCACGCAGCCGCGCCTCAAGGCCGTGGTGGCCGTGCCCGAATTGCAGATGCCGCAAGGCACCCGCATGCCGGACGCGCACAAGGCGCGCCTGGTGGAGCTGTGCACGGCCCATGGCGTGGCGCTGATCGAGGACGATTCGTACAGCCTGTTCGTCGAGTCCGACATGCCCACGCGCCCCCTCAAGCACTGGGATACCCGGGGGCAGGTGATCTATTGCGAGGCGTTCAACAAGAGCATGGCGCCGGGCCTGCGCCAGGGCTGGATGAACGCGGGCCAGTGGCATGGCCGGGTGCAGATGCTCAAGTTCGCCCAGACCCGCCATACCCAGCCGCTGGCGCAGTTGCTGGCCGCCGCCTGCGTGGGCGCGCCGGCCCACCTGCGCAGCCTGCAGCAGCTCAGGCTGCAGCTGCGCCGCCAGCGCGAGGCCATGGCGCGCCTGGTGGCGCGCCACTTTCCGCTGGGCACGCGGCTGAGCCTGCCGCCGGGCGGCCTGTGCCTGTGGCTCGAATTTCCCGAAGGCGTCTCGTCTTCCGAACTTTTCACGCAGGCCCTGGCGCGCGGCATCCGCACGTCGCCGGGCAGCATGTTTTCCAACACGGGGCGCTACGAGCGCTGCATGCGCCTGGGCTGCGCCTTCCCCGTGGACGCCGCCGTGGAGCAGGCCTGCCGCGAACTCGGGGGGCTGGCCCACCGGCAACTGGGGCTGCCGCTGCGCGCGTGAGGCGGTGCGTGCTCAGCGCAGCGTGATGTCGATGCACAACTGGTAGCCGACCCCGCGCAGCGGCTGGATCGGGTTGTGCTCCTGGCGGCACAGGGGCTGCAGTTTCTTGCGCAGCCGGGCGATCAGCATTTCCAGCGCGGGGTTGCTGTGGGCGTCCAGGCATTGCTGCAGTTGCCAGCGTTCCAGGCGCTGCCCGGGGGCCCGGACCAGGGCGGCGAGGAACTGGACTTCGTTCGGCGTCAGCGTGGCCTGGCCCGGCGCACCGTGCAGCACCAGCCGGCGCATGTCCAGTTCGAGCCCGCCGGTGGCCGGGGCCGATGCGGCCCGCATGCGGCGCGCCAGCGCCTGGATGGCGGCATGCAGCTCCGCGGGGGAGGCCGGCTTGGTGATGTAGATGTCGGCGCCGTGGTCATAGCCGGCCGACTTGTCTTCGGTCAGGTGGCGCGCCGTGAGCATGATGATGCCGAGGTGCGGCTGCACCTGCCGGAGCCGACGTGCCAGCGAGAGGCCGTCCTCTCCCGGCAGGTTCAGGTCGATGACCATGATGTCGATCTCCGCGCGGCCCGGCAGCTCCGGCACGGCTTCGGCGCAATCCACGGCGTGCACGCGGTGCCCGTGGCGGGCAAGGGCGTCCACGATGGCTTCGCGCAGGTCGCCGTTGTCCTCGACGACCAGCAGGTTCAGGGCGGCAGGCGGGGGCTGCATCATGGCGCTGGTCCTTGCAGGGGCTGGGTGAGCGTGAAGACCGTGCACGCGCCTTCCGTGGCATGGCCGACGCGGCCGCCCAGGCGCGCCATGATGCCCTGCACCAGGTACAGCCCCAGGCCGCACCCGCTCTGGCCCAGGGCGTTGGGGCCGCGGTAGTACTTCTGGCACAGCGGCGCGTCTTCCGGCAGGCCGGTGTGGCCGGTGTGGTTGACGACCTCGATGCGCACATGGGCCTGCCCGTTTTCGGCGGCCTCGGCCGTGCGCACCAGGACGGGGGTGTCCGGCGCCCCGTATTTCAGCGCGTTGTCAATGAGGTTGCCCAGCGCCATCGACAGCAGCACCGGGTCGGTGCGCAGCGCTGGCGCGGGGTGGGCGTGCGCCAGACGCAGCCGCTGCGGCGCCTGGCAGTGCGCGGCGGCCTCCTGCACCAGGCTGTGCAGGTCGCAGGCGCGGGGATGGAGCGGCCAGCCCCCTTGCTCCATGCGATCGACCTGGCGGCAGCGCTCCACGATGGTTTCGATGCTGCCGATGGCGCGGTCCATGCGCAGGTGCTGCGCGGGGTCGGCCGGCAGCATGTCCAGCGTCCAGCGCAGGGTGGTCAGCGGGTTCTTGACCTCGTGTGTCAGCATGGCCATGAAGTGCTGCTGCTCCTGCAGCTTGGCCTGCTGCTCCTGCAGTTGCAGCTGCGACCTGGCCAGGTCCCATTGCGCCTGCAGGCCTTGCCGGCGCAGCCCGCGCGAGCGCAGGTAGAGCACGCTGCCCATCATGCCCGCGCCCAGCAGCCCCTGGAGCAGGCCGCCCTGGAGGTTCCAGGCCGTGGCGGGTGCCAGGCCCAGCAGCGGCGCGAAGGTGGCCAGCAGCGACAGCATCAGCACGCCATAGAGCACGCGCAGCGTGCGCCGCCCCGGCAGGGCATCGCGCCGCGCGGCCAGCGCCAGCGCGAAGAAGACGATGCCCGCCGCCAGCACCACCAGGCTGTTGAGATGCATGCCTTGCAGGGGGCGGCCGCCCAGGCACAGCAGCATGGCCCAGGCGCTGGCGGCGATGAGCGCGTCGAGCACGCCGAGCAGGGCGCGCGGGGGCTGGAACAGGGCCAGCAGCTTGCGGTGGAAGGCCAGCGACACCAGCGCGGCGGTGCACGCCAGTGCGACGGTCAGCTCGGGCAGGCGGCGCGCCGTGGGCAGCAGCGGCGCGAACAGCCCGGTGATCGCCATGCCATAGAGCAGGTAGGCGGCCTGGGCCGCGGCGAACCAGGCCACCACGGGCTCGCGGCTTTGCAGATGGTCGTGCACGGCCCATACCAGCAGGGACGCCATGACCGAGAGAAACAGCCATTGCCCGAGCTGCACCTGCACATCGGCCCGCTGCGCCTGCAGCGGCGTCAGCGCCTGTACCTGCAGGATGGAGCTGCGTGTGCTCTGCAGCCGCAGGTAGTAGGTGGCCGGCGCTTGCGGGCGCACGGTGAAGGCGTGCTGGGTGGAGGTGTGCTCGCGCTCCATCCAGGCCGTGGCCTCGCCCGTGGCCCGGCGCGTCCAGTGCCCGGGGCGCTGCGGGTCGGGCTCGAACAGGGTGATGGCGTCGATGTGGGTGGGGCGGATGCGCAGCACGAGCGCGCCGCCATCGGCGCGCGGCCGTACCTCCAGGCGCAGCCAGTGCACGGCACGGGTGTAGCCCATGGCCAGCACGGGTGGCGCGGGGGCGAAGGCGCGCGCCGCGGCCTGTTCGACGTCGAGCGTGCCATCACGGTCTTCCAGCACGGCCAGGCGGGTGATGTGGTCCTCGCGGGCCAGAGCCGGTGTGGCGTGGCAGGCCAGCAGCAGCCAGAGCAGGAGAAGACGCGCAATGTTCACAGGCCCGATTCTAGGAACGGGGCGCCCGTCCCCCGCGCCGCGCCGCGCGCAGGCCCAGCAGCAGCATGGCCGCGGCCAGGGCGGCCAGCGCCCATTCCGACAGCGTCGGTATCGCCGCCGGGCCGCCCGCCGGAGCCGCCAGCGCAACGCCGGGACCGCCCTGGTCCACGATCACGCCATTGGCGGCCAGGTCGTCGTCGCCCACGCCGCCATCGTGGATGGTCAGGGTCACGGTGCTGCCCGCGATCACCGCCTGGCTCGGGGGCATCTGGTACCAGTGCGGCGCCGTGCAGGCCGTGCCCGTGCAGTTGTAGCCCGCGGGGCTGGGGCCGTACTTCCAGTACACCGTGCCGGCGGGCAGGGGTTCGGGGTAGGTGATGGTGAGCGTGGCGGCACCCGCGCCGCCGGTGAGCACGAAGTCGAACAGCGCGTGCGGGAAGCCGTAGCCCGGCGGCAGGCTGGGCGGCGATTTCGGGTGCCCGCTGACGGGAATGAAGCCCGCGGTTTCCAGCGCGCCGTTGCCCTGCGGTGCCAGCACCCAGCCGCCCGTGCCAAGCTCCACCGCGGCGAGGCCGGACTGGTTTCCCGTGGCGCCCAGGTCCACCGTGCAGGCGGCAGCGGTACCGCCATGCGCGCCGTCGCAGGTCCAGGCCCATTGGTGCGCGGCGCGCGAGACGCCCGCGGGGCTGAGGGTGCCTGCGCTGCACAGGCCGGTGGCGGGCTTGAAGCTGGTGGCCGGCAGGCTGGCGCAGACGGCATCGACGGGGGCGGGCGCCACGGTGACGCTGGCCGTGGCGGTGGCCGCGAGGTAGTTGCTGTCCGCCGCCTTGGTGGCGGTCACCGCGCAGGTGCCCTGGGCCGTGCCGGTGAGCTGGCTGCCCGCCAGGGTGCAGGGGCCGGAGTCGAGCTGGAAGCTCACAGCGCCCCCGCCCGAACCGCCGGTGGTACTCAGGGCCGACGTGCCGCCGACGGCGATGGCGGCAGGCGTGGCCAGCGCCGCCAGGGCGGCCTGTGCCTGCTTGGCGTAGGTGAACCAGGCGCTGGCGGCACTGGTGCCGCTGGGCGTGGTGACCAGCACGCTCTGGCTGCCCGGGGTGCCAGTGGGCGTGGTGGCCGTGATCGTGGTGTCGTTGACCACGTGCACGTTGCCCGCCGCCGCGCCGCCGATGGTGACGGCCGTGGCACCGGTGAAGTTGCTGCCCGAGAGGGTGATGGCCGTGCCGCCCGCCGTGGGACCCGATGCGGGCGTGACCGATTGCAGGATGGGAGCTGCCGGCACCACGGTGACGCTGGCCGTGGCGGTGGCTGCGAAGTAGCTGCCGTCCGCCGCCTTGGTGGCGGTCACCGCGCAGGTGCCCTGGGCTGTGCCGGTGAGCTGGCTGCCCGTCAGCGTGCAGGGACCGGAGTCGAGCTGGAAGCTCACAGCGCCCCCGCCCGAACCGCCAGTGGTGCCCAGGGCCGACGTACCGCCGACGGCGATGGTGCCGGGCGTGGCCAGCGCTGCCAGGGCGGCCTGTGCCTGTTTGTAGGCGAACAGGGTGTTGGCGGTGTTGGTGCCACCCGGGGTGGTGATCAGGACGCTCTTGTTGCCCAGGGTGCCGGCGGGGGTGGTGGCGGTGATCGTGGTGTCGCTGACCACGTGCACGTTGCCCGCGGCCGCGCCGCCGATGGTGACGGCCGTGGCGCCAGTGAAGTTGTTGCCGGAGAGGGTGATGGCCGTGCCGCCCGCCGTGGGGCCGGATGCGGGCGTGACCGACTCCAGGAACGGCGCCGCGGTCTGCAGGTCGGCCACCGTGCAGTTGCCCGCGCTATCGACCTGCGAAGGATCGACGGCATAGACACCGTTGCTGTTGACGGGCCAGCCGTTGCCATTGCTGGTGAGGATGGTGTTGCCGATGTTCCAGGCGGCGTTGTCCACCCCGGTGGGCCCGGTACCGTAGGTCTGGAAGGCGAACAGCGGCCCATAGGTGCCGACGGTCGGCGCGCCCAGGCGTCCGCCCAGAGCGGCGGCTAGGTTCTGCGCCAGCGTCTTGTTGCCCCACCAGGGCGCGTGGGTGATGGCGTAGGTGCACTGGTTGTAGGTTCTTTGCTGGGTGAAGGCCACGGTGTAGAGCGTGCCGCCGACCGTGAGTTCGACGGACGAATAGGCCCAGGCGCTGGGCAGCGTTGCCAGCGCGAGGGCCGCGGCACGCAGCAGCGTGCCGCCCAGCTTTGCCAGGGCGCGGGCAAGGTTTGGCGTGGAGGATGTCATGGGCGGGTGGCGAGGGAGGGTGTCGAAGCCCGCAACCGTAATGAAACGTACCGGCCCAAGCCAACGCTGGCTAACAGGCGCGTGCCGCCTGCATGGGGCGTGGGTTGCCTGGCTGGCTGGTGGTGATGGGTTAACCTCGCCCCTTCACTTGGAGCCCGGGCGTGAACGCTATTTCCTTCCCCTTGATTCTTGCCGCCAGCCTCGGGCTCGCGGCCAGCGCCGCGCAGGCGCTCACCATTACCCATTTCTCGCCCCAGGGCGAAGTGGCGCGCGTGCGCCAGGCGGTGGCCAAGTTCGACGGCGCGGCGGTGAATTTCGGCGACCCCAAGGCGCCGGCGCCGCTCACCCTCAGTTGCGACGACGCGCAGGCCAGCCAGGGCCAGGGGCGCTGGACCAGCGAGCGCGAGTGGGTGTTCGACTTCAAGGCTGACCTGCCGCCCGGCGTGCGCTGCACGGCGCGCGTGGTGCCAGGGTTCAAATCGGGCGCTGGCGCCCCACTGGCGGGCGCTAAAAGCTATCAATTCAATAGCGGTGGGCCGTTCGTGCAGAACCTGCAGCCGGGCACCTACGAGGACATCGACGAAGAGCAGTTCTTCGTGCTGCAGTTCAACGGCCCGGCCACCACCGCCAGCGTGCAGGAGCACACCTGGTGCGTGATGGACGGTGTGGGCGAGCGCGTGCCGGTGCGCCTGATCGCGGGCAAGGAGCGCGAGGCGCTGCTCAAGGCCCAGGGCCTGGACAAGCGCGCCGCCAAGGAGCCCTTGCAGTTCGCCACGCTGGCGTGCCAGCGCCGCCTTAGTTCGGGCACGCGCATGCAACTGGTGTTCGGCAAGGGCGTGGCCACGCCCAGCGGCATTGCCAACCAGGTGGAAAAGCGCTTCGACTACAAGGTGCGCGAGCCGTTCACGGCCGATTTCTCCTGCGAGCGCGAGAACGCGCAGGCCGCCTGCCTGCCCATCCGGCCCATGCGCCTGGCCTTCAGCGCGCCCGTGCCGCGCAAGCTGGCCGAAGGCGTGCGGCTGAAGTCGGCGCAGGAAACCGTCAAGCCGCGCATCGAGGACGCTGCCGACGGCGACAGCGTGGTGTCTTCCCTGGAGTTCGCCGCGCCGCTGGCGGGGCAAACCCAATTCGAGCTGCTGCTGCCCAAGGATTTCAAGGACGCCTCGGGCCGTGTGCTGGCCAATGCCGGCAGCTTTCCCCTGGCCGTGGCCACGGGCGACCTGCCGCCGCTGGCCAAGTTCGCGGCGGCGCCGTTCGGCATCGTCGAGCGCTTTGCCGAAGGGCCGCCGTCCGACAACCCGCCCGCGCTGCTGCCGGTGACGCTGCGCAAGGTGGAGGCCGCGCTGCAGGTGAGCGGCCTGCAGGCGAACACGCTGCAGCCGCGCAGCGACGCCGAGATCATCGCCTGGCTGCGCAAGGTGCGGCGCTATGACGACTACACGGTGTCGCGCGCGCAGGCGCGGCGCGACGTGAAGGGCGCGCTGCCCGCCGCGCTCGACGGGGACAGCGAATGGGTGCAGTCGCGCATGGTGTCGCTGCTGGCGGGGCAGGGCAACGTGAAGAAGCTGGAGCTGCCCCGGCCCGCCAAGGACGACCCGCGTCCCTTCGAGGTGGTGGGCATTCCGCTGCCGGTGGGCTTCTCGGTGGTGGAGATCGCCTCGCCCCTGCTGGGCCAGTCGCTGCTGGACGCGCGCCACGGCGCGCAGCGCACCATGTACGTGCGCACCTCGGCGCTGGTGACCAACCTGGGCGTGCATTTCAAGCTGGGCCGCGAGAACGCGGCGGCCTGGGTCACCTCGCTGGACAAGGGCAAGCCCGTGGCGGGCGCGCAGGTGCGCGTGTCCGACTGCGAGGGCCGCGAGCTGGCGCAGGGCACGACGGACGCGCAGGGCATCGCGCGCTTCGAGGGGCTGTCGCCCGAGCCGCGCACCTGCCAGGGCGAGGGGGAGTGGCGCAGCGCTTACTTCGTCAGCGCGCGCGCCCTGAACGAGGGCGTGCAGGACATGGCCTTCACCTGGAGCGACTGGCAGCGCGGCATCGAGCCGTGGCGCTTCAACGTGCCGACCAGCAACGAGCCCCGGCCCGACGAAATCGCCCACACCGTCTTTGACCGCACGCTGCTGCGCGCGGGCGAAACGGTGTCGATGAAGCACCTGCTGCGCACCCAGACCAGCAAGGGTTTCGCCTTGCCGCCGCACAACCCCGACACCCTGGTCATCACCCATGTGGGCAGCGGCCAGCAGTACACCCAGCCCTTGCAGTGGCGCGGCACGGCCACGGGCGGGCGCAGCGCGCAAAGCCAGTTCCAGATTCCGCCCGCCGCCAAGCTGGGCGTGTACCAGGTGGAGCTGCGCGGCAAGAACCAGTCGTTCGATTCCGGCAGCTTCCGGGTCGAGGAGTTCCGCCTGCCGGTACTCGAAGGGCGCGTGGCGCCCTCGGCCAAGAAGGCGCTGGTGCGCGTGCGCTCCGTGCCCGCCGACGTGCAGGTCAACTACGTGTCGGGCGGCGGCGCGGCGCACCTGCCGGTGCGCGTGTCGGCCCTGGTGCGCGGCAAGCAGCTGCAGTACCCCGACTACGACGCCTTCAGCTTCAGCGCGCCGCGCAAGCGTGATGCATCGTCCGCCAGCCAGAGCGACGACGAGGAAGCCACGGCCAGCCAGGACAGCCGCGTGGTCGCCGACAAGCTGCCCGTGACGCTCGACAAGAGCGGCGCCGGCAAGGTGACGGTGGAGAACCTGCCGGCCCAGCGCGAGGCGCAGGAGCTGCTGCTCGAGGCCACCTACGCCGACCCCAACGGCGAGGTGCAGACCCTGCGCAGCACCCACACCCTGTGGCCCGCCGCCGTGGTGGCGGGCGTGAAGACCGAGGGCTGGGCCTCCAGCGGCAGCCGCGTGCGCTTCCAGGCGCTGGCGCTGGCGCTCGACGGCAAGCCGCAGGCGGGCGTGCCGCTGTCGGTGCAGGCGATCGCGCGCATCACCACCTCGGCGCGCAAGCGCATGGTGGGCGGCTTCTACAGCTACGACAACAAGACCGAAACCAAGGACCTGGGCACCGTCTGCACCGGCCAGAGCGACAGCCGCGGCCTGCTGCTGTGCGAGGCCAAGCTGGACGAGCCCGGCGAGGTGGAGCTGGTGGTGTCTGCGCGCGACAAGGAAGGCAACGAGGCGCAGGCCGCCGCGTCGGTCTGGATCACGCGCCAGGGCGAGCTGTGGTTTGGCGGCGAGGACCACGACCGCATCGACCTGCTGCCCGAAAAGAAAAGCTACCAGCCCGGCGAGATGGCGCGCTTGCAGGTGCGCATGCCGTTCCGCTTCGCCACGGCGCTGGTGGCGGTGGAGCGCGAGGGCATCATCGACCTGCGCGTGGTGGAACTCAACGGCAAGGACCCGACGGTGCAGCTCAAGGTGGAAGAGGGCTGGGGCCCCAACGTCTACGTGAGCGTGCTGGCGCTGCGCGGGCGCCTGCGCGAGGTGCCGTGGTACAGCTTCTTCACCTGGGGCTACAAGGCGCCGCGCGAGTGGTGGACGGCGTTCTGGTTCGAGGGGCGCGAGTACGTGGCGCCCACCGCGCTGGTGGACCTGTCCAAGCCCGCCTACCGCCTGGGCCTGGCGGAAATCCGCGTGGGCGCGCAGGCGCACCAGATCCAGGTGCAGGTGGCGGCCGACAAGGAAAGCTACCCGGTGCGCGGCAAGGCGCAGGTGACCATCACCGCCAAGCTGCCGGACGGCAAGCCGGCCGCCGGGGCCGAGGTGGCGCTGGCCGCCGTGGACCAGGCCCTGCTGGAGCTGATGCCCAACACCAGTTGGAACCTGCTCGACGCCATGCTGCAGCGGCGCAGCTGGGGCGTGGCCACCTCCACGGCGCAGATGGAAATCATTGGCCGGCGCCACTACGGCCGCAAGGCCGTGCCGGCGGGTGGCGGCGGCGGGCGCTCGTCCACGCGCGAGCTGTTCGACACGCTGCTGCTGTGGCAGCCCGCGCTGCAGCTCGACGCCAACGGCCAGGCCAAGGTCACGGTGCCGCTGAACGATGCGCTGACCACCTTCAAGGTCGTGGCCGTGGCCGACCTGGGCGCGGGCCAGTTCGGCACCGGCCAGGCAGCGCTGCGCACCACGCAGGACCTGCAGCTCATCAGCGGCCTGCCGCCGCTGGTGCGCGAGGACGACCAGTTCCGCGCCCAGATCACGCTGCGCAACACCACGCAGGCGGCCATGAAGGTGGAGGTGGCGCCGCGTGCCACGCTGCTGGCGCTGGACAAGCAAACCGTGGACATTCCCGCCGGCGAGTCGCGCGAAGTGGCCTGGAACGTGACCGCGCCAGCGCAGCTGGCGCAGACCCGCGCCGAGTCCATCGTGTGGGAGATCGAGGCGCGCGACACCGTCTCGGGCGCGCGCGATGCGCTCAAGGCCAGCCAGCGCATCATCCCCGCCGTGCCGCTGACGGTGCAGCAGGCCACGCTGGTGCAGGTCGATGGCAGCCTGCAGCTGCCCGTGGCGCCGCCGCAGGACGCGCTGCCGGGCCGTGGCGGGCTCAAGCTCTCGCTGCAGCCCAAGCTGGCCGAAGGCCTGCCCGGCGTGCGCGACTGGTGGGCCCACTACCCGTTCGCCTGCCTGGAGCAGAAAACCAGCAAGTCCATCGGCCTGCGCGACGCCAAGCTGTGGCAGACGGTGGCGGCGCAACTGCCCACCTACCTGGACGGCGACGGCCTGGCCTACTACTTCCCGCCGCGCGATGGCGACGCCAACCGGGGCAGCGACACGCTCACGGCCTACCTGCTCGCCGCCACGCACGAGGCGTCGGGGCTCGACCCGGCCTTCGCGCTGCCCGACGAGGCGCGCGCCGCCATGGAGCGCGGCCTGGCCGCCTTTGTGGAAGGGCGCATCGAGCGCAACTTCTGGAGCCCGCGCAAGGACCTGGACATGCGCAAGCTCGCCGCCATCGAGGCGCTGTCGCGCTACGGCAAGGCCCACGCGCGCATGCTCACCAGCATCACCGTGGCGCCCAACCAGTGGCCCACGCACGCGGTCATCGACTGGATCAACATCCTCAAGCGCGTGGACGGCGTGCCCGAGCGCCGCCAGCGCCTGCAGGAAGCCCAGCAGATCCTCAAGGCGCGCCTGAGCTACCAGGGCACCAGGCTGCTGTTCTCCACCGAGCAGGACGACTACTGGTGGTGGCTGATGCAGAACGGCGACGTCAACACCGCGCGCCTGATGCTCGCCGTCATGGACGACCCCGAGTGGCAGCCCGACATGGGCCGCCTGGTCAACGGCTTCATCAGCCGCCAGCAAGGCGGCGCCTGGCACACCACCACGGCCAACTTCTGGGGCGGGCTGGCGCTGGAGAAATTCAGCGCCAGGTTCGAGGCCACGCCCGTCGCCGGCACCACCCGCGCCGCCATGGGCGCTGCCCACGCCAGCGTGGACTGGGCCAAGGTGGAGCGCATCAAGACCAGCGACGCCACGGGCGCGGCCCACCAGAGCACCTGGTTCGGCGCGCCCGCTGCGCCGGGCATGCTGAAGAACAACGGCATGTTTCTGCCCTGGAGCCCGGCGGGCGGCAAGGAAAGCCTTTCCGTCACGCACCAGGGCGCGGGCAAGCCCTGGCTCACGCTGCAGTCGGTGGCGGCCGTGCAGCTCAAGGCGCCTTTCAGCGCGGGCTACGCCATCAAGAAGACCGTCACTCCCATCGAGCAGGCCAACAAGGGCCTGCCCGCCGGCCAGTACACCCGGGGCGACGTGCTGCGCGTGACGCTGGAGGTGACCAGCACCGCCGACATGACCTGGGTGGCCATCACCGACCCGATCCCGGCCGGCAGCACCATCCTGGGCAGCGGCCTGGGGCGCGACTCCGAGATCGCCACCCAGGGCGAAAAGCGCGAGGGCTGGGGCTGGCCCGCGTTCGAGGAGCGCAGCTTCGAGTCCTTCCGCAGCTACTACGAGTACCTGCCCAAGGGCGCGGTGAAGATGGAATACACCGTGCGCCTGAACAACGCGGGCGACTTCCAGCTCCCGCCCAGCCGCGTCGAGGCGCTGTACGCGCCCGAGATGTTCGGCGAGGCGCCGAATGCGCGGGTGAAGGTGGTGCAGGCGCAGTGAAATGGCTGCCAGCGCTTGTCCATCAAGCGCTGGCAGCTATTGATTTGATAGCTTTTAGGCGGCCATCAGTCGATGCAAACCAGCATCCTCTCCAGATCGTCATGCCCGCAGTGCGGGCATTGGCCGGGCGGCCTGTACAGCGCGCCCCGTGTCCAGTACCTGGCCCATCCACATTGGGCGCATTTGAGTCCGTGATGGTGCCCTCTGGGCAGGTCGAGAGGGTTTGTTATTCCCAGAATGCTGGCCGGTAGAAGCCTTCGGATGCTTGCCCGCAAGGCTCTGGCAATGCCCGGGCGTGGTTGGGTGGGGTCGTCAAGACGCATGGTTCGTCCATTGCAGGAAGCGGGAGGAGAACCAGAGGGTAGTGCGCGGCACCGGCAGGATGTGTCGCAGGCCGTCTCTGTTGCCGGGTGGCCGTACTCGGCCCATCAATCCTTCACCACCGGATAGAACGGCCGTCCCTCGAACTGCGCCGGGTTGTCCATCATCACCTCCAGCATCACCGGCAACACCCGCGCCAGCAGCGCCCGGCCATCGCGCACCTGGGCGCGGTTGACCGAACTGTTCCACGTCGCTCCGCCGTGCATCAACTGGTTTCGCAGCGTGTACAGGCGCACGAACACCTCGTACAGCACCCGCTCGGTATCTTGCTGCGCCAGCGCACGGTGCACGCGCTGGCGCGCATCGTCGAACGCCTCGCGCCAATGGCCGGGCGTGCTGCCATCGCTGCGCGGGTTGTTCAGCGCATCCCAAAAGGGCTGGAACACGTACTGGTTATCGAGCAATACGCGAATGGGGCCGGGGAACACCTGCCACACCAGCGCGGAAAGGGCCTTGGCTTTGTCCAGCGCACATACGTCGGCCATGAAGTTGCGAAACGCCTGCCGCTCCGAAGTGCTGCCGCCCGCGCCCTGGCCCAAGTCCTGCGCATAGGCTGCGTTGAAGGCGATCCACAGGCAGACGAAGGCCACGTCGTCATCCTCGCCCGCCGCCTCGGCGCGCTGCAGCCAGCTCAGGGCGCGGTGCATGCGCAGGGTGAAGGGGGTGCGGTGCTGGGATATCTGGGCCTGGTGGCGGGCGGTGAGTGTTGCCAGCGAGTGGGCCATGGTGGGCGAGGTAGGCATCAGCGTTTGAACCATTTCTCCAAGGTGTTGGCGATCTGGTCGAAGCCAGCCGGCATGGCTACCGCAGCCTTGGAGTCCAGCGGTGCATGGCCGCACTTTGGGCATGCAGCGAAATGATCGTGACCCGGTACCAGTACATCGCTGGCAGGGGCTACGGTTTTGCTCCAGCTGCAGACGGGGCAGTGGCGGTGGCGTGGGGGCAGTGGGATGGGCATGGCCGGTTATAGATTTCGACAAATATCTAAATTTATTTTTACGAAATCATTCCATTCAAAAAAATGGGAAAGATTTTGCTTGTAATAGTCCTCAATCCGACAAACCAAAGGACGGTTTTGATAGATAAGACATAGATTCGTGGTTTCGTCAAAATGCATGCATATCGAATCACCACGATCCAGCCAAGATGTTTCCTGGCTTCTGTCTACATGCCGACAACACTTGCCACAGCCATTGCATGGAAATGGTTGGCGACTGGCGCCGTGTGTCACGGTCATGCATTCAATGCCAATTGCTGGATAACTACCCATTTTTGCAGGCGCTCGCTGGTAGCTTTCTCTGTTTCATTGAAGCCTTCGCGCATCTTGTCAATTTGTGAATTCAATTGAGCAAAGAAATCATCAATTTCTGGAAAAATATTTGTACGCATGAATTGATTGAAGCCATCGGCAAGCTCCTGCGCAAAATCATCTATTTGTTGCTCCGCTCGCTCGCGTGCAAGGCGCTGTGCTTCCATTTGTTCACGCATTGCCTTTTCTTCTGGGTCGCCAGAAAAAATGTCCCATAAAGCCATTCCCGTCGAGACGGCAAGGCCGACATATGGAATATATTTGCTCATCACGGTTCCGGCCCATTTCTCCATGGTCTTGGGACCAATTCCCTTCATCAGCGAAGGCAGTAGCTCCTTGACGGTTTTCAGGGTGCTGACGATATGCTCCGGTTTGACCATTACCGTCATTTGCTTGGCCGCTTGCGCAGCCATTTCAGCAGAAATGCCTGAAGTCCTTTGCGTTTTCTGTATGGGTGGATTTGGATCGGAAGCATTCTCTGCGACAGGTATGTCTCCAGTGTGGCTGTATTGCTCCACATGAGGCATGGCAGCCTGCAATTCCTCGATATCCTGCTGTGCAATAGAGACGAGTTCCTGCAGTCGAAGGTTCAGATGCTGTTGTATCTGCTCGCTGGCTTGCTGCATGATGCTCTCTATTTTTTGCTGGCAATCATCTGGGCTGGTGCGCAAGGCCCGTTTGGTTTTTTCGTAGATGGACTGCCGCTCTTTTTCGATGGCATGCACCATATCGGAAGAAAGCGCTGATTTCTCGCGTGCCATCTGGCGTAGGAATTTATCGAATTTCTTCATGGCCGCGGTATCGCTTTGCTGGCTGCCAAGGGTGTTGACCTGAAAATTCAAGAACTCCAGAAGCTGATGTTTGAGGCGGTCATATACATCATCTGGAGATATTTCATCCAAAAATTTGGTGAGCTGCGTCTTGAAAGATGGGTAACCACTCAACTCAACAAGTTCTGGTTTGTCTTTCAATTGGCCGAGTAAGGCGCGCCGTGCATTGATTCTAACAATGGGAACTTCCTTGAGAATGTTGCTCATGTTGCGCTGGGCCGCAATCTGCTGGAGCTGCTCGCGGGTCTGGTCTTTGAGTTTAATGTAATCCTCATCGCTCAGTCCCTTTTTGTCATTAAATACCATGAATACCTGTTTGCGTTCTGCCAATAAGTCCACCAGCACTTCCAGCGTTTTGGCTTCTTCAACAGTTCCCAGCGGATCGACGACGAAGATCACAGCATCTGCCTTGAGCATTTGGGCCTTGGTGACGTCTTCGTGTGCGATGGGAGCATCTACGCCAGGGGTGTCGAGAATGCTGTATTTACCCCAAGCATAGGATGTCACTTGATCGGTCAACGGAATATCATCCATTGCAGCTTCTTCTCTGCCCAGCAACACATTGATAAGGGTACTCTTACCTGCGTTATAGACGCCATAGACCATGATGCAGGCGTCAGGCTTGTTTTTCTTTTCCTCGAAATTTTTCTCGATAGGAGAGAATTGTGCCGATTTCTCATCATGAGTGCTGCACAGAAGGCGGGCTTGCTCATAAGCATTCAGCAATTGTGTGGAATTTATTTTCATGGTATTTAAATCAAAGTGCGGTTTTGGCTTCGTCGTGGATTAATTTCAATTCAAAATGAAATTTTTTCATGTCGGACGAAATTTTTTCCAGGAGATCTTGAATGCTGCCATCAAAATCATTCCATAGACGATTGGAGTTTTCTTTCAGTGAACTGTCGAGGGCATCTCCATAGATGTCTCGTAATTTTTGCCGAATGTCTTGGAGGTTGTCACCTACGGTGATTTGGATGTCGCGGTAGCGAATGCTGGCACTGTCGCCAGTCATACTTCCCAAACCACCGCCAATCGTGGAGCCGATAGCGGCACCAGCGGGGCCACCGAAGAAAAGACCTAACAAACCTCCCGCGACTGCGCCAATGCCTGAATTGCGTTTTTTGCTTCCTGACCGCGTGCCTGCTTCCACCTGTTCGGTGATGGTGTCGAGCTTGAAATCAGGGATCTGAGGAAGAAGGCTATTTTGATAGGTATTCTTGATGCTGGAATCAAGATCCTTGGTCAAATCATCAGTGATGGCCTGCAATTGCTTATTGATAATCTGCTCAAATTTCTTGCCGAGCTTGCTGTGAAATGCTTTCAATTCATTGTTGGTGTGGTTCTGATCGCTGCGCTGGGCTTCCAGTCCATCAAAAAATTGATCGATAAAGCGTTGGATATGGACTTTTCCCTCTCGCATGTGTATGGGGATTTTCTTTTCTAACTTGTCGCGCACCTTCTGTAAACCTGGCCTAAAACTGTCGATCAACTGCTGATAGGGTGCTAAATCATTCTCACAGTTTCTCAGAAAATTGTACAAATTACTCATGGGTACACGCTGCTTGATCTTCACCCCTTCGGATTGGCAAATTTCTTGCAGCGTTGCACAGAAAACCCCCAAGCCACTGTCGAAGAGAGCCACGGAGTCATTGGCATGTTCCTGGGCATAGCGTGATGAAATGGAGAATATTTCAATCCTTTCTGCGCCTGGAATTTCTTTCAATTCACCACGCACATAGCTTTGCTGTTTTTTGCGACGCTCCACATCTTTCATGATGACGCATTGCACGATGTCGCCGTCATCGTTGACATCCTCTTCGATGTCATCACTGCCCGTGAGCAGCAACAGGGTTCTTTTGTCCTTTCGGATGAGTTCCCTGATCTCTGCCAGGTCGCTGGCGCGGCCTGGTGAATCGGACTTCATGGTGTAGAGAATTAAATCTGCATGATCCAGGTATTCACGGGCCAGATTGCCATTTTCTGCTTTCAGAGAGTGCAAGCCCGGTGAATCCACCCATGTCAATCCAGGTAGATTGAAACTTTGTATGGAGCTTGTGGCTTCGGTAGCGCCTACACGGAATTCACGCTTGTTTTCAGCTTCCTTGTGCTGATCTCCGCCTTCTACATCTACTTTGGCGTGTGATTGATACTGGGGATAGTGCTCGGGCGGTGTCTGGCGTTTGATGCTATTTGTGGGATCGGTATGACCCCAGGCCATATAGTTGCCCAGAGAGCTTTTGCCAGATTTGACTTTGCCGCTGACAAAAACCAACAGTGAATCTTCAAAACCCTGGCGGAATTCAACACCTTTTTGACGCCCCGCCACTTTTTCATCCCACTCACGGCTGGTTTGCGCCATGGTCGTCACAAAATTTTGCAGGGAGGCTTGCAACGGGTTGTTTGCAGGTAGGTTTTTTTGAGCTTCTTGCAGATGATCGGAGATGGCATTGATCAGCTTGGCGCGTGAGGCATCGAATGATTTTTCCAGCTTTTGGGCCTCTTGCAATGAACTGGTGAATTGCGTCGCCAGCCCACCAAAAGATTGAAGTAGTGCCTGTCTTGTGATGGATTTTCTTGTCATTTTTTGACCTTTCATGCCGAGGGGCTTGCCATTTTCATGAGCAGCTTTTTGACCTCCTGCAATTCTTGAATGCCTTCATCCAGGCGTTTTATGCGCTCTTTCTTCTTTTGTAATTCTGCGCCGTACTGGAATTCTGGTTTGTAAAGTTCAGAAAAGATGGCCAGGTTTTCGATGGTTGTTTTGTGCGATGCTCTTTGGGTGAGAATTGCCTCCAAACCATCAATGCTGGAAAAAAGGTGGAGGTCTCTCCGGGAGGCATCTTCCATGTCAAACTGCAACCGGCCTTTCTTCAAATCGAAATCCAGCTCGAATCCTTCGCGTGATGTTGCTTCCACCAATTCAGAAGGGAGAGCTTCTGCCAGGTTTTGACCAAAAATACGTCCTTGTTTTTGGAATTCTTCTTTGGCCGCTTCCAATTTTTTGGAGCGTTCGCGCTCCTTGCGCTCTTGTTCTGCATTTTCTCTTCGGTGGCGCTCCGCAGCATCGCTATCGCTGCTGGAACTGCTACTGGAGTCGTCGTCGCTAAAAGCTTTATATGCTGCTATGCCTGCGAAAATAGCGCCGCCAATCAACCAAGGTAAGGCCATTGCGATACTCCTTAAATTTTCTTGAAGTTGCTTGTGCTCTCATTCAAGAAAGCCTGTAATTGATTCATCTGTGCATTGAAATTGGAAAATTTCTCACTGATCTCTTGCCGGATGGCTGTTTTTTCATCGCGTAGCTCTTGTATCAAGCTTTCCGATTCATTCAGGAGAATTTCGATGTTGGAGGCAGTTTTATTGCTGCGCGTTTGACGCACTTTTGGGGTTATTTTTTGTAGATGCTGCGCCAATGCCTCGATATGGCTTGCCTGGATTAACCCATTTTTCTGCTGGCTGATGCCTGTTTTATAGCGGGTGTTGGATATTTGAATCGTGGTCAGTGAAATATCGAGGTGCTCCTGGCACTGCTTTTGAATGGCCTCGTCGATGGAATCAATCTTGGATTGCTCCTCTTTATCGATCTTGCTGATAACGATGATGATGCTGTGCTTGGTGGATTTTCCGAAATTGCCCTTCAATTGGCGTAAAAAATCCATTTCGACGGATTCCAGCTCCCCCTGCGGCTGGTGAACGAAGAGCACGATGTCAGCTTGGTGAATGCCTTGGCTGGCAATAGCATCATCTTTAGCGTTAGCGTCTAGGCCAGGAGTGTCCAGATAGATATGATTTTTAGTTTCCAGTGTTTTGTTGGCGGTGGTTTCCCGCTGGTCAGCTGTCTTGAAATATTCTTGATCGATATGCTGTGTGAGCATATTGAGTAAATAGCTTTTGCCGGCGTTCATGAGGCCGCAGACTGCGATGATTGGTTTCTCTGATGGTGCGTTTGAAATCAAATTTTCGTATCGATGTCGGAGATCGTTGATTTTTTTCATGGTCAATAGTGCTTTCAGGGCCTTGCAAAGACTAAGGAAAGGGGCCGGATGTATCGGAGCTTTTATGGTTTGCGCAAGCTTTACTGGCCCTGCGGCGCAACGTCCTTGATGGTGGCCAGCAAACTGCGCTTCATTCCCTCGAATTCCGCCTGTGTCAGCGCACCCTGCTGGTATAGCGCAAAGAGCGCGCGCAGTTCGTCAATGTTGCGCTGCATGGGCGAGCCTTCCGCGGGCGCATTGGCTTTTGTTTGAGGCGAGGGCGTTTCCTGCCGCGCGGTAGCTGCATTGGCGGCTTTTCCCGTGGCGGCAGGAAGCGGCGTAATCAAAGGCTTCTTGTCCGATACATCGTCGCGCCCGCTTTCCGCCAGCCAGGCAAACCCGCGCTGGATCATCTGCACCCCTGCCGAAATCCCATACAGCACGCAGCTGATGGCGAACAGCCCCAGCAGAAAAAGAATGAATTGGCCCATGGTGCTTGCTCCTTGTTGGATTCAGTCAATCAATGCGTCAATGGACGGCCCGGCTCAGTCTTCCCACTTGGCCAGCGCCTGCCGCAGCCCTTCCACCAGCGCCTCGTGCCATGCCTTGGGCTCCACGATGCGCACATTCGGCAGCCAGTACCGCACCACGGGCAGCAATTGGTTGATGTGGTTGATCTGCGTGGTCACGAGCAGCGAGCCGTCGCTGTCTTCCCGTTGCTGCTGCTGGGGCAGCAGCGGGCGGCGGGTGAAGTAGTGGGCGATGCTGGGGGCCACGCGCAGCAGCACTTCGGTGGTGCCTTCGGTGAACCACACGTCGTCCTTGGCATTGATGTAATCCTGGTGCGCGCGCTTTGGTATGAAGCGACGGGTTTCGTCCACTTGTAGTGCTTCGATCAGCCCCACGCTGAAGTTCTTCAGCCGCCCGGCTTCTTCGGCCGCCAGGTACCACACGCCGGTTTTGTGGATCAGCCGGTAGGGCTGCGCGTGGCGTGGCTTGTCCTTGTAGGTGAAGCGGCACTCGCGGCGCTGCTCGATGGCCGTTTGCAGCAGGGCGAAGTGCGGGCCTTGTGCGCCCAGGTCTTCCTGCGGCGTGGGCTGGACGCGGGTGCTGCGGCGCGGTTCCGGCGTTTCCAGTTGCGTGAGCAGGTAGCTCAGGCTGCTGTCGGGGAAGAAGTGTTCCGTGCCTGTCAGGCGCGCGTAGCCGTGCAGGTGCGTTGCGGGCACGGTGGCGCGCCATGCCTGGGCCAATTGCCACAGGCCGTCGGCGTTGCGCTCGGCGATGTCTTTCAGCCGCATGCCCAGGTCGCGCTCGATGGTGCGCACGTCCACGTTGAACTTTTTTACCAGTTCGTGCTTGTCCAGTGCCCTGCCTTGGTGCAGGAGGGCCAGGATGCCGGACAGGCGCTGGGCCAGCTTGAAGTTGGAGGGGGTAGCAGGCATGGAAAAGCGGGTTGTGCTGTGGTGTTGGAGGCACTCTAGAAGCCCGGTGCGGCATCCCGTGCCGCCGTGCGAACGAATCTGTGGGCCGATTGATGTAAGTATCTGTGTTGTCCATTCTGCCGTATATATACGTAAGTGGCGACAAGGCTTGCCGCACCCTCGCCGAATGGGCGATGTGGTCGATCAGGCGCTGGGGCAGACGGTGCGCAAGCTGCGCACGGAGCGGGGCTGGAGCCAGGCCGACTTGGCCCTGCGCGTGGGCATGGACCGCAACTACCTCTCGCTCATCGAGCTGGGCCGCAACAGCCCGAGCGTGCGCATGCTCATGCGCCTGTGCCTGGCGCTGGATGTGCGCGCGGCTGATCTGCTGGATGACGTGGAGCGCCGCGTGCAGGCGCAGAAGCCGTTCGAGGGGTGAACGGTTGAATATGGCTGAAAAGTGGCTCCAGCCCTTGCTGGGTAAGCGCTGGAAGCTCACTTTTACATAGCGTCAATCTTCGGCCGGGATGGCTTCCACAGCACCGTTGCGCAGCGTGAAGCGGTGCAGTTGCATGTGGGCGCGTTGCCGTTCTGCCTCTGGCTCGAAGGGGCCGAAGAAGCCGTTCATGGTGACCAGGGGCATGGGCGTGCCGTCTGGCGCTTTTTCGAGCGTGGCGGTGGCGATGTCGGAGCACGAGCCGAATTCCGGCGTCACCGTAATGCCCTGTGCCGTGAGCGTGACGAAGCGGTAGAGCGCCGGGCAGAGCGTTCCGCCAGTGTCTTGCAGCAGCACGATGTCCCGGTTTTCCAGTTCGTAGTGGGCCGCGATGTGCAGCGCGGCATTGCCTTGCACCGCTTCGGCGGTGCCGGGGATCTGCCAGGGCATGCGGTCTGGTGCAGCAGGCGTGGCCGTGGCGGGCGGGGCGCTGGCGCTGGTACGCCCGAGCAGGGCCAGCAGCTTGCGCCGCAGGCCGTTCCACCAGGCGGCCAGGCGTTCCAGCAGCGTGGGCGGCGCGGCGGCGGGGGCCGGGGCGGGGGCGCTGGCATGGGCGCAGGCGGGCTGTGGGTTGGCGAGCACGGGGCGGCCTTCGAGCAGCAGCAGGTGCTCGTCGGTGATGCGCAGCTCGCCCTGGCGTGTGCGCAGCGCGCGTTCCTCCAGGGGCAGGCTGGGCTGCATGAATGCGTTCTGCACCTGGGTGATGAGCCACCAGCCCGAGGGCCGGTCGGCAAAGCGCAGTTGCGGCAGCAGGGCTTCGTCCGGTTCGGTGGTGTGCGCGCCTTCGGCCACGCAGGCCAGGCCCGGCAGGCAGCGCGCCAGGATCACCTGGCCGGCCTGCGAGGCGTTGGCGAACACCTGGCCGATCAGGTCGCCCGATTCGGGGCTGACGAACCACAGCACGGAATGCGTGGGGCCGCGTTCGAGCTGGCCTTCCAGCGTTTCTTCGGCCTGGGCGCTGGCGCGCCAGGGGGCGAGCGCCAGGGCTGCCGCCAGCAGGGCGGCAGGGTAGAGGGGCAGTGGCATGGCTTCACCCTTCCATGAGCGCGCCGAGCAGGAACATCAGCGCGGTGCCCGCCAGCCCCGTGGCGGAGAACACGGTGCCCAGCACGCCGTAGAGCTTGTTGCGCCCGGCTTGCACCAGGGCGGCGATGCCCAGACTGAGCGCCAGGGTTTGCGCCAGCCCGGTGGCGACCATGGCCAGGCCCAGAAGGCCCGCCGCCACGGAGTCTTCGTCCAGGCCGCCCGGCTGGGTGTCCAGCACGCCCGCGATGCCGATGGCGATGAACAGAATCGCCCCGGCGCCCAGGCTGATGGTCAGGGACGCGATGCCCAGCCCCGAATGCGGCTGCGTGGGTATGGCTTGGTACATGGCCGCCCCGCTTACCAGAAGAAGGAGAACGGTCCGGGCCGCGCGGCCTGGTAGGCGCGCACCTTGGCGTCGAATTCGGTGTCGCTCATCCAGACGTAGCGCACCAGCTCCACCATGATGAACACGGCGAAGGCAAAGTACAGCAGCCCGCCCAGCGGCGGCAGCAGCGCGAACAGCACGCCGATGACCACCGGCACGCCGAGCAACTGCAGCAGCCCCCAGCCCCAGGCTCCCATGTAGAAGCGGTGCGCGCCAAAGGCGCCCAGGAACAGGGCGAGCAGGGTGATGACGGGCTTGCGCTTGGGCCGCAGCGCCAGCGGCGGCGGCCCGTTCACCGCAGGGGCCGCCGCAGGCTCGGGCAGGGCCAGTTGCACCTGCCCGGCGCGGTGCGCGTCCAGCGCCACGCATTCCACGGCCATGCCGCGCTCGGGCGCGATGACCTCCATCCAGTCGGTGGCGCGAAAGCTCAGGCGCTGGCCTTCGGCCGTGGCGATCAAGCCCATTTCTTTGTCGGCAACGTACGCGAGAATTTGCCCTCTCATGCGGGTTCTCCTGATTGGTTGATGGTTTTGGCCCCAAAGGCTTTACCAGCAAGCGCGGGCAGCTATCTTTTTCGATAACCCTGGAGGGATTCCAGGCGCCCCGCGTGGCTGGTGGGGCGACTGTAGGAGGGCACTGCGACAGGGGGTGTCGCGCGGGCCGGGGCGGGTTTATTGCGGCGAATTTTTCGCGGGCGCCGCGCTGCCGCCCGCCGGTGCCTGTTCCTGCGGCGCTTCCCACTCCGCCCAGTCTGGCCCGAACAGCTCGGCCGGGTGCTGCGAGCGCTCCGAGCCATTGCCGCACAGCATGGCGTTGGCGGCGCAGTAGCGGTCGCAGCCCCAGCAGGTGCGCTCGGGGTGGGCCGGGTTCTGGGGGAATTTCTTGGGGCGCATGGCGGGTGGGGGAATGGCCTGCAGTCTGGGGATGCGTTGCGTGCAGGGTTTTGAGGCATGTCAAAACCGCGGGGTGCCACGGCACCCTGCGCGGGCGCGCCAACCTGATTACGATGGGCGGTTCCCTCCCTCTCCTGCCAACGCTGTCACGCCATGCTGCTGGGTCTTGCCGCCAACCGCCTGCACCACCGTACCGAAGACGCCGCGCTGTTCGCCTTCCTGCGCGCATGCGAGCCAGGTATCCGTGAACTCCAACTCGGCCTGCACGCCGTGGGCCGCACGCACGACGCCATCGTGGCGGCGGGCCTGCTGCGCGGCCATGCGCCACTGGTGCGCTACCCCTACGGGCGCCAGGGCGGGCTGATGAAGCTGGTGGCCGAGGTGGTGGGCATGGAGGATGAGGGGCGCACGCTCGATGGCGCCATCTACCTCATCGACCCGGTGGACCCGTCGTCCATCTTCCCCGAGGCGCTGGCGCTCAAGCGCCAGTGCGTGATCCATGGCAAGCCGTTCCTCTCCACCGTGGCCAGCGCGCGCGACTGGGTGGAGATGGAGCGCATGCACGCCGGCCTGCCGCCCGACCCCCGGGCCGACGGCTTGCACGACTATGGCGCGCAGACCCTGGCGCTGATCGCGCACGACGCCATGAAGGCCGAGATGCTGGCCTTTGCCGACCGGCATTTCGACGTGCTCTCGCGCTTCGGCCACCGCGTGGCCACCGGCACCACGGGCCTGCGCCTGAACGAGCTGGCCTGGAACCGGGGCTGGCCCACCGACCGCTACTGGGTGCAACGCTTTCACAGCGGCCCGCTGGGCGGCGACGCGCAAATCGCCGACCTGGTGCTGGAGCGCCGCTGCCACCGCGTGGTCTTCTTCGAGGACCCGCACGTGGCGCGCCAGCACGAGGCCGACATCCAGCTGCTGGAGCGCGCCGTGGCCACGGCCACGCACGACGCCGTGTGCACCACCTCGCCCAAGGTGGCGCAGCGCTGGTGCGAGGCGGCGCGGCGGCGTGAGGCCGGGCTGTGAGCAAGCTGGTGTCGATCGTCCTGGCGGCTGCCGTGCCGGTTGGGCTGGCGTGGTGCGTGGCCCAGGAACACCGCGCAGCGGAGCGGGCGCAGGCATTCTGCGCGGCGGCGCTGCCGGGGGCCGATGCCGCATCCCTGCAGGCGCAGGCGCTGGCCCAGGGCGCCCATGCGGGCCAGACGCGCTGGTCGCCGCAGGCCGATGGCGGCGAGCAGCTCTGGGCCACGTTCACCGGCGTCTTCCCGCTGTCGCGCCACATCTGCCTGGTGACGGCCCGCGCGGGCCAGGTGGTGGAAGCCCGGCTGACGTACCTGGACTGAATCGCGCTCCTCGTTCGATAGCTGCTTGCGCTTGTCCAGTAAGGGCTAGAGGCCATTTTTACCCTCAACATGGTATGGCGCCCGCAAATGGAATAAGCTGCAGCGCCAATGCCTTTCTCCGTTTCTTTCCTGGCCTGCATGCCGCGCGCGCGGCGGCGCTGGCGCGTCGGCGTGGCGGTGCTGGCGTGGCTGGCCCTGCCCGCCTGGGCGCTGCCCACGTTCGATGAGGTGCGCACGGGCTTCCGTTCGTCCGAAACCCTGGTGCTCTCGCGCGAGGGCGAGGTGGTGCAGCGCGTGCGCACCGACGCCAGCGTGCGCCGCGGCCAGTGGCAGGCGCTGGCCGACGTGTCGCCCGCGCTGCGCCAGGCGCTGGTGCTGAGCGAGGACAAGCGCTTCTACGCGCACAGCGGCGTGGACTGGGCCGCCGTTTCGGCGGCGGCCTGGGGCAACCTGTGGAACCAGCGCACGCGCGGCGCCAGCACCCTCACCATGCAGCTCGCGGGCCTGCTGGATGGCGATGCATCGGGCTTTCTGCGCCAGGGCCCGGGCGGGCGCGGCGTGGCGCAGAAGCTCGGCCAGGCCGTGGCGGCGCAGGTGCTGGACCGGCGCTGGCGCAAGGACCAGATCCTCGAGGCGTACCTGAACCTCGTGCCGTTCCGGGGCGAGGTCGTGGGCATCGACGCCCTGGCGCGCACCCTGTTCGGCAAGGCGCCGCACGGCCTGGACGAGCGCGAGGCCGCCGTGGCCGCCGCGCTGGTGCGCGCACCCAACGCCCGGCCCGCGCTGGTGGCGCAGCGCGCCTGCGGCGTGCTGCAGGCCATGCGCCCGAAGGCCGGGAGCGCCACGGCCAGCGCCGAGTGCGATGCGCTCGACCTGTTCACCACCGCCGCCCTGCAGCGCCGCGCCTGGGCCGCCAGCGAAGGCATGGCGCCGCACTTCGCGCGCCAGTTCATGGCGCAGCAGCGCGCCCGGCTGGTGCCGGGCCAGCCTTTGCCGGCCACGCTGCGCTCCAGCCTGCGCGCGCCGCTGCAGCGCATGGCACAGCAGACCCTGGCCCAGCACCTGCGCGAGCTGCGCGGGCGCAACGTGGAGGATGGCGCCGTGGTGGTGCTCGACAACGCCAGCGGCGAGGTGCTGGCCTGGGTCGGCTCCTCGGGCGAACTCAGCCAGGCGGCCGAGGTGGACGGCGTGCTCGCGCGGCGCCAGCCCGGCTCCACGCTCAAGCCCTTCCTGTACGCGCAAGCCATCGCGCAGCGGCGGCTCACGGCGGCCTCGCTGGTGCACGATGCGCCCGCGCAGATCGCCACCGCCAGCGGGCTGTACATCCCGCAGAACTACGACCGGCAGTTCAAGGGCTGGGTCTCGGTGCGCACCGCGCTCGCGGCCTCGCTCAACGTGCCCGCGGTGCGCACGCTGGTCATGGTCTCGCCCGATGCCTTCTTCGCCCAGTTGCGCCAGCTCGGCCTGCCGCTGGCCGAGTCCGGCGGCTACTACGGCTACAGCCTGGCCCTGGGCAGCAGCGAGGTGCAACTGCTGCACCTGGCCAACGCCTACCGCGCACTGGCCAACGGCGGGCGCGCCAGCCCCGTGGCCTACGCGCCCGGCGCCACCCCCACATTCACCCCGGCGCTGGACGCGCGCGCGGCCTACCTGGCGGGCGACATCCTCTCCGACCCGAACGCGCGCGCGCGCACCTTCGGCACCGACAGCGTGCTCGCCACGCGCTTCTGGAGCGCGGTCAAAACCGGCACCAGCAAGGACATGCGCGACAACTGGGCCGTCGGCTGGTCCGCGCGCTACACCGTCGGCGTGTGGGTGGGCAACGCCAGCGGCGCCAGCATGCATGACGTGAGCGGCAGCAGCGGCGCGGCACCCATCTGGGCCGCCGTGATGGGCTGGCTGCATGCGCGCGCGCCCAGCCGCGCGCCCCGGCCCCCGGCCGGGCTGGTGCGCCAGGACGTGCGCTTCGGCCCCGACGCGCAAGGCCAGCCGCTGGAGAGCCGGCGCAGCGAGTGGTTCATCGACGGTACGCAGCAGCCGCTGTTTGCTATGGATTCGGGAGCTTCTGGCGCTTACCCAGCAAGCGCTGGAGGCCAAAATGGCTTGCAGGCACGCATCCAGTCGCCCACGCCCGGCACCGTCATCGCACTGGACCCCGACATTCCGCCCGCGCGCCAGAGCCTGTGGTTCGAGGCCAGCGGCGAGGGCAACGGCCTGCGCTGGCGCATCGACGGGCGTGAGCTGGGCCGGGGCGCGCGCTGGGGCTGGCTGCCCTGGCCGGGCCGGCACCTGGTGGAACTGACCGACGCGCGCGGCCAGGTGCTCGATAGCCTGCGCTTCGAGGTGCGCGGGGCCGGGGTGCGGGCGGGCAGATGAAGGAAACAAGGGGGACACATGCGATCGGTTCTGGTATCGGTGGTTATGCTCCAGTGCCTTGCGGCCCTGGCCCATGGGCCGGAGCCGGATTGCGGCATGCTGCCGTGCGGTCCCGGCGCGCCCCGGTTCGCGCAATATGCGGTTGCGCAGCAGGTCGTCAGGAAACCGGCACCCGTGGATTGGCACAGCCACCCTCGGGCCAGACGCTTTCGCACGGCGCTTTCCCAGGCCGTGGCTGGTGGCCCGAATTTCGCGGGCCACTACACGGTGGCCACGTGGGGATGTGGCGTCGCTTGCCTGGAAATGGCGATTGTGGATACGCACACGGGGCGGGTTTTCTTTCCGGGAAACATGCGCAGGAATGCGTACCACGTTGTTACCGAGGACAGGCTGCCTGCGCCCTTCCAGTTCGTGGCGGACAGCGCGTTGCTCATCGTGGCCGGTGCGCCGGACGACGGGCCGGAAAAGGGCATCTTCTTCTACGTGTGGAACGGTAAGACCTTGCGGCTCCGCTACAAGGAGGCCAGGGAGTGGACGCCTTGAGGCTTCACCCGTCGGCCAGCAGCGGCACCTCCACGCACACCGCCGTACACCCTGGCCGCGCGATGCCGCGCAGAAGTAAGCGTTCTGCACGCACGGTGGGTTCATTTACACTGGGACACAACTTCCAGGAGGCCCCCGCGTGCAACCCCTTCTCTCCCATTGGCGCCGGCTCCAGCACCACCTGTTTGCGTGGTGTGCGGCCGTCCTGTTGTGCGCCGCCGGGTGGGGGGCGGCGTGGCCAGCCTGGGGGGAAGAGATCGTCACCGACGAAAAGTCGCAGTCCGTCGCCAAGACGGTGATGGGCATCCTGGGCTACACGCGCTGGCCGGGCGAGCCCGAGACCGTGCAGCTGTGCGTCGTCGGGCCCACCGAGTACGCCGACGAGCTGCTCAAGGGCGGGCAACTGCCGGGCGCGCGCGTGGTGCAGGTGCGCCGCATGCGCCTGGAGGACGCGGCCTTGCTGACCCAGTGCCACGGCGTGTACGCGGGCCGGCTGGACGACCGGGCGTGGCATGCGCTGCGCCAGCGGCTGCAGGGCCAGCCGCTGCTGTCGATCAGCGAACGCCAGGAGCTGTGCCAGACCGACTGCATGTTCTGCCTCGACGTGCGGGACGCGGGCGTCGGCTTTGAAACCAACCTCGATGCCGTGGCGCGCAGCGGCGTGCGCGTCAACCCGCGGGTCCTGCAACTGGCCAAGCGCAAAGGAGGGGCTTGATGGCTCCAGCGCCAGGGGCAGCGCGCGGGCCGCTGTCGTTGCGTGACGTGGTGCACCGCGCCCACCTGGGCATGGCCCTGGTGGCCATGGCGCTGGCGGGCAGCCTGCTGCTGCTGGCAGGCCTGTTCGCGTTGCGCGTGCACATCGGCAGCAACCTGGAGCTGACCGCGCGTTCCGTGGCCTACACGGTCGAGGCGGCGCTGGTCTTCAGGGACGCCGAGGACGCGCAGCAGACCCTGGCGCGCATGCTCGCCGGCGAAGGCGTGGCCCAGGCGCAGGTGCGCGATGCGCAGGGCAAGGTGTTCGCCCAGTGGCAGCGCAGCGGGTCGGGCCCGCGTGCGCGCATGGGCGCCACGCTGGCGCGGCTGGTCGGCAGCCAGCAGGCGACGGCGCCCATCCTGTTCGGTGGCGTGGCGGTGGGGCAGGTTGAGCTGCTTGGCGATGGGCAGGGCATGCTGAATTTCGTGCTGTCCGGCGTGGCGGTGCTGCTGCTGTGCACGGCGGTCAGCGGCGCAGTCGGCATGGCGCTGTCGCGGCGCATGCTGCGCGACATCGTGACCCCCCTGCAGGCCTTGGCGCGGGTGGCGCGCGCGGTGCACCACGAGCGCGCCGTGGGCCAGCGCGTGCCGCCCGCGCGGCTGGCCGAGCTGCGCGCGCTGGGCGATGACTTCAACGCCCTGCTCGATGAGCTGGAGCGCCGCCAGTCGCTGCTGGAGGAGAAAAACGCCCAGCTCACCCACAGCGCGCTGCACGACAGCCTGACCGGGCTGCCCAACCGGGCGCATTTCGAGCACTTCCTTCAGGAGGCGCTGGCGCGCGCGCATGCCGGCGGGCAGCCGATGGCGCTGCTGTTCCTCGACAACGATGGCTTCAAGCAGGTCAACGACACCCACGGCCATGGCGCGGGCGATGTCCTGCTGGCCGAGGTGGCGCGGCGGGTGCAGGCGCAATTGCGCCCGGGCGACCTGGCGGCCCGGCTTGGAGGGGATGAGTTTGCCGTGGTGATGGCGCCCGCCGCCACGGGGCCGCAGGCCGAGGCCATGGCCGCCCGCCTGGGCCAGGCCATTGCCGCGCCGCTGCGCCTGGCCTCGGGGGTGGAGCTGCATCCCGCGGCCAGCATTGGCGTAGCCTTGTTCCCGCAGCAGGGGGCCGACATGGAGGCGCTGCTGCGCGCTGCCGATGCCGCCATGTACCATGTGAAGGGCCGCCGTCGCCGGGCTCGCGCCGAGACCCCGGCACCGCGGTGAAGGGCAGCCAGAAGCTGCCAGCCAAAGGGACAGCAATGATGCAGACGAATTCGATGGATGTCTCCCGCGCAAGGTTTCTGCGCTGCGCAGCGGCCGCTGTGGCCGCCCTGGCGCTGGCCGCGTGCCAGAGCCCGCCGGCCCCGGCCTCCGTCCCGGCGCCGCCGCAGCCCGACCGGCGGGCCCAGGTGCTGCGCGAATATGGCTTCGAGCAGACCGACGACGGCTGGGAGCTGCAGATGTCCGGCAAGCTGCTGTTCGAGTTCGACTCGGATGCACTGCAGGGCCAGCGCCGCGCCTCGGTGCTGCAGATGGGGCACGCCCTGGTGGCGGTGGGCGTGCAGACGCTGCGCGTGGAGGGCCATACCGACGACCAGGGCAGCGATGCGTACAACGAGCGCCTGTCCCTGCGCCGCGCGCAGGCCGTGGCCCAGGTTCTGGCCGAGGCGGGCATGGAGCGCGGCCGCATCAGCGTGCGTGGCTACGGCCGCAGCCGCAGCCGTCCCCTGGTGACCGGTGGCCCTGAAGGGACGCGCAAGGAAAACCGGCGCGTGGCCATCATCGTGCCGGCGCAGTGAACGCGCCCTGGGCAGCCGGGCGCAGGGCGGGGCTGGCTGCAAAAAAATTCAAACCTCCTGCAAAAGCCTTCAGCCTGCACGGGGCGGTGCGGGGCTACCATGCGCGGCTTGTTTCACGCCAACCGAGGACGCCGTGGCCGATCTCTCCAAAATCACCTGTATCGAAGACCTGCGCGTGGCCGCCGAGCGGCGCGTGCCGCGCATGTTCTACGACTACGCCGATTCGGGGTCATGGACCGAGGGCACCTACCGTGCCAACGAAAGCGATTTCCAGTCCATCAAGTTCCGCCAGCGCGTGGCTGTGAACATGGAAGGGCGCAGCACCGCTGTCACCCTGGTGGGACAGCAGGCCTTCATGCCGGTGGCGATCGCGCCCGTGGGGCTGACCGGCATGCAGCATGCCGACGGCGAGATCCACGCCGCGCGCGCGGCCGAGAAGTTCGGCATCCCGTTCACCCTGTCCACCATGAGCATCTGCTCGATCGAGGACATCGCCGGGCACACCAGCGCCCCGTTCTGGTTCCAGCTCTACATGATGCGCGACCGCGACGCCATGGCCCGCATGATCCAGCGTGCCAAGGATGCGAAATGCAGCGCCCTGGTGCTGACGCTGGACCTGCAGGTGATCGGCCAGCGCCACAAGGACATCAAGAACGGGCTGACCGCGCCGCCCCGGCCCACGCTGAAGAACATCCTCAACCTCATGACCAAGCCGCAGTGGTGCCTGGGCATGGCAGGTACCCGCCGCCGCACCTTCCGCAACCTGGTGGGGCACGTCAAGGGCGTCTCGGACATGAACTCGCTGGCCGCCTGGACCAACGAGCAGTTCGACCCGCGCCTGTCCTGGGCCGACGTGGACTGGGTCAAGCAGCAGTGGGGCGGCAAGCTCATCCTCAAGGGCATCATGGAGGTGGAGGACGCCGTGCTGGCCGCGCAGCACGGGGCCGATGCCATCGTGGTGAGCAACCATGGCGGGCGCCAGCTCGACGGCGCGCCTTCGTCCATCCACGCGCTGCCCGCCATCGTGGCGGCCGTGGGCGACCGGCTGGAGGTGTGGATGGATGGCGGCATCCGCAGCGGCCAGGACGTGCTCAAGGCCTGGGCGCTGGGCGCGCGCGGCACCATGATCGGCCGGCCCATGGTCTACGGGCTGGGCGCCTTCGGCGAGGCCGGCGTGACCAAGGCCCTGCAGATCCTGCACAAGGAACTGGACGTGAGCATGGCGTTCTGCGGCCGCACCCAGCTGCAGCAGGTGGACCGTTCGATCCTGGTGCCCGGCACCTATCCGGCGCCCACAATAGCGGGGTGACCCCCGCCGAGCCGCTCCGCCGCATTGCCCACCTCGACATGGATGCGTTCTACGCATCCGTGGAGTTGCTGCGCTATCCCCAGCTGGCCGGGCTGCCGGTGGTGATCGGCGGCGGGCGCCGGACCGAGGACGATGCCCTGGCCGGCGCCTATGCCGGGCGCCTGGCCGAGATTCCGCTGGACTGCTTCGCGCGCCTGCAGGGCTACGCCGGCCGCGGCGTGATCACCACGGCCACCTACGCCGCGCGCGCCTTCGGCGTGGGCTCGGCCATGGGGCTGATGAAGGCGGCGCGCCTGTGCCCCCAGGCCATCCTGCTGCCGGTGGACTTCGCCGAGTACCGGCGCTACTCGCGCCGCTTCAAGGAGGTCATCCTCGCCATCGCGCCGGTGATGGAAGACCGGGGCGTCGACGAGGTGTACATCGATTTCACCCACGTGCCGGGCGGGCAGCGCGAGGGCGGGCGCGTGCTGGCGCGGCTGCTGCAGCGCAGCATCGCCGAAGCCACCGGGCTGAGCTGCTCGATCGGCGTGGCGCCCAACAAGCTGCTGGCCAAGATGGCCAGCGAGTTCCACAAGCCCAGCGGCATTTCCATCGTCCAGCCCGAGGAACTGCAGGCGCTGGTCTGGCCGCTGGCCTGCCGCAGGATCAACGGCATTGGCCCCAAGGCCGACGCCAAGCTGCAGGCGCATGGCATTCGCACCATCGGCGAGCTGGCGGCATGCCCGCGCGACTGGCTGGTGGCGCATTTCGGCAAGTCCACGGGCCTGTGGCTGCACGAGGCGGCCTGGGGGCGTGACGAGCGCCCTGTGGTCACGCAGAGCGAGCCTGTCTCGGTGAGCCGCGAAACCACCTTCGAGCGCGACCTGCACGCCGTGCACGACCGCGCCGAGCTGGGCCGCATCTTCACTGCGCTGTGCCAGCGCGTGGCCGAGGACTTGCAGCGCAAGGGCTACATGGGCCGCACCATCGGCATCAAGCTGCGCTACGACGACTTCAAGACCGCCACGCGCGACCAGACCGTGGCTGAACCCCTGCAGGATGCCGCCGCGATCCGCCGCGTGGCGGGCCAATGCCTCAAGCGCGTGCCATTGGACAAGCGCCTGCGCCTGCTGGGCGTGCGTGTCGGGGCGCTGGTCAAGCCGGGGCAGGAGGGCGCGGTGGCGCCTGCCCGCCATCCCGCCCCTGGCGCCGACCCTTACACGGCGCCGCTTTTCTAGTGTCCCGAGTTGGAAGTTTGCTGAAGAAATAAAGATGTCGAAATCGTCGCCAGGCAAGGCGCAAACCACAGCGATAGCCGTAGCTATCGCGCGGATTTGCAACGCAGCATGGCGGCGATTCTCGGCATCTTTATGAAGCGAACTTCCAACTCGGGACACTAGTCTTACTGTGTCAAAAACGTAGCCTAGCGTTGATGCGCATGCAACATGGACACCTAGGCAGCGTCCTGAGCAATGCTGCGGCGATACGCAGCCGCAACGTCGTGATGGATGATGGGACGTGGCGCTGCGTGCGCTGGGCTTCCGCGAGGCTTGTAATGCGTGGGTAGGGCAGATTCTTCGCCTCGTGCGGCGTTTTTTTTGCTCACCCCTTCCTGATGGCGCAACTGCTGCGCCATCAGAAAGCCGTAGGCCGCAATGCTCAGGCTGGCGTGGTGGTGGAACCCGCGCCAGCCCCGGCCTTCGTAGTGTCCCAGTCCCAGATCCTGCTTGAGGTCCTGGTAGTCGCGCTCGATGCGCCAGCGCATCTTGGCCTCAAGCACCATGCGTTGCAGTTCTGTGTCTTCGGGCAGCGTGTTCAGCCAATACTTCATTGGCTCTTTGTGGCCTTCGGGCCATTCGATGAGCAGCCACTCTTGTGGCCGTTGCTGCGTGCGTAGCTGCTCTCGGTGGGCTGCCTTGACACGCACACGCGCAAAGCGCGAGCGCAGCGTGAAGTTCGTGCCCTCTCGCCATTCAATGCTGTGCCACTGGGCAGGTTCCAGGCCGAACGCCACGTCCCTGGCCGACAGGGGCCGCTCGTGCATGGCATCACCCAGCCGCTGGCGTTTGGGAACTGGGCCGCGACCGCTGTAGGGCGCTGGCGACAGCGGTGCATGCCCTGGTGGCCATACCGTCACGGGGCCCGTCACACCCACCACGTAGGGCAGACCCATCTCGCTCAGCCCCTCTCGAAACGCGGTATCCACGCCGTAGCCTGCATCGGCCAGCACGCAGTGCCTGGGTGCGCCTTGCGCCACCAGGTGCTTGATCTGGGCCAGCGCGATCTGCCCCTTGGTGGCGAATTGCAACTCTTGAGGGATGCCAGCCTTGTGGCGCCGCACCGGATCGTCCGCCCATTCCTTGGGCAAGTACAGCTGCCAGGCCACCGGCAGACTTCCCGCCTGACAGGCCAGGCTCACGCTGACCGCCACTTGGCAGTTGTCCTGCTTGCCCAGCATGCCGCAGTACTGCCGGGCCACGCCCACCGAATGGTGGCCTTGCTTGGGAAAGCCCGTGTCGTCCACGATCCACCAACCGCCCTCCTGGAAGTCCATCGCGGGCACCACCCACTGGGCTACGCGCAGCAGCATCTCTTCATCTGACCACGCAGAGTCGGCGACAAAATGATGTAGTGACTGGTGGCGCGAGCGTGTGGCCTGCGGCGCCAGGTGTGCGGCCATGGGCTCCACGCTCTTGCGCGAAAGCGGTGCCATCAGCCCGGTGCAGTACCCGCGCAGCCCGGCCTGCCGGTCTGCATGACCAAGCCCGCCACCCAGGTGCGCGAGGTAGCGCTCAAACTCTTGAAGTTCTTCCATCAAGGCTCACCTCCTGCGCGACGATTCTCGCATAAGGCCTTGATTTTATTAACACAGTAAGACTAGGCGCGGCGCTCCTGGCGCATTCCACGCAGCCCGAAGCCCTGGCAAGCGCGGACCGGAGCAGACAGGTCTTTGATGTGTATCATTTTGTATATTGACCTGTATCCAGCATCTATTCCCCCGGCAGCGCGGAGATGACGTGCAACAACAACAGAGACGAAGGCTTCCGTCATGCGCATGAATGTGCCTGTCACCCAGTGCAACTACGACTATCCGGGCGGCGAACTGCTGGTTTCCAGTACCAACACGCGGGGTGAGATCACCCATTGCAATCCTGCCTTCGTGCGCGTGAGCGGCTATGACTACGGCGAACTGATCGGCCAGCCGCACAACATCATTCGCCATCCCGACATGCCCGCGCTGGCGTTCAAGGACCTGTGGGCCACGGTGGGGCGCGGCAAACCGTGGACCGGCCTGGTGAAGAACCGGCGCAAGAACGGCGACCACTACTGGGTGCGCGCCAACGTCACGCCGATCATGGAAGGTGGCAAGCCCGTGGGCTATCTGTCGGTGCGCACCAAGCCTGCGGCGCAGGAGGCCGCCGCCGCCGAGGCGCTGTACGCGCGCATGCGCGCCGAAGCCGCCCAGGGCCGGACCACGCTGGCCTTGCGCGGCGGCGAGCTGGTGGTGGGCGGCGTGCGCGGCTGGCTGAAGCGCGTGCGCCGCCTCGGCGTTACCGTGCGCATGGCGCTGACGCTGGCGGCCCTCTCCAGCACCGTGCTGCTGGCCGACGTGCTGGCCCTGCAGGGCGCGCAGGCGCTGCTGTGGCGCGTGGCCGCGCTGGCGGGGGTCGGTGCCGGCATGGTCGCCTACTGCCACTTCCAGTTCAGCGCAGCGCTGAGGGAGGCCGAGCGCTTCGCCAGCGACATCGCGGGATGCAACCTGGCCACCACGGCGCGCACCGACTTTCCCAGCACGCTGGGCACCGTGCTGCGGCGCCTGGTGCAGATCCAGGTCAACCTGCGTGCCGTGGTGGGCGACGTGCGGGCCGAGGTGCAGGGCTTTTCCGGCGTCGCCGGGCAGATCGCCCAGGGCAGCACCGAACTGGCGCAGCGCACCGGCGCCCAGGCGGGCAACCTGCTGCAAACCACGCAGGCGATGCGCCAGCTTTCCGACACGGTGGCCGACACCGTGCGCGCCACCGAGGCCATGGAGGCCGAGAGCGCGCGCAGCATGGCCGTGGCGCGGCGCGGCAGCGCGGCGATCGCCGAGGTGGGCGCGTCGATGGAGCACATCCGCCAGTCGTCCGCGCGCATGGGCGAGATCATCAGCACCATCGAGAACATCGCGTTCCAGACCAACATGCTGGCGCTGAACGCCGCCGTCGAAGCCGCGCGCGCTGGCGAGCAGGGCCGGGGCTTTGCCGTGGTGGCGGGCGAGGTGCGCGCACTGGCCCAGCGCAGCGCCATGGCGGCCAAGGAAATCAGCGGCCTGATCGGCCAGTCGGTGGAGGGTATCGCCGAAGGCAACCAGCGCATGGTGCAGGCGGGCGGCACCATCGAGGACATGGTGCGCCTGGCCGAGCAGGTGTCGGGGCAGATGCACACCATCACCGACGCCACGCGCGGCCAGTCCGAGGGCATCACCCAGGTCAACCAGGCCATGCTGCAGCTCGACCAGGTGACCCAGCGCAATGCCGCCCAGGTGGAGGAATCCACGGCGGCCGCGCAGATGCTGCGCGCGGGCGCGCAGTCGCTGGAGCGCAGCGTGGCCGTGTTCAGACTGTGACCACGGAAAAGGCAGCACAGGAGGAATAAACAATGATGTCACCATGGTGATAGTTGTTTTTGTGCGTGCTCGAGAATTGTTTTTGATCAATCTGGCATCCAACGCATGCCCAGGAGGTTGCTGCTTTTTTATACTGAGTTGACATTCAGCAACATTCCGGCCATGCGCACGAACCTCCCCGTTACCCAGCAGGAGTACGACTACCCTGGTGAAGAGCTCCTGATGTCGACCACCGACACCAAGGGCGTCATCACCCACTGCAATGCCGCCTTCATGCGCGTGAGCGGGTTTGAGTTCGACGAACTCATCGGGCAACCCCACAACATCGTGCGCCATCCCGACATGCCGCCCGAGGCCTATAAGGACCTGTGGGCCACCATCGGCCATGGCCGCAGCTGGACGGGCATCGTGAAGAACCGGCGCAAGAATGGCGACCACTACTGGGTGCGCGCCAGCGTCACGCCGCTGGTGGAAAACGGCAAGCCCAAGGGCTATATGTCGGTGCGGGCGAAGCCCACGCGCGCCGAGGTGGCCGCCGCCGAGCAGCTGTACGAGCGCCTGCGCCGTGAGCGCGAGGCCGGCCGCCCGACCATCCGCCTGCATGCCGGGCGCGTGCGACCCATGGGCTGGCGCGACTGGCTGGGGCGCTGGCAGCGCGCCAGCATCACCCAGCGCATGGCCGGGCTGCTGGGCCTGCTGGTGCTGGCGGGGCTGGCGCCGGGCGCCATGGGCTGGACAGGCCCGGCGGTGCTGGCCGGACAGGCCCTGGCACTGGTGCTGCTGGCCGCGTTCATCGTCTGGCGCGTGGATTCCAGCATCACCAAGTCCTTGACCGACGCCAACCTGCTGGCGCGTGACATCGCAGGCTGCAACCTTGTCACCGTGGTCAGCGGCGGGCGCGGCCGTCACCCTATGGTGCTGCTGACGGAGCGGCTGCAGCAGATCCAGATCAACCTGCGCGCCGTGGTGGGCGATGCGCGCGGCGAGATCTCCGGCTTCGGCGAAATCTCCGGCGAGATGCACCGCAGCGCCCAGCACCTGGCCGAGCGCACCGAGTCGCAGGCCGCGAGCCTGGAGGAAACGGCGGCGTCGATGGAGGAACTGTCGGCCACCGTGCGACAGTCCGGCGACACGGCGCAGCAGATCGCCAAGGAGAGCGAGCGCAGCGCCCAACTGGCGCGCGAGGGCGGACAGGCCGTGGCCACGGTCACCCAGGTGATGCAGTCCATCGAGGATTCGTCGCGCCAGATGGGGCAGATCATCTCCACCATCGAGGGCATTGCGTTCCAGACCAACATCCTGGCGCTCAACGCCGCCGTCGAGGCGGCGCGCGCGGGCGAGCAGGGCAAGGGCTTCGCCGTAGTGGCGGGCGAGGTGCGCGCGCTGGCGCAGCGCAGCGCCCAGGCGGCGGGCGAGATCCGCGCGCTCATCGGCACCTCGAACACGCATGTGGCGCATGGCGCGGGCCAGGTGCAGGCCGCGGGCAAGACCATCGCCCAGGTGGTCGATTCGGCCGCCTACGTGAACCAGTTGATGGAACAGATCGGCACCGCCGCGCGCGAGCAGACCATGGGCATCGCCCAGGTCAACACTGCCGTGGTGGAGCTGAACCACGTCACGCAGCAGAACGCCGCGCTGGTGCAGGAGTCGGCCGACGCCGCCAACCACATGAACGCCAACGCCGGCGTGCTCGGGCGCACGCTGGCGGTGTTCCGCCTGCCGGGCGACCGCAGCTGAACGCTGGGCCGCGTTTCAGGCCTGCCTGCAGGCTGCGTCCGCCGCCACCGGGCCCTGTCCCCGCAGTGCGGCCGCCATGCGGGGCAGCATCGGGGCGAGCGCAGCGTCGTCCGGCGCGCAGGCCAGGCCCAGGTGCCGGGCGAAAGGCAGGGCCGCATCCAGCGGGCGCGCGATGCAGCGCGGCGCATGCGCTGCGTGCGACTGCGGCACCACGGCCAGGCCCAGGCCCAGCTCCACCATCTGCAGCAGGGCTTCCTCGCGCGCGGCGCTGGCCCGTACCTCGAAGGTGATGCCCTGTTCGGCCAGCAGCCGGGCGAAGCGCTCGTGCAGCGGGCAGTAGGGGCGCTCGATCAGCGGCAGGCCCTGCAGGTCGGCCAGGGCGAAGCGGGCCTTGAAGCGCAGCGGGTGCCGCTCGGGCACGAGCATCACGTAGGGTTCGCGCGCCACGCTCTCGAACAGGTCGCCTTCGGGCTTGCAGTGGTCGGCCACGAGGCGCAGCCGTGCCTCGCCGGGCGTGGCGGTCAGGCGGATCTGTGCGGCGGGCCAGTGGGCGTCAAGCCAGGAGAGCAGGGGCGCCGCGCTGCGCAGCAGCACGTCGTCGGGCAGGTGGATGCCCAGCACCTCGCGCGGCGCCTCGCGGAAGTCGCGCACCATCGCCCCGGCCTGCGCCAGCAGGCTGCACGCGCGCGGGTAGAGCCGCTCGCCCGCGGGCGTGGGGGCCAGGCCCGCGCGGCTGCGCTCGAACAGCAGAGTGCCCAGCACGTCCTCCAGCCCCTTGATGGCCATGCTGATCGAAGGCTGCGCCACGTGGCAGCGGCGCGCGGCGGCGGTGACGCCGCCTTCCTCGTAGGCAGCGACGAAGTAGCCCAGGGCGCGCAGGTCGAACAGCATGGCGTGGCGGTGCTCAGGCGCCCGTGGGCGCGATGGTGGTGACGGTCTCGCGGAAGTAGTCGAGCCGGCCCTGGACGGAGTGGCTCACGATCCAGGTCAGGCTCTCCACCTCGCGCTGCTGTACGGCGTAGAAGAAACGCTGGTGGAAGCGCGTGAGTACCCAGTCGTTGCCCAGCGTCTGGCTCTCGGTCTCCACGATGCGCGTGCCGCGCGGAAAGACCTCCACCGCCAGGCGCTGCAGCACGGCCAGCAGGCCGGCTTTATCGCGCGCCTGCTGCCAAGACACGTCGGCCGTGTCGCGGTAGTGGTCGATGCGGAAATCCACGGCATCGTCGATGTGGGCGAGCAATTCCGGCACGTTGCCTGCGGCGAAGGCGGCCAGCACGTGGTCGATGGGGTGGCGGGTGGTTGCGGTGGCGGTCATGGACGGGCTCCTGGGTGAAGAAAGAAGCCGCGACTGTAGAAAGCCGTTATCCATCCGTAAATTATTTTATTTATTGCGCCAAAGGATAAAAAAACGATGGATGGCGGGTCATTGCCGTGCCGTGCGCACGTTGCGCGGCAACTGCTGCGGATGGCTGGTGCGCAGCGGGTTGATGTCCAGCCCGCCGCGGCGCGTGTAGCGCGCGTACACCGTCAGCTTGAGCGGGCGGCAGCGCGCGGTGATGTCCATGAACATGCGCTCCACGCACTGTTCGTGGAATTCGTTGTGGTTGCGAAAGCTCACGATGTACCGCAGCAGGCCGGCCTGGTCGATCTGCGGGCCGCTGTAGCCGATCTGCACGCTGCCCCAGTCGGGCTGGCCGGTCACCAGGCAGTTGCTCTTGAGCAGGCGGCTGGTCAGCGTCTCGGTCACCGGGGCGGCGCCGAACGCGGCGGTGAGCAGCGCGGGCTCCGGCTGGTAGTGCGTGCACTCCACGTCCAGCCGGTCGAGGTCCAGGCCGCTGAGCTCGTGCACGGGTTCCTGGTCGAACTGCTCCGGCCCGGCCAGGCGCACGCCCACGGTGCCGGGGCTGGCCGCGCCGCGCCAGGCGGCTTCGCTCAGGTCGGCGCGCAGGCGCTCGCGCACGGCGTCACTGCTGGCGAAGCGCGTGCCGTTGAAGCTGTTGAGGTACAGCTTGAACGACTTGCTCTCGATGATGTTCGGCGTTTCGCACGGCACGGTGATGTGCGCCAGCGCCACCTGCGGCTTGCCGCGCGTGTTCAGCCACGACAGCTCGAATGCCGTCCACAGGTCGGCACCGAAGAACGGCTGCGGGCCGGTGATGCCGATCTCGGCGCGCTTTGGCGCGCGCGCGATGGGGAACAGCAGGGCGGGGTCGTACTGGTCGGCGTAGGCCGAGGCTTTGCCCAGGGGGGATTGCGCTGGATGGTTCATGGTGTGCTACTGAAGGTATAGCTGCTCGCGCTTTCTGGTAAAGCGCTGGAGCCGTTTTTTGCCTGAAATCTCAAGGCCTCAGAGGCGCAGCACGCTGCGGTAGAAAAAGATGCAGAGGCCGCCAAAATACAGCAGCCCCAGCCACATCGCGGGGGCAAACCCTTCGCCCACGAGGGCCAGGGGCGCGTCCTGGCCGCTGAAGCCGATCAAGGCCGCCAGCAGCAGGCCCATGAGGCTCTCTCCCACGATCAGGCCCGAGGCCAGCAGCAGGCCGCGTTCTTCCGCCGCGGCGGCCCAGTCCGCCCCCAGGCGTGCCCCGGCGCTGCGCAGGCCGCGCTGCAGGCTCCAGCCCAGCGCGGCGCCCACGGCCAGCGTCAGGCCGATGGTGGGCGGCAGGTAGATGCCCAGGCCCACCGCCAGCGGCGGCAGCGCCCCGCGCCCGGTACGGCGCAAGGCCACGTCGGCGACGATGACGCCAACGCCCAGCAGCACGCCCAGCCCCAGCATCGTCCACTCCAGCGCGCCGCTGAAGATGCCGCTGGCGATCTGCTGCATCAGCGTGGCCTGCGGGGCGGCCAGGGCCTGCGCCGGGTCCATGCCCGGGCGCGGCAGGGCGCCGGCAAAGCCGTAGGCGTGGTAGAGCAGGTCGAGCACGGGCGGAATCACCACGGCACCCACCAGGCAGCCGATGATGAGCACCACCTGCTGGCGCCAGGGCGTGGCGCCCACCAGGTAGCCGGTCTTGAGGTCCTGCAGGTTGTCGTTGGAGATGGCGGCCATGGCCAGGATCACCGACACCATGAACAGCACCAGCGCCACGCCCAACTGGCCCGAGACGCTGGCCGCGAACGCCGGCACCAGCGTGTGCAGCGCCAGCAGTGCCAGGCCCATGAGAATGGTGGCGATGATGCCGATGCCCGAGATGGGGCTGGCCGATGACCCCACCAGCCCGGCCATGTAGCCGCAGGCCGCTGCCACCAGAAAGCCGAACACCGCCGCGAACAGCACGCACAGGGCCGTGAGGGCGTAGCGCGTGGCGGGCGGCATGCCCGGCAGGTATTCGGCGATGAAGCCCTGGGTGACCAGGAACAGCACCGCCAGCGCGGCTGCGCCGATGGCCAGCATCCAGTGCCGGGGCATGTCCTGGTCGGTGGCGGGCGGTGCCGCGCCGTCGCCCTGGGGCCGGGCGCCCTGCTGGCGGATGGCCTGCAGGATGGGCCGGACCAGCGTGGCCACGGTCCACAGCGCCGAAATGCCGATGACCCCAGCGCCGAGAAAGCGCACCTTGCCCGCCCACAGCGCGGTGGCCAGCGCGGGCAGCGCCTGCCCGTGATCCGCGGGGGCCAGGGCGGTGAGCCACGGCACGGCCACGCCCCAGCACAGCACCAGCCCCAGCAGCACCGCCACGCCGGCCGCGGCGCCCATCAGGTAGCCGGCGGCCAGCAGCGCCGGAGAAAACCCGGCCGCCACCCGGAACACCACGCCACCCGCGGGAATCCACAGGTTCACCGCATCGCCGAGCAGGCGCAGGCCGCCGCTCAGGAAGCCGAACAGCGCGGCCAGCCCGGTGCCCCAGCCCAGCTGGCGCAGGCCCGCGCCATGCCCCTTGCCCTGGCCCTTGTGGCGCTGGGCCTCGCCCACGCGCAGCACTTCGGCGGCGGCCACGCCCTCGGGGTAGGGCAGGCCGGACTGGACCACCATCACGCGCCGCAGCGGCACGGTGTAGAGCACGCCCAGGGTGCCGCCGGCGGCGCAGACCAGCGCCGTCTGCCAGAACGGAAAGCCGTTCCACAGCCCGAGCATCAGCAAGGCCGGCAGCACGAAAATCACCGACGACAGCGTGCCGGCGGCCGAGGCCTGGGTCTGCACCAGGTTGTTTTCCAGGATGTTGGAGTCGCGCAGGCGGTACAGCAGCGCCATCGAAATCACGGCCGCGGGAATGGCCGAGGCGAAGGTCAGCCCGACCTTCAGGCCGAGGTAGACGTTGGCCGCCGTGAAGGCCAGCGTGATGAGTGCGCCAAGGAAGACACCGCGTACGGTGAACTCGCGCACGGCGGCGGGGTGTGGTGCCATGGGGGCTCGCTTTGCTGGGGGTTCAGTGGAACGCGCGCTCGCGCAGCCATTTGGTGGCGATCCACTTCTCGCCCGCCAGCACGGGCGCGCCGGCGTGCAGGGTCTGGGTGCCCGGATCGGGGCGCGCGTAGCTGAAGAACACCGCGTGGCCCGGGTGCGGCGTCACTTCCAGGCCCGCGTCGGGGAAGGTGGTGGCGCCGCCCTGGGCCGGGGCGTTCAGGTACAGCACCAGCGTGGCCACGCGCTGGCCGCCCCGGCGCACCAGCGTGGCGGTGCCGCGCTGGGCGGGGTCGAAGTAGTCGTAGTGCGGCTTGTACTCGGCGCCCGGGCCGTAGCGCAGCACCTGCAGGCCCTCGCCGTTTTCCACCGGCCAGTTCACCAGGCGGGCGATGCGCGCCTCGATGCGCTGGACCAGCGCCGTCTCGCCGCGCTGGAAGAACATGCCTTCGCTGGTGCGGTCCTCGTTGACTTCCTCCCCGCCGGTGGCTGTGGCCACGGTGAGCGAGCGCGCCATGCGCGGGCGCGCGGCGTCGATCAGCGCGGTGCACTCCTCGGGCGAGAGCAGGTTGCCCAGCAGCACCACGCGCGGGTGCGCCAGGGCCATGAGCACGTCGACCGTGCGGTCGCCCGCGTCGATGCGCGCCGGTGCGCCTTGCAGCGCGGGCTCGGGCAGGGCCGTGGCGGGCCCTGGCCCTGGTGGTGCGGTGCTGGCGTGCAGCGTCTCTTCGGCGGCCTGGCGGGCCACCTCGGCGTCCCAGCCGGCCTGGCACATGGCATCGACCAGGGCGGGCAGGTCCAGCCCCTCGGCGGCCCGCTCGATGATCCAGGCGCGCAGCGCCGGGGTGACGGGCTGGCGGGCGCTCATGGCTGCGCCGCGCGGCGGAACACCAGGCGCTCGGGGGCCGACGCGGCGGGGTGGAAGGCGTAGCCCTCCAGGTCGAAGCCTTCGAGCTGGCGCGGCGTGCTGGCGCGCTGCTGGATGGCCCAGCGCGCCATCAGGCCGCGCGCGCGCTTGGCGTAGAAGCTGATGATCTTGTACTGGCCGCCCTTGCAGTCCTCGAACACGCACTCGACCACGCGCGCGCCGAGCGCCTTGCGGTCCACGGCCTTGAAGTATTCCTGCGACGCCAGGTTCACCACCACCGGGTCGGCCTCGTCCGCCAGCTGGCGGTCCAGGTGCTCGGCGATGCGCCGGCCCCAGAACTGGTACAGGTTGGCGCCAGCGTCGGTGGCCAGGCGCGTGCCCATTTCCAGGCGGTAGGGCTGCATCAGGTCGAGCGGGCGCAACACGCCGTAGAGCCCGCTGAGGATGGCGAGGTGCCGCTGCGCCCAGTCCAGGTCCGGCAGCGAGAGCGTGGCGGCCTGCAGGCCCTCGTACACGTCGCCGTTGAAGGCCATGACGGCCTGGCGCGCGTTCTCCGGCGTGAAGCGGGGCGACCAGGCGCCGTAGCGCGCCACGTTGAGCGCCGCCAGCGCGTCGCTGATGGACATGAGCGAGGCGATGTCCTGGGGCGCGCGGGTGCGCAGCACCGCGATCAGGCGGGCGGCGTCCGGGATGAACTGGGGTAGGGTGTGCGGCAGCCCGGCAGGAAGCGGGCTGTCGTAGTCCAGCGATTTGGCGGGGGAGAGCAGAAACAGCATCGGGCTGGGACTCCTGAGTTTCTAGCCAAATAAGGCTCCAGGCCTTGCTGGCAAAGCGCTGGCAGCTATGGTTTTTGAATCTCGGCCCCGGGGACCCGGCCCGGGGCGCTGGTAGGTCAGTTTTCCATGGCCCATGGAACTGGCGCGGCCCATGCGCGGGCAGCCGAGCAAGGGCCGCCCCGCAGCGAGGGCTGCGTCCCCCTGCCCGCATGGCGCAGCCATGCGAGAGCGGGGGGAAGCGGCGCAGCCGCTCAGGGGGAGCTTCACTTCAACCGCGCTGTGCCTGCTCGAACGGCAGTTGCAGGTCGCGCAGGTCGCGGCGGGTTTCCACCAGGACCAGGGGGCCTTCGTCGAGCACCACGGCCGCGGGCCGTTCGCGCGGCACGTGGACCGGGCTGGGCTCGGCGGCAATCGCGGCCTGCACCGCGGCCACCTTGTCGGCGTCCGAGTTCACCCACTGCAGGCCGGATGCCGTGGCGATCTGCTCCAGCGCGCTGGTGGGCAGCGTGAAGGATTGCACCTTGGGCATGCTGCCCGCTGCGGAGGCGGTGGGGGCCGGGGCGGCTGCGGCTGCCTCGGGCGCTTGCGCTGCGGCCACGGAGGCTACGGCGGGCGCTGCCTCGGCTTCGGCTGCCGGCGCGGGGGCCTCCTCGGCCATTTGCGCGGCCGCCACCGGGGCTGCGGGGGCCGCCGTCACGGGGGCCACCGGGGCGGGCGCTTCGACCGGCTCGGCCGCTGCTTCGGGGGCAGCGGCCGTGGCGGCTGGCGCGGCGGTGAAGTAGCTGCGGCGCGGCGCTTCGTCGGCGCTGGCGTCTTCCGCCGGGGCCGGGGCGGGTGCCGCTTCCGCAGCGCCTTCCTCACGGGCGGGGCGTTCGCCTTGCTCGCCACGGTTGCGGCGGTCGCGGCCATAGCGGTCGCGCGAACGGCGCTCGCGGCGCTGTTCCTCGCTGGCCGGTGCGGCGGCTTCCGGCGCGGCCGTGTCGTTGCCCGTCAGGTCCAGGTCGGGCAGGGCGGACAGCGGCGCGGTGTCGGCAAAGTCGGCCACCGGCAGGGGCGTGGCCGTGCCCTCGGTGCGCGGGGCGCGCTCGCGGCGGCCGCCTTCGCTGCGTTCCGTGCGCTCGCCGCGCTCGGTGCGTTCACCACGGCGGCCGTTGCCGTCGCCGCGCTCGCGGCGCTCGCCATTGCGCGGCGCGCGCTCGCCACGGGCTTCCTGGGGCGCGCCTTCGCTGGCCGGGGCGGTGCCTTCGGCGTCCACCGCCGGGCGCGCGTCGGCATCACGGCGTGCGCGCTGGTCGCGCGGGGCATTGCCATTGCGTTCGCCTTGGCGCAGCTCGCCGTTGCGCTCGCCGCGGCGGCCGTTGCGGGCTTCCGGGCTGCCGCCCTGGGCCTCGCCGCGCGCTGCGCCGCGTTCGCCATTGCGGCGGTTGCGGCCGTCGCCACGGCCTTCACCACGCCCTTCGCGGCGGGCGCCGGCTGCGGCGTCCGTGGCAGGGGCCGCGGCGGGCGTGGCCACGGGCGCGGGCGCAGGGGCCGTGCCAAAGCCGAACAGGCTCTTGAGCCAGGCGAAGAAGCCTTGCTCCTGCTGGGCCGGCGCACGCGGCGCGGCCGCCGGGGCCGGGCTGGGGGCTGGCGCTGCGGCATCGGGGCGCTGGCCATTGCGCGGCGGGCGCTGGGCGCCTTCGGGGCGCGGCTCGGTCACGGGGGCCGGGGCATCGGGCAGCACGCCCTTGATGACCGGCGTCTGCTTGTTCGTCGGCTCCTGCGAGCGGCGCGTGACCTGGGTGCGCTCTTCCTGCTCGTCGGCGAGCTTGTAGCTGGCCTCGATGTGGTCCAGGCGCGGGTCGTCGTGCTTGAGGCGCTCCAGCTTGTAGTGCGGCGTCTCCATCGACTTGTTGGGCACCATGAGCACGGAAACGCGCTGCTTGAGCTCGATCTTGGCGATCTCGGTGCGCTTTTCGTTGAGCAGGAAGGAGGCGACCTCCACCGGCACCTGCACGTGCACGGCTGCGGTGTTGTCCTTCATCGACTCCTCTTGGATGATGCGCAGGATCTGCAGTGCCGAGGACTCGGTGTCGCGGATGTGGCCGGAGCCGCCGCAGCGCGGGCAGTTGATGTGCGCGCCTTCGGAGAGGGCGGGCTTGAGGCGCTGGCGGCTCATTTCCATCAGGCCGAACTTGCTGATGGTGCCGAACTGCACGCGCGCGCGGTCCTGGCGCAGCGCGTCGCGCAGGCGGTTCTCGACCTCGCGGCGGTTCTTGCTCTCCTCCATGTCGATGAAGTCGATCACGATCAGGCCGCCCAGGTCGCGCAGGCGCATCTGGCGCGCCACTTCGTCGGCGGCTTCGAGGTTGGTGCGCGTGGCGGTTTCCTCGATGTCGCCGCCCTTGATGGCGCGGGCCGAGTTCACGTCCACGCTGACCAGCGCCTCGGTGTGGTCGATCACGATGGCGCCGCCCGAGGGCAGGGTGACGGTGCGCGAGTAGGCCGACTCGATCTGGTGCTCGATCTGGAAGCGGCTGAACAGCGGCGCGTCGTCGCGGTAGCGCTTCACGCGGGCCGCGTGCTCGGGCATCACGTGCGACATGAACTGCTGTGCCTGTTCGTAGATGTCGTCCGTGTCGATCAGGATGTCGCCGATGTCGCTGTTGAAGTAGTCGCGGATGGCGCGGATCACCAGGCTCGACTCCTGGTAGATCAGGAACGCGCCCTTGCCCGCCTTGGCGGCGCCGTCGATGGCGGTCCAGAGCTTGAGCAGGTAGTTCAGGTCCCACTGCAGCTCGGGCGCGGTGCGGCCGATGCCTGCGGTGCGCGCGATGATGCTCATGCCCTTGGGGTATTCGAGCTGGTCCATCGCCTCTTTCAGCTCGGCGCGGTCCTCGCCCTCGATGCGGCGCGAGACGCCGCCGCCGCGCGGGTTGTTGGGCATCAGCACCACGTAGCGGCCGGCCAGGGAGATGAACGTCGTCAGGGCCGCGCCCTTGTTGCCGCGCTCTTCCTTCTCGACCTGCACCAGCAGTTCCTGGCCCTCGCGGATCACCTCGTTGATGCGCGCCTGGCTGGGCGAGACGCCCTCGGCGAAGTACTGCTTGGAGATTTCCTTGAACGGCAGGAAACCGTGGCGGTCCTCGCCGTAATCGACGAAGCAGGCTTCGAGCGACGGCTCGACGCGCGTGACCACGGCCTTGTAGATGTTGCCCTTGCGCTGTTCGCGCCCTTCGATCTCGATCTCGTAGTCCAGCAGCTTCTGGCCGTCCACGATGGCCAGGCGCCGTTCCTCGGGCTGCGTGGCGTTGATGAGCATCCGCTTCATGATGCGATTCCTTTGTTCGTTTTGAGGGTGCCGTGTACCAGGGGTACACGGGGCACCGGCATGTTCACTCGTTCTCACAGGCTCTTTCACAGAGCCGAGATGCCGGGGCTGATGCCTTGAAACGAAGGAAAGCGCGCAAACGCCAGCGCTGGCCGCAGGCCAGGCGCTATGTGAGCCAGGGGGGCGGGGGCGCGTGGATGGGGGCGAGGCGCGCGGCGCGCGGCGCGGCCACGCAGGGCTGGGCGCGCAGGGCAGGCAAATGGGCGTTTCCCGGCATGCCAATGGCCACCGCCGGGGGCGCAAGCCTCCGCCAGAGTGACTCCATCCATGCCCAGACAACCCACATGTGTTCGCTTCGATCCGCCGGCAGCGCACATGCTGCAGGCCAGTATTCCGTGTGTTTCAATGCGTCAGCCCGCCGTGCGGCGCGCAGCGAGGGCCGCAGGCTCTTCAAACGCCTGCCGCGGTGCATGCACGAAGCCCGTTGGCATCGACCTGCCTGCGCCGGGGGAAAACCCAGGAAAATGTCCGCTGGACTAAACTCCAGAGAAATCAACCACTTACATTCAACGTGCGCAGGTGAAACACATTATAGAGGGCAAACCAAGTCCTGCCCCGGCGGCCCGTCTTGTCGCGGTGGACGCCGAGTCGGGCGGCCAGCGCCTGGACAACTTCCTGTTGCGCCAGCTCAAGGGCGTTCCCAAGACCCACGTCTACCGCATCATCCGCAGCGGCGAGGTGCGGGTGAACAAGGGCCGTGCCAGCGCCGACACGCGCGTGGCCGAGGGCGACCAGGTGCGCCTGCCGCCCGTGCGCGTCTCGGAGAAGGTGGCGCTCAAGGCCGGGCACCCGGCGCCGGCGCGCGAGTTCCCGCTGCTGCTGGAGGACGAGCACCTGATCGCCATCGACAAGCCCGCGGGCGTGGCCGTGCATGGCGGCAGCGGGGTCAGCTTCGGCGTGATCGAGCAGTTGCGCCAGGCGCGCCCGCAGGCGAAGTTCCTGGAACTCGTGCACCGGCTCGACCGCGAGACCTCGGGCATCCTGCTGGTGGCCAAGAAGCGCTCGGCGCTGAACTTGTTGCAGGACCAGTTCCGCGAGCGCGCGACGGGCAAGACCTACCTCGCGCTGGTGCAGGGCGCCTGGCCTGCCGGCAACAAGGTGATCGACCTGCCCCTGCACAAGTACCTGCTGCCCGACGGCGAGCGCCGCGTGCGCGTCACCACGCCCGAGGACCCGGACGGCATGCGTTCGGTCACACTGGTGAAAGTGCGTGCTCACCTGGCGCCCCGGCCCTTGCAGGGCCTGCCCGCCATGACGCTGCTGGAGGTGACGATCAAGACCGGTCGCACGCACCAGATCCGCGTGCACCTGGCGAGCCAGGGGCACCCGATCGCGGGCGACGACAAGTACGGCGACTTCGACCTCAACAAGCGCCTGCCCCGGCAGGGACTCAAGCGCATGTTCCTGCACGCCTGGCGCCTGCAGTTCAACCACCCCGCCAGCGGCGAGCGCGTGACATTGCATGCCGCGCTGCCGCCCGAGCTGGCGGATTTCATCGACCCCACCGCCCTGGGAAGCCACCATGCCCGCCAACCGACCGCGCCGCTTTGACTTGATTGCCTTCGACTGGGACGGCACGCTGTGCGACTCCACGGCCATCATCGTGCGCTGCATCCAGGCGGCGGTGTGCGACGTCGGCGGTGCCATGCCCAGCGACGAGGCAGCTTCCTACGTCATCGGCATGGGGCTGATGCAGGCCCTGGCGCACGCCGCCCCCGACGTGCCGCGCGAACGCTATGCCGAGCTGGGCAACCGCTACCGCTACCACTACCTGCAGCACCAGGACGATCTGAGCCTGTTCGCTGGCGTCATGCCGCTGCTGGGCGCGCTGCGCGCCCGGGGGCACCTGCTCACGGTGGCCACCGGCAAGAGCCGGCGCGGGCTGAACGAGGCGCTGCACACGGCCCAGCTGCGCGGCGTGTTCGACGGCTCGCGCACCGCCGACGAGACGGCGGGCAAGCCCCATCCCCTGATGCTGCACGAGCTGATGGCCGAATTCGACGTGGCGCCCGAGCGCGTGCTGATGATTGGCGACACCACCCATGACCTGCAGATGGCGCTGGCCGCCGGCTGCGCCAGCGTGGGCGTGGGCTACGGCGCGCACCCGCCCGATGGGTTCGCCCGCTATGCGCCGCTGTTCGTCGCCGATTCGGTGGCGGATCTGCATGTGTGGCTTGAAAACAACGCATGAGGGCCCTGCCATGACGGCGTTCCAGGAAGAAGCCATCGCTTTGTGCGCCAGCGCCGATCTGCAGGAAGGCGGTCTCGCGGTGGCCTTCGACGTGGTGTACGCCGGCCAGCGCTGCCGGGCCTTTGCCATCCGTTTCCAGGGCCAGCCGCAGGCCTACCTCAACCGCTGCGCCCACGTGCCCATGGAGATGGACTACCAGGAGGGCCGCTTCTTCGACGACAGCGGGCGCTGGCTGCTGTGCGCCACCCACGGCGCGGTCTACGAGCCCGGCACCGGGCGCTGCATCGAAGGCCCGTGCCGCGGCGCCAGCCTGGTGAAGATCGCCTTGTCCGAAGTGCAGGGCCAGGTGCGCTGGCATACTGCCCCCCACATGCAACCCGTAGAGTTCTGAACCATGACCGACCCCCAACGCCCCGGATCCGCGGATGCCGGAGGCCAAGCCCCCGCTGCCCCTGATTTGTGGGCGGCTGCCGCCACGGCCCGTCCGGCCGCGGCCAAGCCGGCCGCACCCCAGACGCCGCCCGGCTGGGAGCGCGAGGTGCTGGAAAAGCTGGTGTTCGCCACGGTCAACGAGCAGCGCGCCGCGCGCCGCTGGCGCATCTTCTGGCGCTTCGCCTGGCTGGCGTTCCTGGGCGCCGTGGCCTGGGCCATCTTCGTGTACGACGCCGGAACGCCCAGCAAGAGCGCGCCGCACACGGCGGTGGTGGACATCAAGGGCGAGATCGCCGGCGGCGCCGAGGCCAGCGCCGAGCTGGTGGTGGCCGCCATGCGCAGCGCGTTCGAGGACGAAGGCTCGCAGGCCGTGGTGCTGCTCATCAACTCGCCCGGCGGCAGCCCGGTGCAGGCCGGCATCATCAACGACGAAATCGTGCGCCTGCGCGCCAAGTACGACAAGCCGGTGTACGCGGTGGTCGAGGAGACCTGCGCCTCGGCGGCCTACTACATCGCGGCGGCGGCCGACGACATCTTCGTCGACAAGGCCAGCATCGTCGGCAGCATCGGCGTGCTGATGGATGGCTTTGGTTTCACCGGCACCATGGAAAAGCTCGGCGTCGAGCGGCGCCTGCTGACGGCGGGCGAGAACAAGGGCTTCCTCGACCCGTTCAGCCCGCAGAGCGAGAAGCAGCGCCAGTTCGCGCTCGCCATGCTCGACCAGATCCACCAGCAGTTCATCGAGGTGGTGAAGAAGGGGCGCGGCGAACGGCTCAAGATCACGCCCGAGACCTTCAGCGGCCTGTTCTGGACCGGCCAGCAGGCCGTGGAGATGGGGCTGGCCGACCGCTTCGGCAACCTCGACTACGTGGCGCGCGAAGTCGTCAAGGCCGAGGACGTGATCGACTACACGCGCCGTGACAACGTGGCCGAGCGCCTGGCCAAGCGTTTCGGTGCCGCCGTGGGCACAGGCGCGGTGCATGCCATGCGCGGCGCGCTGCCCGCCTTGCGCTGAGGATGCATTGAGGAATTAGGGGTCAAATTGGCCTCTGGCCCTTGCCAGGCAAGCGCTACCAGCTATCAAAGATGAAGTGAGGTGGCCTCAGCGGCCGATGGCGTACACCACCGGCGTGCGGTTGTCGGGCGGGGTGCCGCCCTGGCGCCATTGGTGCACGGCACGGCTTTCCACGCGGGCCTGCGCCAGCGTCAGGCCTGCCGCGATGGCCAGCCGGGTGCCTGGCTGCAGGTGCTGCAGCAGCGCCTGCCACACGGCGGCGTTGCGGTAGGGCGTCTCGATGAACAGCTGCGTCTGGCCTTGCTGGAGCGCCTGTGTTTCCAGTTGGCGGATGCGCTGGGCGCGTTCGCCCGCGTCTTGCGGCAGGTAGCCGGTGAAGGCGAAATGTTGCCCATTGAGGCCGCTGGCGGCCAGTGCCAGCAGCAGCGATGCGGGGCCCACCAGGGGAACGACGGGCACGCCGGCATCGTGCGCGGCGCGCACCACCGAGCTGCCGGGGTCGGCCACGGCGGGCATGCCGGCCTCGCTGACCAGGCCCATGTCGTGGCCCGCCAGCAGCGGCGCGATGAGCGGCGCGGCGTTGAACTGGCCCGCGTGGTCGCCCTTCTTGTGTACTTCGCGCGGCAGTTCGGTGATGTGCTGCTGTTGCAGCGGCGCGGCCAGCGGGTGCAGGGCGTCGATGCGCTTGAGGTAGGCACGGCAGCTCTTGGCGTTCTCGCAGACCCAGTGCGTGAGCCGTGCGGCACTGCGCAGCGTGCCTTCGGGCAGCACGTCCTGCAAGGGCGTTTGCGCGTCGCAGCCGAAGTCCAGCGGCGCGGGCACGAGGTAGAGCGTGCCGGTCTTGGCGGCGCTCATGGCAGCGCCAGGCCCGCGGCGCGCAGCATGCGGCAGGTACGGATCAGCGGCAGGCCCACCAGGGCCGTCGGGTCGTCGCTGACGATGGCGTCGAGCAGGCTGATGCCCAGGCCCTCGCTCTTGGCGCTGCCGGCGCAGTCGTAGGGTGTTTCGGCGCCCAGGTAGCGCTCGATCTCGGCGTCCGTCAGAGCGCGAAAGCGCACCTCGACAGCCGCCAGATCCACCTGTGCGAAGCCCGTGGCCTGGCACACCACTGCCACGGCGGTCTGGAAGACGACGGTCTGGCCGCGCATCTGCCGCAACTGGGCCGTGGCGCGTTCGTGCGTGCCAGGCTTGCCCAGGGGCTGGCCGGCCAGGTCGGCCACCTGGTCGGAGCCGATCACCACGGCCTGCGGATGCAGCGCGGCGACGGCGTGCGCCTTGGCCTGCGCCAGCCGCAGGGCCAGCGCGCGAGGCACCTCGCCGGGGTGCGGGGTTTCATCCACGGCGGGGGCGGCGGTCTCGAAGGGCAGGCGCAGGCGCTGCAGCAGTTCGCGCCGGTAGGGCGAGGTGGAGCCGAGTACCAGCAGGCGTTGCGGGGAGGGTGATTCAAGCATGGGCGCGATTCTCTTACACTGCCGCGATGACCAAGGAGTTTTCCCCCCGCCGGCTCGACGTGAAGGCCTTCGCCCAGGCGGGCGCGCGGCTGGAAGGGCATGAATCGCTGCTCGCCTACGAGCGTCTGGCCCAGGAGGCGCAGGGGCTGCACCCGGACCTGCGCGTGGACTGGGAGGCCTCGGGCGCACTGGTGGCGCCAACCGGCGGCCCCAGCCAGGTCTGGCTGCACCTGCGCGCGCATGGCACGTTTCCCATGCACTGCCAGCGCTGCCTGGGCACGGTGGACGTGCCGCTGGATGTGGACCGCTCGTTCCGCTTCGTGGCCGACGAAAGCACGGCCGAGGCCCTGGACGACGAATCCGAGGAAGACGTGCTGGCGCTCAGCCGCGAGTTCGACCTGCACGCCTTGATCGAGGACGAACTGCTGATGGCACTGCCCATGGTGCCCATGCACGAGCGTTGCCCCGAGGTGGTGCCCATGGCGTCGGGCAGCGAGGATTTCGAGGAAGCCAATGCGCACAAGCCCAACCCCTTCGCGGCGCTGGCCGCCCTGCGCACCGGCAAGGATTCGGGGCACTGATACTGCGCTGGAACCGATTCGGCTATAATCGAGGGCTTCGCGCGAATCCCCCTCGTGTCTTTAATGGGCTGAATCGCGTTTTTTACCAACCCTTTGAGACCCAGGAGCCATCATGGCTGTTCAGCAAAACAAAAAGTCCCCTTCCAAGCGCGGCATGCACCGCTCGCACAACGCCCTGACGGTGCCCGGCATCGCCGTGGAGCCCACCACCGGTGAAACCCATCTGCGCCACCACATCAGCCCCAACGGCGTGTACCGTGGCCGCCAGGTGCTGAAGAACAAGTCCGAAGCCTGACCTGTTTTCTGCCCGTTCAAGGCCCGTGGCTACCGAAATACGTAGCACGGGCCTTTGTTTTGACCGCTGCATTGGCAAGTTTCCAGGCCACCCATGATCACCTTGGCAGTTGACTGCATGGGGGGCGACCACGGCCCCCGCGTCACGCTTGCAGCGTGCCGCCAGTTTCTCGATACCCATTCCGACGCCCGCCTGCTGCTCGTGGGGCAGCCCGACAGCCTGCAGGCGTTCGCGCACGAACGCGCCACCGTGGTCGCGGCCAGCGAGGTGGTCGGCATGGACGATCCCGTCGAGGTGGCGCTGCGCAGGAAGAAGGATTCCTCGATGCGCGTGGCCATCCAGCAGGTCAAGGATGGCGCGGCCGCCGCGGCCTTGTCGGCCGGCAACACGGGCGCGCTGATGGCCATCGCGCGCTACCTGCTGAAGACGCTGGATGGTATCGACCGCCCCGCCATCGCCACCCAGATGCCCAACGACAAGGGGCGCGCCACCACGGTGCTCGATTTGGGCGCCAACGTCGATTGCTCGGCCGAGCACCTGCTGCAGTTCGCCGTGATGGGCTCTGCGCTGGTGTCGGTGCTGCAGGAGGACTCGCCCGCCAGCGTGGGCTTGCTCAATATTGGCGAGGAAGTCATCAAGGGCAACGAGGTCATCAAGAAGGCGGGCGAGCTGCTGCGCTCGGCAGCCCGGTCGGGCGACCTGAACTTCCATGGCAACGTCGAAGGCAACGACATCTTCAAGGGCACGGTGGACATCGTGGTGTGCGACGGCTTCGTCGGCAACGTGGCGCTGAAGGCCAGCGAGGGCGTGGCGGCGATGATCGTCGGCGCGCTCAAGCAGGAATTCAAGCGCAACATCTTTACGAAAATCGCCGCCATCGTGGCCTATCCGGTGCTATCTGCACTGATGAAGCGCATGGACTACCGCCGCTACAACGGCGCGGCGCTGCTCGGGCTGCGCGGGCTGGTGTTCAAGAGCCATGGATCGGCCGACGCGCTGGCTTTTGAGCAGGCGTTGAACCGCGCGTATGATGCGGCCCGCAACAACCTGCTCGACCGTGTCCGGTCGCGGATTGCGCATGCGGCGCCCCTGCTGGCGCCCTCCACGGCGCAGCCTGCCCTGGCAACGGCGGCCTCCCTGCCTTGAACAAACGCTATTCCCGCATCACCGGCACTGGCAGCTACCTGCCGCCGCGCCGCGTCACCAACCAAGACCTCGCAAACGATTTGGCGCAGCGCGGCATCGAGACTTCTGATGCCTGGATCGTCGAGCGTACGGGCATTCGCGCGCGCCATTTCGCCGAGCCCCAGGTGACCAGCAGCGACCTGGCGCTGGAAGCCTCGCGCCACGCCCTGGAGGCCGCGGGCTGCCAGGCGCGGGATCTGGACCTGATCATCTTCGCCACGTCCACGCCGGACATGGTGTTCCCCTCGGCGGCGTGCATTCTGCAGAACAAATTGGGGGCCAATGGCTGCCCGGCCTTCGACCTGCAGGCCGTCTGCAGTGGCTTCGTGTATGCGCTGACGGTGGCCGACGCCATGATCCGCGCGGGCACGGCGCGCCGCGCCCTGGTGGTCGGCGCCGAAGTGTTCAGCCGCATTCTCGATTTCAACGACCGCACTACCTGCGTGCTGTTCGGCGACGGTGCCGGGGCCGTGGTGCTGGAGGCGTCCGACGAACCGGGCATCCTGGCCAGCGACTTGCACGCCGATGGCAAGTACGTCGACATCCTGTGCGTGCCTGGCACCGTGTCAGGTGGCAAGGTGGTGGGCGATCCGCTGCTCAAGATGGACGGCCAGGCGGTGTTCAAGCTCGCCGTGGGCGTGCTGGAAAAGGCCGCGCGCGCGGCGCTGGACAAGGCCGGCCTGCAGGACGGTGACATCGACTGGCTGATTCCGCACCAGGCCAACATCCGCATCATGCAGAGCACGGCGAAGAAGCTGAAGCTGCCGCTGGAGAAGCTGGTGGTCACCGTGGACCAGCATGGCAATACCTCGGCGGCCTCGATTCCGCTGGCGCTCGACCAGGCGGTGCGCAGCGGGCAGGTGCGCCCGGGCCAGCATGTGATGCTCGAAGGCGTGGGCGGTGGCTTCACCTGGGGAGCGGTGCTCCTGAAAATGTAGCTTCTGGCGCTTGCTTGGTAAGCGCTAGACCCTGATTTCTTTCATATTCCAAGAAGAGACAATGGCTAAATCCTTTGCATTCGTGTTTCCGGGGCAGGGCTCGCAGTCCGTGGGCATGCTCGATGCATGGGGCGACCATCCCGTGGTGGCCGAGACGCTGCGCGAGGCGTCCGAGGCCCTGGGCGAAGACGTGGGCCGCCTGATCCATGACGGCCCCAAGGAAGCGCTGGCACTGACCACCAACACCCAGCCGGTGATGCTGGTGGCGGGCGTGGCCGCATGGCGCGTGTGGCGCGCCGAGGGTGGCGCGCTGCCCGTGGCGGTGGCCGGGCATTCGCTGGGCGAGTATTCCGCGCTGGTGGCCTCGGGCGTGCTGACGCTGGCCCAGGCTGCGCCGCTGGTGCGCCTGCGTGCCGCCGCCATGCAGGAGGCCGTGCCCGTGGGCGCGGGCGCCATGGCCGCGATCCTCGGGCTGGAGTCGTCCAAGGTCATTGCCGGCTGCGCTGAGGCGACGGCGTCGTTCGGTGCGGGCACTGCGGAAGTGGTCGAGGCCGTGAACTTCAACGACCCCATCCAGACCGTGATCGCAGGCACCAAGGCCGGTGTCGAAAAGGCCTGCGAAGTGCTCAAGGCCGCAGGCGCCAAGCGCGCGCTGCCGCTGCCGGTGTCGGCGCCGTTCCATTCGAGCCTGATGAAGCCCGCTGCCGAAAAACTGCGCGCGGCGCTGGCCGAGGTGGCGCTGGGCGCGCCGCAGATTCCGGTCGTGAACAACGTGGACGTGGCCGTGGCGCAGGAACCTGAGGCCATCCGCGACGCGTTGTACCGCCAGGCCTTCGGCCCGGTGCGCTGGGTCGAGTGCGTGCAGGCGCTGCAGGCGCGCGGCGTCACCCACCTCATCGAATGCGGCCCTGGCAAGGTGCTGGCGGGCCTGACCAAGCGCATCGACGCCGGCCTGGTCGGTGCTGCGCTGTACGATCCGGCCACATTGGCCGAAGCCAAGGAGTTGCTCGCATGACGAATTCTGTTTCCAAGGTCGCGCTGGTCACCGGCGCCTCGCGCGGCATTGGTGCCGCCATCGCGCTGGAACTGGCGCGGCAGGGCTACCAGGTGGTCGGCACGGCCACCACCGACGCGGGTGCCGCCGGCATCTCCGAGGCGCTCGCCGGCCATGCCGGCTGCCGTGGCGCCAGGCTCGACGTGAACGACGGTGCCGCCACCGAGGCGCTGATCGACGAGATCGTCAAGGCCCAGGGCGGCCTGCATGTGCTGGTGAACAACGCAGGCATCACGCGCGACACGCTCGCCATGCGCATGAAGGACGACGACTGGGACGCCGTGCTCGACACCAACCTCAAGGCCGTGTTCCGCACCAGCCGTGCCGCCATCCGGCCGATGATGAAGCAGCGCTTCGGCCGCATCATCAGCATCACCAGCGTCGTTGGCGCCTCGGGCAACCCCGGCCAGGCCAATTACGCCGCCGCCAAGGCGGGCGTGGCGGGCATGGCGCGCGCCCTGGCGCGCGAACTGGGCAGCCGCGGCATCACCGTGAACTGCGTGGCGCCTGGCTTCATTGCCACCGACATGACCGCGCAACTGTCCGAGGAACAGCAAAAAGCCCTGAATGCCCAGATTCCGCTGGGCCACATGGGCAAGCCGTCGGACATTGCGCACGCCGTCGCTTACCTGGCATCGGAAGGCGCCGGCTATGTGACAGGGCAGGAGTTGCATGTCAATGGCGGCATGTACATGTAATTAGCGAAAGTTAACGCCGAATCATCCGAGCGGCGAGCTGCTAAGGGCTTTCTCCCTATGCGGCTAGAATCGCGGATTCATTCACAACCCCCAGAGGGAAACCTATGAGCGATATCGAAGCACGTGTCAAAAAGATCATTGCCGAGCAACTCGGTGTGGAAGAGTCCCAGGTGACGAACGAGAAGGCTTTCGTGGCCGACCTCGGCGCCGACTCTCTCGACACCGTGGAGCTGGTGATGGCCCTGGAAGACGAGTTCGGCATCGAGATCCCCGATGAGGACGCCGAGAAGATCACCACGGTGCAAAACGCCATCGACTACGCCAACACCCACCAGAAGGCCTGAGACGGCCTTTGCCGTCCCGAGCGATCAGCAGAAGGTTTTGAACGCATGAGCCGTCGTCGCGTTGTCGTGACCGGCCTGGGTTGCATCAGCCCCGTGGGCAACACGGTGGAGAGCGCCTGGGCCAACCTCCTCGCCGGCCAGTCCGGCATTGACCTCATCACCAAGTTCGACACATCGAACTTCGCCTGCAAGATCGCGGGCGAGGTCAAGGGGTTCGATCTGGAGTCGTACATCAGCGCCAAGGATGCGCGCTCGATGGATGCGTTCATCCATTTCGGCATCGCAGCAGCCGCCCAGGCGGTGCAGGATGCGGGGCTGCCCACTGGGGAGTCGCTTTCGGAAGAGCAGGCCGTACGCATCGGCTGCGTGGTCGGCTCGGGCATCGGGGGGCTGCCCCTGATCGAGAATACCCATACGGAACTGGTGTCGCGCGGCCCGCGCCGCATCACGCCGTTCTTCGTTCCGGCCTCCATCATCAACATGGTGGCGGGACACGTTTCCATGCGCTTCGGCTTCAAGGGGCCGAATCTCTCCGTGGTGACCGCGTGCACCACGGGCCTGCATTGCATCGGCGAGGCAGGGCGCATGATCGAATATGGCGACGCCGACGTGGTCGTCGCCGGGGGCACCGAATCCACCGTGTCACCCTTGGGCGTGGGCGGCTTTGCCGCCATGCGCGCCCTGTCCACGCGCAACGACGATCCCAGAACGGCTTCGCGCCCCTGGGACAAGGACCGCGACGGCTTCGTGCTTGGCGAGGGCGCGGGCGTCGTGGTGCTGGAGGAATACGAGCATGCCAAGGCGCGCGGCGCCAGGATCTATGCCGAACTGGCAGGCTATGGCATGAGCGCCGACGCCGGCCACATGACGGCACCGAGCATGGATGGCCCGCGCCGTGCCATGCTGAACGCGCTGCGCAATGCCGGCATCAACGCCGACCAGATCGACTACCTGAACGCGCATGGCACGTCCACGCCGCTGGGCGACGCGAACGAATCGAATGCCATCAAGGCGGCGCTGGGCGAGCATGCCTACAAGACGGTGGTGAGCTCCACCAAGTCGATGACCGGGCATTTGCTGGGTGGCGCGGGCGGCATCGAGAGCGTGTTCACCGTGCTGGCCCTGCACCACCAGAAGGTGCCGCCGACGATCAACCTGTTCAACCAGGACCCTGAGTGCGACTTGGACTACTGCGCCAACACCGCGCGTGACCTGCGGATCGACGTGGCGCTCAAGAACAATTTCGGCTTCGGCGGAACCAACGGCTCGCTGGTGTTCAAGCGGGTCTGAACAATCCCTGCGCCTTGCGCGTAGCCGCCGCGCCGGATGCCGTCGTACAACGCTCCCGCCCTGCGTTTTCACATCGGGCCCAGCCGCTTTTTGCGGCGCGGGGTGATGGCCATGGCAGTGGCTGGCGGGTTTGCGCTGTTGGGCTGGTCGTGCGAAGGCGCGCCGCCCTCTGCCACGATGTGGGCGGGGGCCGCATTGCTGTGGCTGGCCTGTACGGGTGTGGCGCTGCGCTTCGTGCGCCATTTGCCGCAGGGCATCCTGGTGTGGGACGGGGCTGCGTGGTTCCTTGAAATCCCTGGTCAGCCGTCGCTCGAAGGGCAACTGCGGGTGCATATGGACGGCCAGAGCCGCTTGCTGCTCTCGCTGCGCGGCGAGGGGCGTGCGGTGCACTGGCTCTGGCTTGAACGCTCCATGCACGGCGCATGCTGGATGGACTTGCGCCGTGCGGTATATTCGCGCCCCAGACTGGATGCCGGGCCAGCCCACCCTACCGATACCTCCTGACTCGACAGCCTTTTCATGACAGCTTCCCCCCCCACGCCGGCCAGCCCTGACAGCGATCTGCAATTGGTGGAGCGCACCGTGGCGGGTGACCAGCGGGCTTTCGAGTTGCTGGTGCTCAAGTACCAGCGGCGCATCGAGCGCCTGATCGCGCGCATGGTGCGCGACACCGACCTGGTGCAGGACATCGCCCAGGAAACCTTCATCCGCGCCTACCGGGCGCTGCACCAGTTCCGCGGCGAGGCACAGTTCTACACATGGCTGTACCGCATTGCCGTGAACACGGCCAAGAAGGCCCTGGTGGACCTGCGGCGCAACCCGGTCATCACCGAGAGCGCGCTGCGTGGCGGCAGTGATGATGACGATGAAACTTCCAGCCTCGGTGTGGAACTAACCAGCGACGAAACGCCGGAGACGGTGCTGGCAGCCCAGGAAATCGCAGCGGCGGTGAATGCCGCCATGGAGGCCTTGCCCGAGGAATTGCGCCAAGCGGTCACGCTGCGCGAAATCGAGGGCCTGAGCTATGACGAAATCGCCGCCGCGATGGACTGCCCCATTGGAACTGTGCGTTCTCGGATTTTCCGGGCCCGCGAGGCCATTTCGCAACGTGTCAAGCCCTTGCTGGACAAGCAATCCGGCAAGCGCTGGTAGGGCGTTACGCCGAGGTGTATGCCATGAACGATGAACTGAAACAACGCGAGCAACTGTCGGCCTTGTCCGACGGCCAATTGCAGGGCGACGAATTCGCCCAGGCCATGGCCGCTGCGGCCACTCCTGAAGGCCATGCCACCTGGGCCATGTACCACCTCGTGGGCGACGTGCTGCGCTCTCCCGAGCTGGTACACCATGGCCGCAATAATGACCTGCTGTCCGCCGTGCGCGCGCGCATGGCGCAGGAGCCGTTGCCGAAGCCCCAGCCCGCGCCGCTGCAGCAGGTGGCTCGGCACGGGAAAGCGCAGGCTGCCAACGTCTCCGTGTTCCGCTGGAAAATGGTCGCGGGTTTCGCCTCGCTGGCGGCCGTGTCGGCCATTGGCTGGAATGCGGCCATCGGCCTGCGCGATGAAGCCGCACCGGGGGCGCAACTGGCCGCCGCCGTGCCGGCGCAGGCGCCTGCGCCGGCAGCCATTCCCGCACCCATGGTGGCGGTCGCTGCCGATGGAGACGGCACGCAGCCTGGCGCACAGGTGATGCTGCGCGACCCGCGGCTGGATGAGCTGGTGGCGGCGCACCGCCAGTACCACGGCGCCACGAACCTGCAGATGCCGGCAGGTTTCCTGCGCAACGCCACCTTCGATACGCCGAAATCCGCGCAGCGCTGAGTTCCCGCCGTCTTGGCGCCACGCGCTCCCCTCCGCCAAGCGGCCAGCCGGACTGGCCGCTTGCTGTTGAATTGATCCTGAAAGGAAGACGATGCCCAAGTTCGATTGGAAGCTGCTGCATTCCTGCACCCTTTCCGCCGCGCTCCTGCTGGGCGGCGGCGCAGCCCTGGTGGTCGTGGCGCCGCCCGCCCACGCGCAAGGCGCTGCCGTGCGCGGCCTGCCTGATTTCACCGAGCTGGTGGAGCAGGTGGGGCCGTCGGTGGTCAACATCCGCACCCTCGAAAAGACCTCCGGCCGCGCGGGCGCGGCGGGCATGGACGAGGAAATGCTGGAGTTCTTCAAGCGCTTCGGCCTGCCCATGCCCAACATGCCGCGCCAGCAGCGGCCCCAGCGCCCGCAGCCCGACGAGGAGCAGCCGCGTGGCGTGGGCTCGGGCTTCATCCTGACGCCCGATGGCTACGTGATGACCAACGCCCATGTGGTCGAGGGTGCCGACGAGGTCGTGGTCACGCTCACCGACAAGCGCGAGTTCAAGGCCAAGATCATCGGCGCCGACAAGCGCACCGACGTGGCCGTGGTGAAGATCGAGGCCGCTGGCCTGCCCGCCGTGAAGGTGGGCGACGTCAGCCGCCTGAAGGTGGGCGAATGGGTCATGGCCATCGGCTCGCCGTTCGGGCTGGAAAACACCGTCACCGCGGGCATCGTCAGCGCCAAGCAGCGCGACACGGGCGACTACCTGCCCTTCATCCAGACCGACGTGGCCATCAACCCCGGCAACTCGGGCGGGCCGCTCATCAACATGCGCGGCGAGGTCGTGGGCATCAACAGCCAGATCTACTCGCGTTCGGGCGGCTTCATGGGCATCTCGTTCGCTATTCCCATGGACGAGGCCATCCGCGTCAGTGAACAGCTGCGCGCCACGGGCCGCGTCACGCGCGGGCGCATCGGCGTGCAGATCGGGCCGGTGACCAAGGACGTGGCCGAATCCATTGGCCTGGGCAAGCCGCAGGGCGCGCTGGTGTCCGCCGTCGAGGCCGATTCGCCCGCCGAAAAGGCAGGCGTCGAGCCGGGCGACGTGATCACGCGCTTCGACGGCAAGGCCATCGAGAAAGTGGCCGACCTTCCGCGCCTGGTGGGCAACACCAAGCCGGGCAGCAAGAGCGTGCTGACCGTATTCCGCCGAGGGGCGCAAAAAGACCTGATCCTCACCATCGCCGAGGTCGAGCCGGATGAAAAAGTGGCTGCCGTGGCCGGCAAGGCCAAGCCTTCGGCTGCGGCCCAGCAGCTCGGCCTGACGGTGGCCGACCTGACGGCGGCGCAGAAGAAGGAGCTGAAGCTCAAGGGCGGCGTGCGCATCGTCGCGGCCGCCGACGCGGCGGCGCGTGCCGGCCTGCGCGAGGACGACGTGATCCTGGCAGTGGCCAATACCGAGATCGGCAGCGTCAAGGACTTCGACGCCGTGCTGGCCAAGGCCGACAAGGCCAAGCCCATCAACCTGCTGGTGCGCCGTGGCGAATGGGCGCAGTACGTGCTGATCCGCCCCGCGCGCTGATGTCCCGGGCGTAGCCATGCACCCGCCGGCGGCCGACCCGCATTCCCTGGCCGCCGGAATGTACCTGGGCCTCATGGCCACCACGGCCTTGCTGAACTGCGTCGGCTGGCTGGGCACGCACCGGCGGTTGCATGGTCTGTTCGCGCTGTTCGTGGCCTGCAGCGCGCTGCGCTGGGCTGCACTCGATGGGCTCCTTGGCCCGTTCGCCGCACCCCACGGACGCCTGGCCGATGCGCTGCTGGGCGCGCAGACCGTTACCGGCTCGCTGTGCCAGATCGAGTTCCTGCAACTGCGGCAGGGCCGCTTTCCCTGGCTGCGGCATTACTACCTGTGGTGCGGCGTGGCGTTGGGCACGGCCGTCATGGCGGCGCCCTGGCTGGGCGGATTCGGTGTGCTGTCCACGCTGCTGTTTGCCCTGCTGCTGCCCGCGCCGCTGCTCTCCATGCCGGCCTACGCGCGCCTGTGGCGCAGCGGCGAACTGGCGCAGCGGCTGGTGGCCGTGGCCCTGCCCGCGCATTTCGCGGTGATGCTGCCCGCCATCATGGGCAACGTTGCGGGCAGCCTGGGCGGGCTGCCCCAGGTGCTGGCGTGGCCGCTGTGGCTGCAGGCGGCGCGCTGGTCGGGCCTGCCGCTGGTGCTCACGCTGCACGCCAGCATCGCCCTGCAGGCGCGCGCCGCCGCGCGTGCGCGCGACGAAGCCCTGCACCGCGCCGCCGCGGCCCAGGCGGACGCGCAGCGCCAGCGCCAGGCGCGCGGGGAACAGCACCGCTTCCTGTCCATGCTGGCCCATGAGGTGCGCACGCCGGTGGCGGTGATCGACGCCGCCGCGCACAGCCTGCGCCTGCTCGACCGCATGGATGGCGCGCCGCCCGCGCAGCGCGCCGAGCGCTACCAGCGCATCGACCAGGCCGTGGCGCGCATGCGCGCGCTCATGGAACTGGCAGAGGCGCAGGATCGCCTGCACGAGCCCGAGGAGCCCGCCGGCCCGCTGGATCTGCCCGCTCTCACCACGCAGGCGCTGGCTGCGCTCGATGCCGTCGGCGCCGCGCGCGTGGCCGTCAGCGTGGCGCCGGGCCTGCCGCCCTTGCGCGGCGACGCGCGCCTGCTGTACTTCGCGCTGCTCAACCTGCTGGACAATGCGCTCAAGTATGCGCACCCCGCCACGCCCATCCACATCGGCATCGCCGCCGCCCCTGGCGGCGTGGCGTGGCACATCCGCGACCACGGCCCTGGCATCCCCGAAGACAGGCAGCACATGATCTTCGACAAATACCAGCGCCTGGACAACGGCGGCGACCAGCCCGGCCTGGGCATGGGCCTGGCCCTGGCGCGGCAGATCGCCGAGCGCCACGGCGGCCGCCTGGACATCGACCGCGCCTGGACGCAGGGCGCCTGCTTCGCCCTGTGGCTGCCCGCATGAACGGCGTGCCGCCGGCGCCCATCGCCCTGGTCGAAGACCATGAGGCCCTGCGCGCCGAACTCGTGTTCCACCTGCAATGCGCCGGCCATGCCGTCACCGGCCTGCCGCACGGCGCCGCGCTCGACGCGCACCTGGCGTGCCACCCCTGCCGCCTCGTGGTACTCGACCTGGGCCTGCCCGGCGAGGACGGCCTGGCCATCTGCGCACGCCTGCGCGCCACGCGGCCCGAGATCGGCATCGTCATGCTCACCGCGCGCGGCGCGGCGCGCGAGCGGCTCAACGGCCTGCACGAAGGCGCCGACGCCTACCTCGTCAAGCCCACCCCGCCCGACGAGCTGCTGCTGGTCATCGCCAACCTGCTGCGCCGCCTGCAGCCCGCCCCGCCTGCGCCGCCGCTGTGGCGCTTCGACGCGCGCACCCGGGTGCTCACCCCGTCGCAGGGCGCGGGCATCGCCCTCACCCACGCCGAAGGGGCGCTGCTGCTGGCCCTGCTGCACTGCGCCCCGCACCCGGCCCGGCGCGGCCAGCTCGCGCAGGCCCTGGGCGCCGCCGCCGGGTCCGCCGCTGGCCACCGGCTGGAGATGGCCGTAAGCCGCCTGCGCGCCAAGCTCGCGCCCGCCAGCCCCGGCGCCGAACCCATCCGCGCCGCGCGCGGCGTGGGCTATGTGCTGGCCGTGCCCTGCGTGCAGGTGGCGTAGCGTGGCACCGTGATTTACATAAAAACTGCCTCCAAGCCTTGCCAGGAAAGCGCAAGCAGCTATCAAAGAAGAAGTGCCTGAATGTGATGTTCCGTGAGGTTTCCTTGTGCGTGGCTGACCAGAATCGTGTCGCACCCATTGCCAGGAGACATTCGCATGCACGTTCATCCTTTCATCCGCCGCTTGCCGGCCCTTGCGCTGGCCTGCGCGTTGCCGCTGGCTGCCCATGCCCATGGCGGCCACGACGGCGCGGCTGACGACGCCTACTGCAAACACGCCAGGCTGCTGGGCAAGGACATGCAGGACAAGCTCACGCCGCCCTACAACCAGGCCGCCGGCTTCCAGGCCTTGATGGCTTCGCCCATCGGGCAGGCGGTGCTGGGCCACTTGTGGATGAACCCCGACAAGGCACAGCCCTGTTTCGGCCGCAGCAATACGCAGGGCTGGGACGACGTGGTTTCACGCATTCCGGCCAATGTATCGGCCATCGAGGTCAGCCGCGGGCTGGACCACGCGCTGGTCTATTTCGCCGGCCTGCCGGACTACACCATCGACACCCCCAAGCTGTTCACCGGCTTCAAGCCGGGCAACCTCTATACCGTGTACAAGCTGTCCGCCTATCCGCAGCCCGATCCCCGGCCGCTGCACGAGAAGGCCGTCGGTGGTGCCGTGGGTATCTTCGTCAACGGGCACAGCATCTTCAATTACACCGACACCTTCTCCTACCAGAACAAGGGGGCCTGGTCGTTCGATGCGAACGTGGCCGAGGTTGCCATCGTCAACAGCGACATCGCGCACGCCACGCCTGGCGCGGTGGCGGGGTTTCCGGCAAGCCGGGGCATTTTTCACAACCACCAGATGTCGCGCCAGATCCTCACGCGCGCCAACGACCCATTCGCGCGCGGCGTGGCCGCGCACTCGCGGCTGTACGGCTTCGCCATCGACAGCTATCCCATCTATGGCCCTCTGGGCTACAGCTCGCGCGATACGTCTTCCGGCATCAAGGTGCTGCAAAGCAGCTACGTCAAGCGCAGCTGGACCGACGCTGGCCAGCGCAGCTCGCTGCCCGGCTGGGTGGTGCAAAACTGGGATGGGCAGTACACCGGGGCCGCACTGCTCAACCTGGCGGGCAACGCCAAGGCCGACATGCTGTACACCGATGGCGCCAGCCAGGGCCCCATACAGTACAGCGGCACCGATGCCAAGCTGGCCGCGCACATCGAAGCCCTGCGCCAGAGCCCCGGCCTGGCGCGCGACGCGCAGGGCTACGTCTACTGGACGGCCGAAGTCACCGCCCCCAGCGGCAAGACCATGACCGTGCGCAACTACCTGCTCAAATCCTCCAGCCTCTGGGGGCCGGGCTTCACCGAGCGCGTCCTGCCCGCCAGCTACCAGGCGGCGGACCAGGACAAGTTCCTGTTCACCGCCGCGCTGGGGGCCTTCACCGAGGACTACGAGTTCATTCCCGGCTACGGCGACCTGGACTTCTACAACGGCATCGAAAGCTACCTGCCCGATCGCAAACAGGCCCTGTACCACTACGTCACCCCGTTCAATGCCCAGCTCGGCGATGCCGACCGGATGCAGAAGAACAGCTTTCCGTACTTCATCGGCGTGCAGTTCAAGGGCGTGGTCGAGCCTTTCAACGAAGGCACCATCGCCGAGAAAGACAAGGCCCGCTACCTCACCCAGTACCGCGATGGATACCGTGCCGTGTTCGACTTGGGCGTGACCGGCAAGGATGAAACGGGCAAAGTGCAATACGCTCCGGTCATCGACACCTGGCGCAGAACCCTGGGCGGGGGCAACTGAATGCCGCGCCCCCCTGTCATGCACGCCACGCGGCGCACCTTCCTGGCCGGCCTGGCCCAGGCCGCCCTTCTGGGGGCGGGCGGGTGCAGCAGCACCTCGGCGGCCACTTTCCAGCTGGATGCCCACACTGTCGTTCGCGCACAGAGGCTGGACCAGGAGGTTGCGGCCGCGTTTGCGCTGTTCAATGTGGACGGCGTGCTGCCCGGCTTCGATGCTGCCACGCAGGGCGCGCGCCGCGACGTGGCGCTTTATCGCCTGCGCACCATGGTGCGGATACCCGAAACCGGCGAATCCTTCGAAGCCACCGGCTTGCTGGCCCTGCCGGCGGGGGCCACGGGCAGCCTGCCCGTGGTGTCCTGGCAGCACGGCACCATCCTGTCGTTCGACCAGGTGCCCTCCAACCTGACCCGGCTCGCCGACCTCGGCTATACGCTGAGCGACGCGGCCGACTCCCTCGAAACCCTGTTCAACATCCACCGTTTCGCCGCCAGCGGTTACGCCGTGATCGCGGCGGACTATGTGGGCAAAGGCCCTTTGCGCAACGGCCGCAGCGAGGGCTATGTGGTCAAGGGCGTGACCACCGCCACCTGCCTGGCCATGCTGGAGGCGGGCCAGGCCGCGCTGCGCAGCCTGGGCGTTGCGCCTGGCGCGCTGTGCCTGCACGGCTGGTCGCAAGGCTCGCTCAACACCCAGTGGCTGCACCACGCCTTGCGCGGCAGCGGCGTGGCCATTGCCGCCACGGCGGTGGCCAGCCCGTTTTGCGACCTTGAACAGGCCTGGTCCTACTGGACCGGGCGCACAAGCTATCCCTTGCCCGCCGGTGCTTCGTCCTACCCGGACGTTCCCGGGTGGGTGGCGCTGTGCATGGTTCTTGTCCTGGGCAGCTACGAGCGCTACTACGGCATCCCCGGCTTGCTGGAAGATGCGATACGCCCCGAGTTCCATCAGATGGCGCGCCAGTACTGGAACGATTACGTGTACGACGCCGAGCGCATGCAGTCCTTCCCCGGGCCGCAGGGGCTGCTGGTGCCCGGCTTCTTCGCGCCCGGCACCGCCCAGGCCAACCGCCTGTTCATGGAGCATGCCCGGCGCAACAGCGCCGCAGGCTGGCGCTACGACAGCCCGATCCGCTTCTGCATCGGCCTGGCCGACGAGGCCACGCACCCGGACATGACCACCCCCGTCATCGCCGCCAACCCCGGCTTCGCCCACGGCGTGCTGGTGGCGGGCGCCAACCACCGCACCACCTTCCTGGCGGGGCTTTACGGTGGCCCTGGGGTGTTGCAGGGGCAGCCCAACGCCTTGGCGTGGTTCGATGCGGTGGTGGCGTAACGGTGGTGGCGCGTGCGTGTGCGCTCCTGTTTCAGGAGCTGCTTGCGCTTTCTACATGGGTTTTTCGCTGTGAAAACATCACGAAACCCTTACTGGTAAAGCGCAAGCAGCTATTAAAAAGAAGTTTCCAAATGTGAGGTTTCGTGATGTTTCCCCGCGTGCGCCTGGCCAGAATGGCTTGGCATCACAACTTCCGGGAGACATGCGCATGCCCATCCACCGTTTCGCCCGCATCCTGCTGGCGCCCATCACTCCGGCCCTGGCGCTGCTGCTGTACGGCGGCATGGCGCGGGCCGATTACGACGTCCGCATCGCCGCCGGCACCAGCGCCCAGGGCGCCTGGAGTGGGAGTGGGGGCGGGGGCGATCCCGCCATCTGGACCCCCAGCGGCAGCGGGGCCGTGGTTTCCGTCAGCGAGATCGTGGCGCGGCTCGGCGCGGGCCAGGAGGTGCGCATCGTCACCTCGGGCGGCGGCAGCGAGGCGGGCGACCTTACCGTGCAGGCCCCCCTGGCCTGGAGTGCCGGCCTGCTTGGCCTCCAGGCCCTGGGCGACATCCGCATCGACGCGGTGCTGACCGCCAGTACCGCCGCGGAGCTGTCCTTGCAGGCCGGTGGCAGCGTGCGCGCACGGCTCATGCGCACTGGCTTCGTGGGGCGGGTGGAGTTTCCGGGGCGCTCGGGTGCGGGCTTCCTGTCGATCAACGGCCAGGGCTATACCGTGCTGAATAGCCTGGGCACGCAAGCGGGTACGGAGGCCGGCACGTTGAAAGGCATCAACAGCGCGCTGGGTGGCCATTACGCACTGGGCGCGCCCATCGATGCCAGCGCCACCGCGGGCTGGAATATGGGCAAGGGTTTTGCCCCCATTGGCAGCGGGGCGGCGCCTTTCACCGGCGTCCTCGACGGACTGGGCCATACCGTTGATGGTCTGACGGTGTTCCGCAGCGGCGAAGCGGCTCTGGGCCTGCTGGGCGCGGTCCAGAACGGTACGGTGCGCAACATCGGCGTTGTGGGCGGCGAGGTGGGGGGCGGGGGAACGGGGACCAACGGGGTAGGTGCCCTGGTGGGCATCCTGGAGCTTGGCAAGGTTCACAACAGCTATGCCACGGCCCAAGTCTCGGCCATGAACGCTTCCCGAGACGTCGGCGGGCTGGTGGGGGTCAGCATCGGCGGCTCCATCGACCAGAGCTTTGCTGCTGGTGACGTTATAGCCACTTTTGACAGCAAGGGGGTCGGCGGGCTGGTGGGGTACGTGGTCAACAGCGGCGCCAAGATTGCCCGCAGCTTTGCCCTGGGGAACGTATGGGGAGACGACGACATCGAGGATCTGGGCGGCCTGGTGGGCGCTACTTTCGACGGCGGCACCATCCACGACAGCTACGCGACTGGCAACGTCCAGGGTTATACGGGCGCCAAGCATCTGGGCGGACTGGTCGGGCGCACTGACGCCGGGCTCACCATCAGCAACACCTATGCAGCAGGCCAAGTGGGTGGCAACGGGACTTCTCACACGGGCGGGCTGGTGGGGAAGCACGACAACGCCGCAGCCACGGCCTCCAACAATTTCTGGGACACATCCGCCTCGGGCCAGAACGCCAGCGCCGTGGGTGCCGGCAAGACCACGGCCGAGATGCAGGCGCAAGCCACCTACACCGGCTGGGACTTCGACCAGCAGTGGTCTATCGCCGAGGGGACGGCCTACCCCGTGCTGCGCTGGGAACTGCCGCCGCCGGCCGACAGCGCCCCCACGGCCAGCGATGTCGCCATTTCCTCCAGTACGCCCACCGTGGGCCAACTGCTCACCGGCAGCTACACCTACGCCGACGCCGACAACGACCCCGAGGGCGCCAGCACCTTCGTGTGGAAGCGCGGCAGCACGCCCATCGGCGGCGCCACGGCCCTGCAGTACACCCCCGTGGCGGACGACGCGGGCCAGGCGCTGACCTTCTGCGTGACCCCCGTGGCCAGCACCGGCACGGCCACGGGCGCGCAAGCCTGCTCCGTGCCCTCGGCCCCCGTGGTCTTGGCGCCGCTCGCTGGCGCCTGCGGTGCGGCGGCCGGGCAACCCACGGCACTCGTGCCCGCCACCGGCCTGTGCAGCGTGGGCACGCCCAGCGCCGTGGCCAGCGCCAGCGGCCAATACACCTGGCAGTGCCAGGGCCTGCACGGCGGCAGCGCCAGCAGTTGCCAGGCGCCCTGGGCCAACGCGGGCAGCGCCAGCGCCACGGTGGCGCTGCAAACCGGAAACAACTGGCAGGTGAGCAGCGCCAGCTTCAGCCCCACCCCGCCCGCAGCCGCGCCGCAGGGCGTGACCTTCCCGGCCGGGCTGCTCACGCTGAACCTCAGCAGCGGCACCCAGGGCAGCGACGCCACCGTGACCCTGCAGTTCACCACCCCCATTCCCGCGGGCGCGGTGTACATGAAGTACGGCCCGAGCCCCGACGGCTTCAATTGCCAGGGCACCACTGCCTGCGCCCTGCCGCACTGGTACGAGCTGCCCGCCAGCCGCGTGGAGATCGCCACCAACCGCCTGAGCGCCACGCTGACGCTGACCGACGGCGGCCTGGGCGACTTTGACGGCATAGCCAACCAGTTCATCCAGGACCCGGGCGGCTTCGCGCTCAAGGCGGCGCCCGCACCCACCGGCGCGCAGGCCATTCCCACCCTGAGCGAGTGGGGCGTGCTGCTGCTGTCAGCCCTGGCGGCGGCCTTCGGCCTGCGCGCGGCGCGGCGGCGGGGGTGACCAAAAAAGTGAGCTTCCAGCGCTTGCTGCACAAGGGCTGGAGCCATTTTTCATGGAAAAACAGAGTCCATTCCCGTAGAGGGGGGCGTGGCGGCCGTGCCGGTAGAATGCCGTGCGGCGGTGCTGCCTGCGGTAGCCGTTTTGCCTACAATCGGCACTCCAACCATCGCAAGTAGTTGCCATAGATTGATTGTTGGTTCAGGGCGCGTCGCCACTCGACGCGCCCTTTTTTCTTGCGTGCCTTTGCCGCCTTCCACTGTCTGACGTTTTCCGTTGATGAACCACATCCGTAACTTTTCCATCATTGCGCACATCGACCACGGCAAGTCCACGCTCGCGGACCGCCTGATCCAGCGCTGCGGCGGCCTGGCCGAGCGCGAGATGGAGGCCCAGGTGCTCGACTCGATGGACATCGAAAAGGAGCGCGGCATCACCATCAAGGCGCAGACCGCCGCGCTGCAGTACAAGGCCCGGGACGGCCAGGTCTACAACCTGAACCTGATCGACACGCCCGGCCACGTGGATTTCTCGTATGAGGTGAGCCGTTCGCTCTCGGCCTGCGAGGGTGCGCTGCTGGTGGTCGATGCCTCGCAGGGCGTCGAGGCGCAGACGGTGGCCAACTGCTACACCGCGCTCGACCTGGGCGTGGAAGTGCTGCCGGTGCTCAACAAGATGGATCTGCCCCAGGCCGATCCGGAGAACGCCAAGTCCGAGATCGAGGACGTGATCGGCATCGACGCGAGCGAGGCCATTCCCTGCTCGGCCAAGTCGGGCATGGGCATCGACGAGATACTGGAGGCTGTGGTGGCCAAGGTGCCGCCGCCCAAGGGCCGGGCCGATGGCCCGCTGCGCGCCATGATCATCGACAGCTGGTTCGACAGCTACGTCGGCGTCGTCATGCTGGTGCGCGTGGTCGATGGCGAGCTGAAAAAGGGCGAGCGCTTCAAGATGATGGCCACCGGCGCCGCCTACGAGGCCAACCAGCTCGGCGTGTTCACCCCGGCCAACGTGCAGCGCGAGCAGCTGCGGGCCGGCGAGGTGGGCTACATCATCGCCGGCATCAAGGAGCTCAAGGCCGCCAAGGTGGGCGACACCATCACGCTGGAGAAGAAGCTGCCCAACAACGCCGGCCCGGCGACCGAGGCGCTGCCCGGTTTCAAGGAAATCCAGCCCCAGGTGTTCGCCGGCCTGTACCCGACCGAGGCCAACCAGTACGACGCGCTGCGCGACGCGCTGGAAAAGCTCCAGCTCAACGACGCCTCGCTGCACTTCGAGCCCGAGGTGTCGCAGGCGCTGGGCTTTGGCTTTCGCTGCGGCTTCCTGGGGCTGCTGCACATGGAGATCGTGCAGGAGCGCCTGGAGCGCGAGTTCGACCAGGACCTGATCACCACCGCGCCCAGCGTGGTCTACGAGGTGGTGAAGGGCGACGGCGAGGTCATCATGGTGGAGAACCCCTCCAAGATGCCCGAGCAGGGCCGCATCCAGGAGATCCGCGAGCCCATCGTCACCGTGCACCTGTACATGCCGCAGGACTACGTGGGCCCGGTGATGACCCTGGCCAACCAGAAGCGCGGCGTGCAGATGAACATGCAGTACCACGGCCGCCAGGTCATGCTGACCTACGAGCTGCCGCTGGGCGAGATCGTGCTGGACTTCTTCGACAAGCTCAAATCCGTCAGCCGGGGCTACGCCTCGATGGACTACGAGTTCAAGGAGTACCGCCCGTCCGACGTGGTGAAGGTGGACATCCTGCTCAACGGCGAGAAGGTCGATGCGCTGTCCATCATCGTGCACCGCAGCCAGAGCCAGTACCGCGGCCGCGCCGTGGCGGCGAAGATGCGCGAGATCATCTCGCGCCAGATGTTCGACGTGGCCATCCAGGCGGCCATCGGCGCCAACATCATCGCGCGCGAGACCATCAAGGCGCTGCGCAAGAACGTGCTGGCCAAGTGCTACGGCGGCGACATCACGCGCAAGCGCAAGCTGCTCGAAAAGCAGAAGGCGGGCAAGAAGCGCATGAAGCAGATCGGCTCGGTGGAAGTGCCGCAGGAGGCCTTCCTGGCCATCCTGCAAGTGGAGGATTGAAGTGAAACACCCCCTGAGCCGCTTCGCGCCTGCCTGGCCTGGGCCGCGCCAGTTTCATGGGCTGTGGACGGCGCGCAGCGCCATGGAGGATTGATTCGATATGCAAGCCATGCAAACCATCACCGCCGCGGTGCTCGCGGCCTTCGTCGGCTACATCGGCGCCTGGTATATGGGCGCCATCGAGGGCAACTTCGCGCTGCTGCTGTTCCTGGCCACCGTGGTCACCGGCGCCTACTGGCTGGCCGAGCGCTTCTACTTCCTGCCCCAGCGCCGCCGCGCCGCGCAGGCGCTGCTCGATGCCGACACCCAGCGCCGCGCCGAACTGGACCGCATGGGCATCCAGAAGGTGGATGGCGACGTGGCCGAGGCCCGCGAGCGCCTGCTCATGCAGCCCTGGTGGCTGGACTGGACGGCCGGCCTGTTCCCGGTGATCTGCGCCGTGTTCCTGCTGCGCTCGTTCCTGTTCGAGCCGTTCAAGATTCCCTCGGGCTCGATGATTCCCACGCTGCTCGTGGGCGACCTGATCCTGGTGAACAAGTTCACGTATGGCATCCGTCTGCCCGTCATCAACAAGAAGATCACCGAGGGCAACCCGGTGCAGCGCGGCGACGTGATGGTGTTCCGCTACCCGCCGCAGCCCAGCATGGACTACATCAAGCGCGTGGTCGGCGTGCCGGGCGACGAGATCGCCTACCTGAACAAGCGCCTCACGGTGAACGGCCAGCCGGTCGATACCACGGCGCTGCCCGACTTCTTCGACGCGGACGCGATGCGCTACTTCAAGCAGTTCGACGAACAGCTCGGCGCGCAGCGCCACCGCATCATCGTCAATCCTGATGCCCCGGCCTTCGTGCAGGGCGCCAGCAACTTCGCCGGGCGCGAGGGCTGCCGCTACAGCGTCGAGGGCGTGACCTGCAAGGTCCCCGAGGGGCACTATTTCATGATGGGCGACAACCGCGATAATTCGCTCGATTCGCGCTACTGGGGCTTCGTGCCCGAAGCCAACATTGTGGGCAAGGCGTTCTTTGTCTGGATGAACTTCGGCAACCTCAAGCGCATCGGCCCGTTCCACTGATCCAGAGGGGAAAAACATGCTCGCACACCGCTTTGCCCGCCGCGCGCACCAGCGCGGCCTGTCTTTCATTGGCCTGGTCTTCGTCGGCGTGTTCGCCGTGGCGGCGTTCGCCATCGGCGGCCAGTCGATCCCGGTCTTCCTGGAGCATCAGGCCATCCGCAAGGCCGCTGCCAAGGCCGCCAAGGAGGGCTCGACCGTGGCGGACGTGCGCACCATCTTCGACAAGGCCGCTTCCATCGACGACATCAGCTCCATCAAGGGCGCCGACCTCGAAGTCACCAAGCGCGGCGACAAGATCGTCGTGTCGTACCAGTACGCGCGCGAGATTGCCCTGGCCGGCCCGGCCTACCTCGTCTATCGCTTCAAAGACGAAACCAAATAAACGACCCGATCGGTGCAGCCCAGCCTTCTCGCGCTGCAGCAGCGGCTGCAGCATGCCTTTTCCGATCCGGCGCTGCTGCAGCGTGCCGTCACGCACCGCAGCTTCAGCGCCGACCACAACGAGCGCCTTGAATTCCTCGGCGATTCGGTGCTGAACCTCGCGGTCTCCAGCCTGCTGTACGCGCGCCTGCGCACGCTGCCCGAGGGCGACCTGTCGCGCGTGCGTGCCAACCTCGTCAAGCAGGACACGCTGCACCAGCTCGCGCTGCGCCTGCAACTGCCCGGCGTGCTGCGCCTGGGCGAGGGCGAGACCAAGTCCGGCGGCACGCAGCGCCCCTCCATCCTGGCGGACGCGCTGGAAGCGCTGATCGGCGCCGTGTACCTCGACGCGGGCTACGCCCAGGCCGAGGCCCTGGTGCACCGCCTGTTCGAGGGCGTGGCCATCAATCCGCAGATGCAGGCCGCCTCCAAGGACGCCAAGACCGCATTGCAGGAGTGGCTGCAGGGCCGCAAAATGAAGCTGCCCGCGTACCGTGTGCTGGCCACCCTGGGCGAGGCGCACCGCCAGACCTTCGAGGTGGAGTGCGCCATCCCCCTCCTGGGCTTGGCCGAACGCGGCACGGGCGGCTCGCGCCGTGCGGGCGAACAGGCCGCCGCCGCGGCCATGCTGGCCACTTTGAAAGCCAAGAACCGATGAACGATGCTACTGAAAACGTAGCTGCTGGCGCTGGCGATGCAAGCGTTGGCGGCCCCAATGACCTCGAATCCATGCTCGCCGCCGCGCGCCCCGCGGGGGCCGGCGCAGCAGGCCAGCGCTGTGGCCTGATCGCCATCGTCGGCAAGCCCAACGTGGGCAAGTCCACGCTGATGAACGCGCTGGTGGGGCAGAAGATCTCCATCACCAGCCGCAAGGCGCAGACCACGCGCCACCGCATCACGGGCATCCGCACCCAGGGGGCGACGCAGTTCGTGTTCGTCGATACGCCGGGTTTCCAGACCAAGCACAGCACGGCCCTGAACAAGTCGCTGAACAAGACGGTGATGGGCGCCATTGGCGACGTCGACCTGATCCTCTTCGTCGTCGAGGCCGGCAGCTTCACGCTGGCCGACGCCAAGGTGCTGAGCCTGTTCAAGCCCGGCATTCCCACGCTGCTCATCGCCAACAAGCTCGATACCGTGCACCGCCGCGCCGAGATCGCGCCGTGGCTGAAGGGCATGCAGGAGCGCCACCCGTTCGCCGAGTTCGTGCCCATGTCGGCCAAGAACAAGGGCGATATCGAGCGCTTGTTCGGCATCTGCGAAAAGTACCTGCCCGAGCAGCCCTGGTGGTACGCCGAGGACGAGCTGACCGACCGCAGCGAGAAATTCCTGGCCTCTGAAACCGTGCGCGAGAAGCTGTTCCGCTTCACCGGCGACGAGCTGCCCTACACCTCCACTGTGGTCATCGACAAGTTCGACGAGGAAAAGAGCAAGCAGCACAAGCGCTTCCTGCGCATCGCCGCCACCATCGTGGTCGAGCGCGACGGCCACAAGGCCATGGTCATCGGCGAGAAGGGCGAGCGCTTGAAGCGCATCAGCACCGAGGCGCGGCAGGAGCTGGAAAAGCTCATGGACGCCAAGGTGTTCCTGGAGGTCTGGGTGAAAGTGCGCTCCGGCTGGGCCGACGACGAGGCGCGCGTGCGCGCCTTCGGCTACGAGTGATCTTCTTGCCAAAATCGGGCTCCAGCCCTTGCCCAGCAAGCGCTGGCAGCTATTGATGCAATAGCAGTCCATGCGCGCGCGCCGCATCCAGGAAGAACCCGCCTTCGTGCTGCACAGCTACGACTGGAGCGAGTCGAGCCTGATCCTCGAAGTGTTCACCCGCCACCACGGCCGCGTGGCGCTGGTGGCCAAGGGCGCGAAAAAGCCCACCTCCAACTTCCGCCCCGTGCTGCTGCCGCTGCAGCCGCTGCGCCTGGGCTACACCGTGTCGCAGGAGGTGCGTGACGAAATCCACCCGCTCAAGGGGGCGGAGTGGGCTGGCGGCCACGTCATGCCCACGGGCGACGCGCTGCTCGCGGGCCTGTACCTCAACGAGCTGCTGCTGCGCCTGCTGGCGCGCGACGACCCGCACGCCGAGCTGTTCGACCTGTACGCGGGCGTGGTGCGCGTGCTGGCCGGCGCGCACGGCGATGCGCTGGAGCCCGTGCTGCGCGCCTTCGAGCTGCTGCTGCTGCGCGCGCTGGGCCTGCTGCCCGCGCTCGACGCCGACTCGGCCACCCTGGCCGCGCTGCGGCCCCAGGCGCGCTACGCGCTGGTGCCCGAAGGCGGCCTGCGCCCGGCCCAGGCCGGCGACCGCGCCACGCTTGCGGGCGATGCGTGGTGCGCGCTGCAGCAGGCGCTGGAGGCGCCCGCGGGCTATCCTGCGGTGCTGCGCGCCTGCGCCGGCGTGGCGGCGGAGCTGAAACCTCTGCTGCGCCAGCTGCTCCAATACCATTGCGGCAGCCCCGTGCTGCGCACGCGCCAGCTCATGATGGACCTGCAATCGCTATGACCACCTCCCACCCGCGCACCGCCCTGTCGGTCAACGTCAACAAAGTCGCCCTGGTGCGCAACACGCGCCACCTGGGCATTCCCAGCGTCACGCGCGCCGCGCAGCTGTGCCTGGAGGCCGGCGCGCAGGGCATCACCGTGCACCCGCGCCCGGACGAGCGCCACATCCGCGCGCAGGACGTGGCCCAGATCGCGGCGCTGCTCAAGGACTGGCCGCAGGCCGAGTTCAACATCGAGGGCAACCCCACGCAGAACCTGATGGCCTTCATCCGCCAGGTGCGCCCGCACCAGGCCACCTTCGTGCCCGACGCCGAGGACCAGTTCACCAGCGACCATGGCTGGCGCTTTCCGCAGGATGCCGAGCGGCTCAAGCCGCTGATCGCCGAATGCCGCCAGCTCGGCGTGCGCGTCAGCCTGTTCATGGACGCCGAACCGGCGCAGATGGCCGCCGCGCGCAGCGTGGGCGCCGACCGCATCGAGCTCTACACCGAGCCCTACGCCGCCGCCTGGGGCACGCCGCAGCAGGCCGCGCAGCTGGAGCGCTACCGCGCCGCCGCGCAGGCCGCGCTCGACGTGGGCCTGGGCGTAAACGCCGGCCATGACCTGAACCGCGACAACTTGGCCGACTTCCTGGCTGCCGTGCCCGGCGTGCTGGAAGTGTCCATCGGCCATGCGCTCATCGCCGATGCACTGGAGCTGGGCTATGGCGACACCGTGGCCGCGTACCAGCGCTGCATCGACCAGGGCATGCTTGAGAGAGACTCCTGATTCAATAGCTGCCAGCGCTTGTCCAGCAAGGGCTGAAGCACGATTTGACCCCTATTCCATGATCTACGGCATCGGCACCGACATCTGCGACATCCGCCGCATCGCCGCCAGCCTGGCGCGCCACGGCGACCGCTTCGCCGAGAAGGTGCTGTGCGACGCCGAGCTGCGCACCTGGCGCGCGCGCGGCGCGCGCTGGCCCGAGCGCGGCGTGCGCTACCTGGCCACGCGCTTTTCTGCCAAGGAGGCGTTCAGCAAGGCCATAGGCTTGGGGCTGCGCATGCCCATGACCTGGCGCGCCTGCGAAATCGCCAGCCTGGAAAGCGGCCAGCCCACCATCGTGCTGCACGGCGCGCTGCAGGCATGGTTTGACGCGCGCGGCCTGCGCTGCCACATCACCGTGACCGACGAGGCCGACTACGCCGCGAGCTTTTGCGTGGTCGAAAAGATTTGAGCCCAATCAGCCCCTAGCCCTTGTTGGGCAAGCGCTGGCAGCTATTTCAATGAGAGCAAGAACGACATGACCGAGCACTCCCCCCTGATCATCGACATCGCCGGCACCACACTCACGGCGGCCGACCGCGCGCGCCTGGCGCACCCGCTGGTGGGCGGCATGATCCTGTTCGCGCGCAACTGGCAGGACCGCGCCCAGTTGCTGGCCCTCACGGCCGACATCAAGGCCGTGCGCGACGATCTGCTCATCTGCGTCGACCACGAGGGCGGGCGCGTGCAGCGCTTCAAGACCGACGGCTTCACCCACCTGCCGCCCATGGCGGCCTTCGGCCGCATGTGGCTGGACGACGGCCAGGGCGCCCGGCAGCGCGAAGGCAGCGGCGCGCTGCGCGCCCTGCGCGCGGCCACGGCGGCCGGTTACGTGCTCGGCGCCGAGCTGCGCGCCTGCGGTGTGGACTTCTCCTTCACCCCCGTGCTCGACCTCGACTACGGCGCCAGCGGCGTGATCGGCGACCGCGCGTTCGCGCGCGACCCGCGCGTGGTCAGCGTGCTGGCGCAGGGCCTGGCGCACGGCCTGCTGCAGGCGGGCATGGCGCACTGCGGCAAGCACTTTCCGGGGCACGGCTTCGTCCAGGCCGACTCGCACACCGAGATCCCGGTGGACCGGCGCAGCCTCACTGCCATCCTGCACGACGACGCCGCTCCCTACGACTGGCTGGCGCGCACGCTCACCAGCGTCATGCCCGCGCACGTCATCTACCCCAAGGTGGACCGCCGCCCGGCCGGCTTCTCGGCCAAGTGGCTGCAGGACATCCTGCGCGGCCGCCTGCGCTTCGAGGGCGCCATTTTCAGCGACGACCTGAGCATGGAAGGCGCGCGCCGCCTCGACGGCCAGCTCGTCAGCTACACCGAGGGCGCGCTGGCCGCTTTGGCGGCGGGCTGCGACCTGGTGCTGCTGTGCAACCAGAGCCTGGGCGATGGCGGCGCGGTCGATGAACTCATCGCCGGGCTGGCCCAGGCGCAGGCCCAGGGCCGCTGGCAGCCCAGCCCCGACAGCGAGGCACGCCGCCTGGCCCTGCTGCCGCAAACCCTGCCCACGCCGTGGGACGAGCTGATGCTGCAGCCAGCCTACATGCAGGCGCTGGATTTGCTGCCTTGAACCTAGCAACGGCAGTTGGACGCGCTCGCCAGTGCCGTGATCGGCGTGCCAGGCAAGGCGCGACGACGCGGCGGGCTCCTGCCCGCAAGGAGGAGCAACGCCGCATGGCGCGGCGAGCGCGGTGCTGGCGGGTGCGTAGCGTGTTCACCCCGCAGGTGAACGTCAGCGAAACAGCCAAAGCCAATATCCATGCGGCTCTCGTGAGGGGTGCAAGCGGTCAACTGCCGTTTCTAGGTTGAACCTGGCGCCAGGGCGCGAGCGCATTCAAGCGCAGGCGGTGGTTGCATATTGTTACCATTTGCCACCCCCAATTACCCAATTTCAGGGATACCGCGCCACGTAACAAATCCCTACGATCCCTCCCTTTGCGCACCTGTTTGAGGGGTGTTTTTGGCTTCCAGCCCTTGCCAGTCAAGCGCTAGAAGCTATCGAAAAAGGAGTTTCTCGTGCCCCCAGTCCCCAGCCCCCGTCTTGCCCGCCGGCTCGCTGCCCTGGCCGCCTGCGCCGTGCCGCTGCTGGCGCAGGCGCAGAACTGCACCACTCCTAACACCGATGACGACTACATCCTGGGCGAAGCCCAGGGCGCGAATGATGCCCAGAGCCAAGCCAGCGCCATGCACTGGTCCACCGGCCTGGTGTGGAAGCGTTGCCTCGAAGGCATGGCTTTCAATAGCGTCTCCGGGCAATGCACGGGCACTGCGACACCCGATCAGTGGCAGAACTGGGCGACAAGCTACCTGCCGAAATATTTTGACGACTCGGGGGACTACCCGCATTCCGCCCCCACAGACCGGGACTTTCTGGCCAGCGGCGCCTGGCGCATGGCCTACAAGAGCGAGCTGGCTTCCATCACGCAAAGCTGTGGCGACAACCCCAAGATCAACCGCGTGGTGTTTCCTGATACGCCGTCTTCGTACGTTTGGTCGGGTTCGCCCAGTGCCAGCAATTCGAACGCTGCGTGGTTCGTGTATTTCGGCTATGGCAGCGCCGGCAACACCTACCGCAACTTCGGTAATCCCGTTCGGCTCGTGCGCGCGGGACAGTCTTTTGCCGCTTTGACCTCCCCCGACGCGCAGGCTGGCGCAGCGGGCGATTTCGTCACCTTCCCCGACTTCACCCTCGCAGCCAGCACAGGGACTGGCCAGGCCTGGGGCGGCGCGCGCGTCACAGGCGCTGGCAGCCCCGAATTCCAGGTGAATGGCTCGGGCGACTGGGTGCAACAGGCCATCGTCAAGAGCGGTGACCGGATCACCGTGCGCCTGACGGCCCCCAGCACTGCGGGCGACAGCGCCACCGCCACCTTCACCCTGCGCAGCGGCCAGACCACGGGCACCGACGCCACCGGCTCCAATGGCGGGAATGAAGCCACGGTCATGGTGGAAAAAACGGCCACCTTCACCGCCAACGGGCCCGTGAACGGCGCCTGCGCCAGCGTGGCCGCCAGCGCGACGGCGCCCAGCACCGGCCTGTGCGCCACCGGCACCGCCACCAGCGTGAGCGGCAGCGGCGGCCAGTGGGCCTGGGGCTGCAACGGCAGCAACGGCACCAGCCCCGCTGCCTGCACCGCCCCCTACGCCAGCCAGACCCTGAGCATCAGCGCCAGCCCCGCCACCATCACCGTGGGCGGCACCAGCGCCATCACGGCCAGCAGCAGCGCGGGCCTTGCCGTCACGCTCGTGTCCAGCGGCCCCTGCACCCTGAGCGGCACCACGGCCACCGGCACGGCGCAAGGCACTTGCACCATCACCGCCAGCCAGGCCGGCACCGGCGACACGGGCGCATCCCGCTATCTGGCCGCCACCAGTGTGCCCGCCGGCATCACCGTCAACCTGGCTCCGATCACCGGCCAGTGTGGCAGCGCCAGCGGCGGCACGCTCACCAGCGCGCCCAGCACGAACCTGTGCAGCGCAGGCAACGCCAGCAGCGTGGCCGGCTCCGGCCCGTGGAGCTGGACGTGCCAGGGAATCAACGGCGGCGGCAACTCCGCCACCTGCACGGCCAGCCTGCAAACCTGGGCCGTAACGGCCAGCGCCAGCCCCGCGCAGGGCGGCACGGCAACGTGCAGCCCCGCCAGCGTGGCGCATGGCAGCGGCGCCACCTGCACGGCCACGGCCAGCACCGGCTACCAGTTCAGCGCATGGACGGGGGCCTGTGCGGGCCAGGCCGCGACTTGCACGCTGGCGAACGTGACGCAGGCGCAGGATTCGGTGGCGCAGTTCACGCGGGCGCTGGTCGTGCCCGAAGGGCCGCAGGCGCAAAAGCCCCTGGGGCTGGCGCTGCAGCCGGGCACGGGCTGGCAGGTGACGGACGCCAGCACGCAAACCGCCGCCAGCGTGGGCGCCGCGCTGCCCGCGGGCGTGACGCTGCCGCACGGCATGGTGGCCCTGCGCCTGGAACTGGGCACGGCGGGCAGCACGGCCCAGGTGGTACTGACCTACCCCGAGGCGCTGCCCGCGGGCGCGGTCTACTACAAGTACGGCCCGGTGGTGAAAAACGGCCCCTCGCGCTGGTACCCGTTCCAGGGCGCGCAGATCAGCGGCAACACGGTGAGGCTGACGCTCAAGGACGGCGCCGTGGGCGACGACGACCTGACGGAGAACAGCGTGATCAACGACCCGGGCGGCGTGGCCGTGCTGAGCACGCCCGCCCCCGCTGGCGCGCAGGCCATTCCGACGATGGGCGAATGGGCGCTGGCGCTGCTGGCGGGGGCGCTGGGGCTGTTCAGCCTGGGCGCGCTGCGCCGGCGCGGCGCTTGAGGGAGAGAAAGCCGCTCCTGCGAAGGCCAGGCGCCTGGCTTGCAGGCGCGGGCCGTAATTCTTCAAGCCAAATTGGCCTCTTGCGCCCGCCCAGCAAGCGCTGGCAGCTATTGAATGAAGAGTGCCGGTTTTCCCATTGGCGGCTGCGGCTGCGGCCGCTTCCGCCAACGGGCCGTTGGTGTCATTCGGCCAGGAAGCCCGCCATCCGCGCGCTCAGCGCGTAGAACGGCGGCAGCGTCTGGCGCTGCGCGAAGTCCTGGCGCATGCCCACGGCCATTTCGTAGGGGCTGTCCAGGCCCGGTTCGGCGAGGCCTGCCAGGGCGGCCTGGGCCAGCATCTCGCCGCGCTGCTCGGGCGCCTGGGCCAGGGCCAGGTCGGCGCCCAGCGCCAGGCTCTCCAGGCGCGTGGAGACGATGGGCGCGGAGGTGGCCGCGCGCAGGGCGCGCAGCAGGCCGCCCTGGGGTGCGCCCTGCGGGTCCGGCCAGCCTTGGCCGGCATGGTGGGTGAGCGCCACGGCGCCGGGCGCGCCGGGCTGGGCCAGGGCGGGAGGCAGCGTGCCGTCGTCCGTCCACGCCTGCACGCGCAGGCCTGCGCCCCGGGCGGCTTCGGCCAGGGTGTCGTACTCGGCCTGGTCCTGCGCGCCGCGCAGCACCAGCAGCGTGCCGCCCGCGGGAGCGAGGTCCTGCAGCAGCCGCTGCCAGGCCCCGGCGTAGCGTGCGCGGGCCTCGGCCTGCGCGGGCAGCGCGGGCTGGTACACCACCACCGGCGGCGCTGCCGGGGCGGTGGCCGAGCGCACGCAGGCGCGCGCGCCCGGGCCCTCTGCAATCACCGTGCCGGGGTCGAAGGCCTTCATCTGCGCCAGGATGCCGGGGCAGGCGTCGGCGGCGAAGCCCATGTACTGGTGGCGCACCTTGAGCCGCGCGGCGGGCCGCAGCACGGCGTCCAGCCCGCGCCCCAGCGCCTGGGCGTAGGCGCTGCCCGCCGGGCCTTCGTGCACCACCAGGATGCGGCGGCTGTGCATGTTGAACGCCACGGCGGCGGCGGCCAGCAGCAGGAACAGCGCGGCCCAGGCCCAGCGCATCGCCGCGTCCCGGTTCATTGCAGGAGCCCCATGTGCCGCCAGTAGGGCACCGAGGCGGCCAGCGCCACGATGCGGCTTGCCTGGAGCCAGGCGTTGCGGCGCAGCACGTCCCGGGCGATGCCGGGGGACAGCTCCACGGACTCCCGGAACAGCAGGTAGTCGGAGCTTTGGTGGGGAAGGAACCAGATTTCGCTGGCCGTGACGATGACGAAGCCCAGCACCAGCGGGTGCAGCCCCTGCGCGTCGGCCAGCGGCATGAGCACGGCGCACAGCGTCGCCACGCACACCATCGAGGGCAGCGCCAGCCGCAGCAGCATGACGGCCGCGACGAGCAGCAGCAGGAAGGTGCCTTGCTGCGTGCGCATGAGCAGCGCCAGCCCGTCGGCGTGCGCCGCCAGCCAGGGCTGTATGCCCATGAAGGTGAAGCCGCGCGCGATGCCCACGGTGCACACCAGGTACAGCAGGATGGACCAGTTGACGCCTGCGTGCACCCGGTCCATGGGCAGCACGCCGGTGGCCATGAGCAGCAGCATGGCGAACAGCGCGAGCCAGGCCATGTCGATGTGGTGCACGTTGCCCAGGGCCGAGCCCAGGCCCAGGCACAGCAGCGCCAGCGCGGTGACGCCTTCGGGGAAGGCCATGCGCGGCAGCGGCGCCTGTGCCCAGGCGGGCGTGCCGCCGCCCTGCGTGGCCGGGCCCAGCGCCACGCTGGCGGCCAGGCCGGCGGCGATCACGGCGGTATAGACGGCGGCGCACTGGAACCAGGCCATCCAGTTGACGTGCGGCTGCCAGTGCTCGGGCAGGATGCCGAGCACGACGAAGTTGGCCGCGTTGCCCAGCAGGAACGAGGTGGACAGCAGGGTGCAGCCCGACAGCGCCGCGAACGCCAGCGCCGCGTACCCGGCCGTGCCGGGGCGCGCCAGGGCCTTGACCATGGGGGCGAGGAGCTGCAGCCGCCCCAGGGTGCTGGGGATGAACAGCGTCATTGCCACGCCCACCAGCATCAGGCAGGCCTGGAAGCCCCTGGCGGTGTGCGGCAGCGGCCGCAGCAGCGCGGCCAGCAGGCGCTGCGTCAGGCCGCTGTGCTGGATCGCCGTGCTGCAGCCGAACATGCCCAGCAGCAGGAAAAAGCCGCTCCCGGCCAATCCGGCCAGGGCCTGCTCCACGGGCAGGTGGTTGCCCGCCATCAGCAGCAGCAGCGCCAGCAGCGCGCCGGCGGCGGGGGGCGCCAGGCCCAGCACCCAGACGCACAGCCCCGCGCCCAGGGCCGCGCCGAAGCACGCCCAGGGCACCCAGGGGTCGCTGCGCCCGGCCACGGCGGTCAGCACCAGTGCGGGCAGGCCGAGGGCCGCGAGCCAGCCCAGCGCGTGGCGCAGCGTGGGCTCCGGGGCTGGCGTATCGCTGGCGGGTGCATCGCCGGCGGGGGCGGTGCGGGCCTGCGCGAGGAAGTCCTGGCACGCGGGCTGGTCTTGCGCCAGCGCGTGCAGCACGGGCGCGGCGATGCGCCAGCCCTGGCCTGGGGCGGCGGGCAGGCTGGACGCGGGCACGGCGTCCAGGGTGAGCGCGCGCGCGCCGCCCAGCCAGCCCAGCACGGCGTGGCCGTGCAGCAGCCGCGCCAGTTCGGCGGCGTCGCGCCAGGCCACGGGTTCGACCAGGGTGGCAAGCAACTGCCGGGACGAGCGGTCCAGGCAGGGCCAGAGCGGGTGCTGCTGCAGCGGGGGGCTCATGGTGCGGCGTGCGGCGCGATGAAGCGGCGGGAGATGCGCGCGTAGTAGGTGTCCAGCGCGTCCAGGTGCATGTGGCGCCGCTGCATTTGCGCGGGGTTCACGAGCAGGGCGAAATTGCGCGTCAGCAGGTGGCGCGCGGCGGCGGGCGCGGCGAAGGCCTCGGGCGCCGTGGCGGCCTGCAGGGCCAGCTGGGTGGCGACTTCGCCCTGCTCGACCGGCGAGGGCAGGATGCCCATGGGGATCCCGTCCATCACGGCATAGCCCGACAGCGCGCTCAATGGCTGGGGCAGGCGCTCCAGCGCGGCCTGCGCGAGCTGCATGCGCCAGGACGGCGCGGTGCGGCCCGCGGGCACGGGCAGGTAGCGGTAGTCGCCGATGACCACCAGGTCGGCCTGCGTGGCGATTTCGTCCAGCGCGCGCAGCCACTGCTCCAGCGAGGCGCAGCGCCACACGCCGATGGGCTGCGCCGCTTTCCAGCCATGCGCGAGAAAGCCGCGCGCCTCTTCCTCGGCCGCAGGCCCGGTGTCGGAGACCAGGGCGATGCGCGGCTTGCGCGCCGCGCCCGGGGGGGCCAGCCGCAGCAGGCTGCTTTCGACCATGGGCCAGGGCGTGCGTTCGGCGATGCCCTGCACCTGGGGCCGCTGGCTGTGCGCCAGCGTGCGCGCGTGGTCTTCGATGCCGCTGTAGACGATCAGCGGCTGGAGGGCCCCGAGGTAGGCCGCGCCGACGCGGGCCTGCGCCAGGTCGTCCACCACCATGACCACGTCGGGCTCCCAGCGCCCGATGAAGCCCAGGGTTTCAGCGATCTGCGCCTGGGTGCGCTGCGCATCGCGGCCCTGCAGGTAGATGCGTTCCAGGCGCACGGCGCCGGCCTGCTGCATTGCCCGGTCGATGCCGGCGTCGATGCCGCGCGTCCAGGGAATGCGCTCGCTCTGGCTGTGCACCACGAGAATCGACGGGCGCTGGGCTCCCATCCACACCAGGGCGGCGGCGAGGGCCAGCAGCCCGGCCTCCACCAGGCGGCGCGGCAGGGCGGCGGCGTGCGCGGTGCGGCCCATGCCTACCAGCCGCACCACAGGGCGTAGGCGGCGCAGCCGAGCCAGGTCACCGGGCTGCACAGCGTGGCCCGGATGCGGCGCCACCGGCCGGTGCTTCCGGCATGGCGCTGCAGCAGGAATTCGGCCAGGTGAAAGCCTGCCAGCGCGGGCACCAGGGCCTCCAGCAGGTCGTAGCGCTGGGCTTCGGCCCAGGGAATGGCCAGCACCAGGGCGAGCAGGGCGGCAGCGTTGGACGGCACCAGCAGGCGCAGGCCCAGCAGCAGCGCCAGCGGCAGAGCGCCGCCGCCGCTCCAGGGCAGGGAGGGCAGCGCGGCGGCGAAGCAGACCACCAGGCCGGGCAAGACCATCAGGGAGACGAACAGGGGCCAGTCGATGCCGGTCTGCAGGTGGTGCGGGGCCAGCACATGCAAGGCGAACAGGGCCGCCAGCGCGGGCAGCGTCACCACGCCGGGGGCCAGGCCGTGCAAGGGCTGCAGCGCCACCAGGCACAGCGTGCCCAGGGCGATGGCGGCGGTGTCGCGCAGCGCGGCGCGGCCTGCTGCGTCCTGCGCGGGCGGCGGCGCTGCGGGCGGGGCGGCGCCGGACGGCGGCGCCAGCCACTGGACGCCCACTGCATAGGCCAGCGCCAGCAGCGCCAGGGGCCAGGTGTGGGCGAACCAGTACAGCGGCACGAAACGGTCGAGCCCGCTGGCGGGCAGCAGGGCCAGGGCCAGCAGGTTGGCCGGATGGGCGGGCAGCCAGGCCAGCCGCGCGCAGAGCTGGGCGGCGCAGGCGAGGTCGCGCCGCGCCGGGGGCGCGCCCGCGGGCAGCGCCTGGAAAATGCGCGCCCACTGGCGCGCCTGGCGCGGCGAGGGCAGCAGGGCGAAGGCCAGCGCCAGCCAGGCCACGGCCGGCATGCGCTGCCATGCAGGAGTGCGCGGGGCCGGGCGCAGGCTGCGCGCGGCCTGTGCCGCGAGCCAGCCGAGCAGGCCGCTTTCCCGCGCTGCCGCCGCGAGCCCGAGCACGCCCAGCCCCCACAGCACGGCATCGCTGCCCGCGCCGGAGAGCAGGCTGGCCATGGGGGCCAGGCCGAACAGGTTCATCACCAGCAGCACCAGCAGCACGGCGAACAGCGGGGGCAGGGCGCGCTGCGTCCACAGGCCCAGCAGCAGGAGCAGGCACAGCCAGACGCCCATCTGCCGCACTGTGGCGCCGGGCGCGAGCGGCCATTGCGGCTGCGCGAGGTAGAGCAGCAGGCCGAACAGGGCGCAGAGCGCGCACAGCAGCCAGGCCCATGCGTGGGCCCGGCCTGCGTGCGCGGGCGGCTCCGTCATGTGACTTCGACGATCTGCATCATGCCCATGTCTTCATGCGCCAGGATGTGGCAGTGCATGACGAAGGCGCCCTTGAAGTCGCTGAAGCGCGTGCGGAAGGTGACCGACGTGGGCGCCTGCGGCGTGCCGCCGCGCGGCAGGCCGATGGTGTCGCACCAGTAGGGGGCGACCGGCTGGCCGTTGACCTTGACCACCTCGACCGGGTTGATGTGGATGTGGAACGGGTGCTGCACCGCGTTCATGTTGTAGACCGTCCATTCCTCCACGCTGCCGAGATCAACGGTCTGCCGGATGGCCCGGCTCGACTGGAAGGGGGCGAGGCGCGCGGGCATGCCTGGGTTCTGCGTGGCCCGGGTGCCGCCCGCGCCGGTGGTGAAGGCGGTGTCGGCCAGGAAGGTGTTGCCGGTCTGGTACTGCCACTGCGCCAGCTCGCCGGGCGGCAGGTCGAGCGCGTCGGCCGCGGGCGGTTCGGTGAGCGGGGAGCCGTCGTCGTTGAACACCGAGCGCAGCACGATGTTGCGCTGGAGGCCGCCTTTTCCGGCCAGCTCGGCGTCGCTGACCGGCGCCAGCGCCTCGGGCACCGGCAGGGGAGCGCCGGGCAGCGCCATGGACAGCGGCGCGCCTTCGACCACCACGTAGGCCAGAACGTCGGCCGCCAGCGGCTGGGCGTTGCCCATGTCGTAGGCCTGGGTGCGCAGTTCGTAGCGGCCCGGCGCGCTGGCCTGCACGAGGATGTCGGCCCGGTTGCCCGGTGCCAGCACCAGGCCCGGGCCGCCGTCGGCCGGGAACGCCAGCGGCGCGCGGCGCGGGCAGGAGTCGAGGGCGATCAGGTGCAGGGCATGGCCCTCCAGCGCCAGGTTCAGGTAGTTGGCGATGCCGGCATTGACCAGGCGCCAGCGCTCGACCTGGCCGGGGCGCAGCACCAGCGTCGGGCGGCGCACGCCGTTGACCAGGAACGGCGGCTCGGCCTGCGGGCTGGCGACCTGGGAGAAGCTCTCCAGCAGGCCCTGCGCGTCGTGGATCGGGGCCTGGAACATGAACACGCGGTCGCGCGCGGCGGCGATTTCGGGCACGTCGTCCAGCGGGCCCTGGACGATGATCGCGCCCGCCATGCCGCTGGCCACCTGGATCGCGGTGGCGCCGTGCAGGTGCGGGTGGTACCACGAGGTGCCGCAGGGGTGGTCCGCGCCGATGGCGTACTCGTGCTGGCGCGACTGGCCGGGCTGCACCGCCGATTCGGAGCTGTCGATCACGTAGTCGCCATAGAGGCCGGGGCCGACCATGCCAGGGGCCACGTGCAGCCCGTGGGTGTGCAGGTTGGCGCTGTTCATGAAGCGCAGGTGCTCCACCGGCTCGGTGCTGGGCGGGTTGGGCGGTAGGTCGTTGACCACGCGCACGCGCAAAGTCTCTCCGGCGCGCAATTGCAGCGTGGGCGCGGGAACCATGGCGTTGTAGGTGCGCAGGTGCACGCGCTGGCCGTTCACGGTCAGGTCGGCATAGGCCATGCGCAAGGTGTAGTCGAGCAGGCCGCCGCGCGCCACCAGGCGCTGCGGCTCGACGAAGGTCTCGGGCGTGGCGCCATCGCCGCCGCCACAGGCGGCCAGGGCTGCGGGCAGGCAGGCGCCCACGCCGAGTTTCCAGGAGACGTTCAGGAAGTCGCGCCGGGAGGAGGAAGTCATGGGAAGGTTTCCTGGTGGAGTCAGGCGGTGGAATCGTCGAGCAGCACGGGGCTGGCGTGCAGGGGGGCATCGTCGCCGAGCTGGGCATTGCGGTTGTCGCCCCAGGCCCACACCCGCAGGCCATCGCTGGCCAGGACGTGGCCCTGGCCCGCCGCCAGCAACCGCAGCGGCGGCAGTTGCGCGACCTGCCGGATGCCGGGCAGCGCTTCGGTGCCGCCCTGGCCCAGCTGGCCCTTGGCGTTCCAGCCCCAGGCGTACAGCCGGCCGGAGCGCCCGAGCGCGTAGGACACGTGCTGGCCCGCCGCGACCTGGCGCGCCGCCTCGGGCAGCGGCACCCGGCCCGGTTGCGCGCGGTAGGGGGCTTGCGCGTGGCCCAGCTGCCCATGCTGGTTGCTGCCCCAGGCCCAGACGCGGCCCAGGGCGTCGATGGCCAGGCTGTGGCTGGCGCCGGCGGCCACGGCCGCCAGCTGGGGCAGGCCGGGCACGCGCACCGGCGCGGGCTGGCCGTGCAGGTGGCCCAGGCCGAGCTGCCCCGCCGTGTTGGCGCCCCAGGCCCACAGGTGGCGCGTGGTGTCGAGCAGCAAGGCATGCGCGCCGCCCGCGCAGCACAGGGCGGTGGCGGGCGCCTGGGCAATGCGGGCGGGTGCGGTGTTGCGCGCATCGGCCGCGCCCGGGGCCAGGCCCCAGTGGTACAGGCCACCGTCGCGGGCGAGCGCCAGCGTGAAGAATTCGCTGGCGCTGAGTTGCGCCAGGGCGGGCAGGCCGGCGAGCGCGCGCGGCTCGGACTGCGTGATGCGGGCGAGCCTGCCGCCCAGGCCGGCGCGGTTGGCGCCCCAGGCGTAGGCCGTGCCGCGCGCATCCAGCGCCAGACTGCTGCCCGCGCTGGCCGCGATGTGGCGCAGCGCCATGGCGCTGGCGATGCGCACGGCGGCGCCGGCCGCGTCCGGCGCGGTGCACACCCCGGCGGGCGGCGGGAAGCGCCCGGTGCCGTCGCCGCCCCAGCCCAGCAGCACCGAGTCCTCGCGCAGCACCAGGCTGTGGTCGCGCCCGGCGGCCAGGTCGAGCACCTTGGCGCTTGCGCCCACGGGTGTACCTTCGCCCTCGCGGGGTGCGGCGGGAGCTTGCTTGGGGCGGCCCGGCGCGGCGCTCATGGGGCCTTGGAGACGATCAGCAGGCCGCGCGCCTTGCCGCTCACGCTGTCGGGGTCCTGCGCGCCGCGCAGCAGGCGGACCAGCGGCACCCAGACCGGCGGGTACTTGTAGCGCGCCACGTCCATGAGCAGCACCGAGTCGCTGGCCTCGTGGTAAGCGGCCAGCGGCGACCAGTGGCCCCCGCCCACCTCGCCGGTGAAGCGGCGGTTGAAATTGAACAGCACGAAGCGGTCGGATTCGCGCAGGTGTTTCTTCAGCAGCTCGCGCAGGCTGTCCAGGTCCAGCGTATCGGCGAAGTGCTTTTCCACGGCCACGGGGTAGTGCGCCAGCACCGCGCTGAGCTGGTCCATGGTCATGCCTTCGCGCGCGACGACCTCGGGGTCGGCGATGCGCTTGTCCACGCCGTTGAAGAAGTCCTGCTGCGTGAAGAACGGGAAGTCCGGGTACAGCGCGGTGGCCGGGCGCGGCAGGCCCAGGGCGTTGAGCGTGATGACGGAGGTGGCCACCGAGCAATAGGCCTGGTTGCGCTGGGTCTCGAAATACGTGGCCAGGGGCCAGTAGGCCTGCCGGTAGTCGCTTTGCAGCAGGCGCTGCTGGCCGATGGGGTGCGAGAGCGCGAACAGCGCGCTGGGCACTTCCAGCGCCTGCCCGGCGAGCGGGGCCGCCGGGGCGGTGGCAGCGTCGCGCGCCAGCGCGGCATGGGGCAGGGCCAGTGCCGTGGCCAGGGCGGCGAGGGTGGCGCAGGCGCGGGCCTGGCGCATGAGGGGGGCAAGAAGGTGTTGCATGGCGGTCATCCGTTGCGGGCGAGGGTGGCGCGGGCCTTCTGGCGGGCCTGGACGAGGGCCGCCAGGGCATGGTCTATGGATTCGGGGTCGGTGAAGGCCGACAGCGTGAAGAACTTGATGCCTACGACGGGTTCGCCGTAGCCGGTGCTGCGGTAGCGGTTGGTCTGCACGAACACGGGGCTGTCGCCGGCCTCGGCGGCTTCGCGCGTGTGCTGGTACACGGCTTCGTTGAAGCGGTTGTGCGCCTGCAGCGCGGCACGCTGGCCGGGGTCGCCGCTCTCGGCGCGGTAGGCGCTGTCGGCATCGACGCCATCGGGATAGACGCGGATGACGACCACGGCGCCGTGGTTCTCCGTGTTCAGCACCGTGAGCCAGGGCAGCTCGCGCGCCCTCTGGCGCATCAGCTCGGCCATCTGCACGCAGTGGCTCAGGAGGCCGCGAAAGCCGTCCTTGCCCAGCAGCAGCAGGTTGGCCAGCGCCGCCAGCACTGGCCCGCCCGAGCGTGAGCACTCGAGCGTGTAGATGCCCGGGTCGTACTCGCCGAACTGGAACAGGTACGGCATGGCCACCTTGTCGCGGCGCACCGGGTTGAGCAACTGGGCGTCGCTGGCCAGGAACAGGCTGGAGGCATAGGGCGTGTAGCCGCTCTTGTGGAAGTCGATGCCCAGCGAGTCGGCCAGCGCGAGGTGGCGCATGCGCGCGCGCACCTTCTGCAGCGCGCCGGCGGCGGCGGCCGGGATTTCCAGCGGGTTGGCGCCGAAGTCGTAGTCGTTGAACACGCTGTAGGCCCAGCCGATGACGGCGTCGGCGTGCAGGTAGGGCAGGTAGTCCAGGCGGTATTCCTGCGCCAGGCGCAGGCGCAGCGCGTGCACCGCCTCGATGTCATCGACGCCGAAGGCATCGGTGCTGCCCATGGTGACCACGATGGCGGCGATGCGCTCGCCCTTCTCGATGCTGGCGCGCAGGGCTTTTTCGAGCGCGGCGAGGTCGATGGCGTTGTCCTCCCCGGTGGGCACCGACACGGCGGCCTGGCTGCCCAGGCCCAGCCAGGCGGCCGAGCTGAGCTTGGCGTAGTGCGCGGCCTCGGAGCCGAACACGCGCAGCGGCTGGCGCAGGCCCTCGTTGAACAGGCCCGGCTGCGCCCGCTCGGCGCCCAGCTTGATGCCGTAGAGGGTGGTGCCGGTGCCGCCGAAGGTGAACAGGCCCAGGGCCTTGTCGGCGTCGTAGCCGACCAGGGCGGCGCACATGGCCGAGACGCGCACCTCGGCCTCGGCCACCTTGTACGAGAGGTCGTCCCAGACGGTGTTCGGATCGACCAGCGCGCCGTAGAGCTGCCCGATGACGGACACCGAGGTGGCCGAGCCGTGCAGGCGGTGCACGTCAGGGTGGCTCCAGGTGAACTGGCCTTCCAGGTAGTGGGCGGTCTCGCGGATGGTGCGGCGCGTGTCGCCCATGTCCTTGCCGACGCGGAATTTCCGCGCCCCGGCGTAGTCCAGGGGCTTGCGCTGGCCGAGGAAGGTGCGCTGGGACTTCAGCTTCTCGTACTCCGACAGCGCGAAGGCCATGGTGCGCGAAAAGCGGCTGTCGGCCTTGGCCGACCGGGTGGGCGAGGGGAAGCTGTCGCGTATGGCGCGCACGATGCGCTTGTAGCCTTCGGTGCCGGCGTCGGCATCCGCCGGGTGCGCCGTCTTGCGCAGCGCCGCCTTGGCCTTTGCCGGCAGCGTGGCCGCCAGGGAGGCCAGGGCGGATGCCTGCAGCCAGGAACGTCTGAGCATGGGGTGTCTCCGGTGGGGGCGGGGCTGGTTTCAGGCCGCGGGGGCGAAGCGCCCCGCCGCCAGGTCCTGGGCCAGCAGGGGCAGCGCCCGCAGGCCCAGCGCCACGGCGGTCAGCGTGGGCGCGTTGATGGGCATGGTGGGAAAGTTGGCCGTGCCGACGATGAACAGGTTGGCATGGTCGTGGCTGCGGCACCAGGGGTCGACGACCGAGCGCCTGGCGTCCGTGCCCATGCGGGCGGTGCCCGCGATGATGGCCGTGGCGATGGAGGGCGCGTCGCTGGTGATGTCGGTGCAGCCGAGCGCACGGGTGATCTCGGCGTGGCGCTGGCGTGCCTTGTCGATGGCGCGCAGGCTGTAGCCGTCGATCGTGAAGCTGACGCGCGGGCGCGGCATGCCGCTGCTGTCGCGCAGCTGGGGGTCGGGCACCACGCGGTTGTGCGCCACGGGCAGCGTCTCCACCGAGCTGTTGATGGCCAGCTCGCGCGCGCACTGGTCGTTCAGGGCCGTGGTGAGGGCCGCGCCGCGCAGGCCGGTCTTGATGAGGTGGGCCGCGCGCTGCATGGGCCCCAGGCCGGTGCGCCAGCCCCGGTTCAGGAACGAGGTGCCGATGGCCGCATGCTGCTTGCGGAAAGGCCCGTCGCGCAGTTCCAGGATGCCGGCGGTGGTGGTGGGCGCGCGGTAGGTGTAGAGCGGCTCCCGCGTCAGCGCGCGCGTGTCCAGGTCCACCTGGCCCATCAGGTAGCGCCCCACGGCATCGCTGCGGTTGGCCACGCCCTGCGGCGCATGCGGCTGGGCCGAGCGCAGCAGCAGGTTGGGCGTTTCGATGGCGTGCGCGGCCAGCAGGTACAGCCTGGCCCGGGCCTGGGCGCGGCTGCCGTCGGCGCGGCGCAGGCGCAGGCCCTGGATGAGCTGGCCGGGGCCGACCTCGATGTGCTCCACCAGCGTCTGCGGCAGCAGGCGCACGCCAGCGGCCTCGGCCTTGGCCACGTGCACGCTGGCGTCGTACTTGGCGCCAATCGGGCAGATGGGCACGCAGCTGGCGCTGCCGCAGCAGGGCGGGCGCCCGTCGAAGGGTTCGGAGTTGCGCGCATGGCTGAACGGCCCCATGGTGTAGCCCAGCGGCGCCAGGGCGTCGCGGATCACCTGGTCCGAATAGGCCAGCGGGACCGGCGGCAGCGGAAACGGCACGCCATGGCGCGGGCCGCCTTGGTCGTAGGCGTCGTCGCCCGCCGTGCCCCACTCGCGCTCGGTGAACAGGTAGTGAGCCAGCAGGTCGTCGTAGGCCAGGGGCCAGTCCTCGCCGACGCCGTACAGGGTCCGGGTCTTGAAATCGTTGGGGCGAAAGCGCGTGGAGAACCCGGTCCAGTGCCAGGTGGTGCCGCCCACGGCGCGCATGAAGCTGCCGCCGAAGACATCCGGGCCGGCCTGCACCATGTAGTCGCTGGCGTGCATGGGGTGGGGCGCGTAGTCCTGGCTCGGGTAGGGCGCGTTCGGGCCCTTGACGGCGGAGTCCTGGAAATGCTGCACGGCGGTGGCGCGGTCGATGCGCGGGCCGGCCTCGACCATCAGCACCTTGGCGCCCTGGCGCGCCAGTTGCCAGGCCATCATGCTGCCGACGGCTCCGGCGCCAATGACGATGACGTCCGCGGACAGGGTTTCGGCGGACGGGGTGGTGGTACTCATGGGTGTGCCTGGGTCGAGGTTCAGACGGGCTTTTCCGCCCAGTAGCCGAAGGCGCCGCCGCAGACGCTGGGCGGCTTGGTGAAGGTCAGGGCCGGCCACACCGGCGCGTCGAGGTAGGTGAGCACGCGGCCGTCGCCCGCCATGCCGCTCATCCACAGCTGCAGGGCCAGCTCCGCCGCCTCGCGCGCGGCGGGGGCGAGCGAGGCCGTCTGCTGCGCGTCGGCGGGCAGGGCGGCCAGGGCCTGCAGGGCGTCAAGCTGGGGTGGATCGAGGCTCTCGGCCAGCACGGCGAGGTATTGCGCCACCAGCGCGTCGTTGGTCACCTGGGTGCCGGCGAGCGCATTGCACAGCGCGGTGAGTTGCCGCACCTGGCTGGCCGTGGGCGGGGGCGCGGCGGCCATGCCCACGGGGGATGCCATGGCGGCGGCGCAGCTGGCGAGGGCCAGGATGAAATGGCGGCGCGAGGGTGGTGCGGACGCTGGCATGGCGGTATTCCGTGGGGCGGCCATGGAGGAGGCCTTCTTTTTGTTTGCCAAGTGCAAACGAATGCAAATAAATGCAAACCGAGGCGCCAATCTAATTCATAAATGACCTGGCGCAAAGCAAAAATGGCCCCGGGTTATCCATGTTCGCGCGGGCCGTGGCGCGCGGTGCGTCCGCCGTGGCGGTGCAGGGGTTTCAGGAAAAATTCGCCTCAAAACCAATACCAGCAAGCGCTAGCAGCTATTCTTTTGGGAGTTCTTCGGCCTGCGGCATGGGGGCGGGCGCGGGCAGCCCGTCCTTCCAGCGCCGCACCACGCGCTGGAAGATGAGTGTGTTGGGAATCTGCAGCAGCATCGGGTGGCCGGGCGTGCTGCCGGCGTCTTCGAGCGTGGTGTAGAGCAGGTTGATGTCCACCACGCGGCCCTTGGCGCCGGGTTTCTCGGCGGTGTCCAGCAGCTCGATGGTGTCGCCGATGCGAAATGGCCCGACGGTGAAGATCAGCAGCGCGCAGAACAGGTTGGACAGCACGCTCCACGCCGCGAAGAAGGCCACGGCGCCCACGGCGGCGAAGCCCGTGAACGCCGACCACAGCACCGTGGCCGAGACGCCCAGGCGTTCCAGCACCAGCAGCAGCGCGCTCAGCAGGATGGACCAGCGGATCAGCCCGTTCACCGGCACGAGCATGGCGTGCGGCAGGTTGTAGTGCCGCGCCGCGCGCGTGACCAGCTTGCGCAGCAGCCGCTGCAGCAGCCAGGCCACGCCGACGATCAGCAGGATCTGCGCACCGGGCACGATGATGTCGAGCCAGTCCTGCGCCCAGTCCGGCAGGTGGTTCTTGAACTTGTCGAAACGGCTCGCGCTCATGGGTCAGCCATTTCCCCTGGCCCTGGCAACCGGCGCACTCCAGCCCAGCGGACGCCGCGCAAGGGCCGCCCCGCAGCGCTGGCGTTGTCCCCCTTCCCGGAGCGCGTAGCGCGCAGAGAGAAGGGGGAAGCGGCGCAGCCGCTCAGGGGGGTGCTCTTCATGCACAGCGCTGCTCGATGGTGTCCATCTGCATCTCGAAGCTGAAGAAGCGGTTGCGCCCCTGCGACTTGGCGGCGTACAGGGCCTGGTCGGCGCGCATGATCATGCTTTCGGCGTTCGCGCCTTCGTCCGGCACGCAGGTGGTGATGCCGCCGGAGATCGTCAGGTCGGGGCCCAGCGGCGAGGCCGGGTGCGGTATCGGATGGGTCTTGAGCATCTGGCCCAGGGCGCGGGCGAAGGTCATGGCGCCGGAGCGCGGGGTGTTGGGCAGGATCAGCGCGAACTCCTCGCCGCCGTAGCGCGCCGCCACGTCGCGCGGGCGCATGCACACGCCCTGCAGCAGCCGTCCGACCTCGCGCAGGCAGGCGTCGCCCTGCACGTGGCCGCTGGCGTCGTTGTAGGCCTTGAAGTGGTCCAGGTCGCACAGCATCAGGGTCAGCGGCTGGCCTTCGCGGCGCGCCGACAGGATCTCGCTGTGCAGGATGCGGTCGAAGCCGCGCCGGTTGACCAGGCTGGTCAGGCCGTCGAGCTCGACCATCTCGTTGAGGCGCTGGTTGGCCTGGTGCAGGTCGGCCGACAGGGTGACCAGGCGCCGGCGCATGTCCAGCAGGCGGCGCATGGCGCGCAGCTTGGCCACGAGCACGATCGGCTTGACGGGCTTGACCAGGTAGTCGTCGCCGCCCGACTCGATGCCGCGCCACAGGTCCAGGTCGCTGTCCAGGCCCGACAGGAAGATGATGGGCGTCCAGTCGCCCGGCTCGGCGTCGCGCATCTGCTGCGCTGCCCAGTAGCCGTCCCGGCCGGGCAGCTTGATGTCGAGCAGCACCAGGTCAGGGCGCCGCGCCTTGAACTGCGCCAGCGCTTCCTCGGCAGTGCCGGCTTCCATGATGTCGGCCACGCCCGCGTGCTGCAGCTCGGCCTTGAGCGCCGCGCGCACGGAGCGCTGGTCGTCCACGACCAGCACCGAGAAGGATTCCGGCAGCGCCATCGGCGCGCTGAGCCGCGGTGCGGGCTGCTGGATGGCGGGAGGCGGGGGTGTGGTCATGGCAGCGGGCTCCAAGAGGCTGGGGCGGTGGGGCGTCGGGAGGGGGGCGCGTCAGCCTTCGCGGCGCAGCGCCGGGAACAGGATCACGTCGCGGATGCTGGGGCTGTCGGTCAGCAGCATCATGAAGCGGTCGATGCCGATGCCGCAGCCGCCGGCTGGCGGCATGCCGTACTCCAGCGCGCGCACGAAGTCGTGGTCGTAGTACATGGCCTCGTCGTCGCCACTGTCCTTGGCGTTCACCTGGGCCTGGAAGCGCGCGGCCTGGTCCTCGGCGTCGTTCAGCTCGGAGAAGCCGTTGCCGAATTCGCGGCCCGTGATGTACAGCTCGAAGCGCTCGGTCACCTCGGGGCGCACGTCGTTGGCGCGCGCCAGCGGCGAGATCTCGGTCGGGTGCTCCATGATGAAGGTGGGCTGCCACAGCTTGTCCTCCACCGTTTCCTCGAAGTACAGCACCTGCAGGCTGGCGAGGGTGCGGGTGGACAGGCGGTCCTTTTCCTCGCTCAGGCCGAGTTTCTTGAGCGCGCTGGTCAGCCACGCGGCGTCGTCCACGTGGGCGCCGGCCTCGGTGTACTGGAAGATCGCCTCGCGGATGGTCAGGCGCTGGAAGGGCTGCGACAGGTCCACCTCGCGGCCGCCGTAGGTGAGCTGCAGCGTGCCCGCCGCCTTCAGGGCCGCGTCGCGGATGAGCTGCTCGGTGAAGTCCATCAGGTCGCGGTAGTTCCAGTAGGCCGCGTAGAACTCCATCATGGTGAACTCGGGGTTGTGGCGCACCGAGATGCCTTCGTTGCGGAAGTTGCGGTTGATTTCGAACACGCGCTCGAAGCCGCCGACCAGCAGGCGCTTGAGGTACAGCTCGGGTGCGATGCGCAGGTACATGTCCTGCTCGAGCGCGTTGTGGTGCGTGACGAAGGGGCGCGCGTTGGCGCCGCCGGGAATGGGGTGCAGCATGGGCGTCTCCACTTCCAGGAAGCCGTGCTGCACCATGAACTCGCGGATGCCGCTCACCGCCTTGCTGCGCGCCACGAAGCGCTGGCGCGCCGCCTCGTCGGTCATCAGGTCGACGTAGCGCTGGCGGTACTTCAGTTCCTGGTCGGCCACGCCGTGGAACTTGTCGGGCATGGGGCGCAGGCTCTTGGTGAGCAGGCGCAGGCGCGTCACCTTCACCGACAGCTCGCCGGTCTTGGTCTTCATGAGCTGGCCCTCGGCGCCGATGATGTCGCCCAGGTCCCAGTGCTTGAACGCGGCGTACAGCTCCTCGCCCAGCGCGTCGCGCGTCACGTAGAGCTGGATGCGCCCGGTGGCGTCCTGCAGCGTGGCGAAGCTGGCCTTGCCCATCACGCGCTTGAGCATCATGCGGCCGGCCACGCCCACCTGCACGGGCGTGGCCTCCAGCGCCTCGGCGCTGGCCGCGCCATGCTGCCCCTGCAGCGCGCTGGCGCGGTCGGCAGGCTGGAAGTCGTTGGGGAAGGCCACGCCGCCGCCCTGCGCCTGCTGCTGGCGCAACGCCTTGAGTTTCTCGCGGCGCTCGGCGATGAGTTGGTTGTCGTCTTGCGCGGGCAGGGCGGGGGCGTTGGGGTGGTCAGACATGGGCAGCAGCCGGTTGGGGGGAAGTAAACCCTCTATTTTAGTTGCCCGCCATCCAGACGCTCAGGGCCAGCAAGCCTGCGCTCGACACCCCCGCGAGCCACCACAGATGGATGGCGGGCGGCCAGGCGGCGGCACCCAGCAGCGGCAGGGCCAGCACCAGCAACTGCAGCGCGTCGAAGGCGATGGCCAGGTGCGAATAGCGGCGCTCCCGGCCCTGCTGGAAGGGCCGGTGGCTCAGCGCGGCGAAAAGGCAGGCGCTGCCCTGCCACAGCACCAGCGGCAGGATGTACGGGCGCAGCCCGCGCCAGCCTTCGGCCAGCAGGCCCATGTCCAGCAGCGCGGCGCCCGCCAGCCCCACCAGCCCGGTCGCCAGCGCCGCGCCCAGGCCGATGGCGAGCGAGCGCGCCCGTGCCGTCTCGCGCCGCGCCAGCAGCACCTGCGCCCAGGCGGCGTGGACGATGGTCGGCATGAAGCCCAGCAGCCGCAGCAGCACCGCGAGGTAGCTGGCATCGGCCACGCCGTGCAGGCGCTGCCAGACGAGCAGCAGCGCCGTGCCCGTCACGGCATCCATCACCGTGTGCGCCATGCGCAGCCAGGCGCTGCGCCGGTCGGCCTGCCGGGGGGCTTGCGCGGCTGGTGCCGTGTCGGCATGGGCGTTGCCCTGCGTGGGCAGCAGCCACAGCGCGCCCAGGGCGTAGCCGCCCGCCGCCGCGATGAGCAGGCCCATGGCGCCATGACCGTCGCCGCCATGCAGCGCGCTCCAGCCCGCCGCCAGCGCCAGTGCCAGCACCGGGGGCAGCGCGCGCGCCAGCGCCGCCGAGGCGGGCGCGGCCGTGCGCAGCGCCCAGGGCTGCGCCAGGTACCACAGCATCTGCAGCAGCGCCAGCAGCGCGGCCCAGCCCAGCACGGCCAGCGGCTGCGCCATGGCGCCGAACCAGATGGCCGCGCCCACCAGGGGCAGCAGCAGGCCCCAGCGCGCCAGGCTGGCGCGCAGCACGGCGCGCAACGCCTGGGCCGGGGGCTGCCGCGCGTCAGCCAGGAAGGTGAGCGGGCCTTGCGCCAGCGCCAGCGTGACCCAGAAGAACGCCACCTGCGCGATCACCGCGAAGCGGCCCGTGGCCTCGGGCGAGAAGAAGTGCAGCATGGCCACGCCCATCAGCGCCTGCGCGCCGAGCGATACCAGGCTGGCCACGGCCAGCGTGGCCGAGGCGGGCAGGCGCTTCATGGGCATAGCCCCAGGGTGCGCCACAGCGCCAGGCGCTCCAGCACGCGCGGCCAGGCCAGCGCGCGCAGGTCCGGCACGGTGCAGGCGGCGGGGTCGTGCTGTGTGGCGAAAAAGCGGGCGTATTGCGCCGCGTTGGCCTGCTGGGGCAGGAAGGCGAAGCGCGCACCGTGTTCTTGTGCGAAGGCCCGTACCCACGGGTAATCGGTGCTCACCACGGGCAGGCCCACGGCGCAGTATTCGAGCAGCTTGGTCGATGTCTGCTGGTGGTAGGGCGCCTGGTTCGGCACCAGGTTCAGGCCGAAGCGGGCGCGGCGCAGCAGTCCGGGCACGGCGCCGTGCGGCACCCTGCCGGTGAGCGTGGCATGGCGCAGCGGCGCGAAGGCGGCGCGCAGCTCCGGCGGCGGCTCGCCGATCAGCAGGGTGCATAGCCCGGCCTGCTCCAGCCCCTGGAGCAGCGGGATGAAATGCCGCAGCCGCCGCATGTCGCCCAGGTAGACGGCGTCGAATTCCGGGGCGCCGGGCGTGTCTTGCGCGGCGAAGAACGCCGGGGCGATGCCCATGTCGCGGAACTCGCAGGGCACGCTGTCCGCGAAGCCCAGGCGCGCGCGCACCCAGGCGTTCTGGAACAGCCGGTACTGTGGCCGGGGCTGGCTGGCGTGCTTGGCCCGGTCTTTCAGCCAGGCCCAGGGCGGCACCGAAGCCGAGGCGTACTCGTGCACCTGGAAGGCGTGGGGGAAGCGCTGCGCCGCGCCGCGCGGCACGCGCCCGCACAGCCACCAGACGACGGCTGCGTCGCCGGGCACGCTGGCGCCGTCGCGATGGATCTGGGCCTGGTGGCCCAGGCTTTCGAGGTAGGCCGCGTAGGCGGCCAGCTCCGGCAGGTAGGCATCGCCGCCGCGCACGTAGTGGATCAGCATGCGGCGGCCTCGCGCAGCACCTGCTGCCATTGGCGGGCGAAGCGCGGCCAGGCGTGGTGGTCCAGCACGCTGTCCAGCGCCTGCTGGACCTGCGGCGCGGGCAGGGCGAGCACCTGCTGCACGGCGGCGGCAAGCTGGTCGGGGCTGTCGCCGGGTGCCAGCAGGCAGGCGGGCACGGTCTCGCGCAGCGCGGGCAGCGGCGGCGCGATGAAGGGAATGCCCGCCGCCGCCGATTCGAGCGCGCTCAGGGGGCAGCCGCCTTCGTAGCGCGAGGCCAGCAGCGTCAGGTGCCAGTCTGGTGACAGGGCGGCCGCACGCGGGCGCGCGCCGCAGAACGTCAGGCGCCCGGCTTGCATCAGGTCGCCCGCCTGCCGCTCCAGCGCGGGGCGCAAGGGGCCATCGCCCACCAGACTCAGGCGGTAGTGCGGCGGCAGGAGCCGCAGCATGGCGATCAGGCGCTCGGGCTGCTTTTCCGGCGACAGGCGTCCGACGTAGCCCAGTTCCACCGTGCTGCCGTCGGGTGGCGCGGCGCGCAGGGGCGCATGCGGCAGGCGCAGCGCGTTGGGAATGACGTGCGCCCGCGCATCGGGCAGCGCGTGGCCCAGGAAGCCTTCGAGCGAGGCGCGGGCATGGTGCGAGATGAACACGAAGCGCGGCACGCGCCGGTACAGCCAGCGCAGCCAGGCGTGTTTGGCGGGGTGGCTGCGGGCCTCGGCCAGCACCTCCTGCAGCGGGCCATGCACCCAGACCACCCAGGGCTTGCCCAGCGCCTGCCCCAGGGCCCAGGCGGCGTAGGCGGGGCCGAAATTGTGCGTGGCCAGCAGCACGCCGGCCTGCCGCGCCGCGCGCCATACGCGCGGGTGCGGTGGCGCCGTGTCAACCGCCCAGCCCGCGCTTTGCAGGCCGTCCTGCAATTCCTGCACGATGGTGCCCACGCCGCCCAGGCGCGGGCCGTCGCGCAGCAGGCAAACGCGCGGTGGCGGGCCGGCCATCAGCGCGCCCCGAAGCCCGTGGCGACGATGCGCACGGTCTTGTAGATGATCAGCAGGTCGAGTGCCAGCGCGTAGTGCGTCACGTAGTACAGGTCGTAGCCGAGCTTGACGGCGGCCTGTGCCGCGCCATCGGTATAGCCCTGCTGCACCTGCGCCCAGCCGGTGAGCCCCGGGCGCACCCAGTGCCGGTACGGATACGCCGGAATGCGCTGGGCGAACTCGCGCACGAAGGGCACCTGCTCCGGGCGCGGGCCGATCAGCGACATGTCGCCGCGCAGCACGTTCCATAGCTGAGGCAGCTCGTCCAGGCGCGTGCGGCGGATGAAGCGGCCGGCGCGCGTGATGCGGTCGTCGCCCGGCTGGGCCGGGCGGGTGCGCGCGGCCTCGCACTGGGCGTGGTGCATGCTGCGCAGCTTCCACAGCCGGAACGGGCGGCCATGCAGGCCCGTGCGCTGCTGCGAGAACAGCGCCGGGCCGGGCGAGTCGAGCTTGACGGCCAGGGCGGTGAGCAGGCACAGCGGCAGCCACAGCGGCAGCGTCAGCACGGTGGCACTGAGGTCGAGCATGCGCTTGGCCACGTCGTAGGCGGGGCGCACGTCCTGCTCCCACAGCGCGTCGGGGTGGGGCAGCATGCGCCGGCCGGTCAGCAGCTCGGCCACCGCGTCGAGGCTGTACAGGCGCGTGTGGCTCTGCTTGAGCGCGCGGATGTGCCGCGCGTCGCCGGGCGACGCGGGGTCGAGCACCACGCCGTCGCAGGGCGTGGGGAACTGCCCGGCCTGGCAGACGTGCAATACCAGCGGCAGCGCCTCCAGCTGCGGGCTGCCGATGCGCGCCTGCAGCTTGCCGGGCAGGGCAGCGTCGAGGCAGGCCAGGTGCAGCACGTCGCGGCGGCGGATGGCGCGGTAGCCCAGCAGGAACCAGGCGGCCGTGAGCCCGTAGGCCAGCAGCACGGCGCCGCGCGAATAGGGGTGCTGCGCCAGCGCGAAGCCCAGCGGCGCGAGCGCGAACGGCATGGTGGTGGCCACCAGCACGTAGCTCACGCGCTCGAAGTGCGGCAGGTAGGCGCCCTGGTACAGCCACTGCGTGGCCACGGCGTAGGGAATGGCGCACCACAGCACCGTGGCGCGGAACTGCGCCGTGGCCCAGCCCTGGCCCTGCAGCCACCAGCCCAGGCCGTAGGCCAGCACGAGCACCAGCAGGCCGGCCAGCGCCCAGCGCAGCACCGCGTTCTGGTAGCGCACGGCGAAGGAGCCGAGCGGCTGCGCGTCAAGGGCGGGGTTCATGGCGCTGCGCTGTGGCGGTAGATGTCCAGCACGGCCTGGGCCATGCGCGCGGGCGTGTGCGCCTGTTCGTAGCGCTGGCGCGCGGCCTGCCCCAGCGCGGCGCGCAGCGCGGGGTCGTGCGCCAGGCGCTGGAGCGCGGCGGCCACGGCGCGGGCGTCGTTGGGCACGCGCAGGCCCTGTGCCGTGGTGGGCAGGAGTTCGCGCAGGCCGGGCAGGTCGCTGGCGACGATGGCCAGGCCCGCGCGCATGGCCTCGATGACGGAAATCGGCAGCCCTTCGTGGTCCGACAGCAGCACGAACACGCCGTGCCGCGCCAGCAGCCCCGGCACATCGGTGCACAGGCCCGTGAATTCGACCGCCTCCAGCCCCAGGCGCCGCGCCAGCGCCTGGTGCGCGGCCAGGTCCGGGCCGTCTCCGGCCAGGGTGGCGGGGATTTCCGCGCCCGTCGCGTCGCGCACCAGCGCCAGCGCGTGCAGCAGCAGGTCGGGGCGCTTCGGCGGCGCCATGCGCGCCACCATCACGATGCACGCGGGCAGGTCGTGCGCGGGCGTGCCGCCGGGCAGGTCGTCCAGCGCGTTGGCGACGGCGCTGCAGCGCCGCGCCGGGATCGGCAGCCAGCGCGCCAGGCGCAGCTCGTGGCGCGACACGCACACCAGGTGGCGGGTGAGGGGCGCGCACAGCGCCTCCACCAGCCAGGCCAGCGCGCGGCGTGGCAAGGGGGCGCCGGCCTTGAAGGCGAAGCCGTGCACGGTATAGACCACCGGGGTGCGCGTGATGCACCCCGCCGCGCGCGCCACCACCCCGGCGGCGGCGCTGTGGGCGTGCAGCAGTTGCGGGCGGCTGGCGCGGATGAGGCGCACCAGCGCCGCCACGGCGCGCGCCACGCGGGCCGGGGCGAGCCCGTTGTCCAGCGCGGCGATGCGCTGCACCGGCACGCCCAGGGCGTGCAGGGCCCGGGCCAGCGGCGGCTGCGGGTCGCTGCCACCGACCACGGCCGTGAAGCGCACCCGGTCCGCCAGGGCGCGGCACAGCGCCTCGACGTGCGTTTGCGCGCCCCCGGTTTCGCCCTTGGTGATGACCTGCATGACGAGAAGGGGTGGCGCGCTGGCGGGTGCGTCGGACGGCGCTGCCGTCATGGCGCGATACCCGTGCGGTCGAGCACGTCGCCCACCAGCTCCAGGCGCAGCAGCGGGTTGTCCAGGGCCATCAGTTGCTGCTTGAGCGGCAGCGGCACGGGCAGCAGCTCGCACCAGCGGTTGGCGACCCAGCCGCAGTCGTCCAGCTGCGCGGGCGTCGCGGGCGGGGCGCGTTCGGCCTCGGGCTGGCGGTCGTGCAGGGTCTGCAGCACATGCGCCAGGGCCGTGGCGAAGCGGCGCAGGTCGGCGGGCACGGGCGCCGGGGTGTCTTCGTCCAGCTGCTCCACGTCGGCCACCCACAGGCCGTGCGGCAGCTGGTGGCTCTGGCGCACGCGAAAGCGCAGCGTGCCGTGCGCGCTCAGCGTGATCAGGCCGGGCTGCGGCGACTGGAACTGCGCGATGGCGGCCAGCGTGCCGACGTCGTGGAACTGCTCCTGCGGCGCGCCCGCCTGGCGCACCTCGCGGCCGCTGGCCAGCGCCACCACGCCGAAAGGCGCGCCCGCGCGCTGGCATTTGCGCACCATGTCGAGGTAGCGCACCTCGAACACGCGCAGCGGCAGCGTGCCGCCGGGAAAGAGCACCGTCTCCAGCGGGAACAGGGGCAGCGAGGTGAGCGTGAGGGGGTGGGCCATGGTGGTCGAGCCCGCTATCATCCCATGGGTTGGGGCCCGCCCCGTAGTCCGCCGCTGCCATGCTCTACCAGATCGTTACCCTGCTGCTCGATGTCGTGGCCGGCCTGCTCACGGGCGCCTGCCTGCTGCGCCTGTATATGCAACTGCAGCGCATACCGTTCGCCAATCCGGTGGGCCAGCTGGTGTTTGCGCTGACCGACTGGCTGGTGATGCCGCTGCGCCGCGTGATCGCGCCCGTGGGGCGCTGGGACCTGTCGAGCCTCGTGGCGGCGCTGCTGCTGCAGCTGGCCCAGTACCTGCTGCTGTGGCTGCTCTTCGGGGGCGTGGTGCCGGTGGCCGCGCTGCCCGTGCTGGCCCTGTTCGGCCTGGCGCGCATCGTGCTCTCGGGCCTCACGGGCCTGCTGATCGTGTATGCGCTGCTGTCGTGGGTGCAGACGCGCTCGCCCATCGCCGGGGTGATCGCGCGCCTGAGCGAGCCGCTGCTGCGGCCACTGCGGCGCGTGGTGCCGTTGATGGGCGGGCTCGACCTCTCGCCGCTGGTGGCCCTGGTGCTGCTGCAGGTGGCGATGATCGTGCTGGGGCACCTGCAGGCCGGCGCGCTGGCCGGACTCTCCGGGCTCGGGTAGGTCGCCCGTCTCCTGCGCGTGCGGGTATCTCCCGGAGTTTGATGTACAGAAACTGTATACACTTTGGCGGTCACATACCGCCAAAGCGCGGCTTAGGAGAAGTTCCATGGGCTTGAGCACCCACGTCCTCGACACCATGCATGGCTGCCCGGCCGTGGGCATGGCGGTGGCGCTGTACGCTACCGAAGGCGAGGCAGCCACGCTGGTCAAGCGCCTCGTGCTGAACCACGACGGCCGCACCGATGCGCCCCTGTTCGACAACGCCAGCCTGCGCGCCGGCACCTACCGCCTGACCTTCGACGTGGCCGGCTACTTCAAGGCGCGCGGCGTGCAACTGCCCGAGCCCAACTTCCTGAACCAGGTCAGCCTGGACTTCGGCGTGGCCCATACCGACCAGCACTACCACGTGCCACTGCTGGTGAGCCCGTGGAGCTATTCCACGTACCGTGGCTCGTGAATTGTGTGCTCATGAAACGATAGCTTCCAGCGCTTGGTACAAAAGGTTTTCAGATAGAAAATAATCTGAAAACCAGTGTGGACAAGCGCTGGCAGCTCACTTTTTCAGAGCTGCCCCTCGGTCAGCGTATCGAGCTGGAACTGCCCCGAGGCATCCCAGAGCCAGACATCGGTGTAGGTCACGCTCCCCATGCGCGCTGGGGCCGGGAAGGGCGCAGCGGCGCGTACCAGGGCTTCGATCTGCCGCACCACCTCGGGGGCATGCTGCGGCGCCCGCTGCCAGTGCAGGCGCTTGACCTGGCCGGCGCGGTCGATCTCCACGTCCAGCACGCCCACGGCGTACAGCATGGCCGGCAGCTTGCCGGCGTGGATGCGCGCCGCGTGGCGCTGGTACAGGTGGCGTGCCGCGTCCTCCCGGTAGGCGCGCGCCGTGGCGGCCTGCGAAGCCCCCGCGCCGCCCGCGGGCGGCGGCACGCCCGGGCCCTGCGGCGGCGCCTGGCAGGCGGCCAGCCAGACCGTGGCGGCGGCCAGCAGGCACGCGCGCCGGGCACGGGAAACGCAGGAGGGAGACGGACGGGGGAAAAGCATGGTGTGGGCGCTATGCTGGCGCAGGGCTGGAGCCTGCAAGGAGTGATGGTGACGGGGCTGGATACGGGGGCGGTGGCGACGGGTGCGGCGGCATGGCAGCGCTTGCTGGACGGCCTGGCGCGCGGGCCGGCCTGCCTCGTGGAGGTGGAGTCTACCCAAGGCTCGGCGCCACGCGCGCCGGGCGCCTGGATGGCCGTCCTCGCCACAGAGGCCGGCGGCGCGGTGGTGGGCACGGTGGGCGGCGGCCACCTGGAGTGGCAGGCGCTGGCGGCGGCGCGCGCGCACCTCGCGGGCATGCCCGGCGATGCGCTGCGGCGCTTCGCGCTCGGGCCCAGCCTGGGGCAGTGCTGCGGCGGCGTCGTGCACCTGCGCTTCACCGTCGTCACGGCCGCGGACACCGCCGCGCTGCGCCAGCGCCTGGCGCCGCGCCTGGCGCCCGTGGCGCTGTTCGGGGGCGGCCACGTGGGCCATGCGCTGGCGCGCGTGCTGCAGCCGCTGCCTTTCGCGCTGACCTGGATCGACAGCCGCGACGGCATCTTTCCCGACCCCGTGCCCGAGGGCGTGCAGTGCGAGCATTCGAGCCCCGTGCAGGCCGCCGTGCCGCTGCTGGCGCCCGGCGCGTGCGTGCTCGTGATGAGCTTCAGCCATGCCGAAGACCTGGACGTGGTGGCGGCATGCCTGCAGCGCCAGCGCGCCCAGGGCGACCTGCCCTTCGTCGGGCTCATCGGCAGCCGGACCAAATGGGCACGCTTCAGCCACCGGCTGCGCGCGCGCGGGTTCACGCCGGCGGAGCTGGCGCACGTCACCTGCCCGATCGGCATCCCCGGCATCACGGGCAAGGAGCCCGAGGTGATCGCCGTGGCCGTGGCCGCGCAGTTGCTGCAGCGGCGCGTCGAATAAGGGTTTTGGTGGCTGTGAACGTACACCAAAATTGCATACACTTCACGCTCTCGGACAGGTCGCAGCGGTGCCCGGTGAGTGTGAACGCGGCCTTAGAACGTGTTGATGATCTTTTCATGGTGCCCGCAAGGCAGCAAACAGCCGTAATCGAGGCGCGCGCCGCAGGCCATGCTGGCGGCCTGGCCAAGGCGCGCAACGACGAGTGCGGCTGTTTGCTGCCTTGCCCGGAGGGTTGCCCCGCAAAGGCAGCGTCTGCGGCGTTGCCCATCCTCGCCGCACACCAGTGCGGCTTGCGGTGGGCGCCTTGCAGCCACTGCCTTTGCGGGGCAACGGACACCATGAAAAGATCGTCAACACGTTCTTTCGTTCTGCTCAGAGCGCCCGCAGTGGTGAGCAGGTTGCAATGAAAGCGGCCCCCACGCCGCGAGGTTGAGAATCATGGAAAGCTATCTTCTCGACTGGGCCAACCTGCTGTTGCGCTGGCTCCACGTCATCACCGCCATCGCCTGGATCGGCTCGTCGTTCTATTTCGTCTTCCTCGACAGCAGCCTCACGCCGCCCGAGGACGAAGACCTGAAGAAGCAGGGCGTGAACGGCGAACTCTGGGCCGTGCACGGCGGCGGCTTCTACCACCCGGTCAAGTTCAACGTCGCGCCCCCGAAGCTGCCCGCGCACCTGCACTGGTTCTTCTGGGAGAGCTACAGCACCTGGCTCAGCGGCTTCGCGCTCTTCACCGTCTCGTACCTCTGGAACGCCAGCACCTACCTGGTCGACAAGTCGCGCATGGACTGGGCGCCGGCCACGGCCATCGCGGTGGCGCTGGGCTTCCTGGCCGTGTTCTGGCTGCTGTACGACCTGGCGTGCCGCACCTTCGGGCAGAAGAAGAACGGCGACGCCATCGTCGGCGCCCTGGTGCTGGGGCTGGTGTGCGTGGCCTCGTGGCTGGCGTGCCACTGGTTCGCCGGGCGCGCGGCCTTCCTGCTGGTGGGCGCGATGATCGCCACCGCCATGAGCGCCAACGTGTTCTTCTGGATCATCCCCGGCCAGCGCACGGTGGTGGCGTCCATCAAGGCTGGCCAGCCCGTGGATCCGATCCACGGCAAGCGCGGCAAGCAGCGCAGCGTGCACAACACCTACTTCACGCTGCCCGTGCTGTTCGCCATGCTGAGCAACCACTACAGCTTCACCTGGAGCCACCCGCAGAACTGGCTGGTGCTCATCCTCATGATGTTCGCGGGCGCCGCCATCCGCCAGTTCTTCGTGGCGCGCCACGGCTACAAGCTCGGGCGCAACGGCAATCCGCTGCCCTATGCGCTGGCCGGCGTGGCGGTGCTGCTGGCGGCGGTCGCCTGGATGCGCCCGGCCCCCGCCACGCCCGCGCCCGCAGGGGTCGCCGCACCAGTGGCGGACTTTGCCGCCGTGCAGGGCGTGCTGGCGCAGCGCTGCTACAGCTGCCATGGCGCGCAGGTGCAGATGAAGAACCTGCGCTTCGACGCGGCGGACGCGGTGCGGCAGAACGCACAGGCCATCTACCAGCAGGTGGTGGTGCAAAAACTCATGCCCATGAACAACGCCACCGGCATGACCGATGCCGAGCGCGCGCTCGTGCGGCAGTGGTTCGAGGCCGGGGCTGCGACCCCCTGACATCTTTTGCATTCTTGACGGTAGTGCAGGGGTTTTGTTGATTTGTCTCAAAACCGGAACGGGCCTGGGCGTGCACAGTCCAGCCTATGTTTTTGACTCCGTCTTTCGACCCCTCCGCTCAGGCCGAAGTGGTGGCGCCTGGCGGGGTGCTGCGCGTGCGCAACCAGCGGCCCACCTCGGTACTGCACATCGACAGCGGCCGCGTGCTGCTGGGCGTGCGTGATGGCGAACAGATGCGCCACCAGCTCGGCGTGGTCGAAGGCCCCGCCTGGCTCGATGCCGCACCGGTGCTGCTGGAGCAGCCCTGCGCCGTCGACATGGTGGCGGAAACCGTGGTGCACATGCGCAGCGTGCCGCGCGACACGTTCATGCGCGGCTTTGCCGTGCTCCCCGATTCGGTGCAGAGCCTGCTGCGCGACATGGCGGCCGGCTACTGCCAGCAGACCGAGCTGGCCGTCAGCCGCCTGGCGCAGGACGCCGAGGCGCGCTGCGCCCAGTGGCTGCTGCGCCATGCCCAGCATGACGGCAACGGCTCTCTGCGCGTGACCCTGCACCAGCGCAAGCGCCTGATCGCCGCGCAGCTCGGCATCGCGCCCGAGACCTTCTCGCGCGTGCTGCGCCACCTGCGCGAACACGGGCTGATCGCCGGGACCGGCAACGTGCTGGCCCTGCCGCAGCCGCGCGCGCTGCAGATGGTCGCCGGCGTCTGAGATCGTGAACACGCTCTGAGGTACCTCCCCGTCCTGACGCAGATCAGGGTTTTCCGCGGCGGGCTTCAAGGGTTCCACCCAGGCGGTGCGGCAAGGGCGCTGCGTATATTCACCTGAGCTACTCAGGGATACGCAACGCACCATGACTTCCATCTTCGCCTTTGCCGCCGTCGCCCGTGCAGCGGGGTGCCTGCGGGGCCGCGCATGAGTCCCTCGCCGCTGGGGCATCCCGGGGCGGTGGCCAGCTTCTGGTGGGCGCCCGGCGCCATGGTGTGGCGCCTCATGCTCGTGGCCGCGCTCGCGGTGGCGCTGGCCGGGGGGCTCGGGGCCTTCATCGTGGCGCAGGCGTCGGGGCAGGAGACCGTGCGGCGGCTGGCCGCGCAGCAGAACGACGAGGTCGAAATGCTGGCGCGCCTGCTGGCCGGCAAGGTGGAGCAAAGCCAGCGCCTGCTGGTTTCGGTGGCGGCCGGCATCACGCCGGCCATGGTCGAGTCGCCCGCCACGCTGGAGGCGCAACTGCACCAGGGGCTGCAGCCCGCGCGTTTTTTCGACAGCCTGCTGGTGGCGCGCTCCAATGGCCTGCTCAGCCTGTACCTGCGCCACGGCCGCGCGCAGCAGGCCGGCAGCCTCGACCCCGCCGAGCGCGACGGCCTGCGCCGCGCGCTGGCCGACGGCAAGCCCCAGGTCTCGGAACCCATCGCGGAGCACACCAGCGAGGCGCGGCTGCTCTTCACCATGCCGCTGCACCGCGAGGACGGCAGCCTGTTCGGCGTCATCGGCGGCACGCTGCGCCTGCAATCCCAGGCCCTGCTGCCGCCCGCCCTGGCGCTGCCGCTGCGCGCCGACTCGCGCCTGGTGGTGTTCACGCGCGACGGCACCATCCTGGCGCACTCGCAGCCCGCGCGCATCCTCGGGCAGGTGCGCGACGAACCCGGCCTGGCGCAGGCCTATGCCGATTGGCAGGCGCGCGCGCAGGCCATCGCCGATGGCGCGCAGACCCAGCTGCAGCCGGCCCACATCGTGAGCATGGCCGGCATGCCGCTGCCGCAATGGATGGTGGCGCGCGTCAGCGACGTGCAGGCGCGCGCGGTGCCCGGCCAGGGCGTGTGGGGCCAGATGTGGTGGATGGCGGCGGCCCTGCTGCTGCTCATCGCCCTCGCCGCCATGCTGTGCATGGCCTGGCTGGCCCAGCCGCTGGCCGTGCTGCGCCACCGCGCGCCGCAACTGCTGCAGACCGGGCCCGATGCGCTGGAACCCTGGCCGCGCGCGGCGGGCGAGGTGGATGCGCTGGTCGACGTGCTGCGCAGCCTGGGGCGCCAGCGCGCCCAGCTGCGCACGCAGCATGCGGTGCTGGACGTGCGCTTCCAGGCGATCCTCGACCATGCGCCCGTGGGCATCGTCATCATCCGCGGCGGTGTCTTCGAGCTGCTCAACCGCCAAGCCTGCCACATGCTCGGCTATTCGCTGGATGCGCTGCGCGGCCAGCACGCCAGCACGCTGCACGCCTCGGTGGCCGACTACCAGCACCTGGAGCGCCAGGTGCGCCAGGCGTTCACGGCCCATGGCGCGTTCAACGGCGACGTGTGCTTCCTGCGCAAGGACGGCGGGCCCGTCTGGGCGCGCGTGCAGGGCCATGCCCTGGGGCAGGCGGAAGAGGGCGTCGGGTCGGTCTGGATCCTGGAGGACATGACCGCCGAGCGCGAGGCGCTGCGCCAGCAGGACTGGGGCGCGCGGCACGACCCGCTGACGCTGCTGGCCAACCGCGCCGGGCTGGAGCTGCGCCTGCAGTCCCTGCTGGCGCAGCGCCACGAGGGCGCGGCGGGCGGCGCGGGCGTGCTGCTGTTCCTCGACCTGGACCACTTCGCCGTGCTCAACGACGAAGCCGGCCACGAGGCGGGCAACGACGTGCTGCGCCACGTGGCGCGCCGGATCGAGACCCAGGTGCGCCAGATCGGCTGGGCCGCGCGGCTGGGCGGCGACGAGTTCGCCGTGGTGCTGCCGGGCTGCACCCGCGCGCGCGGGCTGGCCGTGGCCGAGCAGTTGCGCGCGGCGCTGCAGGACTGGGAGCCCGCCTACCAGGGGCGCAGCTTCACGCTCGGGGCGAGCATCGGCCTGGTGACGCTGGACGCGCGCCTGGCCGGCGTGGCCGAGGTGCTGCATGCCGCCGACATGGCTTGCTATGCCGCCAAGCGCGCGGGGCGCAACCAGGTGGTGGAGCACCCGGAAACAGCCGCCGCGTCCTGATCATACGGATTTGCCTTCAACCGTCTAACGTCGTTGGTTCGCCTTGCCGTGCTACAGCACTGTCTGCGGCTTCCCGCCTAGTTATACGGTTGAATGCAAACCCGTATCAGGCGCCCGCGGCCAGGGCCACGAGATGCGCGCCGGCGTGTGCGATGCAGGCCGACTCCAGGCCCCAGCGCCAGTACGCGAGGCCGAACAGCAGCCCCGGCACGCTGTTGGCCGCCAGCAGGTAGCCCACCGTGGCCGGCGTGAACGGCACCCCCATGGCAGCCGCCGCCGGAAAGTGGCCGATGGCGAAAAACAGCGCGGCCACGAGCGTTGCCGCAGCCATGTACCTGGCGCGGGGACGGCCGGCGCGCCGCTGCAGAAAGCGCCACGGCAGCCAGGCCAGCAGCGTCATCAGCCCCCAGCGCAGCAGGATTTCCTCGGTGATGCCGCCGTAGAGCAGCCGCGCCGCCACCGGGATGTGCAGCGCCGCGTCCGCCTGCTGCAGCTCCGGCGGCGCTGCCAGCCCCGCGGTGCGCAGTGCGGCGCCGGCCGCCAGCCCGAGCAGCGCGCCGGGGAGGAGCTGGGGTTTCACGGCATCCCAGAGGCCCGTGCCGCAGAGCGCCGCTTCCGCCACGGGGGCCTTGAGGCCGAGCGGCCTGGCAAGCGCGGCGCCCAGCCAGGCGGCCAGCGCCAGCAGCACGCCGCTTTGCACCAGGCTCGCGGCGATGGCCGCGCCATGCGGGACCGGAGTGCCTTGCAGGAGTCGCGGGGTCACGGCCAGCGCCAGCACGAGAACCCCGGGCATTCCGGCGGCCCACAGTGCCGCGCCCAGGCGCGGTGTCGATGGAGGTGTCATCGCATCTTCCGCCAGGGCTTACTGGCCCAGGCGGCCGGTGCTGCAGACCATCTCGCAGCGCGTGACCTTCGGCGGGGCCGTCAGCAGCGTGCCGAACTGCTGCAGCGCCGCCTCGACCTCGGGCCGCTGGAGGTGCGCTTCCCAGTCCGCGCGGTTCTTGTACCGCTCGTAGAGGACGAAGGTGTTGGGGTTTTCCAGCGAGCGATGGGCCGCATAGAAGACGATGCCGTCTTCCTGCCCGGCCAGCGCGACCATGGCATGCAAAAGGCTTTCAAGCCGGTCAAGGCAGTGGGGCTGGGCTTCCAGTTCAACGACCAGTACGAACATGCAGGGCTCCTTCATGAAGTGGTTTCAGGGGGGCCGAGCATGCCCGGGAGATCGCGGCGCGTATTGTAGAAATGCGTCTTCGTTCGGGCCTCCTGGAGAAACAGATCCGGCGGGGCGCCGGCCCGTTTCCGGAAGTCGTGGATGAAATGCGCCTGGTCGTAGTACCCGTGGGACAGCGCGGCGTCGCGCGGATGCGCCGCGCCCTCCAGCATCAACGTCCGGACGGTGTGCTGGAAGCGGCTCAGGCCTTTGAATTCCATCGGTGTGCTTCCAGTCAGCGACAGAAAGCGGCGCTCGAACTGCCGCCGGCCCAGCGGCATGGCGCGGGCCAGGGCGTCGATCGACAGCGAGGAGAAATGCCGGTAGATCCGTGCGGCGGCGCCTTCGGCCAGAAGGTCGGGTGCTTCGTGCTTCCAATGGCGGAGCAGGAAGGCCTGGAGGCGCGGCAGCGTGTCGCGCGGCGCCGCCGCACGGGCGAGGTGGCGCAGCACATCGCGCGCGGCAGGGCCGAAGGCCTCCTCGGCCGGCAGCGCGCGGTCCGGCAGCGCCAGGCCGGGAAGGCGCGTGAAGCGGTGCACCATGCCGGCCTTGAACCGCACGGCGATGAAGCCGATGTGCGGGGTCGGCAGCAGCCGCACGGCATGGCGGCGCAGGCAGAACAGGTGCCCCTGCGGGCACGCCATGGGCTGGCCGTCCGGCGCCAGGTAGCGGAACGGCGCCCCGTAGTGCAGATACAGTTCCGCGCCGGTGCCGGGCAGCAGGGTCGGCAGCGGGACCGGCGCGCCGTCCGTGCTCTCCCACCCCCAGATGCGATCGACGAAAGGCCGCAACGCGGGCGCTGGCAGAACGTGGAAGGTCTTCATGCGCTGGCCCGGGGGCATGGCGCATCAAAAAACATAGCTGCCAGCGCTTGTCTGCATTGGGTTTGAGGCCGATTTTGCCATTATTCATGCCCTGGCCCGGGGCGCGCGGCGGCGTCCAGCCCGCCCAGCGCGCGCAGCAGGTTCTCGGCCGTGGCCGGGGCCGTGAGGCGCACCGGGGCGCCGTCGGCGCGCGCGGCGGCCACGGCGTTGCGCAGGGCCTCGTACACGGCCACGGCGAGCATGAACGGCGGCTCGCCCACGGCCTTGCTGCCGCCCACGTTGTCCTCGCGGTTGGCCTCGGGCCACAGGGCGACGCGAAAGCGCGCCGGCACGTCGCCCGTGGCCGGGATCTTGTAGGTGCTGGGCGCGTGCGTGGCGAGCAGCCCCTGGTCGTTCCACACGAGCTGCTCGGTGGTGAGCCAGCCCATGCCCTGGATGAAGCCGCCCTCGATCTGGCCGATGTCGATGGCCGGGTTGATGCTGTGGCCCACGTCGTGCAGGATGTCCACGGCCAGCACCCGGCTCTCGCCGGTGAGCGTGTCCACCACCACCTCGCAGCAGGCCGCGCCGTAGGCGAAGTAGTAGAACGGCCGGCCGGTCAGCGTGGTCTTGTCGTAGTGGATCTTGGGCGTGCGGTAGAAGCCGTCGCTCCACAACTGGATGCGGTTGGCGTAGGCCTGCTGCACCACGTCGCTCCACGCGCGCACCGTCTTGGGCGAGATGACCTGCCCGCCCTGGAACTGGATCTCCCCGGCGCCGCAGCCGTCCAGCCCGCACACGAAGGCGGCCAGGTTGGCGCGCACGTTGCGCGCCGCGTACTGTGCCGCGCGGCCGTTGAGGTCGGTGCCGCTGCTGGCGGCGGTGGCGCTGGCGTTGGGCACCTTGCTGGTGTCGCTGGCGGTCACGAGGACGCGCGCCAGCGGCACGCCCAGCTCGTCGGCCACGATCTGCGCCACCTTGGTGTGCAGGCCCTGGCCCATCTCGATGCCGCCGTGGTTCACCTGCACGCTGCCGTCGGTATAGACATGCACCAGCGCGCCCGCCTGGTTGAACAGCGTGGCGGTGAAGCTGATGCCGAACTTCACCGGCGTGATGGCGATGCCGCGCTTCAGGACGGCGTGGCGCGCGTTCCAGGCCGAAATGGCCTCCAGGCGGCTACGGTACTGCGCTGACAGCTCTAACTTTGGTAGCAGATCGTGCAGGATGTTGTCCTCCACCGGCATCTGGTAGTGGGTGACGTTGCGCTCGCCCAGGCCGTAGAGGTTGGCCATGCGCACGTCCAGCGCGTCGCGGCCCAGGGCGCGCGCGATGTCGCCCAGGATGGTCTCGATGGCGATCACTCCCTGGGGCCCGCCGAAGCCGCGGAACGCGGTGTGGCTTTGCGTGTTCGTCTTGCAGCGGTACGAGGCGATTTCCACGTCCTGCAGGAAGTAGGCGTTGTCGCAGTGGAACACCGCGCGGTCGGCCACCGGGCCCGACAGGTCGGCGCTGAAGCCGCAGTTGGCGGCCATGCGCAGTTGCAGGCCCTGGATGCGGCCCGCGCCGTCGAAGCCCACCTCCCAGTCGTAGGCGAAGGGGTGGCGCTTGCCGGTGACGAGGAAATCGTCGTCGCGGTCCAGGCGCAGCTTGACCGGGCGGCCCACCTTGCGCGCCGCCACGGCGGCCCACACGGCCAGGTGGCCGGCCTGCGTTTCCTTGCCGCCGAAGCCGCCGCCCATGCGGCGGCACTCCACGCGCACGGCGTGGCTGTCCACGGCCAGCGCGTGCGCCACCCAGTGCTGCACCTCGCCCGGGTGCTGGGTGCTGGAGTGGATGAGCCATTGCCCCTGCTCCTGCGGCAGCGCGTAGGCGATCTGGCCCTCCAGGTAGAAATGCTCCTGCCCGCCCACTTCGAGCTGGCCGCGCAGGCGGTGCGGCGCGCGCGCCAGCGCCGCCGCGGCATCGCCACGGCGCACGAACACCGGGGGCAGCACGTAGCTCTGCTGCGTTAGCGCCTGCTGCACGCTCAGCACCGCCGGCAGCGGCGTGGTGTCGGCACGCACCAGGCGCGCGGCGCGGCGCGCCTGTTCGACGCTGTCGGCCACCACCAGGCCGATGACCTGCCCGGCGTACTCCACGCGGTCGATGGCGAACACCGGCTCGTCGTGGGCGAAGGCGGCGAGCAGCTTGTCGCCCGGAACGTCCGCCGCCAGCACCACGCTGCGCACGCCGGGCAACTGCAGCGCGGCGGAGGCGTCCACGCCGTGCAGGCGCCCGTGGGCGATGCGCGAGAGGATGGGCGCCGCGTACAGCGTGCCGCGCACCTCGGGCAGGTCGTCGATGTAGCTGGCGCCGCCCGTCACCTGGGCGCGGGCGCTCTCGTGCGGGTGCGGCTGGCCCATGGCAGGCTGGGCGCGGGGGAGGGTGACTGGGGGGGCGGGCGAGCGTGTCATGCCGGCTCCTCCTGCGGCGCGCAGTCCGCGAGCGAAAAATCCTCCAGCGAGACGGCCGCCTGGCCCTGGCTCTCCAGCCAGTAGCGCCGCACCAGGCCGGCCAGCACGGCGCTGCGGTAGGCGCCGCTGGCGCGCATGTCGGAAATCGGCGTGAACTCGGCCTGCAGCGCTGCGCCGGCGCGCCGGGCCAGCGCCTCGGTCCAGGGCTGGCCGGTCAGTAGGGCCTCGGTCTGGCGCGCCCGCGCGGGCGTGGCGGCCACGCCGCCCGCGCCGATGCTGGCGCGGCGCACCACGCCATCGGCGATGTCCAGGTGCAGGGCCAGGCACACGGCGGAGATGTCGTCGTCCCAGCGCTTGGACACCTTGTAGGCGCGCAGCAGCCCCTCGGGGGCCGGGCGCGGCACCAGGATGCGCACCAGCAGCTCGTCCGGCGCCATGGCGTTCTGGCGGTAGCCGGTGTACAGGTCTTCGAGCGCCAGCGTGCGCTCGCCGCGCATGCTGGCCAGCACCACCTGGGCGCGCAGCGCGATCAGCAGCGGCATGGAGTCGCCGATGGGCGAGCCGTTGGCCACGTTGCCGCCCAGCGTGCCTGCGTTGCGCACCGGCAGGCCGGCGAAGCGCGCGGCAAAGCGCTGCAGCTGCGGCCACTGGCGCTGCAGCGCGGCGAAGGCGTCGGTGAGGGTGACGGCGGCGCCGATGCGCAGCCCGGCGCCATCGTCCTCGATGCGGCGCAGCTCGGCGGCGCGCGTCACGTCCAGCACCTGGGCGAACTGGCGGTGCTGCTTGGTGATCCACAGCCCGACGTCGGTGGCGCCGGCCACCACCTGGGCCTGCGGGTAGGCGGCGCGCGCGGCCAGCAGCTCGGCCTGGGTGGTCGGGGCGATATAGATCCAATCGGCCTCCGGGCTTACGGAGGCAAGCGCCGCCAGCTCCAGTTTCTGTAGCAATTCGGCTTCGTCCAGCGGCGCCGGGGGCAGGCTGGCCATCTGCTGGGCGGCGTCGAGGATGGGGCGGTAGCCGGTGCAGCGGCACAGGTTGCCCGAGAGGGTTTCCTGCGCCAGCGCGCGGCTGACCGGGCGGCCCTGGCCGGTGTGGTTCTGGTACAGGGCGAACAGGCTCATCACGAAGCCGGGCGTGCAAAAGCCGCACTGGCTGCCGTGGCACTGCAGCAGCGCCTGCTGCGCGGGGTGCAGCGTGCCGTCGGCCTGCGCCAGGTCCTGCACCGTCCACAGCGCCATGCCGTTGAGGGAGTGCGCCATGCGGATGCAGGCGTTCACCGCCTGGTAGCGCACGCGGCCGTGCACGGCGTCGCCCAGCACCACGGTGCAGGCGCCGCAGTCGCCCTCGCCGCAGCCTTCCTTGGTGCCGGTCAGGCCCAGGTCTTCGCGCAGCAGCTCCAGCAGGGTGCGGTCGGGCGGAACGTGGGAAAGCGTGACCAGCTGGCCTCGGTGCACGAACGTCAGGGGGCGGGAATTCATGGGGCGGCGGCGGAGTGCGGTATGGGCCTCTACCTTATGACAAAAAACGCAGCCGTGTCATGCGCGCGCAAAACTGCCGCGCCCGGTGTGGTTTGCGTGCGCACGCGCGCCCCAGGCTGTTGCGTTACTACCAAAAGCATAGCTGCTGGCGCGCATGGGGCAAGCGTCTGGACTCTTTGGGGCACATGGCCGGTGACAATTTGAGAGACAATCCGCCCCATGCATTCCCCCGACGCTCCCCCCGCCAGCGGCGCCGCGCCGCCACCGTTGCGGCTGCAACTGGCCGGCATCACCAAGCGCTACCCGTCCGTGGTGGCGAACAGCGGCGTGTCCCTGGCGGTGCGCCCGGGCGAGATCCATGCCGTGCTGGGCGAGAACGGCGCGGGCAAGTCCACGCTGATGAAGATCATCTACGGCGCCGTCAAGCCCGACGAGGGGACGGTGCAGGTGGACGGGCGCGCGGTGCACATCCGCAACCCGCAGGAGGCGCGGCAGCTGGGCATTGCCATGGTGTTCCAGCACTTCAGCCTGTTCGACACGCTCTCGGTGGCCGAGAACGTGTGGCTGGGCCTGGACAAGACCCTGTCGCTGGCCGAGGTGACGCAGCGCATCGCCGCGAAGGCGGCCGAATACGGCCTGGAGATCGACCCGCTGCGCCCGGTGCATACGCTCAGCGTGGGCGAGATGCAGCGCGTGGAGATCATCCGCGCGCTGCTGGCCAACCCGCGCCTGCTGATCCTCGACGAACCGACCTCGGTGCTCACGCCGCAGGCGGTGGAAAAGCTCTTCGTGGTGCTGCGCAAGCTGGCGGGCGAGGGCTGCAGCATCCTCTACATCAGCCACAAGCTGCACGAGATCCGCGCGCTGTGCACGGCCTGCACCGTGATGCGGGCGGGCCAGGTGACGGGGGTTTGCGATCCGCGCGAGGAATCGAATGCGTCCCTGTCACGCCTGATGATCGGCGCCGAGCCGCCCGCGCTGACCTACCGCGCGGTGCAGGCGGGCGCGCCGGTGCTGCGCGTCGAGGGGCTGACGCTGCCGCGTGGCGATGCCTTCGGCGTCGATCTCACCGACCTGCAGTTCGAGGTGCGCGCGGGCGAGGTGGTGGGCATTGCGGGGGTCTCGGGCAACGGGCAGCGGGAGCTGCTGTACGCGCTGTCGGGCGAAGACCAGCGCGCGCAGCCCGCCATGGTGCAGATCGGCGGCCCGCGCGGCATGGTGCCCAGCGGGCGCCTGAACCCGCGCCAGCGGCGCGCGCTGGGCCTGCATTTCGTGCCCGAGGAGCGCCTGGGCCGTGGCGCCGTGCCCGGCATGGGGCTGGCACACAACCTGCTTCTGACCCGTGGCGACGCGCTGGGCGCGGGCGGGTGGATCCGCATGCGCGCGTTGCGCGCGCAGGCCAGCGGCATCATCGCGCGCTTCGGCGTCAAGGCCGGGGGGCCGGATGCCACGGCGCAGTCGCTGTCGGGCGGCAACCTGCAGAAATTCATCGTGGGCCGCGAGATCGACGCGGGCCCGCGCCTGCTCATCGTCTCGCAGCCCACCTGGGGCGTGGACGTGGGCGCCGCCGCGCAGATACGCGGCGCCATCCTGGCGCTGCGCGACGCGGGCTGCGCGGTGCTGGTGCTGAGCGAGGAGCTGGACGAATTGTTTGAAATCTGTGACCGCCTGCACGTGCTGGCCAAGGGCCACCTGTCGCCTTCCGTGGCGCGGGCCGAGGCCAGCGTGGAGCGCATCGGCGAATGGATGAGCGGCCTGTGGCATGCCGAGGTGCAGGAGCACCTGGCGCACATGGCCGCGCACGATGCCGGACACGACGCGCAGGAGGCCCGCCATGCTCAAGCTTGAGGCGCGCCCCCAGGCGTCGCGCCTGTGGTCGTACGGCTCGCCGGTGCTGGCGCTGGCCATCACGGTGGTGATCGGCGTGGCGCTGTTCGCGCTGCTGGGCAAGGACCCGGTGCGCGGGCTGCAGGTGTTCTTCTGGGAGCCCATCAGAACCCCGTACGCCCTGGGCGAACTGGCCGTCAAGGCCACGCCGCTGCTGCTGATCGCGCTGGGGCTGGCGGTGTGCTTCCGCTCCAATGTGTGGAACATCGGCGCCGAGGGGCAGTTCGTCATCGGTGCCGTGGCGGCGGGCGGCGTGGCGCTGCTGGCCGGCAAGACCACCGGGCCGTGGATCGTGCCCGCCATCCTGCTCGCGGGCATGCTTGGCGGCATGGCCTGGGCGGGCGTCACGGCGCTGCTGCGCGACCGCTTCAACGCCAATGAGATCCTGGTGAGCCTGATGCTGGTCTACGTGGCCACGCTGGTGCTGGGCTACCTGGTTTATGGGCCCTGGAAGGACCCCATGGGCTTCAACTTCCCGCAGACCAAGATGTTCGAGCGCGTGACGCAGATGCCCCGGCTGTTCACCGGCTCGCGCGTCACCATCGGCCTGCCGCTGGCCCTGGCGGGGGCGCTGGCGCTGTGGGTGTTCCTGTTCCGCACGCGCGCCGGCTTCGCCTTGCAGGTGGGCGGCCTGGCGCCTGCGGCGGCGCGCTATGCCGGCTTTTCCAGCCGTTCGGCGCTGTGGAGCGCGCTGCTCATCTCCGGCGCTGCCGCGGGCCTGGCGGGCGCGCTGGAGGTGGCCGGCCCCATTGGCCAGCTCACGCCCTATGTGCCGGCGGGCTACGGCTTCGCGGCCATCATCGTGGCCTTCGTGGGGCGGCTGCACCCGGTGGGCATGGTGCTGTCGGCCATCCTCATGAGCATGTTCTACATCGGTGGCGAGCTGGCGCAGTCGCGCCTGGGGCTGCCCAAGTCGCTCACGGGCGTGTTCCAGGGGCTGCTGCTGTTCACGCTGCTGGCGTGCGACACGCTGGTGGCGTACCGGGTGCGCTGGGCGCGGCCGTCCAAGGGGGGCAGGTAATGGAATCGTATGCACTGCTGATCGGCTCCACCCTCAGCGCGGGCACGGTGATCGCGCTGGCGGCGCTCGGGCTGCTGGTCAACGAAAAGGCCGGCATCGTCAACCTCGGGGCCGAGGGCATGATGCTGTGCGCCGCGCTGGCGGGCTTCGCCACGACCGTGGGCACGGGCAATGAATGGCTGGGCTTCGCGGCCGGGGCGCTGGCCGGGGCGTTGCTGGCGGCGGTCTTCGGCGTCCTGGTGATCTGGCTCAACACCAACCAGTACGCCACCGGGCTGGCGCTCTCCCTGTTCGGCGTGGGCTTCTCGGCTTTCGCGGGCCAGAACTTCGTGCAGGCCAAGCTGCCGGAGCTGGCGCAGGACGGCATTCCCTACCTGCGCGACCTGCCCCTGGTCGGCCCGGCGCTGTTCGACCACGACCCGCTGGTCTATGGCGCCATGGTGCTGGCCGTGGCGCTGATCTGGTTCCTGGACCGCACGCGCGCCGGCCTGGTGCTGCGCGCGGTGGGCGAGTCGCCCCAGTCGGCGCATGCGCTGGGCTACCCGGTGCGCTGGATCCGCCTCGGGGCGGTGGTGTTCGGCGGGGCGCTGTGCGGGCTGGCGGGCGCCTTCATCTCGCTGGAATACACCCCGCTGTGGGTCGAGGGCATGGTGGCGGGGCGCGGCTGGATCGCGCTGGCGCTGACCACGTTCGCCACCTGGCGGCCGGCGCGCGTGCTGCTCGGCGCGTACCTGTTCGGCGGCGTGACCATGCTCCAGTTCCATTTGCAGGCCACGGGCGTGCAGTTGGCAAGCCAATTGCTTTCCATGTTGCCGTACCTGGCGACCATCGTGGTGCTGGTCTTGATCTCGCGCAATCCGGCATGGATCCGTGCGAACATGCCGGCCTCGCTCGGCAAGCCGTTCTACCCGGGCAGTTGAGTTTTTTCGTTGTCTTTCATTCCCCGTATTCGACCCATGAACCTTGTGAACAAACGCTCCCTGCTGAAAACAGCCGCGCTGTCGGCGCTCGCTCTCGCTGCCCTGGCGGGGTGCGGCAAGAAGGATGAGGCCCCAGCCGCAGCGCCCGCGCCGGCTGCGGCGCCGGCGGCCGACAAGCTCAAGGTGGGGTTCGTTTACGTCAGCCCGATCGGCGACGGTGGCTGGACCTACCAGCACGAGCTGGGCCGCCGCGCGATCCAGGAGAAGTTCGGCGACAAGGTCGAAACCACGTTCGTCGAAAGCGTGCCCGAGGGCGCCGATGCCGAGCGCGTGCTGCGCGACATGGGGGCGCAGGGCACCAAATTGGTGTTCGCCACCAGCTTTGGCTACCAGGAATTCGTGCAGAAGGTGGCCGCGGACCTGAAGGACGTGAAGTTCGAGCACGCCACCGGCTACAAGCAGGCCGACAACGTGGCCACCTACGACACCAAGACCTTCGAGGGCGCGTACCTCGCCGGCATCGTGGCCGGCGGCATGAGCAAGACCAAGACGGTGGGCGTGGTGGCCTCGGTGCCGATCCCCGAAGTGGTGCGCAACATCAACAGCTTCGTGCTCGGCGCGCAGAGCGTGGACCCGGCGATCAAGGCCAAGGTGGTCTGGGTCAACGAATGGTTCAGCCCGCCCAAGGAGGCCGAGGCCGCCACCTCGCTGGTCAACGGCGGCGTGGACGTGATGTACCAGAACACCAATTCGCCCTCGGTGCTCAAGACCGCCGAGGAGCGCGGCGTGCGCGCCTTCGGCAAGGACGGCGACATGAGCGCCTATGCGCCCAAGGCGCACCTGGGCTCGGCCGTGATCGACTGGGGCCCGTACTACACCAAGGTGGTGGGCGACACGCTGGCCGGGCAATGGCAGGGCGGCGCCCACTGGTGGGGCGTGAAGGAAGGCGCCATCGACCTGCTGAAGATTGCCGACGACGTGCCGCAAGAGATCAAGGACCGCGTGGCCAAGGCCCGCGCCGGCCTGCGGGACGGCAGCTTTGCCGTCTGGACCGGCCCGGTCAAGGACAACGCGGGCAAGGAAGTCCTGGCTGCGGGCCAGGTCGGCGACCTGCCATTCCTCTCCAGCATCAACTTCTACGTCGCCGGCGTGGAGGGCAAGGTTCCCGGCACGGAAGGCAAGTAAAGGTTTCGTGCCACCATGCGCCCCTGGCCTGCCAGCGGGCGCGGGCCCTTGTGGCGCCCCGGTTGTTTTTCACTCCCCTGAAGGAAAGTCATGACGGATTTGCACAAGCGTTCCCTGTTCAAGCTGGCCGCGCTGTCGGCGGTGGCGGCCACGGCCCTGGTGGGCTGCGGCAAGAAGGAGGAGCCCGCGCCCGCGCCGGCCCCCGCCGCACCGGCGGCCGAGGCGCCCGCGCCCAAGCCCGAGCCGCTGAAGATCGGCTTCGCCTACGTCGGCCCGGTGGGCGACGGCGGCTGGTCGTACGCCCACGACCAGGCGCGCAAGAAGCTGGAGGCCGAGTTCGGCGACAAGATCCAGACCTCCTACGTGGAGAGCGTGCCCGAGGGCCCCGACGCCGAGCGCGTGCTGCGCGACATGGTCACCCAGGGCAACAAGGTGATCTTCGGCACCACCTTCGGCTACATGGACGTGATGCAGAAGCTGGGCGAGGAGTTCAAGGACGTGCGCTTCGAGCACGCCACGGGCTACAAGACCAGCGAGAACGTGCGTACCTACGACAGCCGCACCTACGAGGGCGCCTACCTCGCGGGCATCATCGCGGGCGCCATGACCAAGACCAACACGCTGGGCGTGGTCGGCTCCGTGCCCATCCCCGAGGTGCTGCGCAACATCAACAGCTTCACCCTGGGCGCGCAGAGCGTGAACCCCAAGATCAAGACCAAGGTGGTCTGGGTCAACGAGTGGTTCAGCCCGCCCAAGGAGACCGAGGCCGCCACTTCGCTGATCAACGGCGGTGCCGACGTGCTGTTCCAGAACACCGACTCCCCCGCCGTGCTCAAGACGGCCGAGGAAAAGGGCAAGCGCGCCTTCGGCTGGGATTCCGACATGACCGCCTACGGCCCCAAGGCGCACCTGGGCTCGGCCGTCATCAACTGGCTGCCGTACTACGCCAAGGCCACCAAGGACGTGCTGGACGGCACCTGGACCACGGGCCAGAGCTGGTGGGGCGTGAAGGAAGGCGCCATCGACCTGGTGTCCGTCGCCGAGGACGTGCCCGCCGAGGCCAAGGCCAAGGTCGATGCCGCCAAGGCCGGCCTGAAGGACGGCACGTTCGTGATCTGGAAGGGCCCGATCGTGAACAACGCCGGCCAGACGGTGCTGGACAAGGACGCCGTGGCCGATGACAAATTCCTCACCGGCATCAACTTCTACGTCAAGGGCGTGGAAGGCAAGGTGCCGGGCGGCAACGGCAAGTAAGCCGCGCGCCGTGCTTCGGCAATGAAAGGGCCGCCCTCGGGCGGCCTTTTTATTGGCCCGTTCCAAGGTGCAAAGCTGCCCGCTTTGGAGGGTGTAGGGGGGGCCATTCCCGTGGACGCGAGCAGGCGCGCCGGTTTGTCTGTACCCTGTGGTCGCCCTGCCCCGCAGGGGACAACAACAGAAGGAGACAAACCTATGACGTACCACATCACCCGTGGCCTGCGGCCGCTTTCCTTGGTCGCGCTGGCCGCATTGGCCGCGTGCGGCAGTAGCGGCAGCGACGATTCCGCCCACTACAGCGCCGAGATCCGCCGCACCACCATGGGCGTGCCGCACATCAAGGCCAGCGACTGGGGCGGCCTGGGCTACGGCTACGGCTATGCGCAGGCCCAGGACAACCTGTGCACCATGGCCGACTCGTTCCTGACCTACCGGGGCGAGCGCTCCAAGTTTTTCGGTGCCGACGCGCTGGCGGTCTACAACAGCACCATCGCGCGCCCGCGCAACATCGACTCCGACTTCTTCCACCGCCACCTCATCACGCAGGACGTGCTCGATGCCATGGTGGCCCAGCAAGGCGACAGCCTGCGCAAGCTGACGGCCGGCTTCGTGGCGGGCTACAACCGCTACGTGCGCGACAACCAAGCCAGCGGCAAGGCGCATGCCGCCTGCCGCGGCGAAGCCTGGGTGCGCCCCATCACCGAGCAGGACCTGCTGCGGCGCATGTACGTCGCCAACCTCGCGGCGGGCTACAGCAACTTCGTCGCGGCCATCGCCAACGCCGTTGCGCCAACGGCCACGGCCGCCAAGGCGGGGCAGGACATGCAGGTGCCCGACCCCGCCAGCATCACCGCGCCGCCGCTCCAGGTGGGCGGCAGCGCCGGCATCGGCAGCAACATGTACGGCTTCGGCACGGCCGGCACGGGCGACGCCAGCCCGGTGCTGTTCGGCAACCCGCACTGGTACTGGAAGGGGCCGGACCGCTTCTACCAGGCGCAGCTCACCATTCCCGGGGAGCTGAACGTCAGCGGCGCGTCGTTCCTCGGCCTGCCGATGGTGCAGATCGGCTTCAACGACAACGTGGCCTGGAGCCACACCGTTTCCACGGCGCGGCGCTTCGGCTTCTTCCAGCTCACGCTGGCGCCGAACGACCCGACCAGCTACCTGCTCGACGGCCAGGCCGTGAAGATGAAGGCCAACCCCATCACGGTGGAGGTGCGCCAGGCCTCGGGCGCCACCGCCACGGTGAGCCGCACCCTCTACAAGACCGAGTACGGGCCCATGGTCAACCTCGCCAGCCTGAATCCGGCGCTGGGCTGGAACACCGCCTCGGCATTCGCCATGCGCGACATCAACGGCGAGAACTTCCGCAGCCTGCGCAACTGGCTGCGCTGGAACCAGGCCAAGTCGCTCGACGAATTCACGCAGATCCAGAAGGAAGAGGCCGCCATTCCCTGGGTGAACACCGTGGCCGTCGGGCGCGGCGCTGCCCGCGCCTGGTATGCCGACATCGGCACCGTGCCGAATGCGCCGCCCGATCTGCTGGCCGCCTGCACCACGCCCATCGGCAAGGCCATGGCGGCGGCGCTGCCCGAGGTGCCCATCCTCGACGGCGCGCGCAGCGCCTGCCACTGGCGGACCGACGCCGACTCGGTGCAAAAGGGCGCCATCGGCGTGGCGCGCATGCCCAGCCTGCTGCGTGACGACTATGTGGGCAACATGAACGACAGCTACTGGCTGGCCAACGCCAGCGCGCCGCTCACCGGCTTCCCGAGCATCTTCGGCGCCGCAGGCACGGCGGCCCAGTCTCTGCGCACGCGCCTGGGCCACACCATGGCGCTGGAGCGCCTGGCGGGCACCGACGGCTACCCCGGCAACAAGGCCACGAGCGAGATCGTGCGCCAGATGGTGCTGAACAGCCGCGTGTTCAGCGCCGAGCGCTTCAAGGACCAGGCGCTCGACCTGGTGTGCGCCACGCCGTCCGCCACGCAGGACGTGGCGGCCGCCTGCGCCACGCTGCGCGCCTGGGACAACCGGGGGGGCACCGGCGCGCGCGGCTCGCACGTGTGGGATGAGTTCTGGACCCGCGTGCAGGTGCCGGCGGCCCAGCTCTTTGCCGTGCCGTTCAATCCCGCCGACCCGCTGAACACCCCGCGCGACCTGCAGCCGGGCGCTGCCGACGCGCTGCGCCAGGCGTTCGGCGCCGCAGTGCAGGCGGTGCAGGCCTCGGGCTTCGCGCTCGACGCGCCGCGCGGCGACGTGCTGTTCTCCGCGCGCGGCGGCGTCAGGACGGCGCTGTACGGCGGCTGCGGCGGCGTGGGCTACTTCACCATCAACTGCTCGGAGAACCCCATCGGCCAGGGCGGCTACAGCATGGACGGCCAGCCGCACGGCAACAGCTACATGCAAGTGGTGAACTTCCCGGCGGGCGGGGTGCAGGCCTACACCTTCCTGACCTTCTCGCTGTCGGATGACCCCGGCTCGGCCCACTATGCCGACTACACCCAGGCCTATGGCGCCCAGCAGTGGCTGCGCGTGCCCTTCGCCGAATCGGAAATCACTGCCGACAAGAACTACCAGACGGTGACCGTGTCCGAGTGATCCGGCCTTGCGGCCAAGCGCGCCCCCGCCGCCAGGCCGGGGCGCTTTTTTTCTCGCCTGCCGGGCGCACAATGGCTGCGCCACTTCTGGAGACCGCCGATGTTCAAGGTACCCCCCGTCCCCGCCGAGCGCCTGCCCGCGCTGCTGCGCGCCATGCCCAAGGCGGAGCTGCACATCCACATCGAAGGCTCGCTGGAGCCCGAGATGATCTTCGCGCTGGCGCAGCGCAACGGCGTGCAGTTGCCCTACGCCAGCGTCGAGGCGCTGCGCAGCGCCTACGCCTTCACCGATCTGCAGAGCTTTCTCGACATCTACTACGCCGGTGCCAGCGTGCTGCTGCATGAACAGGATTTTTACGATCTGGGCCGCGCCTACCTTGCGCGAGCAGCTATGGATAACGTAGCGCACGCCGAGCTTTTCTTCGACCCGCAGACCCACACCGCGCGCGGCGTGGCCATGGAAACCGTGGTGGGCGGCCTGCACCGCGCCTGCGTGGAGGCGCGCGCCGAGCTGGGTATCTCCAGCGCGCTCATCCTTTGCTTCCTGCGCCACCTCAGCGAGGAGGACGCCTTCGCCACGCTGGAGCAGGCGCAGCCGTACCTGGACAAGATCATCGGCGTCGGCCTGGACAGCAGCGAACGCGGCCACCCGCCGGAGAAGTTCGCGCGCGTGTTCGCGCGCTGCCGCGCACTGGGCCTGCACGCGGTCGCCCATGCGGGCGAGGAGGGCCCGCCGGCCTACATCTGGAGCGCGCTCGATGTGCTCAAGGCCGAGCGCATCGACCATGGCGTGCAGGCCGTGCACGACGCCCTGCTGATGCAGCGCCTGGCGCGCGAGCGCATCGCGCTCACCGTCTGCCCGCTGTCCAACCTCAAGCTGCGCGTATTCCCCAGCCTGGCGCAGCACAACCTGCGCCAATTGCTCGACGCTGGCCTGGCCGCCACGGTGAATTCGGACGACCCGGCCTACTTCGGCGGCTACATCAACGAGAACTTCACCCAGGTCTTCGCCGCCACGGGCCTGACGGCGCGCCACGCCTACCAACTGGCCTGGAACAGCTTCGAGGCCAGCTTTGCCCCCGAGGCCGACAAGCGGCGCTGGGAACACCGGCTCAAGGACGTGTTCGACCGCTGCTACGAGTACGACAGCTAGGGTTGATCCCCGGCTCTCTCGTGCACTCGCACGATGCGGCGTGCTTCATTGAGGGGCAAGTGCTTTCCTTTCATGCCAAGGCTTGGTAGGGTGCGGGCGCGCTGCCCGCTCCCCTGCCGGGCATGGCACCCAGAAACAGAAAGGAAAACCTTCCCATGCATTGGCCCCTGCGTTCGATTCCTCCCCTGGCCCTGGCCTGCGTCCTGGCCGCGTGCGGCGGCGGCGATGGCGACTCCCCCAGCCCCGCGCCGCGCTACCCCGCCACACGCGCGGGTGACGATGCCACCACGCATTTCGGCCAGCGCGTGGCCGATCCGTACCGCTGGCTGGAGGACACCCGCAGCACGCCGGTGATCGACTGGATGCGGGCGCAGAACGCCTTCAGCGCGGACTACGTGGAGGGCCAGGCCATCTATCCCCAGGTGCTGGCGCGGCTGCAGGCGTTGGAGCTGCCTGAGTTCGTGGCGCAGCCCCAGGCCAAGCGCTCCGGTGGTGCTGCCGTGCGGGCCGACGGCCTGCAGCAGGTGGGCCAGCAGCGCCAGGGGCGCTACTACTACCAGTGGCGCGACCTGGGCCGCCAGGAGCGCGAGGGCCGCCAGGACGACTGGCGCCGGCGCCCGGCGGGCGCTGCCGGGCCGCTGCCGGGCCCTGCGGTGGACAACCGCATCTACGTGTCGGCCGGGCCGGGCCAGGCGGGGCAGGTGCTGCTGGATGTGGGCCAGTTGGCGCAGCAGGAGCCTGACGACACCATCGAGCTGCAGGGGCACCAGGTCAGCCCCGATGGCCGCTTCCTGGCCTACCGGCTCAAGCGCAACCACGCCGACCTGGACGAATTGCACCTGATCGACCTGCGCAGCCCGAGGCCGGAGCCTGCCGTGCTCACGCGCACCGTGGCGGGCTTCATGTTCGAGGGCGCGGCGCTGCTGTATGTGGAGGTGGAAAACGTCACGCGGCCTGGCGCATCGAGCTATGGCCAGCAGGCCATCGTGCGCGTGGACCCCGCCAAGTCCGGAGACACCGAGGTGTTGTACCGCACGGAGGCCGCCCGCCCGATGGGCCTGACCCTGGGGCCGGTGCTGGGCAGCCAGTTGTATTTCGGGCGCTCGGCCGACACCGGCACCAGCGACGTGCTGCGCCTGGACCTGGCGGCGCCCGGCGCGGCGCAGATGGTGCTCGATGGCCAGGGGCGCGTGTCGTTCCAGGTCATGGATGTGCAGGCGGATGGCCGGCTCCTGGTGTCCACCACCGATGGCGCCGCGATGTACCGCCTGGTCAGCGTGGACCCCGCGCAGCCCCAGGGCGGAACGTGGCGCCATGTCTTGCCCGCGCAGCCGCAGGACGTGGTGTCCGAGGCCCAGCTGTGCGGCCGCTACGCCTATGCGCTGAAGTGGCGCGATGGCGAGAACCGGCTGGAGCGCTACGCGCTGGATGGCAGCAGCGCGCCCCGCGAGATCGCCTTGCCCGCGCCGGGCGCCGTACTCGGCCTGCGCTGCAGCGAAATCCTGGGCCAGCCGGAAGACCTGGACTACATGCATTCCACGCTGGCGCAGCCGGGCCAGTATTTCCGCTACGAACCGGAGGGCGACCGGGTGGTGCTGCGCGGCAGCCTGTCCTACCCGGGCCATGACCCGCAAAACTACGAGGTGCGCGCGCTGCAAGCGCCCGCAGCAGACGGCACGCAGATCCCCATCAACCTGGTGCACCGCAAGGGGCAGGTGCTGGACGGCAAGGCGCCGGCGCTGATGTACGTGTACGGTGGCTTCATGTCGCCTTCGCCGGCCTACTTCGATGCCGACGTGCTGCCCCTGCTGGAGTCGGGCGGCGTGTACGTGATTGCCCACGTGCGCGGCGGCGCCGAGCGCGGCACGGCCTGGTACGACGCCGGGCGGCTGTTCAACAAGCGCAACACCTATGCCGACCTGGCCGACGTGGCGCGCTACCTGGCTGCGCAGGGCTACACCAGCGCCGCGCGCCTGGGGGTGCAGGGCTGGTCGAACGGCGGCACCTCGTCGGCCGCCGTGGCGCTGCTGTATCCGGAGCTGTTCGCCGTGTCGCTGCCGCGCGTGGGCGTGCATGACCTGACGCGCTACACCGCGTTCACCTGGGGCTTCAGTTGGACGCACGACTACGGCGACCCGGCCGTGCAGGCCGAGTTCGCCAACCTCATGACCTTCTCGCCGCTGCACAGCGTGCAGGCGCGCAAATACCCCGCCATGTACGTGATGACCGGCCAGGATGACCAGCGCGTGCTGCCCGCGCACAGCTACAAGCTGGCCGCCGCGCTGCAGAACACGGCCACCGGCCCGGGGCCCTACCTGCTGCATGCGTTCGCCAAGTCGGGCCACGGCATCGAGGGCGAGCGCCAGCGCAGCACGGCGCATGCGCTGACGTTCTTCTTCACGCAGACGGGCGCGCCGTTCGTGGCGCAGAAGTAAGCAGCAGCCAGCGCCGGACGCTCCGTTTTTGATAGCTTTTGGCGCTTTCTGGAGAAGGGTTTGGGCCGGTTTTCATTGAAAACCGGCCCCGGCGTCACAGCGCCGCGCGCAGCCGCTCGGCGTAGCCCTGCAGCACGGCCGGGCCGGGCTCCTGGCGCGGCCAGGTGAAGGTAATGCCGTCGTCCTCGTGGCGCGGCACCACGTGCATGTGGAAGTGGAGCACGGTCTGCCCGCCCAGCGGGCCGTTGGCCTGCAGCAGCGTCAGGCCCGGCGGGTCGAACACCGTGCGGATGGCCTGGGCCACGCGCTGCGCCGTCTGCATGACGGCGGCGGCCTCCTCGGGCGTGAGGTCGAACAACGTGACCGCGTGGCGCTTGGCGGCCACCAGCACATGGCCGGGGGTGACCTGGCCCAGGTCCATGAAGGCGACGGTCAGTTCGTCCTCGTACACGCGGGCGGCTGGAATCTCGCCCGCCACCAGGCGGCAGAAAATGCATTGGCCGGGGGGCGAGGTATCGACGAACATGGGCATGGGCTGTCTCCCTTCAGGGTGGTTTTAAAGCCGGGTATCGTACCGGCCATGCAGATATACCGCAGTGCGCTGTTGCGCTTCACCGAAGACGGCCAGGCCGTGCATGACGAGGACGGCCTGCTGGCCATCGCCCCCGACGCCCAGGGCCGCGCGCGCGTGCAGGCGGCGGGCAGCTGGCAGGCGCTGCGGGCCCGCTATGAGGGGCAGGCGGTCACGCACTGGCCGGGGCGCATCATCGCGCCCGGCTTCGTGGACATGCACGTCCACTACCCGCAGACCGACGTGATCGGCTCGCCCGCGCCGGGCCTGCTGCCCTGGCTGGAGAACTACACCTTTCCGGCCGAAGCGCGCTTTGCCGACCCGGGCCACGGCGCCCAGGTGGCGCAGTTCTTCGTGGAAGAGCTGCTGCGCAACGGCGTGACCACGGCGCTGGCCTTCGCCACTTCGCACCCGGCGTCAGTGGATGCGCTGTTCACCCAGGCGCGGACGCGCGGCATGCGCCTCATCACCGGCAAGGTGCTGCAGGACCGCCACTCGCCCGACGGCGTGCGCGACGACACCGTGCAGGGCCTGGCCGACACCGAGGCGCTGATCCAGCGCTGGCACGGCGTGGACCGCCTGGGCTACGCCATCACGCCGCGCTTCGCGCCCACCAGCACGCCCGCACAACTGCGCGGCGCGGGCGAACTGGCGGCGCGCTACCCGGACACCTGGATCCAGTCGCACGTGGCGGAGAACCGCGACGAGATCGCCTGGGCGCGCGCGCTGTTTCCCGCCGCGCGCAGCTACCTGGCGGTGTACGACGATTTCGGCCTGATGCGCGAGCGCGCCGTGTACGCGCACTGCATCCACCTCGACGCCGAGGACCGCGCCCTGCTGCGCGCGCGCCGCACGGCGGCGGCCGTGTGCCCGACCAGCAACCTGTTCCTGGGCAGCGGCTTTTTCGACCACGCGGGTGCGCACGAGGCGGGCTTTGCCCATGGCCTGGCCAGTGACGTGGGCGGCGGCACCAGCTTTTCGCCGTTTCGCACCATGCAGGCGGCGTACTACGTGGGGCGCACGGGCATTGAAGGGGGCCAGGCCAAGCGCGGCCTGTCGCTCACGCCCGCGCAGCTGTGGTGGCAGCACACCGGCGGCGCCGCGCAGGCGCTGGGGCTGGGCGGCGTGGTGGGCAACCTGCAGCCCGGCTGCGAGGGCGACTTCGTCGTGCTCGACCCCCGGGCCACGCCGCTGCTGGCGCGGCGCACGGGCCAGGCGCGCAGCCTGGATGAGCTGCTCTTTGCGCTGATCGTGCTGGGCGACGACCGGGTGGTGGAGCAAACCGTCATTTCACAGGCAAAATATGGTCCCAGCGCTTGACCATCAAGCGCCAGCAGCTATGAAAAACGGAGTACCTGCATGAGCATCAAGAGCGATAAATGGATACGCCGCATGGCCGAGCAGCACGGCATGATCGAGCCCTTCGAACCCGGCCAGGTGCGCGAGGTGGAGGGCCGGCGCATCATCAGCTACGGCACCAGCAGCTACGGCTACGACATCCGCTGCGCGCCTGAATTCAAGGTGTTCACCAACATCCACAGCACCGTGGTGGACCCGAAGAACTTCGATGAGAAGAGCTTCGTCGATTTCCAGGGCGAGAGCTGCATCATCCCGCCCAACAGCTTCGCGCTGGCGCGCACGGTGGAGTACTTCCGTATTCCGCGCAACGTGCTCACCGTCTGCCTGGGCAAGAGCACCTACGCGCGCTGCGGCATCATCGTCAACGTCACGCCCTTCGAGCCCGAGTGGGAAGGCTACGTGACGCTGGAGTTCAGCAACACCACGCCGCTGCCCGCGCGCATCTACGCGGGCGAGGGCTGTGCGCAGGTGCTGTTCTTCGAGAGCGCGCCGGACGACGTGTGCGAGGTCTCGTACCGCGACCGGGGCGGCAAGTACCAAGGCCAGGTCGGCGTCACACTGCCGAAAGCGTGAGCAACCCCCTGAGCGGCTGCGCCGCTTCCCCCTTCTCTCTGCGCGCTGCGCGCTCCGGGAAGGGGGACGCCGCCAGCGCGGCGGGGCGGCCCTTGCGCGGCGTCCACTGGCCTGGGGTGCGCCGGTTGCAAGCGCCGGGGGCGGTGCGTTCCGTCAGGAAAGAAGGCGCGTGCCGCTGCCGCGCAGCGCCAGCCGCGCTGCCGCCAGGTCCCACCCGCCCCAGCCGCAGCTCTTGAACAGCACCGGCCCCGGGCCGGGCCGCCAGTGCGCGCGCTCCAGGCTGGCCAGCGTGGGCAGGGCGGCCACGTCGATCCCCGCCTGCAGTAGGTCGCCTGCCTCGTGCACGGCGTCGGCCGTGTCCACCACGATCTGGCCGTGCGCGGTGAAGGCGTGGCACAGCGCCGCGTCCAGCTCCACCATCTGCGGGGTGAAGGCGCCCACGGCGGCGAGGAAGGTATCGGGGTGGGGCGCCGAGCGCAGCACCACGCCGCTGGCCGGGGTGCAGGTGACGATCAGCGGGCACAGCGGCGCCGCGCGGTCGGCGTCCTCCACCACGTGGGCCTGCACGCCCAGGGCGTGGGCCTGCAGCGCCAGCGCCTCGGCGCTGGCCTGGCTGCGCGAGGCAATCAGCACCTCGGTCACGCCCAGGCCGGCCACAAAGGCGTGCAGGTGCGCCAGGCCCTGCGCGCCCGCGCCCACGATCAGCAGCGGCCCCTGCGGCACGCGCGCCAGCCGCTGCGCCGCGTACAGCGACACGGCGGCGGTGCGCCGGGCGGTGATGGTGGGGCCGTCCAGAAGCAGGCGGCGCACGCCCGTGGCCACGTCGAACACCACCACGTCGCCCTGGATGGTGGCGCGGCCCGTGCCCGCGTTGGCCGGCGTGAAGGTGATGAGCTTGGCGATGGCCACCTGCGCGTCGCTGGCGGGCATGGTGAACAGGGTGCCGCCGCCAGCCAGGGGCAGCACGGTGCGCGCGGGCACCTGCACGCTGGCGTCGCGCAGCACGGCGGCGATTTCATCGGCCAGCGGCAGCCAGGGCAGTTGCGCGGCGGTGGCTTCGGGGCTCAGGAGGGCTTGGTGCATGTCAGTGTTCGGCTCCGGCGTGCAAGGGGATGTCGTGGCGCGCCAGGGCGGCGGCCCACAGCGTGGCGTGGATGCCGCGCACCATGTCGCGCAGCGGCATGCTGGGTAGGCCCTGTTCGGGCAGCAGCGGCACGTGCACGAAGCCGCCGCGTGCGCCGGGCGCGCCCGCGCCCTGGTGCAGCAGGTGCAGCAATCCGTACAGCACCTGGTTGCACACGAAGGTGCCTGCGCTCTGCGACACCTCGGCGGCGATGCCCGCCTGGCGCACGGCGCGCAGCATGGCCTTGATGGGCAGCGTGGCGAAGTAGGCGGCGGGGCCGCCGGGCACCACGGGCACGTCCACCGGCCGCGTGCCCTGGTTGTCGGGAATGCGCGCGTCGATGACGTTGATGCCGATGCGCTCGATCGACAGCGCCGTGCGCCCGGCCGCCAGCCCCAGGCACAGCACGAGGGCCGGGCGGTGCGCCTGCAGCAGCGCGCGCAGGTGCTCCAGCGCCTGGCCGAATGCCGTGGGCAACTGCGCCGCCACCACCCGGTGGCCCGCGATGCGCTGCCCCGCCAGGGCGCGGGCCACGCACCAGCTGGGGTTGACCGTGGCGTTCTCGAACGGGTCGAAGCCCGTGAGCAGGATGGAGGGCATGGCGCCATGGTAGCGCGGGCGCAATAATCACGGCTTTGTCCCCGCGGCGGGGGCGGGGAGCGGCAGCGATGCGATGGGAAGGCAACCGTGAATCGGACAACGTGGAAGACCGCCGCAGCGGGGGCGGCGGCGGTGGCGGTGGCGGCCTGGGCGGGCGCACCATCGGCATTGGCACGGTGGTCATCGCGCTGATCGGCTGGGGCGTGTTCGGCATCAACCCGCTGACCACCATCGGCCTGCTCTCGGGCGGCGGCGCGCCGCAGGTGCAGCAGGGCCCGGCCCAGCGCCCGCCGCAGGACGACCGGCAGGCCGCGTTCGTCTCCACCGTGCTGGCATCGACCGAGGACGTGTGGACGCAGATCTTCCGCCAGGGCGGGGCGCAGTACCAGGTGCCGAAGCTGGTGCTGTTCCGCGGCGCCACGCCCACGGCCTGCGGCATGGGGCAGAGCGCGATGGGGCCGTTCTATTGCCCTGGCGACCGCAAGGTCTATCTGGACATGGATTTCTTCGACACCATGAGCCGCCAGCTCGGCGCGCCCGGCGAGTTTGCGCGCGCCTACGTGATCGCGCACGAGGTGGGCCACCACGTGCAGACGCTGCTGGGCGCCACGGGCAAGGTGGACGCGATGCGCGGGCGCGTCAGTCAGCGCGAGCAGAACGCGCTCTCGGTGCGGCTGGAGCTGCAGGCCGACTGCTACGCGGGCATCTGGGCCCGGCACTCGCAGCAGGCCAAGAACTGGCTCGACCAGAGCGACATCGAATCAGCCATCAACGCCGCGCAGCAGATTGGCGACGACACCCTGCAGCGCCAGCAGACCGGCACCGTGCGGCCCGATGCGTTCACCCACGGCTCCAGCGCGCAGCGCGTGCGCTGGTTCTCCCAGGGCATGAAGCAGGGCAGCGTGCAGGCCTGCGACACCTTCTCGGTCAACAGCCTGTAGGAACGTAAACACGTTCTTAGCACCTTTCAAGCGAAAAAAACCAGGGTTTCCACGCCTGGTGCGACAATAGCAGGTTCATGACCAGTTCTTTTTCCAATCTATCGCTGGCCGAGCCGCTGGCGCGCGCCGTGGCCGAAATGGGCTACGAGAACATGACGCCCATCCAGGCACAGGCCATCCCGGTGGTGCTCACCGGCAAGGACGTGATGGGCGCGGCGCAGACCGGCACGGGCAAGACGGCGGCGTTCTCGCTGCCGCTGCTGCAGCGCCTGCTCAAGCACGAGAACAGCTCCACCTCGCCCGCGCGCCACCCGGTGCGCGCGCTGGTGCTGCTGCCCACGCGCGAGCTGGCCGACCAGGTGGCGCAGCAGATCGCGCTGTACGCCAAGCACACCAAGCTGCGCAGCACCGTGGTGTTCGGCGGCATGGACATGAAGCCGCAGACGCTGGAGCTGAAAAAAGGCGTCGAGGTGCTCGTGGCCACGCCGGGCCGCCTGCTCGACCACATCGAGGCCAAGAATGCCGTGCTCAACCAGGTGGAGTACGTGGTGCTCGACGAAGCCGACCGCATGCTCGACATCGGCTTCCTGCCCGACCTGCAGCGCATCCTGAGCTACCTGCCCAAGCAGCGCACCACGCTGCTGTTCAGCGCCACCTTCTCGCCCGAGATCAAGCGCCTGGCCGGCAGCTACCTGCAGGATCCCATCACCATCGAGGTGGCGCGTCCGAACGAAACCGCCTCCACGGTGGAGCAGCGCTTCTACAGCGCGAACGACGACGACAAGCGCCGTGCTATCCACCAGGTGCTCAAGACCCGGGGCCTCAAGCAGGCGTTCGTCTTCGTGAACAGCAAGCTCGGTTGCGCCCGCCTGGCGCGCAGCCTGGAGCGCGAAGGCCTGAAGACGGCGGCGCTGCATGGCGACAAGAGCCAGGACGAGCGCCTGAAGGCGCTCGAAGCCTTCAAGCAGGGCGAGGTCGATCTGCTGGTGTGCACCGACGTGGCCGCGCGCGGCCTGGACATCAAGGACGTGCCCGCCGTGTTCAACTTCGACGTGCCGTTCAACGCCGAGGACTACGTGCACCGCATCGGCCGCACGGGCCGTGCGGGCGCCACGGGCCTGGCCGTCACGCTCGTGTCGAACAGCGACACGCGCCTGGTGGCCGACATCGAGAAGCTCATCAAGAAAAAGATCGAGATCGAAGCCATCGAGTTCGATGGCGATCGCCCCCGCGGCCGCCACAACGATGGCCGCCGCGCCTGGCGCGACGCGGGCGAGGACAGCGCCGCCCCGGCCGCGCGCAGCCCGCGCAGCGGCTACCGCGCACCCGCCGTGGCGCGCGACCCGTTCTTCGACAAGCCCTACGAGGCCAGCGCCGCTACCACTGCCGCCCCCGCAAGCTGGGAGGCCGCGCCCAAGGCCGCCGCGGCAGTGCGCAGCGGCATCTCGGCCAACATCAAGCCCAAGCGCAAGGTGGCGGCCTTGTTTACGGCGCCGGTGCCAGTGGCTGAATCGGTCGAATAGACTGAATCTAGTCAAAATAGCTGCCAGGGCTTGCAGGGCAAGCGCTGGCAGCTATTTTTTTGGTAGCTTCAAGGCACTCACTGGCAAACGCCGGGCGAGGCGTGCACGGGGCCAAGCTACCCTTGGTCGCACTCCGCCGCCGCCACCGGCTCCACCACCGTCAGCTTCACCCACACGCCCCGGTTGTCGGGAAAGCACAGCGTGCCGTCGGCAAACGCCATCTTCCAGTACGAAAGCACCGTGGCGGGTGCATCCGGCGCTTTGAACCCCATCTGCAGCCGCACCGTCCCGCCCGGCGGGGTGGGGGGAATCGGAATGCAGGGGCCGTCAGGCACCAGGGGCGGGGCCAGGTGCAGTTCCTGCCCACAGCGGGTGTAGACCACCACCTCTTCATCCTGGCACAGCAACTGCCGCCCCTCCCACGCTACGCGGCCCGCGTTCTGCAGCTTCCAAACCTTGAGCACGCGCTGGCCTGGTGCCACCAGCGTGCCGTCGGGCAGCGTCACGTCGGCCACGAACGCGCTGCGGTCCACCGTGGGCGAATCCTTGGCCTTGATGGCGGCGGGCGAGGCATCCAGCACCAGTTGCAGCAGCTTCAGCGGATGCACCCGCAGCGCATTCGCCAGGCTGACCACCAGGTTCAGCGACGGCAGCCGCGCATGCGCGCCGCCTTGCTCCAGCAGATACAGCGACTGGCGGCTGATGCCCGCCTGGCGGCACAGCGCCGCCAGCGAAAGACCCATGTCTTGCGCGCGCTGGCGGATGTACAGGGACACGGGGGATTGGGTGCTCATGGAAGGCGCTTCTTGTTTGTCAAGTTGAAACCAATCGTGTTGTATGTATAAAAAATTTTACATACGGTGTCATACCCTCCCTGAAGGGCCTGTCCGGTAGCCAGCGGGCATGGAAACAGAAGAGTTTGGGAGATGAACCGTGAGTACACCCGTTTCGGGACATAACAGAATCGGCCGGTATATTTTGCTGGGTGCCTTGGTATTTGCGTTGGTGATTGTCGGGGGCGGTTTCGCGGGATATTTCTATATCGAGTCGCGCAAGGACAACGAAGCCTACGAAAGAGCCCTGGCGGGTGGCAGCAAGGCCCATTTGAATGCCTATCTGGCCGAATATCCAGGCGGGCGCCACGTCGGTCAGGCGCACCGGGCCATCGACGAACTGGATTGGCAGGCCACATCCAAGAATGTGCCCGGGTATCTCGCCTATTTGAAGCTGCACCCGCAAGGGGCGTATGCGGCGCAGGCAAGGGAAAAAGCCGACGACCTGACCTGGGACCACCTGAACCGGCGCGGGAATATCGCGGCGCTGGAGGAATACCTCGACGTCTTTCCCGAAGGCAAGAGCGCCAGTCTGGCGCGCGGCCAGATCGAGAAAAAGCTGGCCTGCAACCGCAGCTATGCGCAGCAGGAACTGGCCAAACTCCAAGCCCATGGCAGCTTGGTGGATGCCGCTTCGGAGGGCGCCGAGAACCGCTACAGCCGCAAGCAGGGGACGGCCTATTCCACCACCCATTTCTCCGGCAAGACGGCGACGACCTACCACCACGACGGCAGCTACACCAGCCAGGATGGCGTCGAAATACGCTACCGGGTCACCAATGGCTCCAGGTTCCTGGTCTACGAGCGCATCGAGGGCGAGGTGTCCTTCCGAACCAAGGCGGGGGTGTTCTGGCGCGGGCTGCTGGGGGGCTGGATCGGGGCGGGTGTCGGTTCTGCCCGCGATTCGCAGAACGGCATGCAGGACGGCGCCGTCGCTGGGGCCAGGAAAGGCTACGAAATGGCCAGCCACAAAGACAAGGTGGTCATCACCCAGCGTCTCGGGCCGGGTGAAACCTACAGCGGCAGCGCCTACCTGCGGGCCAAGTACAAGGTGCTCAACAGCGATTTCAAGGCCGAGAGAATCCAGGCCGCGATTTCCGAGCCTTTGCTCAAGCGCAACACGGCGCCGGGGTGCTAGGCATGAACATCCTGCAGTTGCTGCAAGCCCGGCGGGGCCCCCGCGCAGACGGCGCGCCTGCGTCCGATTGGCGGCCGCCTTTCTTTCTGCTGCTGGCCGTGACGGCCCTGCTGGTGTGGCTGGAGGTCCAGTACAACGTCAGCCTGCTGAACAGCATCAGCGACCCGGCCACCACCCCCGAGCAGGCGGACGATCTTTCCAGCCGGGGCAAGCTGCTGGCCGCGTTCGGCTTGACCTGGGCCTTGTTTCGCGGCCTTCTGTTCAGGGGGCGCAGCCTCGTGTGGGGTGTCATCGGGCTGGGCTTGCTGACGGGTGCAGGTTATTGGGCGCTGGATTCCGTGTACGCCAGGGTCATCGACAACCTCAAGCCGGAAGTCAAGGTGATGGGGTTCAACCTGCTCTCGTACCGGCGCGACCTGCTGACGGGAGAACTGGAGGACCCCGACATTCCGAGCCTCAAGGATTCGCCGGTGACCAGCAGGATCTTCATGGGAGCCTTCCCCATCGTTCTGCTCGACCAGCGCTTCATGGTGCCCGCGCAGGACATCGTGGAACGCAAGGCGTCGGACAAGCAGAACGAGGCCCTCCAGATCTCGGATGAGAAGTGGAGCGAATACGCTGAGAACATGGATGCGCTGCGCAAGGCGCACGTACGGTACATCGACTCCAGCCGCAAGGCCAAAGGCATCGGGCTGGAGGCCGACTGGCAGAGCTATGGCCGGGAAATGGAAAAGCTGGCCTTGGGCCACGCGCGCTACCTGCAAGCCGTGCGCAGGGCGCGCCGTGAAGCCGACCTGACCGGCGAATGGGTCGCCTACGAAAGAAACATGAACGATGTGCGCGCGGGCCATCGCGAATTCATCGAAGGCTCGGCCAAGGCCGCACGCTATGGAAGCCGGGGCACGGCTGAATTCCGCAGGCGTTCCGGCGGTCTCGATCCGAATACGCAATTGCCCCTGCAACAGTTCCCCTCGCTGATGAAACGCTCGTCGCACCCCAGGGCTGCGCAGATGCGGCAGGCGGAAGCCCGGGTGATCGGCCACGATTTCGATGGGCGGCCCATCCATGCCAGGGAAATGCCGTATTTCATGTCGCGCGCCGAATTCGAGCAGTGGACTGCCAGGAAGGCGCACGACGTTTTGGCAGCGGCGAATTTCCCGGTCGATCCCGGCCTTTCCAAGGACGACTTTGTCGCGCTGCTGCGCAAGTCCGAAGGCAAGAACGGCCAGGATCTGCGTCAGCACGAACGCAAGGAGATTGGCCACAAGCCCGATGGCAGCGCAGTACTCGCCGGTGCCATGCCGTATTTCATGCACCGGGAGGGCTTTTTGGCATGGACCGGGAGCCTCGTGCGTGAATCCATGGCAGCGCAGGCCATGCCCCCGGATGAGAGCTTGTCGCTGGCGCAGTTCGTCGCTCTGCTGAGGAAGTCCACCGGCAAGGATGGCGAGCGCTTGCGCAAGGCCGAGGGCCAGTTGGTCACCAAGCGCCCGGATGGAAGCGCCTTGCTCGTGCGCGACGTTCCCTACTTCATGAGCCGGGCGCAATACCAGGACTGGGTGGCGGCCGAGGCGCAGCGCATGAAAGCCATGGCCATGCCGACGGTCGAGAACGTGAACACGCTGAAAAACATCCAGCAGGTGAATGCGGCAGTCTTCATTCCGCCCATGGCCATCATTTCCAGCCTCACGAGCGCGCTCGTCAATGCGATCTCGCTGGTCTTGCTGGTGGCTTCCTGGGCACTGATGCGGTCGGCCACAGCCGCGCCAGCCGGGCGAATGCTCAGGAGATACAGCGTAGTGCTGATGCTGGCCATTTTTGGCGCATTGGTCGCGGCGATGCCGTCGCACGTCTTCGATCAGGGCACGGCGCTTTATGACCTGGAAAACACCTTGCACCGCGAAGTCGGCAGCGTATCCATGCTCTGGTCGCGCCTGAGCAATATCCAGAAATATTTTCTTTGAGGGAGACACAAGGCATGCGCCACAAAAGAATAGCAACCTATGCGCTGGCGGGGAGCCTGACGCTTTTCTCCACCGCCTGCTCGAACATGCCCGACGTCTCCAAGACCATGCAGGGAACCGTTGGCGGAGCCGTGGCCGGTGCCGCCATCGGCGCGCAGGCGGGCGGCGCGCGGGGCGCCTTGGTAGGTGCCATCGTGGGCGGCTTCATCGGCAACCGGATCGGCAACTACCTCGACGAACAGGACATGAAGAAGCTGGAAAAGCTGGAGATGGACGCACTGCGCACGGGCAAGGCGCAGTCTTTCGTGGCACAGAAGTCCAACGAGAAGGTCACCATCACGCCGGGGCCGGTGCTGCGCGAAACGCTGGCGACCTATGCCGTGTCGCCCAGCGTGACCAGCCATCCGCTGGAACTGGCCTCCAGAGTGGAAGTGCCTGCGCTGGTCGATACCCCCGTGTACCAGACGACCAACACGCGCGAGCGCCCCAGCCAGGTCGTCAAGAAAGGGCAGCCGTTGCGCGTTCCCGCCGTCGTTGGCAAGGACAAGCGTTGGGGCGCAGTGGTCGAGGGCGAGACGGTGGTCGGCTATGTGCCGGTGTCGTACCTGAACAGCAAAACGGCAAGGGCCTATGTGCCACCCGCTGCGGCCAAGCCCGTGGCGAAAAAGCCAGCTGCCGCCAAGCCCGCGGCTGAATCCGCCGGGCCGGTGGAAACCGCCCAGCCGGCGGCGCTCGCCAGCGAGCCCAGGCAGCTCACTGCCGCGGTGGTGGGCAATTGCAAGGTCAGCGTGCGCCGGGTCAAGGACACGGTGGAAGAGCTGAAGTACTGCAACGAGCCGCCCAAGGGCTGGCAGAAAGTCGTGGCCTGAGAAAGTGCGAACGATGCGGCATCTGGCGTCGCCCTGGAAAACCTGGGCCATGGCGCTCCTGGCGGCCGCGCCGCTGGCGGGCTGGGGGCTGACAGCGGGCGACCTGGAAATGCTGCGAACGGTGGCCGGCAAGCTGCAAGGCGAATACACGCGCATGCAGAAAGAGGCGCGCGCGGCGGTCGCCGCGAACCGTGGCGCGGCCAGTTGCGAAAATCACGCCGCCAAGGCGCAGAAAAGAGCCAAGGAATATGCCGCACTGGCCCGTCTGAGCAGCCAGATTTACATGAACCAGGAAAGCCTGCCGCTCAGGCAGGATGCCGTGGCCGAAAGAGACATTCTGGGCGCTGACGGCAGGCCTATGACGATCTACCGCGACCCCGGCTCCGAAGGCTTTGCAGAGCTCCATCACGAGGCGCTTGCGGGTGCAAGGATTTTGGTGTTCCGGGGTAGCCGGATATCTTCGCTGAAAGACATCACCACCAATCTGGTGCAGTTCTCCAACGTGCTGCCGGCCCGCTACCGCTGGGCTGACGAACTGGTGGAGCACGTACGCCTTCAGTTTCCGGGTGAGCGCCTGATGCTTACCGGGCATTCTTTGGGCGGCGGCCTGGCCATGTATGCCGGGCTGCGGAGGGGGCAGGAGGTGGTTGTCTTCAATCCCGCTGGCCTGTCGCGCGGCGTCGTCACGGAACTGCAACTGTCCGCCACGCAATGGCAGGCCGCCGCCGGGCGCATGACGGCTTTCATCTCGCGCAGTGGTGAGTCGGTCGATCCCGTGTCGGCCACCTCCTTGGCGGGCAAGACCTTGATGGCAGGGCTGCGCTATATCGTGGATTTGGAGCGCGGACTGACGCCGTGGCAGCAGCATGAGATGGACGGGCTGTCCGCCAGGCTGGCCCAGGCAACGGGAGAAGCATTCGGTTGCAGCCAGTACCTGGGCATTCAGCGGCTTTGAATTTGCCATGGCTTTTAACCCGCTCTATCTCGTCGAAGAAGTGGCCACGGCCCGAAATGCCGAAGAACTGCGCACCGCCATCCAGCGCGCCGCATCGCGGTTGGGGTTCGACACCTACTGCTTCGGCATGTTCTACAACGAGCCGGGTAGCGGCGAGCCCCAGTATTTTTCCATTGACAACTACCGGCCTGGCTGGGCCGAGCACTACACCCGGTCTGGCTACCAAGAGGTGGACGTGGCCGTCACCCACTGCGCGGGCCACACCACCCCGCTGGTGTGGACGCGCAAGCTCTACGACACCCCTCAGCTCAAACATCTGGAAGAAGAAGGTCTGGCGCAGGGAATAGATGGCGGCGTCACGCTGCCTGTCCACAGCCCTTGGCTCATCGGCATGGGCGGGCTCCTCCTGGCCAGCGCTGAGCACGCCGACCGCGTGGCGGCGAGGGCCGCTGACTTCGTGGCCACCGGCCAACTGCTCGCCTGCCACGTGGCCCAGACCGTGCGCAACCTCGATCTGCTGCCCGCCTCCATGGCCTTTCGCCCCACCGAGGAACTGACACCGCGCGAGGCCGAGTGCCTGCAATGGGCGGCATCCGGCCTGCCCGCCCAGGCCATCGCCCAGCGCATGGGCATCTCGGTGGCCACCGTCAACAGCTTCTTCCTGCCCGCCATTCGCCGCAAGCTGGGCGTGGCCAGCACGCTTGAAGCCGTCAGCCTAGCGTTTCGCCACCGGCTCATCAGGCTGTAAGGAAACACACCTCTAAGAATTGAGAGTTACAGCGTGAAACGTTTTTTGTCATATTCGCGCGCTTACCGCCTGTCTTTTTGCCGCAGCACCAACGCCATGAAAAGCCCCAACACCATGCCCATGCACCCGCAGCGTCCATTCACGCCTCTCCGGCCCTTGCGCATCGCCCTGGCCGTAGTTTGTATAGGGTGGTTGGTGCATGCGGGTACCGCTCATGCACAGGATCACAGCGTCATCGACTACCGCTATGACATGTTTTGCCCAGGCAATTTTCACCATCAGTCCAACTACCACTACGACCCCGCCGCCGCATTGAAAATGGCGGATTATGCAATCCACGCTTACGAAATAAAAAGCTCCGATGACGATACTACATCCGCCAGTCTTCTGAAAAATGCGATGGGATCGGATTATAAAGATGTCGTAATCCTCAATAACCGCGGTGCAATCAATGTTCAGGCATTTGCGAAGGAAACACCTACAAAAATCATTGTAGCCTTCAAGGGGACTGACCCTGAAGATAATGGTGGTGTAGATGTGATGAGTGATCTGGACTCTGCCGGGACAAATTTCCTTGTGAATGGCGTATCTGTTGGGGCGGGGCAGGTTCACAGAGGGTTTTTCAATCAGGCCAAGGCATTCGAGGAAATGGCCAAAACAGCCAGACTGCCAAGCGGCCAGTTCTTGCATGCTGCGCTGCTTAATAGCGGTAAGGACGTTTATCTGGCAGGGCACAGTCTAGGCGGTGCAGTGGCAGCGCTGTATGGCGCCATGCTGCGGGAATACGGAGTCGCAAAAAACAGGATGTCGGTGTACACCTTTGGCGCGCCCTCGGTGGGGGATAAAAAGTTTGCCGACAGGTACGAAGTATTCCGGGATACCGGCATCAACATGTTCAGGATACGCAACAGGAGTGATGCTGTTCCCTATTTGGCATATTTGCAGGTTGACACGGCCGTGGTTCGGGATTGCGTTACGTCGGGCGCTGTGGCTGCAGGCGCGGCAGCGGCTTTAGGGCCTGCGGGCGCGGCAGCGGCAGGTGCCACAACGGCAGGGCGCTGTGTCCTCAAGGCCGTCGGATCTTCCTTCATTTCGCACAGATACCACCATATAGGCTTTCTAAGAGTGCATGCCCCTGGCTCTTGGGCGGAAGGAGGCGGCCGGCAAGTCCATGTTGACGACAACTCCGGCTTGCTCGCACCAATAGGTGATGCATTCACAGGCACCACCATCGTGCTCTTGAATTCCCCGAATGCCTTGGATGAGCATTCAATGGACAGGTATCGATCTCACGTCCAAAGAAACGACACATTCAACGTTCCCGTCGATATAGCCCCCCCGTGCTACATCGCCAGCAATGGTAATCAGGAACTGGTGGCCCCAGATGAAAGCTACGGTTCAAAATTCAACCTGGATCGCTTTGCCAACAGCAGCGACTACCACGCCTACCGGCCCGCCATCACGGCACCGCATATCGTCAACGGCGTGCTGGAATTGGGCTTGCGCTTTGATGCGCCGCACTTCTATTCCAACGCATCCGACTTGGCGCCCGAATTCCACCAAATCAATGGGTCGGCCCAGCGTCCGATGGCCGTGTACTCCATCGGCACCCAAGGGGCAAAGAACTTGCTGGGCACCGTGCAGAATGTAGGGCAAACCATTGTGCTGAAAGAGGGGATGACCCCCGAATTCCTGTTCGACCGTCAAGGGTTGCACACAATGCGCTTGCTTGTCGAGATGAAGAACCTGCCGTTCATCACCACCGCCGAACCTGAGCGCAAACTGTCGAAAGAATTGACGATCAGCTTGGCCGCTGCTGATGTCACGTTTGACCGCCAATACACGCGCAGTCAATTGATTTTTGAAAATCCACTGGATGCCGCATGGGATGCCTCGCAGCGCACTGCCACGCTCAACGCGGGTGAGAAGATAAAAATCTGCGTGGGCGCGCAGGATTCAATGCCGGGCTATGCTTTTCAAAATCATGTGCTCTGGATAGAGCCGGAAATGGGCGGCTCTCCCATATCTTTGCAGGGCACGAATTACGATGCCGCCTCTGGCTGTAGCGAATTTACCGCCCCATCCGTGGCGGGCCGTTATCGCTTCAATCAATTGCAGGCCCACGTGAACGGCCCTTATGGCGAAGAGTTCATGGGGCTGGGGCTTATTAATGGCGACTATTACCAAGTCAGTGGTTTTGACCAGCCCGCCAACCCTGGCGGCGGCACCGGCACCGTAGGCACGCACCCGCTCAACGACACCGGCATCACCTGGAGCGGCCATGCCACCAGCGGCAATGCCAGCATCTGCGACCCCAGCCACCCCGCCGGGCAAGACTGCCGCTACGGGCGCGACGCCCAGGCCGCCGCAGGCCAGTTGACCAAGAAGGGCGGCGGCAATGCGGGCTTCGACTTCACCAAGATTTCCAACAGCGGGGCCAAACTGCCCGAGAGCGCCGCGCTGGGCAGCGGCCCCAATGACTGGGCCTGCACCCAGGACAACGTGACCGGTTTGATTTGGGAAATCAAGGTCAACGACGCCAGCCACCTGCGCCACATGAGCCACATCTACTCTTGGTACATGACGGGCAGCCCCGACGGCAATAACGGCACCGCTGACGGCGGCAGTTGCAAGGACTCAGGCCATTGCAACACCGAAAAATTCGTGCAGGACGTGAATGCCGGTGCGGGCCTGTGCGGCGCGAACGACTGGCGCATGCCCACCGCAAAGGAGCTTCGCAGCATCGTGGACATGGGCCGCCGTAACCCGGCCATTGACGATGTGGTCTTTTTCCAGAACACCCCGTCTTCGTTTTTCTGGTCGGGCGCGCCCTTGGCTGGCGATGCGGACTACGCATGGGGCGTGGATTTCAATATCGGCCAACTCAGTTTCGGCGACCGCCTCAACGGCTTTCGTGTTCGGCTCGTGCGCGTTGGACAGTGATCTTGTCCTTTGGGATGCCCAAACATGAACCACCCCGCCAACGCAGCCTTCCCCCTTTCACTCCTTTCCCCTACCGCAGGAGTTACTCAATGAACCGCATGCACCTTGCCTGGGCCGCGCTGTGCCTGCTGCCCGTCTGGGCGCAGGCCGTTACGTGTCAGAACGGGATCCCCGCCAGCAACCCCGACAGCATTTACACCGTGCATGGCGATGGCACCGTGACCGACACGCGCACCGGGCTGATGTGGAAGCAGTGCCGGGAAGGCTACGACGGTGCCAGTTGTACCGCCGACGCGAGCACGATCTTATTTAAGTGGGGGGCCGCGTTGACCCATGCCGAGGGCCATATCTTTGCCGGCCATAGCGACTGGCGCTTACCCAACCAGAAGGAGTTAGAAAGCCTGCTGGAGGAGTGCCGCACCAGCCCTGCGATCAATGACGGCATTTTTCCAAATGAGCCCACATCGTCTTCGCTCGGTTTGCTCGTCTGGTCAGGCTCGCCCGTGGTCGGTTCGAGCAATGCGTGGAGCCTGGATTTCAACAACGGCGATATCTATGGCGTCGGCCGCGACTACGGCTCCCACGTTCGCCTCGTGCGCGATGGACAGTCTTCTGCCCCTTTGCCTTCTTTGTCCTCCACCCGCTTCCTCTCCGAAACCCTCCCCGACGGCACATTCCACCTCGGCCCAGCCACCAAGACCTGGACGTTCCGCAACGGCCCAGCGGCAGTCACGGGCCTGAAGGCCGTGCGCGTCAGCGCCGACGCGGGCCTGGGTATCACCGCCACTGAGCTTTCCATCGGCAACGTGGCCGCCAATGCCAGCTTCACCATCAACCTGCCTGTCAACCCCACGCGCAGCGCCCAGCCCCAGCCCAAATCAGTCTGGAAGCTGGTGGACGGCGCAGGCCAGGACGTAGCCATCAGCAACTCGGCCAGCAACACCTTCTGGGTGGCGCTGCGCACCAACCGCCCCCCGCGCTTTTCCGCCGCGCAACTGGGCAGCATTGGCGGCAAGCATGGCACCGCCCTCACGCTGCCCCTGCTGGGCGAGGACGACGACGGCGATGCACTGACCTACAGCGTGGTTGCGGGCGGCGGCAGCATCAGCGGTAATACCTGGAGCGGAACGGCCAGCGCGCCCAGCGGCGACAGCGTGGTGAGCCAGCTCACCCTGCGCGTCTCCGATGGCCTGGAGAGCGCCACGCGCACGGTGGACGTGGTGGCTTATGGCGCCAACGGCCTGCGCAACTTCTTTGCCGACGTGCCCTTTGCGGGCGATGCCAACGGCGTGTATGCCGCCACGCACTTCCTGGCCGGGCAGGGCATGGTGCTGGGCTGCGGCACCGACGGCAACAACCAGCGCATCTACTGCCCGGGGCAGAACGTGACGCAGGCCGAGGCGCTGAAGGTGCTGCTGCAAGTGGCCCAGGCGCGCGGCCTGCTGCAACTGGCGCCCGCGCCCGGCGTGCCCGCGCACTTCATGGCGAGCACGCCCGATGGCATGGTCAACTACGCCTGGGCCGCGCCCTATGCCTATGCCGCCCAGGCCCAGGGGCTGATCGACAGCGTGCAAGCCTGGAACCCAGCCGCCACGCTGCCCCGCGCCACGCTGGCGCGCTGGATCGACAAGCTGCTGGCGCTGAACGCGCCCCTGGCCTTGCTGGAGGCCAACGGCCTGACCGACAGCTACCGCTTTGCCGATGCCGCCGCCTTTACCAGCAGCGCCGACCATGCTGCTGCGCTGCGCACGGCCCTGCTGGGCTACCTGGGCTACCTGGGCAGCCTGGGCGGCAGCTTTGGCCCGGCGGCGCTGGTCAACCGGGGCGACTTTGCCGTGGCCGCCGCCAAGGTGCTGCGCGCGCCCCGCATCGACGGGCTGAACCTGGGCGGCGCCACGCTGCAAAACCGCTTTGGCCGCAGCATGCCCACCGTCACCCACGGGCAGACGCTCGCCATCAACGGCGTGCAGAACCTGCGCACGCAAGAGATTTTGATGAGCGGCGACTACGTGCTGGAGGAGTGGACGGAACCTCCCGCCAACTACGTGCGCGTGGGTGTGGCCCTGCCCAGCGGGCAGGCGCTCGGCCCCATGCGCTACGTGAAGGACCTGGCTGCCAACCCGCTGGTGCTGGACACGGGCGCGCTGCCCATCCAGGCCGCCACGCAGTTGAACCTGATCGTGCTGGTGGAGAGCCACAAGGACGCGCCGGGGCAGGACGTGCCGCGCTCGGGCACGGCGCTGACCTATACGGTGACGGTGGCCATCGACTTCCCTGACCGCGATGGCGACGGCGTGCGCGACGACCTGGACGCCTACCCCGACGACCCGCGCTTTGCCACCAATGCCCCCGGCAGCAGCTACCCGCAGGAGGTGGTGGACTATCTGGCCGCGCGCGGCTTGCTGCCCACGGACCCGGTGCTTATCAACGGCCAGCCCGCAGGCTATACCCATGGCCAGGCGCTGATGCAGGGCAAGCCGCCGTATGACGGCGCGGGCAGTACCGGCCCGGGCCCGGGCGCCAGCGTGGCTCTGGCTGTGGTGCGCAGCGGCCCCGGCAGCGTGGCGCGCAGCCCGGCGGGCACGCCGGTGGCGGGGGCCGATGGCAGCTTCGACTACGCCGCAGGCACGGCCGTGACGCTGACGGCCCAGTCGGACAGCGGCGCGCGCTTTGTCGGCTGGTCGGGCGCATGCACGGGCACGGTGCCCACCTGCCAGTTGACGCTGAACAGCGCCGCCAGCGCGGTGGCCGCCTTTGCGCTGAACCAGGGCGGCGGCACGGGCAGCAGCGGCGGCACGCCCATGGCGGGCGGGGGCACCACCACGGTCAGCGCCAGTGCCCCCGGCGGCGCGGGCACGGTGACGGCCCAGGCCAGCGGCGGCGGCGCTAGCCCCTGGGTGTTCACCAAGGCCGAGGTGCAACCCGCGCCCGCGCAGGGCACCGCTGGGCTGCCAGCAGGCGCCACCTTCCCGTATGGGCTGGTGGACTTCGAGCTGGCGCTGGGCCAGGCGGGCATGCAGGCCACCGTGGTGCTGACCTATCCCGGCACGCTGCCGCAGGGCGCCCGGGTGGCGTACTACAAGTACGGCCGCACCCAGGCCAACCCCACCCCGCACTGGTATGCGTTCCCCGGCGCGCAGGTGAACACCGCCAACAACACCGTCACCCTCACGCTGCAGGACGGCGGCGCGGGCGACGACGACCTGGCGGCCAATGGCGCGATCCGCGACCCGGGCGGGCTGGCGCTGCTGGCGGCGGGGTCACCTGCGGCGGTGTCCATCCCCACCCTGGGCGAATGGGCGCTGGCGCTGCTGGCGGTCCTGCTGGGGCTGTTCAGCCTGGGCGCGCTGCGCAGGTGCATGCCGGTGCGTGGCTGACCGGCATTCCGGTGCCCGCTCCCTGCGCACAGTGTGGCGCGCAGGGAGTGGGGTATCCTGAAAAGATAGCTGTCTGCGCTGGATGGGCGCGGATTTCACGGGCTTTTTGGCCTCCAATGCCCGTGCAGCAAGCGCTGGCAGCTATAGAAACAGGAGTCTTGCGCGAATCTTTCGCGCCATGCCGATTTCATTTTCAAGGGGGGAGCACATGCGGCGAATCGCTGTACTTTTGGCGGGCAATCTGGCGGCATGGCCTTTGGGCCTGCTGGCCGACGAAAGCTCCGGTATGGCCCTCGACCGTCCCCCTCCGCGGGTGCTGCCTGAAATAACAGTTCAGGCCGTACCCGAGGACAGCACGCCTTCCCCCGCCGCCATGTCCCCCGGCGGCATCGGTGCCGACGCACCCGTGGCGGTGGACGTGCCGGGCGGCGCCAGCCGCCTCGACGACGCGCTGGCCGGCATGGGCTGGGCGAGCTGGGACGCCTCCAACTCCCTCGGCCTGGGCGCGGGCCTGAACGTGCGCGGCTTCACCCTGAGCGACATGGGCGCGCCGCGCATCCAGGCCAGCCACGTGTTCCTCGACGGGCACGCCGACATTGCCTGGATGTACGTGCGCGATGCCGCCACGGTGGAGTCGGTGCAACTGCTCGCGGGCAGCGATGCCACCTTGCTCGGCGCGGCCACGCCGGGCGGCGCGCTGCTGCTGCGCGGCAAGGCGCCCACGGGCCAGGCCTTCGCGCGCGTGCGCGCCGAGGCCGCCAGCAACGGCCTGCGCCGCCTGGTGCTGGACGCCGAGCGCGCCGCCGGCCCGGTGCAACTGCGCGGCGTGCTGGTGCAGCACACCGGCGACCAGGGCGTGGAGGGCGTGACCGACCGGCACCGCGCCGCGCTGCTGTCGGCCCGCCTGCCGGTGGGCGCGGGCGCGCTGCGGCTGGATCTGGAAGACGCCGCCGCGCACCTGCCCTTTCCCTTCGGCGCGTTCTACCAGCACGGGCATTTCTGGCTCGATACGCCCTACGTCGATGCCCGCCATGCCAGCGCCGACCGCTACTACCAGCGGCAGGCGCTGGCGTGGCGCGGCCCTGTGGGAGATGCCATGGAACTGCACGCCCACCTGCAGAACGTGCACAGCACGCGCGACGAAGTGCTGGTGGGCGCCTGGGGCCTGGGCGATGGCGTGACGGCCCCGGGCTACTACCGGCCCCTGCAGGAGCGCAACCGCCAGCGCGATGCCGGCCTGCGCCTGGACGGCCACGGGGCGCAAGGGCTGCTGCGCCACCAGTGGAGCGTGGCCTGGTCGTGGCACGAGCAGCGCAGGCGCTTCTCCGGCCCGCAAAACGTGGGCGGGTTCGAGATCGACATGGTGCAGCCGGTGTTCCCCGACGACCCCGGCGCGCTGCCCCTGGCGCCGCGCTTTGCCTTTCAGACCTACCGCGAGAGCGGCCTGGGCCTGGCCTGGCGCAGCACCTGGCAGGGCTGGGAGCTGCGCGCGGGCACGCGCCGCTCGGCCATGCGCACCTGGAGCGCGGCGCAGCCCGAGGTGCCGCTGGCGCAGGTGCAGGATGCCCGTCCGCTCACGCACGCCTGGGCATTGGGGCGGGAGCTGGGGGCCGGGCACCGGCTGTGGCTGTCGCGCGCGCAGTCGGTCATGCCCAACATCGGCCAGTTTTCCGACGGGCGCTGGCTGCCCGAAAGCCGGGCGGTGCAGTGGGAGCTGGGCTGGCGCTGGCAGCCCGAGGGGGAGCGCGCGCCGCACCGCGCGCCGAATCTGGCGGCCCTGCTGTTCCACATCGACCGCAGCAACCTCAGCGCCACCGACCCTGCCGACCGCGACTACTTCATCCTGCGCGGCAACGTGCGCTCGCGCGGCGTGCAGGTGCGCGGCGGCTGGCCGCTGCCGGGCGGCGCCTGGCTGCAGGGCGCGGCCACGGCGCAGCACGTGCGCGCGCACAACGGGCTCGGCCGGGCCAGCCACGTGGCGGGCGTGCCGCACGTGCATGGCGCGCTGCGGCTCGACGGCCCGGCGCTGCACGGTGCGGTGCCGTGGGTGCGCGTGGTGGCCGCATCCCACCGGCCGGGCGATGCGGGCGCGGGCTTCAGGGCGCCGGGCTTCGGCGTGGTGGACATGGGGGTGCGCGGCCAGGCGGCACACGGCCTGGCCTGGGGCCTGGCGCTGGAGAACGCCGCCGACCGGCGCTACGTGCGCGCGCTGACCTCGGCGGAGAACATCTGGCAGGGCACGCGCCGGCGGATCCACGCCTGGGTGGAGCACGGGTGGTAGGCGCGCGCCGTGTGCCGGATTGGCAATGAAAATGGCCACTGGCGCTTATCCATCAAGCGCTGGAAGCTATATTTTCAGGAGCGCGCTCAGTGCCCGTGCGGGTGCCCGCCGTGCCCGGCCAGGCTGGCGACCAGGGCCGCGTCCACCTGCGTGAACGCCAGCACCTGCCCGCCGCGCCGCTGCGCGAAGGCCTGCGCCGCCGCGCGCGTGGCGAAGGCAGGCAGGTTGCCCGCGCGCATCGGGCCCCTGGCATTCGAGCCGTGCACGTAGAAGGCGCCGTGCGCGTCGATCCACGCGGCATCGTCGCGGCGGGCGCTGTCGCGCACGTACTGCGCGGCGATGTCTTGCGCGCTGCGGCCGGGGCTGTAGCGCGCCACGTCGTGCAGGTACATGAACAGCGACAGCGGCGAGTCGAAGAAGTGCGCCTCGCCCTGGGTGAAGATCACCTGCGCCGCCCATTCGGGCGCGCGCGCGGGGAACATGCCGCAGACCGGGCAGCGCGCCTCGGCGGGCACGGCGCGCGCTGCCGTGGCGGGCAGGCCGCTGGCCGGGTCGTAGGGCGTGGGCGGGGCGACAAGGCAGACGTCGTCGCCCGGCAGCAGCACGGTGTCCTGGCGGGCGGCGCCCCGCCTGGCGGCCCAGGCGCCCACGGCACCGGCGACGCCAGCGGCCGTGCCCGCCAGGGCGAGGGCCATCCAGGCGCGGCGGCGCAGCGGGGCGGACTGAGGGGAAGGGGCGGGCGCTGCCATGATGGCTACATGCGTGTGTCGTGCAGCGCGCCGCCGCTCAGGTCCACCATGCCCGGCTTGATGTCGGCAAAGCTCAGCACCTTGCCGCCGTACTCGCCGGCGAATTTCGTGGCGTCGGCCTCCTGGGCGAAGCTGGCGATGGTCGGGCCCATGGAGCCGTGGCGCTTGCTGCCGAGCACGTAGACGGCGGTCTTGGCGTCGGTCCAGTGGCCCTTGGGCTCGTTCCAGTCGGCCTGGCCCATGTCCTGCACGTAGACGGCGCGCACGGCGCGCACCTGCTCGCCGGCCAGCAGGGTGTTGAACAGCTCCACGGTGTCGCAGAAGAAGGCGGGCTTGTCCTGGCCGGCGTAGTAAATCTGCGCCTTCGGGCCGGGGTAGTCGGCCAGCAGCATGCCGTCGAGCTCGCAACTGGTGGCGCGGTCGATTTCCACGGGGGCGAGCGATTGCGCCTCGCCCGCCTTCTCGCCGCAGGCGGCCAGCAGCGTGGTGAAGGCGGCCAGGCCGAGCGTGCCGAGCACATCGCGGCGGGTGTGGCGGCGGGTGAAACAGGAACAGGTCATGGCTTGAATCTCCAGTTGGCGAGGGCGAGCGGCACCACGATCCAAGCCAGCATCACGGCGCCCATGGCGGCCGGGTTGCCCAGCGAGGCAGGCACCACGCTGGCCAGGCCGTAGAGGGTGCGCACGTCTTCGAGCGAGAACACGTTGAGGATGCGGAACACGTCGGCCGGGTTGAGCAGCAGCAGCCAGGCGAAGGCGTCGCCCGCGAAGCGCCCGCCGGTGGTGACGAGCACGCCGAGCAGCAGCAGGTCGAACACCAGCACGAAGAAGAACCAGAAGGCGATGGCCAGGCCCGAGGCGCGCGTGCGGTCGCGCGCCAGCACCGAGATAAGCACCGCCAGGCTCAGGAAGGCCAGCCCGAGCAGCACCGAGCTGAGCATGAAGCCGGCGTAGTGGAACAGTGCGTTGGCGCTCATGTGGCGCCACAGCAGCACGGCCACCAGGCCGAAGCCCGCCAGCGTGGAGAGCGTGAGCGCCAGCGCCAGGCCGAGGTACTTGCCCAGCAGCAGCTCCAGCCGCGTGATGGGCAGGGCCAGCAGCAGGTCGAGCGAGCCGCGCTCGCGCTCGCCGACGATGGCGTCGAAGCCGAGCAGCAGCGCGATCAGCGGGATCAGGTAGATCACCAGGCTGACCAGGCTGGCGATGGTGAATTCGATGGAGCGCAGGCCCACCGCGCCCTGCTGCGCACCGCCGAAGTAGGCGATGACGAGCGAGAACACGGTGAACACCAGGGCCACGGCCAGCACCCAGCGGTTGCGCATGCGGTCGCGGAATTCCTTGGCGGCGACGGTGAGGATGGGGGAGATTTCCATGGGGCAAGGGGTGGGTTTAGGCCGCGAAGCCGAAGAACACGTCTTCGAGCGAGGGCTCCAGCAGCTTGAGGTCGCGCACGCGCGCGCCCAGCGGGGCCAGCGCGGCGAGCACGGCCATTTTTTGCGCGCGCGGGCACTGCAGGCGCAGGCCGGCGGGCGTGGCCTCGGGCGCGATGCCGGTGGCGCCTTGCAGCGCCTGGGCGGCGGCGGGCGCGTCGGCAGCGTCCAGCTCCAGCTCCACGGTCAGCGGCATGCGCGTCTGCTCGCGCAGCGCCTGCACGCTGCCCACGGCCTGCAGGCGGCCCGAGGCGAGGATGGCGAGGCGGTCCACGCGCTCCTGCAGTTCCGACAGGATGTGCGAGGTGATGATGACCGTGACCCCACCGGCCTGCAGCGCGCGCAGCGTGGCGTAGAAATCGCGGATGGCGGCCGGGTCCAGGCCGTTGGTGGGCTCGTCGAGGAACAGCACGCGGGGCGTGCCCAGCAGCGCCTGGGCGAAGCCGAGGCGCTGGCGCATGCCCTTGGAGTATTCGCGCACCGGGCGGCGGCCGGCGTGGCCCAGGCCCACGCGCTCCAGCATGGCCGGGCATTCGGCCAGCGGCGCGCCCTTGAGGCGGGCGAAGAAGTGCAGCGTCTCCAGCCCGTCAAGGTTGTCGTACAGCACCACGTTCTCTGGCAGGTAGCCGAGCTGGCGCCGCGCGGCGCGGAAGTCGCGCCCGGTGACCGAGGCGCCGCCGATGCGGATGTCGCCCTGCGTGGCGCGCGTGAGGCCGAGCATCATCTTGAACAGCGTGCTCTTGCCCGCGCCGTTGTGGCCGATGAGGCCGAGGATTTCGCCGCGCGGAATGTCCAGGCTCACGCCATCGACGGCGCGCAGTGCGCCGTAGTGCTTGCTCACTTCGTGCAGCGAGATGGCCAGTGCATTGCTGGCCGAAGGCTCATTGGCCGGGAAAGTGCTTGCCACGCCATTCACTCCAATCTTTGTGGCCGGGCTGCATGCGCGGGTGGGGATCGACCACCGAGGGCGCACGCAGAATCGGGAATTGCCGCCCCACCAGGCGCAGCGCCTGCACTGCCGGGCTGGCCAGCAGCAGCTTGACGCTGGGGTGGCGCCAGGTCAGGCGGTCCACCATGTCGTTGGCCTCGTAGGGCACGTCGCCCACGCCGTCGCCATCGCGGTCCCAGCCCAGGTAGTTGCTCCAGTGGTTGCCCTGCTTGCCGCCCCAGGGCATGTCGCGCGCGCCCACGTAGCGCACCTGTTCGCGGTTGCCGATGAAGTCGTTGCCTTCGACCTCGTTGTTCTTCGAGCCGGCCGCCAGGTGCACGCCCACGGTGTTGTCCACCACCAGGTTGCGGTTGAGCTTGATGTACTCCACGTCGTAGATGAAGAAGCCGCGGTTGTTGCCCGCCACCACGTTGTCCTCGATCACCGAGTCCTGCAGCGTGCGCAGCATGATGCCGTGGTCGGAGTTGCCCCAGGCGCGGTTGCCGCGCACCACCTGGTCGCGCACCTCCATCAGCGCCAGGCCGCCGCGGTTGTAGTAGGTGTCGTTGTCCTCCCACAGGTTGTAGTAGGAGTTCATGTAGTGCGTGCCATAGCGGCTGTGGTGCAGCCGGTTGCCCTGGAACACGGCGTGGTGCGACACATCGACGTACAGCGCGTCGCGCACGAAGCTGATGTCGTTGTGCAGGATCTTCGCGCCCCGGGTGTTGTAGAGCTGCACGCCGTTGCCGCGCTGCGGCGAGGCGTATTCGCGCTTGCCGGTGATGACGTTGTGCTCGATGCGCACGTCGTCGGCCTTCTCGATCCACAGGCCGAACAGGTTGTACGTCAGGTCGCAGTGGCGCACCACGGCGCGGTGCGCGCCGGGGTAGAGGTAGATGCCGGCGTTCTGCGCCTTCAGGTCGTCGCCCGAGTCGCGCACGATCAGCCCCTCGATCACCACGTCGGGCGCGGTCACGCGGACGGTGTCGCCCTGGTTGCCGCCGCTCAGGGTGGGGCGGTCCAGGCCGCGCAGCGTCAGCGGCTTGTCGATCAGCAGGTTGGCGCGGTACTGGCCGCGCTGCACCTGCACCGTGTCGCCGGGCTGGGCGGCGCGCACGGCGGCGGCCAGGTCGTCGCCGGGGCGCACCGTGAGGGTGGCTGCCTGGCAGGCCCCGGCGATCCACAGCGCCAGGGCCCGGCTTAAGTGGGTGATGGAGCCCTTCATGGGGTGAACAACCCCAGGGCCTGCAGCGCCAGGAACAGCGCGGCGCCGATCATCAGGTTCTTGAAACCGACGTAGCTGATCATGTCGAACACCCCGGAAATCCGGTAATTGTCGCGCCACCACGGGCCGTCCTTGACGTAGCCGCGGCCCGACAGGCGGATCAGCACTTCGTACACGCTCCAGCCGAACCACCAGCCGATGATGGCACCCGAGGACAGGTGGCCCATGGCCGTCATCACCCAGGCCACGCTGGCCGCCACGGCCAGGGCGATGCCGGCCATCTGCAGCGCGCGGCGGCTGTGCCAGCCCTCGCTGCTCCAGGGCCAGAGGTGGTCGCGCAGTTCCAGCAGCAGCCACTTGGCGGCGCCCACGCCGCGCTTGTGCGCGGGCAGGGTGGGGGCGGTGGGCATGCGCGGGTCGGGGCCGTTCTTGGCCTTGGCGGCGATCTGGTCCTCCACCTTGGCCGGGTGGATGGGGATGAAGTAGCCGTTGGCGCCGATGGGCGTGAGCTCCAGCCCGTCCTTCTCGCGGCGCTTGCGCTCCTTGGCCAGCGGCGGGCAGCCCTTCACGTCGGTGTAGAGGATCATGCAGTCCAGGCAGTGCAGGCACTCGCGGTGGTCGATGCGGCCGTCGGCGTCGATGGCCTGCGCGCCGCAGCCCACGGCGCAGGCCTTGCAGCTGTTGCAGTCCTGCTTGCGCTTGAGGCCAAACCAGCGGAACGTGCTCGGCATGGCCAGCGACGCGCCCAGCGGGCAGATGTACTTGCAGTAGGGCCGCTCGATGAAGATCGACACGCCCAGGATGGCGGCCACGAACAGGCCGTAGGGCCAGGCGCGGTTCATCACGCCGACCAGGAAGGTGGTCTTGAACGGCTCGACCTCGGCCAGCTTCTCGGCCAGGCCCATGGAGAACATCGACACCGCGAGCAGGAAGAAGAACACGGCGTACTTGAGCCACTTCAGGCGGTCGTGCCACTTCTGCGGCAGCTGCGTCTGGAAGCGCTTGAGGCCGATGGCCTCGGCGATCTTGTAGATGCCCTCCTGCAGCGAGCCGAACGGGCACATCCAGCCGCAGAACAGCCCGCGCCCGAACAGGAACACGGTGACGATGATGAAGATCCAGAACAGGAAGATGAACGGATCGGACAGGAACAGCGACCAGGTCCACTGGAACAGGATGGAGTGGAACCACGTCAGCACCTGCGTGATGGAGGGCTGGGCCATATAGCCGAAGCCGATCCAGAAGATGCTGATGGCCCAGAAGGTGTACTTGAAGCCGTTCACCGGCCACTTGTTCTTGTGCGTCGAGAGGCGCGTGAGCTTCTCGCGCAGCGCGTACACCACGGTGACGGCCACCAGCAGCAATGCGAACAGGCCGATGGGCAGCGCCTGCGACTTCCAGATGCGCACCCAGGGCGCGTCGGGCTCCTGGACCTTGGGGCGGCCGCCTTCGAGCAGGGTGGCGGGCAGCCAGTACTTGGACTCGAACACGGCGAAGCTGCGGTGGCCGGTGGCGCGGTCGACGCGGTTGCCCAGGAAGGCGAACTTCCACGGGTAGGCGGCCGAGAAGGCCTGCGAGCGGATGATGAAGATGGCCGATTCGTTGTAGCTGGGCGCGCCGGCGGCGTCGAGCCCGTAGAGGTTGAGCGAATCGAGGTCGCGGAAGGTGAACGAGTCCGCCCCCTGCTTGACCTGCACGCGGTCGAAGATGCCGCCGCGCACGAAGCCCGAGCCCTTGAACGACTCCTGCCCCGCGGTCTTGATGACGAACAGCGCGTTCTCGCCCTCCTTGAGGCGCGAGCGCAGGCTCTCGAAGCCGTTCTTGCCCAGCAGGCTGCGGCCCACGTCGGGCTGGTTCAGGTCGCCGAACCACAGTTCGATGAACGGCTCGGGGCCGCGCGGCAGGCCCACCTGTTCGGGCTTGACCAGCAGCCGCTGCACCGCGCCCATCTGCACGAGCTGGGCCCAGTCGTAGGCCTGGCCGGTGGCGACGAAGCGCGCCTGCTCGCGCACGGTGGGGGCGATGATGCCGGTCTGGCGCGCCACGGCGGCGCCCGAGGCCATGACCACCTGGTTCTGCGCCACCACGGTGACGGTGGCGCCGGAGATGGCATCGACGCCGATGACGTTCTCATCGGGGCGCGAGGGGCCGACCTCGATGGTGTCGGTGACCGACTTGCCCAGGTACTGGTTGTTGAAGTTGATCAGCGCCGATTCGGGAATGCCCAGCAGCAGGATGGGCTCGGAATGCTTGAGCACCTTGATGCCGACGAAGCGGCCATCCTTGTCCATGCCGATGAGCGTGACCACCGGCTTGCCCGAGTAGGCGGGCGTGTCGGTGATGTCGGTGGAGAGCATGACGTAGCCCAGCAGCCTGTCGCCTTCGCTGCCCTCTTTGCCGTAGGCCTCGACGTAGGGCGGCTGGCCCTTGCGCTCGGAAAACCGCGTGGCGCCGGGAAACACCTCGGTGCAGGGCAGCAGCGCGCACAGGTCGGGCGCGGTAGCCAGGTTGGCAGGCAGCTCGGCCTCGTAGGCGCCTGCGTGGGCGCGGGGCGCCAGCAGCATCGAGAGCGCCAGCAGCAAAGCTAGGAAAAAGGCGGCGAGCCGGGAACCGTGGGTGGGCATTGCACTACTTATTTAATAGCTGGCAGCGCAAGCGCTGCCAGTGTTTGGGGCCGATTTTTCTAAAAGCCCCCTGGGACGGCCCGCAGCGTCCCAGGGGGTGTTCCTTACGCCTCCACGATCATGCGCGTGCGCATTTCCAGGTGGAGTGCGTGGCAGAAGTGCGTGCAATAGCACCAGAACACGCCAGGCTTGTCGGCGGTGAAGGTCACCGACTTGGTCTCCAGCGGGTTCACGATGAAGTTGACGTTGTAGTTCGGGATGGCGAAGCCGTGCGTCAGATCCTCGATCTTGTCCAGGTTGGTCAGGATCAGCGTGACCTCGTCGCCCTTCTTCACCGTGAACTCGCGCAGGCTGAAGGCCGGCGCCTGCGAGGTGAGCTTGACGGTGACCTTCTTGCCGTTGCGCGTCACGCCCGATTCCTTCGGGTCCTTGACGGCCAGCGGGAAGTCGTCGAGCGAATACACCTGCTTGGGCTTGACGATGTCGCGCTTGAAGATGATGAAGTCATGCGGCTCGCCGCGCACCGGGTGGTCGGCCAGCAGCACCATCTTCTCGCCCGAGATGTCGATGAGCTGTTCGTTCTCGGGGTGCAGCGGGCCCACGGGCAGGAAGCGGTCCTTGGAGAACTTGCAGCCCACGGCCAGGAACTTGCCGTCGGCGGCCTTGGTTTCGGACTGCGAGGCGTTGATGTGGCCAGGCTGGTAGTGCACGTCCAGGCGGTCCACCACGTACTTGGCGTTCTTGTCGCCCTTGTGGAAGGCGATGGCCTTCTCCACGTTCCACTTCACCACCTGGCTGTCCAGGAACAGCGTGGTGTAGGCGTTGCCGCGGCCGTCGAAGGCGGTGTGCAGCGGGCCCAGGCCGATCTCGACCTCGGCGACGATGGCGTCGTCGAGCTTCTCCAGCTTGCCGTCGAACCATTCCAGCACCTTGGCCAGCTCGATGGTGGTGGCCGTGGGCGAGAGCTTGCCGGCGCAGATGAAGTACTTGCCGTCGGGCGAGGCGTTCACGCCGTGCGGGTTCTTCGGAACACTGACGTAGGCCACCAGCGCGGTGGCGGGGTCCTTGTTGGCATCGTGCGAGCCGTCCACCACGGGCACCTTGGAGCCGCCGATGGTCTTGAACTTGCCGGCCTTCACGGCTTCCTCGATGCGCGCCACGTTGAAGAACAGGCAGGCGTCGCGCTCGGCGGACATCATGTCCTCGTAGTGGATGCCGTTCTCGGTGTTGTACTGGTTGGTGGCGGCGAGCTTGCCGTCATAGGACGTGGCCACCAGGTCGCAGTTGCCGTCGATCAGCACCTGCCAGCGCACTTCCATGGTCTCGGCGTCGACGCAGGTGAACAGCGAGTGGTACTTGCTCGGGTCGTTCACGCCCTTGCCGTCGTTGGGCAGGGGGATGGCGAACTCGCCGCCGCAGAACACGCGCGTGGTGTAGTTGATGGCCGGATCCACCGGATCCGCCTTGTCCGGGAAGATGCCGTGGAAGCCCTGCACGTTGGGCAGCTTGGTGATCTTGTCGCAGACGAAGTAGTCGAGGCGGATGCGCGCCACGCGGCTGTTGATCTTGTCGTTGATCCAGGCGTAGCGGCCGTCGTAGTTGCCGTCCTTGTACGAGGCGTGCGTGTGGTGCGTGTCGGCGACGGTGTACTCCAGGTGGCCGTCGGCCTTGGTGCCCATGACCGCCTTGGATTCGTTGGTCACGCCCCAGCCCACCAGCGCGTCGGGCACGAAGCAGGGAATGCGGTGGATCTCGCGGCCCGAGGGCAGGCCCAGCACGCGCATGTCGCCGGTATGGCCGCCGCTCCACAGGCCGTAGTAGGTGTCCAGCTCACCCGGCTTCAGGTGCACGCTGGCGCCGGCATGGCTGGCGGCGGGCGCGGCGGGGGCTGGTGCCGCGGGGGCTGCGGCCGGGGCGGCGGCGGGCTTGTCGTTGCACGCGGCAACGCCCACCGTCAGGCCCGCCAGCGCGGCGGTGTTGATGAAACGGCGGCGGCCGATGCCGGCGGTTTCGGTGCTCAGGTCTTCTCTCTTCTTGCTCATGGTTAGCCTCTTTCTGATTGGCAAAGGGGAAACGGTGGTGCGCGTGCCGGGGGCGGCGCCCCCGAGGGCGCCAGGGCCAGCAGGCCCGGCGGCATGGCGACGGATTCGGGGGCGGCGGGCTGCAGCGGCAGCTCCGCGCCCGGGTGGGATGGCGGGGCGCTGCCCAGCAGGCACAGCGGGCAGTCCAGGGCGGGCTTGGCCAGCGGCGGATGGCCGCCGTCGGCATAGGACACCAGCGCCATGCCGCTGCTGGAGCACACCAGCGCCAGCGCATGCGGCTTGACCAGCGGGGTGGCGAGGGCCACCCCGTAGCACAGCGCGAACCATGCGAGCACGCACCAGCGCAGCCGGGTCATGGAGCGGAACAGGTGCATGGGCATGGCGCTGGTGGGTGTGGCTGGTGGGGTATCGGCAGGTGTGTTGCAAGCCTTCCGCCGGATGCGGTACGGTGTGCAAATGTTCACCTGAAATGTTTATTTGTATATTGATTCAGGTCAAATGAATATTTGCCAAAGGCTTACACACTGGCGCCAGCCGGATGGAGGCCGGGCATGGGCCCGCGCGGTGCGCGGTTTTTCCTGCCTTCCGTCCCCGTTTTTTGTTTGTTGCACTGCTAGAAGAAAGGCATCCCGATGAAATCGATCTCCCTGTCCATGACCCTGACAGCGGCCGTCCTGTTGCTCGCCGCCTGCGGCAAGACCGAGGCGCCCGCGCCGGCCCCCGCGCCCGCTGCCGCCGCGGCGCCTGCTCCCGCCCCTGCCGCGCCCGCGGCGCCGGAGAACACCGTGGGCAAGAGCGTCTATGGCAAGACCTGTTCCATGTGCCATGCCGCCGGCGTGGCCGGCGCGCCCAAGCCGGGCGACAAGGCCGACTGGGGCCCGCGCATCGCCCAGGGCAAGGACACGCTGTACAAGCACGCGCTCGAAGGCTTCACCGGCAGCAAGGGCATGATGCCGGCGCGCGGCGGTGCCGCCACGCTGGGCGACGACGAGGTGAAGGCCGCCGTGGACTTCATGGCCGACCAGTCCATCTGATGCCTGCGGAGCGTGCCATGACCAATGCATTGCAAGGCGGGCGGCTGTCGCGGCGGCGTTTCGCCCTGGCGCTGCCGCTGCTCGGGGCGCTGCCCTGGGCAGCGCCCGGCAGCGCCGTGGCGGCGGGGCCGCAGCGCGCGAGCCGCAACCTCATGGGCACGCGCGTGGACATCGTGGCCGACGCGCCGGACGCCCGTCTGGCCCAGGCAGCCATCGGCAAGTCCTTTGCCGAGATGCAGCGCCTGGAAGCGCTGCTGAGCCGCTACCGTGCCGACAGCGTGGTGCGCCGCATCGGCGCCGCGGCCGGGCGCCAGCCCGTGCCCGTGGTGCCCGAGGTGATGGCCGTGCTGCACAGCGCGGCACGCGTGTTCCGCGAGAGCGCGGGCGCGTTCGACCCCACCGTGGGCGCGCTTGAAGGCTGGCATTTCGAGCCCGGCCAGGAGGCCGTGCCCACGCCGGCCGCCATCGCGCAGGCGCTGCGCCGCGTGGACGGGCAGGCGCTGCGGCTCGACGCCCAGGCCGGCACGGCCTACCTGGCGCGGCCCGGCATGGCGCTGGACCTGGGCGGCATCGCCAAGCTGCCGATCCTGGCGGCGGGCCTGCGCGTGCTGCAGCGCGAGGGCGTGGACAACGCGCTGCTCAACGGCGGCGGCGACGTGCTCACGGCGGGCCGCCTGCAGGGCCGCCCCTGGCGCGTGGGCGTGCGCGACCCGCGCGCGCCGGGGCAACTGCTCGGCGCGATTGCGATCGACGGCACCGCCGTGGTGGCCTCGTCGGGCGACTACGAGCGCGGTTTCGTGCGCGGTGGGCGCCGCCTGCACCACGTGCTGGACCCGCACACCGGCTGGCCCACCACCGGCGTGCACGGCGTGGCGCTGTTCGCGCGCGAGGTGGATGCGGTCAATGGCTGGGGCACGGCGCTGATGGTGCAGGGCGCCGCCGCCGTGCCGGCCTGGAGCGCGCGCCACCCCGGCGTGGCCGTGCTGGCCGCGGGCGGCGATGGCACGCTGTGGCAGTCGCCGGACATGGCGGCGTTGCTGCAGGCCGGCTGAAGTGAAACTCAGGCGCAGATCAAGCGGGAGCAACCTGGACGGTGTATCCGATTTGTTGTAGTCGCCGAATGAGCCGGTTGGCGGTTTTTTCGGCGTCAGCGCGGTCAAAGTGCGCAGCCCCCAGGTCATGCCATTCGGTGCCATCTTTGAGCATGTGCCATGCAGCGGTGAGCATGGAAGCGGCCACGGCGATGATGGCCTTCTTGGCACCCCGACGGGCTCGGATGCGGTGGAACTGCGCCTGCAGGTAGCTGCCCTTGACCTTAACCGCGGCCCATGCGGCCTGCACCAAGGTGGTCTTGAGCCACACGCCCCCACGGCGCAGCCGTGTGCTACGCCGCTTGCCCGCGCTCTCGTCGCTGCGCGGGCACAGGCAGGCCCATGACAGCAGGTGGCCTGCCGTTGCAAAGCGCGACATGTCGATGCCGATCTCGGCGACCACCACGTTGGCGCTGACCTGACTCAAGCCGGGCATCGTGCTCAGCAACTTGGCGGCTTGTCGAAACGGCTCGAGCCCCAGGCCCACCTCCTTCTCGATGTCGGCAATGGCCTTGTCCAGAGCGTCGATATGGCCCAGGTGCAGCTTGAGCATGAAGCGGTGGTGGGCACGCACGCGCCCGCTCAATGCCTCGACCAACTCGGCTCGGCTGGCCTTGAGGCGGTTGCCCACGACATATGAAGCCAGACGCTGGGGATCGCTGCGGCCGTCAATGAGCGCCTGCAGCACCGCACGCCCACTCTTGCCCAGGATGTCGCTCAGGACGCTGGTGATCTTGATGTTGGCGTCTTCGAGCACCTTCTCGATGCGCTGCACGTGCGAGGCGCGCTCGCGCACGAACTGCTTGCGCGTTCGCGTCAGGGTGCGCAGCTCCTGCACCGCCACCGGCGGCACGAAGCTGGCGCGGATCAAGCCATGAGCCAGCAGATCGGCCAGCCACATCGAATCGTTCACGTCAGTCTTGCGCCCGGGCATGTTCTTCACGTGCGCGGCATTGGCCAGCACCAACTCGAAGTGGCCTTCGAGCACATGCCACACCGGCTTCCAGTACACGCCCGTAGCTTCCATGGCGACGTGCTCGACGCCGAAGGATTCGAGCCAGTCGGCCAGCTCCAGCAGGCCCGAGGTGGTCGTGGCAAAGGTGCGGACCTCTTGCACCAGCGGGCCTGGGCCCGCAATCCGTGCGCAAGCCACTACGCTTTGCTTGTGCACGTCCAGTCCCGCACAGAGCGGATGAATCACGTCCATGATCGCCTCCTCATCAAAGAACAGCAGCGACACCGGCGTGCGACCCACGTCATCGAAGTCTGAAGTGCGTGCTCAGGCACGCCAGTGCCTGGCGACAGTTTGGGGTGCTCGTGAGGCCGCGGGTCCAACTGATACACGGGTTCGGGACACCAAGTACGAACCGACCTCTGTGCCGGACGCCGCACCCAAATTACACCCTCGTTTCATGCGTCGCGGGTGCTGCGACGCAGCATGAAAAACTGATACGGGTTTGCATTCAACCGTATAACGTCGTTGGTTCGCCTTGCCGTGCTACAGCACTGTCTGCGGCTTCCCGCCTCGTTATACGGTTGAATGCAAACCCGTATGATTCACCAAAAACAGGAGCTGCCAGCGCTTGATGGGTGAGGGTTTTGGCATGTTTTGATGCTGAAGTCCTTGCCTTTCAAGCGCTGGCAGCTCTTTTCCCAGGAGCGGATGGCGCAGTGTTCAACCTGGCTTCTGCGCCTGCGGGCACTGCACCTGGCACTGCTCGCGTTCGGCCAGCGTGGCGCCGAAGCGCACGGCGCTCAAGGCTCCACCCCAGACACAGCCCGTGTCCAGCGCCAGCAGGTTGGGCCGGTTCAGCCAGCCCAGCGTGGACCAGTGGCCGAAGGCGACCAGCGTGTCCGCGCTGCGCCGCCCCGGCACGTCGAACCAGGGCAGCAGGCCGGCGGGCGCCTGGGCGGCGCTCTCGGTGCTGTCGAAATCCATCACGCCCTCGGGCGAGCAAAAGCGCAGCCGCGTCAGCGCGTTGACGATGACGCGCAGGCGCTCCATGCCCTGCAGCGCGTCGTGCCAGCGGTCGGGTTGGTTGCCGTACATGGCCTGCAGGAATTGCGGCAGGCCCGGGCCGCGCAGCACGGCCTGCACTTCCTCGGCCAGGGCCAGGGTGGCGTCCGCGCTCCAGGCGGGCAGCACGCCGGCATGCACCATCAGCAGCCGCTCGCCCGCGTGCGGGTGCGCGCGCGCCAGCGGCTGCTGGCATAGCCAGCCGAGCAGCGCGTCGCGGTCGGGTGCGTCGAGCACGCTGGCCAGGGTGTCGCGGCGCGAGGCGCGGCGCGTGCCGTGCGCGGCGGCGAGCAGGTGCAGGTCGTGGTTGCCCAGCAGCGGGCGCAGCGCGCCGTCCAGGCGCATGCAGCGGCGCAGCACGGCGGCCGAGTCCGGGCCCCGGTTCACCAGGTCGCCCAGCAGGTACACGGTGTCGCGGCTGGGCGAGAAGCCGATGTGCGCCAGCAGCCGCTCGAGTGCGTCGCTGCAGCCTTGGATGTCGCCGATACAGTACAGTGCCATGGAAAGATTTCGTTACCGATGAGACCATGGATTTTCTGCTGATCGCGCTGCTGACCCTGCTCAATGGCGTGTTCGCGATGTCGGAGCTGGCCCTGGCGTCGAGCCGCAAGCTGCGCCTGGCGGCGATGGCCGAGGGCGGCGACAAGGGCGCGCGCGCCGCGCTGCGGCTGCTGGAAGACCCCACGCAGTTCCTCTCGTCGGTGCAGGTGGGCATCACCTCCATCGGCATGCTCAACGGTATCGTCGGCGAGGCCGCGTTCAGCGCCGGCCTGGGCCTGTGGCTGCAGCAGATGGGCATGCCCGAGGCGGCGGCGGGCGTCACGGCCACGGCCGTGGTCGTCTCGGCCATCACGTTCACCACCATCGTGTTCGGCGAGCTGGTGCCCAAGCGCATCGGCCAGCTCTATCCCGAGGCCGTGGCGCGCCTGGTGGCGCTGCCCATGGCGGGCGTGGCGCGCGTGGCCAAGCCGTTCGTGCGCGCGCTGACGCTGTCCACTCAGGCGGTGCTCAAGCTGCTGCGCATCGACAACGCGGCCGGCCGCGCCGTGACCGAGGAGGAAATCGCCGCCAGCCTGGAGGAAGGCCGCGAGGCCGGCGTGATCGAGCACCACGAGCACCAGATGGTGCAGAACGTGTTCCGCCTGGACGACCGCCCGCTCACTTCACTGATGGTGCCGCGCTCCGAGGTGCAGTGGCTCGACGCCGGGCTCTCGGTGCACACCGCGCTGCGCCTGGCCAGCGCCGACGGCGGCAAGGGCGCGCATTCCTGGTACCCGGTGTGCCAGGGCTCGCTCGACGACGTGGTCGGCGTGGTGGGCGTGGCGCAGCTGCTGGCGCTGCCCGCCGATGCGCCGGGCACGCTGCAGGACCATGCGCTGCCCGCCTATTTCCTGCCCGAAACCCTGAGCGGTCTGGAATTGCTCGGCCAGCTGCGCATTGGCTCGGGGCGGTTCGTGTTCGTGGTCGATGAATATGGCGTGGTGCAGGGCATCATGACGCCGCGCGATCTGCTGGAGGCCATCACCGGCGAATTGCTGCCGGGCGGCGGCGACGATACCTGGGCCACGCTGCGCGAGGATGGCTCCTGGCTGCTGGACGGCCAGATGCCGGTTTCGGAGTTGAAGGCGCGGCTCGATATTCGCGATTTGCCGGGCGAAGACCGGGGGCGCTACAACACCGTCGCCGGCCTGCTGCTCTCCGCATCCGGGCATTTGCCGGCGGTGGGCGAGCGCATTCCCTGCGCGGGCTGGGTATTCGAGGTCGTGGATTTGGACGGGCGGCGTATCGACAAGGTTTGGGCCCAGCCGGCCAATCCGCAGCCGGCCCTGGAGCCGTAATCGCGCGGGGGATATTGTGGAAATTGCGTATGTGTAAATCCGTGCAAAGCCGTGCGCGGTGTTTTGAATATCCATATAATGGGGCCTTCATTTCACCACTACCCCTATATCACCATGACCATCTCTTACGATGAGCTGCTCAAACAGCGTGAAGCCCTGGACTTGCAAATCAACGAAGCCCGCAAGGCGGCTTTGGACGGCGCCATTTCCCAGGTTCGCACTCTCGTGGCCAAGTTCGAGCTGACGCCCCAGGACGTGTTTCCCGCCGGCCGTGTCGCACGCCCCGCATCCCCGACGGGTGCCAAGGTCGCTCCTAAATACCGCAACCCCGCCACCGGCCAAACCTGGACCGGCCGCGGCAAGCCGCCGCGTTGGATCCAGAACGAAAATCGCGAGCAGTTCGCGATCTGATCGCCTCCTGGCCGCATTCGGCACGAAAAACCCGCATTCAGCGGGTTTTTTGTTTTGTGGGTATTCCAGTGGGCTATTGCACGGGCGCGTGGTTTGTCGAGAATGGGGGCAAACACCCGCATCGCCATCCCCACGTCAGGAGTATTTCCATGGCCTCTTCGTCGTCCACGGCCGCGCGCCATCCCTTCGCCTCCACGCTCAAGGCGTTCGAGACCGCATCGGGGCGCAGCGGCAAGCTGTATTCGCTGCCCGCGCTGGCGCGCAAGTTTCCGGGTATCCGGCGCCTGCCGGTGTCGCTGCGCATCGTGCTCGAAGCCGTGCTGCGCCACTGCGACGGCCGCAAGGTCACCCCCGCGCACGTGGAGCAACTGGCGCGCTGGCAGCCGCAGGCCGAGCGCAAGGACGAGATTCCGTTCGTTGTCTCGCGCGTGGTGCTGCAGGATTTCACCGGCGTGCCGTTGCTTGCCGATCTGGCAGCCATGCGCAGCGCGGCCACGCGCCTGGGCAGGAATCCCCGCAAGATTGAACCGCTGGTACCCGTCGATCTGGTGGTCGACCATTCCATCATGGTCGACCATTACGGCAGCAAAAAGGCGCTCGATCTGAACATGAAGCTCGAATTCCAGCGCAACCGCGAGCGCTACGAATTCATGAAATGGGGCATGCAGGCCTTCGATACCTTTGGCGTGGTGCCGCCGGGATTCGGCATCGTGCACCAGGTCAATCTGGAATACCTGGCGCGCGGCGTGCACCGCGGCAAGGACGGCGTGTATTACCCCGATACTCTGGTCGGCACCGACAGCCACACCACCATGATCAACGGCATTGGCGTCGTCGGCTGGGGCGTCGGCGGAATCGAGGCCGAAGCCGCGATGCTGGGCCAGCCGGTGTATTTCCTCACGCCCGACGTGGTGGGTTTTGAATTGACCGGGCAATTGCGCGAGGGCGTGACGGCCACCGACCTGGTACTCACCGTGACCGAATTGCTGCGCCGGCACAAGGTCGTGGGCAAATTCGTCGAATTCTTTGGTGCGGGCACGCGCTCGCTGTCGCTGCCCGACCGCGCCACCATTGCCAATATGGCCCCCGAGTATGGCGCCACCATGGGCTTTTTCCCGGTGGACGAGAAAACCCTGGCCTATTTCAAGGGCACGGGCCGCAGCAAAACCGAGATCGAAGCCTTCGAGGCGTATTTCAAGGCGCAGGGCCTGTTTGGCGTGCCCGGCGCGGGCGACATTGATTATTCGCAGGTGGTGCATCTGGACCTGGGCGAGGTCACGCCCAGCCTGGCCGGCCCCAAGCGCCCGCAGGACCGCATCGAGCTGGGACAGGTGAAGCAGCAGTTCAGCGCGCTGTTCAGCAAGCCGGTGGCGGAAAACGGCTTCAACCAGCCGGCCGGGCGCCTGGCCGAACGCCACCGCCTGGGCTGCGGCGAGGGCGGGCCGGCGCAGGAGGCGCCCGCGCCGCGCCCCGGCGCCGCGCGCGACGTGGTCGAGATGGTGGGCAACCGGCCCGCGCTGGCGGCGGCGCAGGCGGTCCCCGGCGCAGTGTGCGCGCTGCCCGCCGGCGGCGACAAGGCGCCCACGCTCGGCCATGGCGACGTGCTGATCGCCGCCATCACCAGCTGCACCAACACCTCCAACCCCAGCGTGCTGCTGGCCGCGGGCCTGCTGGCCAAGAAGGCGGTGGAGGCCGGCCTGAAGGTGCGGCCGCACATCAAGACCTCGCTGGCGCCGGGCTCGCGCATCGTCACCCAGTACCTGACCGAGACCGGGCTGCTGCCCTACCTGGAAAAGCTCGGCTTCGCCGTGGCGGGCTACGGCTGCACCACCTGCATCGGCAACGCGGGCGACCTGGCGCCGGAACTCAACGACGCCATCACGCGCAACGACCTGGTGTGCGCCGCCGTGCTCTCGGGCAACCGCAACTTCGAGGCGCGCATCCACCCCAACATCAAGGCCAACTTCCTCGCCAGCCCGCCGCTGGTGGTGGCCTACGCCATCGCCGGCACCGTGCTGCGCGACCTGATGACCGAACCCGTGGGCCAGGGCCGGCGCGGGCGCGACGTGTACCTGGGCGACATCTGGCCGGGCAGCGACGAAATCCACGCGCTGATGCGCCACGCCATGCAGGGCAAGGCCTTCCGCGCCAACTACGCGCAGGTGCGCAAGGCGCCGGGCAAGCTCTGGGGCGCCATCCGCGGCGTCGAGGGCGTCACCTACACCTGGCCGCGCAGCACCTACATCGCCGAGCCGCCGTTCTTCCACGGTTTTGCTCTCGATTCAGGAGCTGCCAGCGCAGGCCAGGCAAGCGCTGGAGGCCAAAAAGGCTCTGAATCCGTCATGGGCGCGCGCATCATGGCGCTGTTCGGCGACTCCATCACCACCGACCACATCTCGCCCGCCGGCTCCATCAAGGAAAGCTCGCCCGCCGGGCAGTGGCTGCTGGCGCATGGTGTCATGAAACAGGACTTCAACAGCTACGGCGCGCGGCGCGGCAACCACGACGTGATGGTGCGCGGCACCTTCGCCAACGTGCGCATCAAGAACCTGATGATCCCGCCCCGCGCCGACGGCGCGCGCGAGGAGGGCGGCGTCACCCTGTTCCAGGGCGAGGGCGCGCAGCATGGGCAGAAGCTGAGCATCTTCGACGCGGCCCAGCAGTACATGGCGCAGGGCACGCCCACCGTGGTCTTCGCGGGCGAGGAGTACGGCACCGGCTCCAGCCGCGACTGGGCCGCCAAGGGCACGCAGCTGCTCGGCATCAAGGCTGTGGTGGCGCGCAGCTTCGAGCGCATCCACCGCTCCAACCTCGTGGGCATGGGCGTGCTGCCGCTGCAGTTCCTCGGCAGCGATTCGTGGGAGTCGCTGGGCATCACGGGCAGCGAGCGCATCGACCTGCTGCTCGACGCGCAGCTGGCGCCGCAAAGCGCGGCCCGCCTGGTCATCCACGGCGCCGACGGCACGCGGCGCGAGGCCACGCTGCGCCTGCGCATCGACACCCCCATCGAGGTGGACTACTACCGCGCCGGCGGCATCCTGCCCTACGTGCTGCGCCAGTTGCTCAATGGTTGAGCGCGTCTTGCGGGGCGCACAATCGCGGGCATGAAGAAGCAGGTATTGATTGCCGGCGGCGGCATCGCGGGGCTGGCCGCCGGCATCGGCGCCGCGCGCGCCGGGTGGGAGGTGCGGCTGTTCGAGCGCGCCGCGGCGTTCAGCGAAGTGGGGGCGGGCGTGCAGCTCGGGCCCAACGTGGTGCGCAGGCTCCAGTCCTGGGGCCTGCAGGGGCCGCTGCAGGCCGTGGCGGCGTTCCCGCCGCGCCTGGTGGTGCGCTGCGCGCGCAGCGGCGCGCGGCTCGGCGCGCTGGCCCTGGGCCAGACCGCCGTGCAGCGTTATGGCGCGGCCTACGCCGCCATCCACCGCGCCGACCTGCACGCGCTGCTGCTGCAGGCCCTGCGGCAGCAGCCCGATGTGCACCTGAACCTGGAGCAGGCCATTGAGGGCTACGGCGCGTCCGAGGATGCCGTCACCGTGCGCACGCATTGCAAGAAAGTCATCGAGGGCGATGCCCTGCTGGGCGCCGATGGCGTGCGCAGCCGCGTGCGCGCGCAGCTGCTGGGCGACGGCCCGCCGCGCGTCACCGGCCACCTGGCCTACCGCGTGGTGGTGCCGCAGGCCGCGCTGCCGCAGGCGCTGCGCACCAGCGAGGTCACCACCTGGTTCGGGCCGCGCCTGCACGTGGTGCAGTACCCGGTGCGCCGGGGCGAGCTGCAAAACCTGGTGGCCATCGTCGAGGGCCCGGCGCCCGACGACCTCGACACCTGGGACCACGGCGCCAACGCCGCCGACCTGGAATCCGCCCTGGCCGGTACCTGCACCGCGCTGCAGGACGTGGTGCGCGGCGTGCCCGCCGCAGGCGGCGGCTGGCGCCTGTGGCCCCTGGCCGATCGCGCGCCGCTGCGCGCACCGGCGCAGATGGCCCAGGGCCTGGTGGCGCTGTGCGGCGACGCCGCCCACCCCATGCGCCCCTACCTGGCGCAAGGCGCGGGCATGGCCATCGAGGACGCGGCGGAGCTGGAGAGCGCGCTGTCCATGCACGACCTGGAGGTGCCGCTGCGCCTGCGGCGCTACGCGCTCAACCGCTGGCAGCGCGCCGCGCGCGTCCAGGCGCGCTCGCTGCGCAACGGCCGCATCTTCCACGCTACCGGCCTGGTGCGCTGGGGGCGCGACCTGTCGATGCGGCTGCTGGGCGAGCGCCTGCTCGACCAGCCCTGGCTGTACCGCTGAAACCGTGCTTCTCTTTCAATAGCTGCCAGCGCTTGCCAGGAAAGGGCTAGAGGCCATTTTTGCTGCTATCCGGCGCGGGCAACAGGCGGAAGGCCAGGGTGCCCCCGCACAGCAGCGCCGTGATGGTGAGCAGCACCGCCACGTACGGGTCGCCGCCTCGGGCGCTGGCGAGCGAGGCCACCAGGCCCGTCAGCCACTGCACCAGCGCCACGCCCAGGAACATGGCCATGGTGAACACGGCCATGGCGCGCCCGGTCATCGCGGCGGGGTAGGCCGTGCGCACGTCGGCGTACTGCAGCACCATGTAGCCCGATAGCAGGCCCAGGGCGATCGCGCCGCCCACATCCATCCAGGCGCTGTGCAGCAGCGCCATGGCCAGGAACAGCGCGGCCATGGCCAGCGTGCCGGCGACGATCCAGCGCCGCCGCCGGGCCGGGCCGGGGTCGAGCCGCCCGAACAGCGCCGGGCCGAACAGCGAGACCAGCGAGACCAGCAGCGCCACGTTGCCGCTTTCCACCAGCGACAGGCCGTGCCGCGCGATCAGCAGCGGCCCCAGCCACAGCCCGCGCAGCGCCAGGAAGGCGGCGTAGGTCACCAGCCCGAGCAGCATGATGCCCCAGGTGTGCGGCAGCAGGAACAGCGCGCCGAAGCCGCGCACGGCCTGGCCCAGCGACTCGTGCGCGCCCGCGTGCGCGGCCGGCGCGGGCTCGTGCACGCGCCAGAAGATCAGCAGCCAGGCCAGCACCCCCAGCCCCGCGAGCACGGCGAAGCCCATGCGCCACGACGAATGCTGCACCAGCCAGGCCAGCGGCGTGCCGGTGAACAGCATGCCCAGGCCCCCCAGGCCCAGCGCCACGCCCGACACCAGGGCGAAGCGATGCGGCGCGAAATAGCGCGCGATGAACACCGTGCACACCAGGAACGCGGGCGCGCAGCCCACGCCGATCAGCAACTGCCCCAGCAGCATCAGGCCCCACTGCGGCGCCCAGGCCGACAGCAGCGCGCCCGCCACCGTGAGCGGGAAGGCCGTGAGCAGCGTGCGCCGCACGCCGAACAGGTCGATGCCCACGCCCATGAACAGCTGCATGCAGCCGAACGCGAAGGCGAAGGCGCCCGCGAACACCCCCAGCGCCTGCGGCGACAGCCCGAACTCCGCCTGCAGCCCCGGCGCGATGATGGCGGTGATGGTGCGAAAGGCCTGGCTCAGCGCGAAGCCGCAAATCAGGGCCAGCAGCATGGCCCAGGCGGTACGCGCGGGCAGGGCGGGAGGGGGAGTGGTGGCGGGCATGGCCCGCAAGGCTACCCGAGCCGCGCCGCCCGTGCTGCGCCGCAGGTGACCTGGGTGCTATCGTTCAAGGAGCTTCTGGCGCTTGTCCGGAAAGGGCTGGAGGCGGTTTTTGACCTGAATCCAGAATCAGCCACGGGCACGCCTGCACAATCGCCGCCATGTTCTACGCCATACCCCTGGATGCCCGGCCCACCTGGCGCAACCCGCCGTGGATGACGGTGCTGCTGATCGTGGTCAACATGATCGTCTTCTGGGGGCCGCAGCGTTCCGAAGAAAAGGCACAGGAGCGCGCGGCGGCCTACTACGTGCAGAGCGCGCTGCCGGCGCTGGAGATTCCGCGCTTCATCGCCTGGCTCGGCGAAACCGGCCACCCGCAGGCCGCGCAGGCCCGCGCCATGCAGCGCGCCGGGGCGCGGCGCCTGCTGCTGCAGTGGATGGAGCACGAGCCAGCCTTCCAGCAGCGCCTGCAGGCGGCGCTGGCGGCCGCCGCGGACGACCCCGGCCAGGCCGAATGGCGCGCCGCGCGCTCGCGCTACCAGGCCCTGCAGCCCGCGCCGTTCACGCTGCGCTGGTCGCAAAGCTACGCCAAGGACGCCGAGCCGCGCCCCGTCACCTGGCTCACGGCCACCTTCCTGCACGCCAGCACCGGGCATCTGCTCGGGAACATGGTGTTCCTGTTCCTCTTCGGCTTTTCGGTGGAGCTGGCGCTGGGGCGCGGGCTGTACCTGGCGTACTACCTGCTGGGCGGCATCGGCGCTTCCCTGCTCGCGGGCTGGGCCTACGCCGGCACCGGCAGCTACGGGCTCGGCGCCTCGGGGGCCGTGTCGGCGCTGATGGGCATGTACGCCGTGCTGTACCGGCTGCGGCGCGTGCGCTTTTTCTACCAGCTGTTCTTCTACTTCAACTACGTGACGGCGCCCGCGCTGCTGCTGTTGCCGGCCTGGATTCTCAACGAGCTGCTGCAGCACTGGCTGGCCGGGCGCGGCGTGGCCTACATGGCCCACCTGGGCGGCCTGCTCACCGGCGCCGGCCTGATGGCGCTGACCATGGCGGCGCGGCGCAAGCCGCTGCAGGTGCCGGTGCAGCCCGCGCCGGCGGACGACGGCTTCGACGCGCACGTGGCCCAGGCGCGCCAGCTCGCCAAGGGCCTGAAGTTCGAGCAGGCGCTGGCGCAGTGGCGCGCGGCGGCGCGGCTGCGGCCGCAGGACCGCACGGCGTTGGAGGCCTGGTTCAGCACCGCGCAGCTCTGGCCCGAGGGCGAGGACTTCCACCGTGCGGCGCGGCGCATCTTCGGCCTGCGCGCGCAGGACGCGGACACGCTGGCGTTCCAGCACACGGCCTACCGCACCTACCTCGACAAGGCAAGGCCCGGCGCGCGCCTGCAGCCCGACGTGATGGCCCGCCTGGCGCGCCGCTTCGCCCGCGCGCGCCAGTGGGGCGACGCCGAGCGCCTGTTCACCGCGCTGCACCAGACGGCCCCGGCGCACCCGGAACTGGCCGAAACGCTGGGCCTGCTGGTGGCCGCGCAGTGGCACGCGGGCCAGCACGAGCGCGCCGCCGCGTGGCTGCCGCAACTGCGCCAGCTCGCGCCCGACAGCCCGGTGCTGCGCACGCCTGGCATGCCTCGTTAGGGGGATGCCTTTCAAGGCCTTTGGCGGTGCTCTGGGCGGCGGGCCGTGGGCCTGGTTTCACGCGGGTTTGCGGATGCTTTTGGGCTCCAGCGCTTATGTAGCAAGCGCTGGCAGCTCTCTTTTTTGATCTTTTGCTGGGGGTTTGCTTCCCGGAGCCGGGACTCGCCCCGGCGGGCGACCTCCTTTTCTTGCTCGTGCAAGAAAAGGAGGCAAAAGAAGCACGCCCCTGCTGCCCGTATCCCCTTCGCTTCGCTCCGGGGCAGCCTGCGGTGCTCGGGCGTGGGGCGGTGCCGCGTAACTCACTGCGCGCTACGCGCTCCGTTCAAACAGACGCGGCAAGTCAGATCACGAAGCGCGTGTGTCCTGCGGCACACGCGCCCGCCCCACGCCCTGCGCTCCTCGGTACGGCCAGAAGGGGTTTGAAGCCCCACACGGGCCATCGCTGCGCTCGGCCCCCAACACGCAGGCGCTGCGCGCCGCGAAGTCCAGGCCGAGCGCAGCGATGGCCCGTGTCGTCTCCACCCCCTTTCAGGCTGCGCCTGGGGCGAGGCGGTGGCGGGGTGGCATGCGCGAAGTCGCGCATGCTTCGTGAACTGACTCGCTGTGGCTGTTTGAGCGAAGCGCCGCAGGCGCGCAGCGAGTTCCGCAGCGCACCCCGCCAGCGCCTCGCCCCAGGTTTGCCCCGTAGCGCAGCGAAGGGGTCGCAGACTGCGGGGCTCGTTTCTTTGGGTACTTTCTTGCCGCGCGGCAAGAAAGTACCTCGCCCGCCGGGGCGAGTCCCGGCCCCGGGAAGCAAACCCACGACAAGCATTAAAACAGCCCCAAACCCAAGCCCAGCAAGCGCCGGCAGCTATCAAAAACAGCACCGGCCAACACCATGACAGGCATCCTCGTCAGGGCACGGCAGGCTCGGGCGGCAGGTGCTGGCGCAGCAGCCAGCGCGTTTCCTGCGTGGCGGCGTCATCGGGGTAGCGCGCCTGCAGTGTGGCGAGCACCTTGAGCGCCATGTCGGCGCGGCCCATGCCCTGCAGCAGCACGCGCGCCGCCAGCTCGTAGGCCTGGGGCACGCTGGCGTGGCCCTTGAAGCGCCGGTCGAAGCCGCCCAGCAGGGCCAGGGCCTGCTGCGCGTCGCCCGCGTTCCAGGCGGTGCGGGCCAGCGCCAGCGTGGGGTCGGCCTCGGCCAGGGTGAACGGGGCTTCCTTGGCGCGGCAGGCCTGGTAGGCGCGCAGCGCCTCGGTGCTCTGGCCGTGGCGCAGCAGCAGCGGGATGAAGCGCTGCGCGTGGTCCAGCAGGCTCGGGGTTCGGTCCGCCAGCGCCAGGATGCGGTGGTAGCGCCGCTGCGCGGCCACTTCGTCGGGGCGCGTGCGCTGGCTTTCGTAGGCGATGCCGAGCGCGCCTTCCAGGTCGCCTTCGGTGACTTTCTGCGCCACCAGGGCGTCGGTCGCGTCCTGTTCGATCTGCTGCGGGCTGCGCAGGTCGGCGGGCGGCGTGTCGATGCCCGCGCCGGGCAGCAGGTCGATGCCGAAGGCGGCGTGGTTCTGGTACATCACGTAGCCCAGCAGGCTGCACATGACCCAGCCGAAGTAGATCAGCAGCCAGTTCAGCAGCGGCGGCAGCAGCCACCCCGGGAACACCGGCGCCAGCAGCCCCATGGCGATGACCGAGCCCTGGCTCAGCAGGAACAGGAAGAAGCACAGCAGCGCGTAGGGCCAGCCGATGGCGCGCACCGCGTCCCAGGCATTGGCGGGGTTCAGCGTGGCGCGCAGGCTGCCCGTCTGCACCAGCACGATGAGGCTGGCGGGCAGCAGGAAGCTGATGGCCAGCCAGGCCAGCTGCCCCAGCGCCGGGCGCAGGCCCTGCAGCCAGCCCGCGGCCAGGGACTGCAGCACCAGCAGGGCGAACAGCTTCCAGGGCAGGTTCTTCCATTCCTCGTCGAACTGGCCGGTGAAGTCGGCCGCGCGGTAGATGCCGCGCGAACCCAGCGCGGTGATCTTGAAGCCGTAGCGCGACGCGGCCAGCACGATGCCCAGCTCCGTCGCGAGGACCACGGGCCACACGGGCACGAGGAAAAACACCAGGCTGCACAGGGACAGCAGCGTGCAGTACGCCAGGGGCTGCCCCTGCAGCGGAAAGGTGAAAAAGGCGTTGAGCCGGTGCCAGAACGGGGGCAGCGGCTGGGCGGGCTCTGGCGGCCCCTGTGTGCGCAGGTTCATGGTATGGCCCGCCTCCCTCTCGCAGGCCGTGCGCAGTATAGAGAAGGGTCAGATTCCGTCCAGCGGCGCCAGCCCGTGGCGCCGCCGCGCGCGCTGGCAGGCGTCGCTGCCGTCCTCGAACTCGCGGCAGGGCGAGGGGCGCCATTCGTAGATGCCGCAGGCCACCTGCTGGCCCAGGCGGCCGGTCAGCGCGGCGCAGCGCGGCGGGCTGTGGTCGGTGCCGCGCATGCGGCGCAGGCTGGCGGTGAGCTCCACCGCCAGCCCGTCGGGCACGCTGCCGCCGCACGCCTGCGTTTCGTGCGCGGAGAAATCGACGCGAAAGCTCGCGCAGCAGGCGCCGCAGGTCAGGCAGGGGTGGCTCATGGCAGGCAAGGCGGGGGGACGCTCGCATTGTGCGGCAACTGCCGCTGTCCTGACGCCCATCAAGAGAAAGTTCGGGTTTTGCCTGATAATGAGAATAGGTTTTATTGATTATTGCTACATCGTTACCACTGTGTTTATGACTTCCCACGCCACCGGGGGGCCGTCCGGCCCGCATGCCACTTTGGGCCTGGACGCTTTGCCGCGTGCCACCACCGCGCGCGTTGTGGCGCTGGCCGCAGCGCAGGACGCGCAGCAGCAGGAACTGCTGCTGCGGCTCATGGAGATCGGTTTCCTGCCCGGCGAGCCGGTGCGCGTCATCGGGCGGGGCTTTCCGGGCGGCGACCCGCTGGCCGTGCGCGTTGGCCAGGCCACGTTCGCGCTGCGCCGCCATGAGGCGGCTCTGGTGCAGGTGCAGGCGGAGGGCGTGGCATGAGCGTGGCACAGGCCCAAGCCCCGCTGCGCGTGGCGCTGCTGGGCAACCCGAATTGCGGCAAGACGGCACTGTTCAACCTGATGACCGGCGCGCGCCAGAAGGTGGCCAACTACGCCGGCGTCACGGTGGAGCGCAAGGAGGGCATGCTGCAGACGGCGGGCGGGCGGCGCGTGCGCATGCTCGATCTGCCCGGCACCTACAGCCTGCACGCGCACAGCCTGGACGAGGCCATCACGCGCGACATCGTCACCGGCCACCATGCCGCCGAGGCACCGCCCGAGCTGCTGCTGTGCGTGACCGATGCGACGCACCTGCGCCTGAACCTGCGCCTGGTGCTGGAGGCGCGCGCGCTGGGCCTGCCCATGGCGCTGGTGCTCAACATGAGCGACATGGCGCAGCAGCGCGGCATCACCATCGACCGCGAGGCGCTGTCCCAGGCGCTGGGCGTGCCGGTGCTGGCCAGCGTGGGCGTGCGCCACGATGGCGCCCACGAGCTGCTGCAGTGGCTCGACGGCGTGGCGCCCGTGGCGCCGCCGCCCATGGCCCTGCAGCTCAGCGCCGAACCGCGCCAGCGCGTGCTCGACCTGCACCACGAGGTGCAGCGCATCATGAGCCTGGCGGTGCGCGAGGCGCCGGCGCACAGGCTGCTCGACGACCGCATCGACGCCGTGGTGCTGCACCCCGTGTGGGGCCTGGTGCTGCTGGCGGTGCTGCTGTTCCTGATGTTCCAGGCGGTGTTCAGCTGGGCCGAGGGGCCCATGGAGGCGATCGAGGGCGGCACGAAACTGCTGGCCGAGTGGGTGAACGCGCACATGGCCGAGGGCGTGCTGCGCAGCCTCATCACCGACGGCATGCTGGCCGGCGCGGGCGGGGTGGTGGTGTTCCTGCCGCAGATCCTGATCCTGTTCCTGTTCATCCTGGCGCTCGAAGACTCGGGCTACCTGCCGCGCGCGGCCTTCCTGCTCGACCGCGTGATGGGCACCGTGGGGCTGTCGGGGCGCTCGTTCATCCCGCTGCTGTCGAGCTTCGCCTGCGCGGTGCCGGGCATCATGGCCACGCGCTCCATCGCGAGCTGGCGCGACCGGCTGGTCACCATCCTGATCGCGCCGCTCATGACCTGCTCGGCGCGCCTGCCGGTGTATGCGCTGCTGATCGGCGCGTTCATCCCGGCGCGCACGGTGGCCGGCATCTTCAACCTGCAGGGGCTGGTGCTGTTCGGCCTGTACGTGGGCGGCATCGTCAGCGCCATGGCCGTGGCCTGGGTGGCCAAGCTGGCGCGCCGCCAGGCGGGCCCCACGCCGCTGCTCATGGAGCTGCCGGCCTACCGCCGGCCGAGCCTGCGCAGCCTGGCCATCGGGCTGTACGAGCGCGCCATGATCTTCCTGCGCCGCGTCGGCGGCATCATCCTGGCCGTGACGGTGCTGCTGTGGTTCCTCTCCAGCTTTCCCGCGCCGCCGGAAGGGGCCGAGGGCCCGGCCATCGAATACAGCTTCGCCGGGCGCATCGGCCAGGCCATCGAGCCCGTGGTGGCGCCCATCGGCTTCAACTGGCAGATCTCCATCGCCCTGGTGCCCGGCATGGCCGCGCGCGAGGTGGCGGTGGGGGCGCTGGGCACGGTGTACGCCCTGTCGGCCACGGACGACGACGCGGTGGCCGAGCAGCTCGGCCCGCTGATCGCTGCCGGCTGGTCGCTGGCCACGGCGCTGTCGCTGCTGGTGTGGTTCGTCTTCGCGCCGCAGTGCATTTCCACCATCGCCGCGGTGCGGCGCGAGACCAACGGCTGGCGCTGGCCGCTGGTGATGACGGCCTACCTGTTCGCGCTGGCCTACGGCGCGAGCTTCATCACCTACCGCGTCGCCTTGGCGCTTGGAGGAGGTTGAACCATGACCCAGGAAATCATCGTCGGGCTGATCGTGGCCCTGGCCGCGGCCTACGTGGTGTGGCGCTTTCTGCCCGCGCGCTGGCGCAAGCCCTTGCAGCGCGTGCACCCGGCCCTGGCGCGCGAGAGCGGCTGCGGCGGCTGCAGCGGCTGCTCCAGCCAGTCCAGCGGCTGCGGCTCGCACGGCCAGAAGGCGCCGTAAGCTCCTGATTCGAGAGCTGCCAGCGCTTGCTGATAAAGGGCTGGAGCGGTTTTTTACTCCAAACCTTGCGGGGGCGGCCGTTGCCCCCGCAGCGGCGTCAGGCAGCGCTCAGGGCGCCGGCCTGCGTCAGGCGCTCGGCCACCAGGAGCTTTTGCATTTCCGCCTGGCCCATGATGCCCAGGCTTTCCGCGACCTCGGCGATCGGCCGGCCCGAAGCCATGGCCGCCTTGGCGATGGCGGCGGCCTTCTCGTAGCCGATCAGCGGGTTCAGCGCGGTGACCAGCGTGACCGAGGAGGCGATGCGTTCGCCCAGCAGGTGCTGGTTGGCCACGATGCCCTCGACGCAGTGCTTCTGCAGCGTGCCGCAGGCGTGCGCCAGGTGGTGCAGGCTCTTGTGCAGCGCCCAGGCCATCAGGGGCTCGAAGGCGTTGAGCTGCAGCTGGCCGGCCTCGGCGGCCATGGTGATGGCGGCGTCGTTGCCGATGACCTCGAAGCACACCTGGTTCATCGCCTCGGGGATCACCGGGTTCACCTTGCCCGGCATGATGGACGAACCAGCCTGGCGCGCGGGCAGCTGGATGTCGCCGACCCCGGCCTGCGGGCCGGAGGACAGCAGGCGCAGGTCGTTGCTGATCTTGGACAGCTTGGCGGCGATGCGCTTGAGCACGCCGGAGATATCGACGAAGGCCCCCGTGTCCGACGTGGCGGCGATCAGGTTGCCGGCGGCCTTCACCGGCACGCCCGACAGCGCGGCCAGCGTGGGCACGACCACGTCCACATAGCCCACGGGCGCATTGATGCCGGTGCCGATGGCGGTGCCGCCCATGTTCACCTCGGTCATCAGGTAGGCGGATTCGCGCAGGCGCTTTTCGTCGTCGGCCACCATGGCGGCGAAGGCCGCGAACTCCTGGCCCAGCGTCATGGGCACGGCGTCCTGCAGCTGGGTGCGGCCGATCTTCAGGATGGGGGCGAATTCTTCTGCCTTGGCTTCAAAGGCGCCGCGCAGCTGCGCCAGGGCTTCCAGCAGCGTCTGGATGCCGGCATAGGTGGCGAGCTTGACGGCCGTGGGGTAGGCGTCGTTGGTGCTTTGCGAGGCGTTGACGTGGTCGTTCGGGTGAATCACGTCGTAGCGGCCCTTGGGCAATCCCAGGTGCTCCAGGGCACGGTTGGCGATCACCTCGTTGGCGTTCATGTTCGTGGAGGTGCCGGCGCCGCCCTGGATCACGTCCACGACGAACTGGTCGTGCAACTGGCCGGCGATCAGGTCGTCGCAGGCCTGGGCAATGGCGCGGGCGGGTGTTTCGCTGATCGCGCCCAACTGCAGGTTGGCATGGGCGGCGGCCTTCTTGACGAAGGCGAAGGCCCGGATCAGCGCGGGCATGGCGGCCACGGACTGGCCAGTGATGGGGAAGTTCTCGACGGCGCGGGCGGTGTGGATGCCCCAGTAGGCGTCGGGAGGGATGGTCTTGATGCCGATGAAATCGTGTTCTTGGCGCATGGTGCGTTCCAGAAAAAAAGAGGGGAAGAAAAAAAGACGGGCCCCATGGACAAACGCCGCCTGGGTGGCAGGCGGCGTTGTCGAGGGCCCCCGCGCGGGGGGCGCAGGGGGAGGGCACACAGGGGTGCACATGTGCCAATGCCCTGGAGGCCAGGCGTCAGGGATGGCTGACGCACCGCCACGCAGGGCATTGGGGGCGCATTATGGCCCGGATAGGCGCGTGAAGGGGGAGGCGACGAAGTCGCTCAGGGGGTTGTCCTCATGCAATACGGCCGAGCAGCAGGTATTCCATGAGCGCCTTTTGCACGTGCATGCGGTTCTCCGCCTCGTCCCAGACCACGGACTGGGGGCCGTCGATCACGTCGGCCTGCACCTCCTCGCCGCGGTGGGCCGGCAGGCAGTGCATGAACAGGGCATCGGGCTTGGCGGCGGCCATCATCTCGGTGTCCACGCACCAGTCGGCGAAGGCCTTCTTGCGCGCCTCGTTCTCGGCCTCGTAGCCCATGCTGGTCCACACGTCGGTGGTGACCAGGTCGGCGCCGCGGCAGGCGTCCATCGGGTTACTGAAAAATTGATAGCTGCCAGCGCTTGCCCCGCCTGGGCCAACGGCCAATTTCTCATCGATCTCGTAGCCGCTGGGCGTGCTCACGTGCACCTTGAAGCCGAGGATCTCGGCGGCCTGCAGCCAGGTGTTGGCCATGTTGTTGCCGTCGCCCACCCAGGCCACGGTCTTGCCGGCGATGGAGCCGCGGTGCTCGATGTAGGTGAAGATGTCGGCCAGGATCTGGCAGGGGTGGAACTCGTTCGTCAGGCCGTTGATGACGGGCACGCGCGAGTATTCGGCGAAGCGCTCGATCTTGGCCTGCTCGAAGGTGCGGATCATCACGATGTCGGTCATGCGGCTGATGACCCGCGCCGAATCCTCGATGGGTTCGGCGCGGCCGAGCTGGCTGTCGCCCGTGGTCAGGTGCACCACGCTGCCGCCCATCTGGTACATGCCGGCCTCGAAGCTCACGCGCGTGCGCGTGCTGGCCTTCTCGAAGATCATGGCCAGCGTGCGGTCGGCCAGCGGGTGGTACTTCTCGTAGGTCTTGAAGCGCTTCTTGATCAGCGCGGCGCGCTCGAACAGGTAGGCGTATTCGCCGGCGCTGAAGTCCTTGAATTGCAGGTAGTGTTTCATGGCGGCGGCCGGCTTCATTGCGCCAGCAGGGCTTTGACCAGGGGGGCGAGGCGCGCAACGATCTCGTCGGCCTCGGCGGTGGTGAGGATCAGCGGCGGCACGATGCGGATCACGCTGTCGGCCGTCACGCTCAGCAGCAGCCCGGCCTCGGCCGCCTGGCCGATGAGCGCGCCGCAGGGGCGGTCCAGCTCCACGCCCAGCATCAGGCCCTGGCCGCGGATCTCCTTCACGCCGGGCAGGCCGCCCAGCGCGCGTTCCAGGCCCGCCTTCAGGTGGGCGCCCACGGTGGCGGCGTTTTCCAGCAGGCCGTCCTCCTCCATGATGCGGATGGTTTCCACACCCGCGCGCATGGCCAGCGGGTTGCCGCCGAAAGTGGTGCCGTGGTTGCCGGGCTGCAGCACGTCGGCGGCCTTCGGGCCGGCCACCACGGCGCCGATCGGCACGCCCGAGCCCAGGCCCTTGGCCAGGGGCATCACGTCGGGCACGATGCCCGCCCATTGGTAGGCGAACCACTTGCCGGTGCGGCCCATGCCGCACTGCACCTCGTCGATCATCATGAGCCAGCCGCGCTCGTCGCACAGCTTGCGCAGGTCGCGCAGGTATTCGGCGCGCGCGGGGTTGATGCCGCCCTCGCCCTGGATGGTCTCGAAGAACACCGCCACCACGTTGGGGTTGCCCTCGGTGGCCTGCTTGATGGCCTCGATGTCGTTCAGCGGCACACGGATGAAGCCTTCCACCAGCGGGCCGAAGCCGCTGCGGATCTTGGGGTTGCTCGTGGCCGACATGGTGGCGATGGAGCGGCCGTGGAAAGCCTTGTCGTAGACCACGATCTCGGGGCTGGCGATGCCCTTGTCCACGCCGAACTTGCGCGCGATCTTGATTGCGGCCTCGTTGGCTTCCAGGCCGGAGTTGCAGAAGAACACCTTGCTCATGCCCGACAACGCCACCAGCCTGGCGGCCAGCTGTTCCTGGCCGGGTACGTGGTAGTAGTTCGAGGTGTGGATCAGCTTGGCGATCTGCTCCTGCAGCGCGGGCACGAACCGGGGGTGGTTGTGGCCCAGCGTGTTCACGGCGATGCCGCCCAGCCCGTCGAGGTATTCCTTGCCGTTCACGTCCCACACGCGGCAGCCCTGGCCGCGCTCCAGCGCGATGGGCACGCGGCCATAGGTGTTCATCACGTGGGGTGAGGCAGCCTCGATGAAAGCGGACATGCGGACGATCTCCAAAGCGGTGGCGGGCCGGGGGCCTTGCCGGGTCAAAAGGGAAGCGAGATTTTAGGGCGTGTCCTCCATCAATTCCCCCACGCGCTGACCCCGCAATGTGGATGGATGCGCGAAGCGGGGCGCAGCCCATGGTCATCCATGGGCAAGCCACGCGACAAAGCAGACGCCGCATTGCGGGGCCAGCCCGAAGGGAAAGCCAGCCAGGCCGTGCATTGCGTCGTTGCCCTTCGTTTGTGTAGCCAAGCTACACAGCGCTCAGGGCGCCTAGCACTGCACGGCCTGGCTGGCTTTCGCGTGGGGGAATTGATGGAGGACACGCCCTGGAGTGCGCAGCCCACCCGGTGTACGGGTTCGCCCCGTTGCATGCAGATGCGTTGCGAAATACCGGATTAGAGGGCTGACTCTTATATAAGAGTTAGAATCCGCAGGTTTTGCGCCAGGGTGGCGATCCTGCCGGCGCAGTCCCTCTCCACGATGCACGATGGCGACCTGAATGGCGATACAACCTGACACCCGAGAAGTCTTCATCCAGGGCATCACCCACGAGGGGCGCACCTTCCGCCCGAGTGATTGGGCGGAGCGGCTGGCCGGCGTGATGAGCCAGTTCCGCCCGGGAGGGACGCGCCCCGGCAGCCACCTGAGCTATTCCCCCTGGTGCATCCCCACCACGCTGAACGGCGTGAAGTGCGTGGTGGTGCACCGCGACCTGCAGGCGCACGAGCCCATGGCCTGGGATTTCGTGCTCAATTTCGCCAAGGACAACAACCTGCAGATCGCCGAGGCCTGCCTGCTGCCCGACGAGCCCAAGCCCCGGGGCTGAGGCAGCGCCTCATTGCGCATTGCCTTCCTGGCCCTGCCGCCTTTCATGCGCCCACGAAAAAACCGCCCGAAGGCGGTTTTCCGTTTTGCTGACAGCGCACCCGTTACAAACGGCGGGTGGCCGGGGCCACCCGTGCGATTGCCTGAAAGGGTCAGGCGGCCAGTGCCAGGGCCTTGACCTTGGCGGACAGGCGGCTCTTGTCGCGAGCGGCCTTGTTCTTGTGGAAGATGCCCTTGTCGGCGATGGTGTCGAGCACGGACTGGGCCTTGGCGAACAGTTCGGTGGCCTTGGTCTTGTCGCCGGCCAGGACGGCCTTCTCGACGTTCTTGACGGCGGTGCGGTACTTCGAGCGCAGCGAGGTGTTGGCTGCGTTCAGCTTGACGCCTTGGCGCGCGCGCTTGCGGCCCGAGGCCAGGCGGGGGTTCTTTTTCTTCGGCTTAGCAGATGCCATGGTATGTGTTCCTTGTGTCTGAGGATGATGTCAGCAAAGCCGGGCATTATAGCCCGGCCCTGCTCGGCAGGCAGGGGCGATGGTGCGCATACACTCTCGCCGGTGTCTCTGTTCAAAGCCGCCTCCACCGTTTCGCTGCTGACCCTTGCCTCCCGGGTGACGGGCCTGGCCCGTGATCTGCTCATGGCGTCGATCTTCGGCGCCAATGCACTCACCGACGCGTTCAACGTCGCCTTCCGCATTCCCAACCTGTTCCGGCGCCTGTTCGCCGAGGGCGCGTTCAGCCAGGCCTTCGTGCCCGTGCTGGCCGCCTCCAGGGCCCAGCATGGAGAGGAGGCCACGCGCCATCTGATCGACAGCGTGGCCACGGTGCTGGCCTGGGTGCTGCTGCTGGCCTGCGTGCTGGGCGTGGCGGGCGCGCCCGTGCTGGTCTGGCTGCTGGCAAGCGGCCTGCGGCAGAACCCCGAGAGCTACCAGGCGGCGGTGCTCATGACGCGCTGGATGTTCCCCTACATCGGCTTCATGTCGCTGGTGGCGCTGGCGGCCGGGGTGCTCAATACCTGGCGGCGTTTCGCCGTGCCGGCGGCCACGCCGGTGCTGCTCAACCTGTGCATGATCGCGGCGGCCTGGCTCGGGGCGCCGCAGTTCGCCGCGCGCGGCATCGAGCCCATCTACGCCATGGCCGGGGGCGTGGTCCTGGGCGGGGTGCTGCAGCTGGCGGTGCAGTTGCCGGCGCTGTACCGCGTGGGGCTGCTGCCGCGCATCGGCGTGACGTGGGCGGCGGTGCGTGCCGCGTATGGCGATGAGGGCGTGCGCCGCATCCTCCGGCTGATGGCGCCCGCGCTGCTGGGCGTGGGCGTGGCGCAGGTGTCGCTGATGATCAATACCCAGATCGCCTCCTACCTGGCCCCGGGCAGCGTGACCTGGCTGTTCTACGCCGACCGGCTGATGGAGTTCCCGACGGGGCTGCTGGGCGTGGCGCTCGGCGTGGTGCTCACGCCCCAGCTGGCGGCGGCCAAGGCGGCGGGCGATGCCGCGCGCTATTCGGCCATGCTCGACTGGGGGCTGCGCATCGTCGTGCTGCTGGCGGTGCCCTGCGCCGTGGGGCTGCTGACGTTGGCTGAACCGCTGGTGGCCACGCTGTTCCACTACGGCGCGCTGCGCGATGCCGACGTGGGCGAGATCGGCCGCGCCCTCGCGGGCTACGGCGTGGGCCTGCTCGGGCTCGTGGCCATCAAGGTGCTGGCGCCGGGCTACTACGCCAGCCAGGACATCCGCACACCGGTGCGCATCGCCATCGCCGTGCTCGTCATCACGCAGGTGCTGAACCTGGCGCTCGTGCCCTGGGTGCAGCACGCCGGGCTGGCCTTGTCGATCGGCCTGGCGGCGCTGGTGAATGCCGTGTGGCTGCTCATCGGGCTGCTGCGGCGCGGCAGCTACCGGCCCCAGCCGGGCTGGGGGCGCTATGCGCTGCAGGTCGTGGCGGCGAGCACGCTCATGGCGCTGCTGCTGGTGGCGGCGGCGCAGTCCTTCGACTGGATTGGCCTGCGCGCGCATGCCGGCCAGCGCGTGGCCTTGCTCGCGGCCGTGCTGGCGGCCGCCGCGCTGCTGTACTTCGGCGCCCTGTGGGCTGCCGGGCTCAAGCTGCGGCAGCTGCTGCGCCGCTGATCCCCGGCGGGCCCTGGCTTGACGCCGCCCCGCCACCACCTTACAACCAAGCCATGACCCTGCGCTACAGCGCCCCCACGGCACTTGAATATTTCGCCACCCTGGTGCACAGCGACGAGCACTTCCCGCTGTTCGAGGCTGCCGCCTGCGTGGCCCATGATGAGTACCCGGAACTCGACGTGCAGCAGCTCCTGGGCGATGTCGACCAACTGCAGGCGCGGCTGCGCCGGCGGCTCGCGCCGGATGCCGGGTCGCTGCAGCGCCTGCAGGTGCTGAACCAGTTCTTCTACGGCGACCTGGGCTTCGGCGGCAACGTCAACAACTACTACGACCCCGAGAACAGCTACCTCAACGCCGTGCTGCGCACGCGCCGGGGCATTCCGGTGTCGCTGGCGGTGCTGTGGATGGAGCTGGCCCAGGGCCTGGGGCTGCAGGTGCGCGGCATCACGTTCCCGGGGCATTTCATGGTGAAGGCGCTGCTGCCCCAGGGGCAGGCCGTGCTGGATCCGCTCACGGGGCAGTCGCTCTCGCGCGAGGAACTGCTGGAGCGGCTGGCGCCCTACCAGCGCCGGGAAGGCGTGCTGGGCGACGATGAGCCGCCGCTGGGCCTGTACCTGCAGGCGGCCGCGCCGCGCGACATCCTGGCGCGCATGCTGCGCAACCTCAAGGAAATCCACCAGTCGCAGAAGGACTACCCGCGCCTGCTGTCGGTGCTCGACCGCCTGGTCGTGCTGCAGCCCGAGATGTGGGACGAGCGCCGCGACCGGGGCCTCGCGCATGCGGCCTGCGGGCATAACCAGCAGGCCGTGGCCGACCTGGAGGCCTACCTGGCCCATGCTGCGCGGCAGGGCACCGAGGCCGGGGAAATCGCGCAGCGCCTGGGGGCGCTGCGCGGGGGCTGAGATTCAGCTTGCCTTGACGGCCAGCACCGGGCAGGGCGCGGTCATCAGGATTTCCTGCGCCATGCTGCCCAGCAGCAGCTTGCCCACGGCGGTGCGCTTGCGCAGGCCGATGACGAGTACCGACACCTGCTCCGACTCCACCAGCCCGACGATTTCGTCGATGGTGCTGTTGCCGCGCACGAACTGCTTGAACTCGGCCTGGACCGGCAGCTTGGCCAGGCGTTCCTCCACGCGCTCGACCTCGTAGCCGTTGACGATGGCTTCGTCCTGCCCGCCGCCCGGGCCGGCGTTGACGACCACGAGCCGCTCGTTGCGGCGGGTGGCGATTTCGATAGCTTTGTCCAGCGCGGCCTGGCCTTCGGGGCGGGCTACATAGGCGACGAGAATGGTCATGCGTTGTCTTCCTTGGCTTGTGTCGAGAAGGGTCTGACGGAAATACAAAAAGTGCCTGCGGCACTGCCGGGCAGCATAGCCCAATGCCAAGGGGTTTGCGAAGACCCGGCTGTCACGGTCAGCGCAGCGCGCGCTTCGAGGGGGTGCCGGGGCGCCCGAACTGCCGCCATGCGCGGCGCAGCTGCGTGTCGGAGCCGAACCCCGCGAGTTCGGCCGCCAGCGTCACGCTGTGGCCCGCCTGCAGCGCCGCTTCGGCGGCGGCCAGGCGGATGTGGCGCAGGTACGCCAGGGGCGCGATGCCCGCGTGCTGCATGAACAGCCGGGTGAGGTGGCGCGGCGAGGCATGGGCCACGGCGGCCATGGCGGGCACGCTCCAGTCGGCCTGCGGCTGCTGGGACACGGCGTCCTGCACGCGGTGCAGCGCGGCGTGCAGGTGGCCGCGGTGGTGCAGGAAGGGCGACAGCCCGGGGTCGTGCGGGCCGCGCCGCAGCGCCACGACCATGGCCTGCGCCACGCGCGCCGCCACGGCCGGCCCGCAGACCTGGGCGATGCGGTGCAGCACCAGGTCGATGCCCGTGGTCACGCCGGCGCTGCTGTGCAGCGCGCCGTCCTGCACGAACACGCGGTTGGCCACCACGTCGCAGCGCGGCTCAGCGGCGGCGAGTTCGTCCAGGTGCTGGTGGTGCGTGGTGGCGCGGCGCCCGGCGAGCAGGCCGGCGCGCGCGGCCAGCAGCGCGCCCGCGCACACGGTGACGAGTTCCAGCCGCCCTGGCACGGGCCGCAGGCCGCGCAGCCAGTGCAGCAGTGCGTGCGCCTCGGGTGTATCCAGCGCGGTGTGGGTGCCGGGCAGGCCGGCGAGCACCACCCAGGCCGGGGCCGGCAGGGAGGCGGGCAGCGGCTCCAGCCCGGCCAGCGCCACGCCGACCGAAGTGACGGCCTGGGGCGCGGGGCTGGCGAAGCGCAGCACGAAACGCGGCGGCAGCCCCTGGGACGCCAGTACCTGGTTGGCGATGCGCAGCGCCTCCGCCGGGCCGGCCCAGTCGAGGGCCAGGCCGTGCGGCAGCAGCGCGAACACGGCGTGGATCGGCTCCGCTGTCATGGCGGGCTGTCCTGGGCCGTGCGCGCCAGTGCCTCATCCACGCGGCACAGCGTGGCGAAACGCCCCCGCAGCACGGTGGCGGTGCGCGCCACGATGTCCTCGGCGCGCAGTGGCTCGCCATCGGGCTGCCGCATGTCGAAGGTGAGCGTGGCTTCGGGCACAAAATCCACGGCCCAGCCGAGGTCCGAGGCATGGCGCGCGGTGGTTTCGCAGCATTGCTCGGTGCGGATGCCGCTGACGATGAGGCGCCCGATGCCCTGGCGCGTGAGCCAGACGTCGAGGCCCGTGCCCACGAGGGCGCTGTGGCGCGACTTGGTGAACGTGGCGGCGGGCGTGAACGCGGCCAGGCCGTCGAGCGGGCGCACATGGCCGCTGGCCTGGGAGAACGGGTTGGCGGCGGTTTCGGGCCCGTCGCAGTGCAGCACGCGCACGATGGGAATGCCCTGCCGGGCGCAGCCCGCGATGAGGGCGTTCTGCGCGGCCAGCCAGGCGGGCAGGTGCCGCTCCGAGAAGAACGGGCGGTGGCGGAACGACTCCTGCGCATCGATCACAACGAGACAGGTTTTCATGGCGCTTTCCTTGGGCGATGGTGATGGATGGCGCCCATCATCCGCCGCCTGCGGCGGCCCGTCCGCCCGGCGCGCGCCACGCACCGGCCGGATCAGGACATTTTCCGGCAACGCCCCCGGTGCCTACACCAGATGCGCCGCCTGCAGCTCTTTCTTGAGGTAGGCGTACATCAGCGGCGCGGCCACCAGCCCCGCGGGGCCGAAGACGGCCTCGGCCGTGAACATCACCGCCAGCAGCTCCCACACGCCCATGTGCGTGCGCTGCCCCACCACCTTGGCGTTGATGACGTACTCGGCCTTGTGGATCAGCACCAGGAAGCCCAGGCAGGCCAGCGCCGCCATGGGCGACACCGAGAGGCCGACGATGGTGATGACCACGTTGCACAGCAGGTTGCCGACGATGGGGATCAGCCCGGCCAGGAAGGTGAGCGTGATGAGCGCCGGCGTGTAGGGCAGCTCCAGCTTCCACAGCGGCAGCAGCACCAGCAGGAACAGCGCGGTGAGCGCGGTGTTGAAGGCCGCGATCCAGAACTGCGCCGCCACGATCTGGCGGAAGGCCTCGCCCAGCAGGCGGATGCGCTGCGACAGCGCCTGCGCCAGCGGCCGGCGCGCCAGGCCCGGGTGGCGCACGGCGGCCAGGGTGCCGATGAGCAGGCCCACGTAGGCGTGCAGCAGGCCGCCGAGCCAGGCGCGGCCGGCCGTGGCCAGGGCGCCGGACTTGGCGGCCAGGTAGCTGGCGATGCTGCGCTGGATGTCGGCCGCGCCCTCGGGCAGTTGCATGGCGATGTCGGGTGGCAGCTTCAGGCGCAGCTCCAGCACGGTGCGCGCCATGAAGTCGAGCAGCTCGCGGTACTGCGCCGGCGCCGAGACGATGTAGGAACGCGAGTGCGACAGCGCCAGCGCCACCAGCAGCAGCGGCGAGAGGATGACCAGCGTGGCAGCGGCGATCTGGCCGGCGCGCGATGCGCCCTTGCTGCCAGGCAGCTTGCGCCGCAGCCACGCCAGGCGCGGCGCCAGCCAGCGCGTGACCAGGAAGCCCAGGCAGGCGCACAGCAGCCCGGGCAGCAGGCCGCGTTCCATGACCAGCAGCAGGGCCGCGGCCATCAGCAGGTAGCTGGCGACCTGCACGCCGCGCGCGTTGTGCGCGGTGTTCGCAAGCATGGCGCCGCGTCAGCCCACCGTGACGGCCGCGCCGGTGCCACGCGCGGCGATGGTGCCGATGGCGTGGACGCGCTCGCCCAGGCCGCGCAGCGTGGCGGCCGTGGCCTCGGCGGCGTCGGCGGACACCACCACCACCATGCCGATGCCGTTGTTGAAGGTGCGGTTCATCTCGATGTCGTCGATGCCGGCCGTCTTTTGCAGCCAGGCGAACAGCTCGGTCTGCGGCCAACTGCCGGCCTGCAGGTGCGCGGCCAGGCCTTCGGGCAGCACGCGCGGGATGTTTTCCAGCAGGCCGCCGCCGGTGATGTGGGCCAGGGCCTTGATGGGGTGCTTTTCAAGCGCGGCCAGCACGTTCTTCACGTACAGGCGCGTGGGCTCCATGATGGCCTGCCTGAAGGGCTTGCCGTCGAGCGTGGCGGGCACGTTGGCGCCCGCGCGCTCGATGCACTTGCGCACCAGGCTGAAGCCGTTGGAGTGCACGCCGCTCGACGCCAGGCCCAGCACCACGTCGCCGGCCTGCACGTTCTGGCCGGTGAGGATCTTCGACTTCTCGACCGCGCCCACGGCGAAGCCCGCCAGGTCGTACTCGCCGGCCGGGTACATGCCGGGCATCTCGGCCGTCTCGCCGCCGATCAGCGCGCAGCCGGAGAGCTCGCAGCCCCGGGCGATGCCGCCCACCACGGCGGCGGCGGTGTCCACGTCGAGCTTGCCGCAGGCGAAGTAGTCCAGGAAGAACAGCGGTTCGGCGCCCTGCACCAGCACGTCGTTCACGCTCATGGCCACGAGGTCGATGCCCACGGTGTCGTGCATGTTCCACTCGAACGCCAGCTTGAGCTTGGTGCCCACGCCGTCGGTGCCGCTCACCAGCACCGGCTCCTGGTAGCGCTTGGGCACCTCGAACAGCGCGCCGAAGCCGCCGATGCCGGCCATCACGCCTTCGCGCAGGGTCTTCTTGGCCAGCGGCTTGATGCGTTCGACCAGCGCGTCGCCCGCGTCGATGTCGACGCCGGCGTCTTTGTACGAAATGGGAGGGGTGGCAGAGGAGCTCATGCAGGTTCCGTGGTGCGGGAGGCGCCCGCGGGGCGGGCCAAAAGCGCGAATTTTAAGGGGCTGCCCGGCCGGGGCAGGGCAGCCGGCACATTCGCGGGGGCTTTCTTCCTGCTGTGCAGATTAAAATGCCCGGCTCCCGTCTCGCCTCGTTCCTTGCCGCAGCCGCCTACGGCAAGGGGCTTCTACCATCCTCCCGCATGTTGCCTCTTCCCTTGACGTTCGTTATGCCTGCCACCGGCCGGGGGCGGGCATGAGCCACATGAAGCAATTGGCGCTGGACATCGGCCTGGCCCCCGTGCCCACGCTGGCGCGCTTCTTCCCCGGGCCCAACGAGGCGGTGCTGCAGCACCTGCGCCTGGCGGTGGAAAGCGACAGCGGCGGCGCGCTGCGCGCGGCCGTGCCCATGTACCTGTGGGGCGAGTCCGGCTGCGGCAAAACGCATCTGCTCAAGGCCGTGCGCGAGGCGCTGCGCGAGCGCGGCCTGGGCGCGGGCTGGCTCGACGCCGCCAGCGCGCAGCCGCCCGCGTTCGACGAAGGCTGGGCGGCGGTGCTGCTCGACGACGTGCACCTGTACTCCACCGCGCAGCAGGCCATGGCGTTCAACTGGTTCGTCAACGCCACCAGCCCCGCCACCGGCACGCCGCGCTGGGTGCTGGCCGCGGGCAGCGTGCCGCCTGCCGACCTGCCGCTGCGCGACGACCTGCGCTCGCGCCTGGGCTGGGGCCACGTGTTCCAGCTGCACCTGCCCGACGAAACGGCGCGCCGCGCCGTGCTGCGCCAGGAGGCCGACGCGCGCGGCATCTTTCTGGGCGACGACGTGATGGACTACATGCTGCGCCGCTTCTCGCGCGACCTGGGCAGCCTGATGCAGTTGCTCGACCAGCTCGACGGCTTTGCCCTGCGCACCCAGCGCGCCATCACCATTCCGCTGCTCAAGACCATGCTGGAGACGGAGTGAGTTTTATGCATCAAATTGGCATCCAGCCCTTGCCAGGAAAGCGCTGGCAGCTATCAAAACAGGAGGGGCGCCGCACGCGGCGCCAACACCTTGGCACACACTGACACGCAGGCCCGCCGCCCCCGGCTGGCCCTGTTCGACCTCGACCACACCCTGCTGCCGCTCGACTCGGACTACGAGTGGGGCGAGTTCACCATCCGCATCGGCTGGCGCGACGCGGCCGAGTTCGGCCGGCGCAACGCTGCCTTCTACGCCGACTACCAGGCCGGCCGTCTCAACGTGCCCGACTACGTGCGCTTCGCCACCGAGGCCGTGCGCGAGCGCGGCCCGCAGGAGGCGGCGCAGGCGCACGCGCGCTTCATGCGCGAGGTCATCGCGCCCGCCATCCGCCCCGAGGCGCTGGCGCTGCTGCGCCGCCACCAGGCGGCGGGCGACCAGGTGCTCATCGTCACCGCCACCAACGAATTCGTCACGCGCCCCATCGCCCAGGCGCTGGGCGTGCCCGAGCTGCTGGCGCTGGAGCTGGAACGCGGCCCCGACGGCTGGTACACCGGCGAGATCGCGGGCGAAGCCACCATGCGCGAAGGCAAGGTGCGCCGCATGGCGCGCTGGCTGGCCGAGCGCGGCCTGGCCTGGGACGCGGTGGAGAGCACCTTCTACAGCGACTCCACCAACGACCTGCCCCTGCTGGAGACCGTGAACCACCCCGTGGCCACCAACCCCGACGCGCGCCTGCGCGCCATCGCGCAAGCGCGCGGCTGGCCCATCCTCGACCTGTTTTCCGAGCAACCATGATCAAGACTTTCATCGACAAGCTGCTGGGCAAGGCCGAAGGCGCGAAGCCGCGCAAGCCGCGTTTCGGCAAGCGCGTGGACGTGCCCGCCAGCGTGCACGGCATCAACCCCGAGCTGGTGGACCGGCGCGCGGTGGACGTGGTGCGCACGCTGCAGGATGCGGGCTTCGAGGCCTACATCGTCGGCGGCGCCGTGCGCGACCTGCTGCTGGGCCTGCGCCCCAAGGACTTCGACGTGGCCACCAACGCCACGCCCGAGCAGGTCAAGGGCCTGTTCCGGCGCGCCTTCATCATCGGCAAGCGCTTTCGCATCGTGCACGTGGTGCACGGGCGCGGGCGCGAGCACGAGGTGATCGAGGTCTCCACCTTCCGCGCCTACCTGGACAACAGCGCGGCCGAGCAGGTCAGCGGCAACGAGCGCACCAGCAAGGCCCAGCTCTCGGGCATGCAGCATGCCGTGGACGCTTCGGGCCGCGTGCTGCGCGACAACGTCTGGGGCCCGCAGGACCAGGACGCGGCGCGGCGCGACTTCACCGTCAACGCCATGTACTACGACCCCGAGACCCAGGTCGTGGTGGACTACCACAAGGGCATCGAGGACGCGCAAAAGCGCGTGCTGCGCATGATCGGCGACCCGGCCACGCGCTACCGCGAGGACCCGGTGCGCATCATCCGCGCCGTGCGCTTCGCCGCCAAGCTCTCCAGCCTCGGCTTTGCCCTGGAGCCCAAGACCGGCAAGCCCCTGGTGGCCAGCCAGCACCTGCTGCAGGAGGTGCCGCAAAGCCGCCTGTTCGACGAAATGCTCAAGCTGCTGCAGACCGGCCACGCGCTGGCCTCGGTGGAGCAACTGCAGAAGCTCGGGCTGGAAAAAGGCATCTACCCGCTGCTCGACGTGGTGGTGCAGCGCGCCGGCAACCCGCTGGTGCGCGCCGTGCTGCAGGACACCGACCGCCGCGTGGCCGAGGGCAAGGCCGTGGCGCCGAGCTTCCTGCTCGCCTGCGTGCTGTGGCAGGACGTGAAGGCCGGCTGGGAGCAGCGCCTGGCGCGCGGCGAGCACGCCTTCCCGGCGCTGCAGGATGCCATCGACGAAGCGTTCGAGCAGCGCATCGGCGACGTCTCGGGCCGTGGCAAGCTGGCCGCCGACATGCGCGAGATCTGGGTCATGCAGCCGCGCTTCGACAAGCGCTCGGGCAGCCAGCCGTTCAGCATGGTGGCGCACATCCGCTTCCGCGCCGGGTTCGACTTCTTCCGCCTGCGCGCCGACGTGGGCGAGGCCAGCGACGAGCTGGTCGAGTGGTGGCAGGAGTTCTCCCTGACCGACGACGCGCGCCGCGAGGACATGATGGCCCAGGTGCGCGAGGAGCAGCGCCAGGCCCAGCGCGCCCAGCAGCGCAAGGCCCCGGCCGTGGCGCACCGCGTGCCCAAGGCCGATGGCGCCGAGCCGCCGGCCCCGGCGGACGACGCCGCCCCCGCCACCGACGCGCCGAAGAAGCGCCGCCGCCGCCGCCGCAAGCCCGGCGGCGGGCAGGGCGGCGCCAGCGATGCGGGGCAGGGTGACTGACCCTGTTTTTTCGGCCCCGGCCTGGATCGGCCTGGGCGCCAACCTCGGCGATGCGCGCGCCGCGCTGGCGGGTGCCGTGCAGGCCATGGCGCGGCTCCCCGGCACCGATGTGCTGCGTGTGTCCTCGCTGTACCGCAGCGCGCCCGTGGACGCCACCGGCCCGGACTACCTGAACGCCGTGGCCGCGCTGCGCACCGCGCTGGCGCCGCAGGCGCTGCTGCAGGCCCTGCAGGCGCTGGAGCAGGCGGCGGGCCGCGAGCGCCCCTACCGCAACGCGCCGCGCACGCTGGACCTCGACGTGCTGCTCTACGGCGACCAGTCCATCGCCACCCCCACGCTCACCGTGCCGCACCCGCGCCTGTGGGAGCGCGCCTTCGTGCTGCGGCCGCTGGCCGAGTTGCGCCCCGGCTGGGCCACGCCCGAACAGCTGCAGGCCGTGGCCGGGCAGCGCATCGAATGCCTGGGGGCGTGGTGACTCGCATTACGATGCGTACCCGTTTCCTCCATCCCTCCGCGCCCTTTGCCTTTATGTACTCAAATTTCATAGCTGCTACCGCTTGCCAGCAAAGGGCTGGAGGGCAATTTGATGCCTTTTCGGGCGCAGCCGCGCGGCTGCGCGGGAGCGCGCCATGAACCCTCCAAGCCCTGCCATGCAGCCGCCGCGTGAACTGGCATCGCTCTCCTGCGTCGTGCCCTGCTACAACGAGGCGCGCAACCTGGAGCAACTGCTGCCGCTGCTGCGCGCCAAGCTGGCCAGCCTGGCGCCGCGCTGGGAGATCGTGCTGGTGGACGACGGCAGCACCGACGCCACGGCCGAGCGCATGCGCGAGTGGACGCGCGAGCCCGGCGTGCGCGCCGTGCTGCTGTCGCGCAACTTCGGCAAGGAGGCGGCGCTGAGCGCGGGCCTCGAAGCCGCCGCGGGCGACGCGGTGGTGATGATGGACTCCGACATGCAGCACCCGCCGGCGCTGCTCGACACCTTCGTGCGCCACTGGCGCGCCGGGGCCGACGTGGTGTACGCCGTGCGCGAGCACCGCGAGGCCGAATCGGCCTTCAAGCGCGTGGGCACCGACTGGTTCTACGGCCTCATCAACGGCGGCGAGCGCTTCCGCCTGCCGCCGGGCGCGGGCGACTTCCGCCTCATGGACCGCAAGGTGGTGCAGGCGCTGCTGGCGCTGCCCGAGCGCAACCGTTTCATGAAGGGCCTGTACGCCTGGGTCGGCTTCGACGCCGTGGCCGTGCCCTACCTGCCCGACGAACGTGCCCACGGCACCAGCCATTTCAGCAAGCGGCGCCTGATCCGCTTCGGCATCGACGGGCTCACCGCCTTCTCGGTGTGGCCGCTGCGCGCGGTGATCGGGCTGGGCTTTGTGCTGGCGCTGGCGGCGTTCGGCTACGGCGCGTACCTGACGCTCGAATACTTCCTGCACGGCCACGAAGTCGGCGGCTGGACCACCATCGTCGTCAGCCTGATGCTGTTCGTCGGCATCCAGCTCGTGTCGCTCGGCGTGGTGGCCGAGTACGTGGGGCGCATCTACGAAGAGGTCAAGTGCCGGCCGCTGTACCTGGTCAAGCGCGAGCTGGGCCGGGGCCTGCGGGACGAGGCATGAGCCGCCACGAACAGGGCGCCGGACACGGCGGCGCCTGGCGCGACGCCCTGGCCACCCTGGCCCTGGTGGCGGCCTGGCTCGCCGCCACGGCCTGGCTGCGCCCCCTCATGGTGCCCGACGAAGGGCGCTACGCCGGCGTGGCCTGGGAGATGGTGCGCTCGGGCGACTGGCTCACCCCCACGCTCAACGGCCTGCCGTTCTTCCACAAGCCGCCGCTGTTCTACTGGCTCTCGGGGGCGGCGCTGTCGCTGTTCGGGCTGGTGGAGATCGCCGGGCGCGCGGCCTCGCTGTGCGGCGCCACGCTGGGCAGCATGGCGCTGTACCTGTTCACGCGCCACTGGTGCGGGCAGGCGGCGGCGCGGCGCACGCTGTGGGTGCTGCTGTTGCAGCCGCTGCTGTTCATCGGCGGGCAGTTCGCCAACCTCGACATGCTGGTGGCCGGCTGCATCACCGCCACGGTGCTGGCACTGGCGCACGCGGCGCTGCGCTTCGAGCAGGGCCAGCCGCACCGCCGCGCGCTCTGGCTGGGCTACGCGCTGGCCGGGCTGGGCGTGCTGGCCAAGGGGCTGATCGGCTTTGTCATCCCGGCGCTGACGCTGGGCCTGTGGCTGCTGCTGCGCTGGCGCTGGCGCACGCTGTGGGCGCTGCTGAGTTTGCCCGGCGCGGGCATCTTCCTGCTGGTGGCGGCGCCCTGGTACGTGGCCATGCAGATGCGCTTCGACGACTTCCTGCACTACTTCTTCGTGGTGCAGCATTTCCAGCGCTTCTCGGTGGGCGGCTTCAACAACGTCATGCCGGTGTGGTTCTATCCCGCCGTGCTGGCGCTGCTGAGCCTGCCCAGCCTGGTGTGGTGCCCGCACCTGCTCGACCGCGGCTACTGGGCCGAGGCGGTGGGCGCACGGGCCACGCCGCAGGGTGCGGTGCGCCTGCTGATGCTGGTGGCCGTGGGCAGCGTGCTGCTGTTCTTCTCCATCCCCAAGTCCAAGCTGGTGGGCTACGTGCTGCCGGCCGTGGCGCCGCTGGCCTGGCTGCTGGCCGACGCCAGCCAGCGCCTGGCCACCACCCCGGGGCGCCGCCGCGCCTGGGCCGCCAGCGTCGCCAGCGGCGGGCTGCTGGCGCTGGCCGTGGTGGGGTGGCTGACGGTGCACCAGGACTATTCGCTGCGCAGCCTGGGCCAGACATTGGGCGCCGAGCGCCAGGCGGACGAGCCCGTCTACATGCTCGAGGAATACTTCTACGACGTGCCGTTCTACGCCCGCCTGCGCGCGCCGGTGCACGTGGTGGACGACTGGGGCACGCCCGCCGTGAAGCAGCGCGACAACTGGCGCAAGGAAATCGCCGACGCCGGCGAGTTCGACCCGGCCGCCGCGCGGCGCCTGCTGCTGCGCCCCGAGGCGCTGCTGCCCGCGTTGTGTGTGGCGCCCGTGGGCTGGGTGCTGGCCGAGCAGTACCTGGCCCCGCGCTACCCCTTCCTGGCGCAGGCCGAGGCGGTGCGCACGGTGCACGAGATCACGCTGTGGCGCGTGCGCTCCGCGCAGCTCACTGCGTGCGCAGAAACGCCCAATGGCGGCTCAGCAGGTAAGTGAGCCCGGCCACGCCGACGAGCACGATCGCCAGCAGAATGTCGTAGCGCGCGCGGGTCCAGTGCAGCAGCAGCGCGTAGGCGGCCTCGTTGATGGCGAAGCCCCCGGCCGAGATGGCGAAGAAGCGCAGCGCGGCCCGGCCCATGCCGTTGCCGTGGCCGCGAAAGCTCAGGAAATGGTGGCCGCTGAACGAGACGGCGAACGCCACCAGCCAGCCCGCCACGTTGGCCTGCAGCGGCGCCAGCCCGCCCAGTGCCACGCAGGCGGTGGCCACGCTCCAGTGCACGGCGGCGGCGGCGCAGCCGACGACGATGAACCAGGCCACGCGCCCGCGCTGGCGCTTGAACAGGAACGAGGAATGAGCAAGACGGAGATGGCGGTCGGTACGGTGCATGAGGCGCCGCAGCATAGCAGCAGCGGGCGCGGCATCGCCCTGTGCGTGGACGACTATGGCCTGAACGACGGCGTCAACCAGGCCGTGCTGGCGCTGGCGCGGCTGGGACGGGTGCAGGCCGTCTCGGCCATGGTGGGCGGGCCGGCCTGGGGCCAGGGCGCGCCCGCGCTGCGCGCCCTGGACGGTGCGGCGGTCGAGGTCGGGCTGCACCTGGACCTGACCGAGTGTGCGCTCGACCCGGCGCTGCGTTTTCCGCTGTCGCGGCTTATTGCCCTGGCTTACCTGGGACAGCTCGACCGCAACGCCCTGCAGCGCGAAATCGCCGCGCAGCTCGACGCCTTCGAGCACGCCATGGGCCGGGCGCCGGCCTACGTGGACGGCCACCAGCACGTGCACCAGCTGCCCGTGGTGCGCACGCTGCTGCTGGCCGAGCTGGCGCGCCGCTACCCCCAGGGCGGGCTGTGGCTGCGCGCCACGCGCAGTGCGCCGCGCGCCGCCCATGCCGACGCGCGCACCGCTTTCAAGAGCCAGGTCATCGCCACCCTGGGCAGCCGCGCGCTGGCCGCGCTGGCGCGGCGCCAGGGCCTGCGGCAGAACGCCTGCCTGCTGGGGGTGTACGACTTCACCGGCGGGGCCGACGGCTACCGCGCGCGCCTGGCGCGCTGGCTGCATGCCGCGCGCCAGGGCGATCTGCTGATGTGCCACGTGGGCCTGCCCACCACGCTGCCCGACGTGCTGGCCGGCGCGCGCCAGGATGAGTTCGCCGTCATCGGCGGGCCGGCGTTCGGCGCGCTGCTGGAGCAGGCCCAGGTGCGCCTGCAGCCCATGCGGGAACTCCTGGTTTGATAGCTGCCAGCGCTTGACTGGCAAGGGCTGGAGGCCTTTTTTACTTCTTTTGCGCCTCGTACATGCGGAGGATGTCCGAGAGCTTGTCCGCCGTGTCCGCCGTATCGACGGCGGCCTTCAAGCCGGGATTCTGCGTGGCCATCCAGTCATGGAATTCCTGCGACTTCACGGTGTCGCGCCATCCCGGGTGGGTGCTGTCCATGCGGGCCAGCTCGACATCCACGGAATCGTGGGGCCCGGCGGGGGCGGGGGCGCCCTGGCCCTGGCCCTGGCCCTGGTACGCGGGCAGCCGGGCCCTTGGCACCTGCATGTTCCCGCCCTCCAGCGCCACGGCGACCATGGCCGCAGCGCCCGCTGCCGCCAGCAGCCCGAGGGCGGAAACCACCTTGCCCAGCATGGCCCAGACGGCGGGCCCGGCGTAGGCCGATGCCGCTCGCCAGATGCCGATGTTCGCCAGCGCGGCGTAGGCGCAGAAGGCGAAGACCACGGCGATGGCGGCCGGGCTGCCCGGCGCCAGCAGCCACAGCGCGAGCGCCCATGGCAGGCTGGCGGCGACGCCGTAGCCCCAGTACGTCCGGGCCAGGCCGGCGCGGCCGCTCCACAGGTTGGTGATGGTATCCATGGTGTTCTTTCGGAGTGCAGTCAGTTACCCATGGCGTTGCGCGCCACCGGCAGCCCACGAAACCGGCGCGGCCAGGCCAGCAGACGCCGCGCAAGGGCCGCCCCGCCGCGAAGCGGCTCAGGGGGGTGTCGTTTCACCTTAGTCCACCTGCGCGCCCGAGGCCTTCACCACCTGCTGGTATTTGGCGCGTTCGCTGGCCATGAAGGTCTCGAACTGCTCCGGCGTGGTCGGCACGGGTTCGGCCATGAGGGTGGCGAAGCGGGTCTGGGTCTCCGGGGCCTTGAGGGCATCGGTGAACGCCTTGTTCAGCCGCGCGATGGTGGCGGGCGGCGTGTGCGCCGGGGCCACCAGGCCCCACCAGGTGTCGATGGTGAAGCCCTTGAAGGTATCGGCCAGCGGCGGCACGCCCGGCAGCATGGGGCTGGCGGCGGTCGATGTGACGGCTAGCGCCTTGAGCTTGCCGGCCTTGATGTTGGGGGCGGCGGCGGCGAGGTTGTCGATGTTGAAATCGACCTCCCCGGCCAGCAGCGCCAGCTGCGCCGGGTTCGCGCCCCGGTAGGGAATGTGCAGGGCAAAAATCCCCGCCTTCTGCTTGAACATCTCGCCCGCGAGGTGGCCCGCGCTGCCGTTGCCGCCGCTGCCGTAGTTGAGCTTGCCCGGGTGGGCCTTGGCGTAGGTGACGAGGTCGGCCACGCTGCGGATCTTCAGCTGCTCGGCGCGGGCCGCGTTCATCACCAGCACGTTGGGCACGCGCACCATCTGCGTGATGGCGGCGAAATCCTTGCCCGCGTCGTAGGGCATGCGCTGGTACAGCCAGGGGTTGACGGCGTGTGTGGCCGTGGCGGCCAGGCCGATGGTCATGCCGTCCGGCGCGGCCTTGGCCACGGCATCGGCGCCGATGTTGCCGCCCGCGCCGGCCTTGTTCTCGATGATCACGGTGCCCAGCGTGTCGCGCACGCGCTCGGCCAGCACGCGCGACGTCACGTCCAGCGGCCCGCCCGGCGGGTAGGGCACGATCAGGCGGATGGGCGCGTTCTGCGCCAGGGCCAGCGGGGCGGCCAGGGCCATGGCGGCTGCGGCGGTATGGACCAGAAGGGTTCTGCGTTGCATGGTGCGTCGTCCGTTCAGTGTTTGTCGGCCTCGGAAGTGAAGGCGTCGGCGAAGAATTCCTCGGGCGGCAGGCCGCGCGTGGCGGTGTAGCGCTCGCGCGCCGTATCGACCACGATGGGCGCGCCGCAGGCATAGACCTGGTGGCCGGAGAGGTCGGCGAAGTCGTCCAGCACGGCCTGGTGCACGAAGCCGGTGCGGCCGCTCCAGCCGTCTTCGGGCAGCGCGTCGGACACCACGGGCACGTAGCGCAGGTGCGGCATCTCGGCCGTGCGCGCCAGCATCCAGTCGTGCATGTACAGGTCGCGCGGGCGGCGCCCGCCCCAGTAGAGCGCCGTGGGCCGCGTGATGCCCTTGTGCTGCAGGTGCTCGATCAGCGCCTTCACCGGCGCGAAGCCGGTGCCCGAGGCGAGCAGCACGATGGGCTTGTCCGAGTCCTCGCGCAGGAAGAAGCTGCCGAACGGCCCCTCGATACGCAGGATCTCCTTTTCCTTCATGGCGTGGAAGACATGGTCGGTGAAGCGCCCGCCCGGCATGTGGCGGATGTGCAGCTCCAGCCCGGGCGCGCTGTCCTGCTGGTGCGGTGCCGTGGCCATGGAATAGGCGCGGCGCAGGCCGCCTTGCAGCACGAACTCGATGTACTGGCCCGCGTGGTAGCGGAACACGTCGGTGGCGGGCAGCTGCAGGCGCAGCTGCATCACGTCGTGCGACTTCTTCTCCAGCGCCGCCACGCGCACGGGCAGCTTCTTCACGGGGTAGGCGCGTTCGTCGGTCACCTGGCGCGATTCGAGCACCACGTCGGACTGCGGGTGGGCGCAGCAGGTCAGCACGTAGCCGGCGGCTTCCTCCTCGGCGCTCAGGGCCTTGTCCTGGTGCGGGCCGTGGCTGACGGTGCCGCTGAGCTTTTTGCACTTGCACGAGCCGCAGGCGCCGTCCTTGCAGCCGTAGGGCAGGCCCACGCCGTGCTGGATCGCCGCCGCGAGAATGGATTCGCCGCCACGGGCTTGGAAGCCGCGCCCGCTCGGCTGCACGGTGATCTGGAAGGCGGTGTCGGCAGCAGGGGGCATCATGGAGTGGGTATCCTTGGAGTCGTTGTCAAACAAAGCCAACCGAGCATTGTGCCTTCTAACCAAAACCCTCTGGGTGCGCTTCCGGCGCGCTTTCGGCGCGAGCGCGTGCTCGTCGTCGGCTGCGGCGACGTCGGCCTGCGCGCCGCGCGCGAACTGCGCCATGCGCGCGTGCTGGCGCTGACCTCCAGCGCCGAGCGCCGCGCCCCGCTGCGCGCGGCGGGCCTCACGCCCCTGGCGGGCAACCTGGACGATGCCGGCACGCTGCGCCGCCTGGCGGGCCTGGCCACGCGCGTGCTGCACCTGGCGCCGCCGCCCGGCGAGGGCGACGGCGATCCACGCACCTGGGCGCTGGTGTGCGCGCTGCGCCGGCGCCAGCCGCCGCGCGCACTGGTCTATGGTTCCACCACCGGGGTCTATGGCGACTGCGGCGGGGACTGGGTGAACGAGGCGCGCCCCGTGGCGCCACGGACGCCGCGCGCGCGCCGCCGCGTGGACGCCGAGCGCGCGCTGCGCGCCTGGGGCTGCGCCGGGGTGCGCGTGAGCATCCTGCGCATCCCGGGCATCTACGCGCCCGGCCGCGAGGGCGGCACGCCCGAGGCGCGCCTGCGCCGCGGCACGCCGGTGCTGGCGCCGCAGGACGACGTGTACACCAACCACATCCATGCGGACGACCTGGGCCGTGCCTGCGTGCTGGCGCTGTGGCGCGGGCGCGCACAGCGCACCTGCAACGTGAGCGATGCCAGCGACATGAAGATGGGTGACTACTTCGACTGGGCGGCCGGCCTGTACGGCTTGCCGCGCCCGCCGCGCATCACGCGCGCGCAGGCGCAGAGCGAGCTGCCGCCGCTGCAGCTGAGCTTCATGGGGGAATCGCGCCGCCTGGACACGCGGCGCATGCGCGGCGAGCTGCGCCTGGCGCTGCGCTACCCCACGGTGCGGCAGGGGCTGGCCGCGGGCAGCTAGCGCCGTAGCGCCGGGAACTCAGGCGCTCTCGCCGTCCTCGGTCGCAGGCGTTTCGGGTGCCTCGGCTGCGTCCGCTTCTGCCGCAGCGGGGCGCTCGCCGGCCTGGCGCAGCGCGGCCTTTTCGCCCGCGCTGGCGAACTTGCTGTACTTGCCCAGCAGCGGCACCAACTGGCCGTAGATGCGCGGGCTGGCGGCCAGGCATTCCTTCTGTTCCAGGAAGTCGGCTTCGCCGGTGAAGTTGCCGATGAGGCCACCGGCCTCGGTCACCAGCAGCGAGCCGGCGGCCACGTCCCAGATCGACAGGCCGGATTCGAAGAAGCCGTCGGCGAACCCGGCGGCCACATAGGCCAGGTCGAGCGCGGCGGCGCCGGGGCGGCGCAGGCCGGCGGTGCGCGGCATGAGGTCGGCCATCATGGCCAGGTAGTGCTTGAAGTTGTCGCCGGGGCGGAACGGGAAGCCCGTGGAGACCAGGCAGTCCTTGAGCTGGGTGCGCTTGGAGACGCGGATGCGCCGGTCGTTCATGAAGGCGCCGCGCCCGCGCGTGGCGGTGAACAGGTCGTTGCGCGTCGGGTCGTACACCACGGCATGTTCGACCTTGCCCTTGAAAGCCATGGCGATGCTCACGCAGTACACCGGGAAGCCGTGGATGAAGTTGGTCGTGCCGTCCAGCGGGTCGATGATCCAGACGTAGTCCGAATGCCTGGCGCCGTGCGTGCTGCCGGTTTCCTCGGCCAGGATGCCGTGGCCGGGGTAGGCCGTGAGCAGGGTCTCGATGATGGCCTGCTCGGCGGCGTGGTCCACCTCGGTCACGAAGTCGTTCACCTGCTTTTGCGAGATGCGCACCGCCTCCACGTCGAGCGCGGCGCGGTTGATGATGGCGCCGGCGGCGCGAGCGGCCTTGATGGCCACGTTGAGCATGGGGTGCAGGTTGGACGACATGGATTGTGGGGGGAAGGGCGATGGCCCGGCCAGGAGGCGCGGGGCGGAACCGGCGATGCGGCGAGAAGCGGGGGAAGCGAAGAAAGGGCCGTGATTCTACCCGCTGCGCGCCAGGGCGCAGCGGGCGGGGCCATGCGTCAGGGCAGGCGCAGCCGGTCCGACTCGTCCACGGTGACCCGCTGGATCCGGCCGTTGTTGCCTACCGAGTACTCCACGTACAGCTGCTTGCGCCGGTTGGGCGCCGGGTCGGTGCCGGCCAGGTCGTTGCCGGCTTCCACGTTCAGCCGCCCGTCGTAGATGTAGGAGCGCAGGCGCTGGGTCACGTCCACCTGGCGGTAGCCGTCGCCATAGGTGGCGCGGTGGATGGTCAGGTAGCCGTAGCCCGGGCCGCCGGGGTTGTAGCCGCCGTTGCCGCCATAGCCGTCCACGAGCTGGGAGGGGCTGACCCACGAGGATTCGGCGTACTCCGCCGTCTGTATGCGGCCGTCGCGGCCACGGATCTGCACGCGCAGCACCTTGCGCTGGTTGGGCGCGGGGTCGGCGCCGAACAGGTCGTTGCCCACGCTGAAGCCGCTGCCCTGGCGTGCCAGCTGGCGCACGCGCTCGGTCACGTCCATGCCCTGCCAGGGCGTGCCGTAGGTGGCCTGCAGCACCTGGCTGTTGTGGTTCCAGTGGCCCTGGTCATGGCCGGGGCCCTGCCCCTGGCCGGGGTACCAGCCGCCACCGCCCTGCGGGGCGAAGGGCGCGGTGTCCAGCCACTGCGACTCGGCCACCTCGAAGGTGCGCGCGCGGCCGTCCCAGCCCTGGGCCTCGATGCGCAGCGCCTTGCGCTGGTTGGGCGCGGGGTCGGCGCCGAACAGGTCGTTGCCCACCTGGAAGCTGCCGCCCTGCTGCGCCAGCTGGCGCACGCGCTGCGTGACGTCCATGCCCTGCCAGGACGTGCCGTAGGTGGCACGCGTGACTTGGTATTCGCCGCCGCGCTGGGCGCGGGCGGGGCCGCTCAGCGCCAGCAGTAGCAAGGTGAACAGGCCGAGCAGCCACAGGGACTGCCAGGAAGGCCGCAGGCGGGCGGCGCCGGATGGGCGGGGGGCGAGGCTGTGCATCAGAGGGTCTCCAGAAAACGGTTTCGGGTTTCAACGCGCGAGCGGGCCATGCGGTGCACCGTGCGCAGAGGGCTTGGCGGCGACAATCGCAGTTTGCCGATTTTTTTGCCGCCATGCGCACACGCTTCATTCTGATTCACACCAGCCATGCAGGCAACGTCGGCGCCGCCGCGCGCGCCATGAAGACCATGGGGTTCGACGACCTCGTGCTGGTCGCGCCGCGCTGGCCTAACGTGCTGCGCAAGGAGGAAACCATCCAGCGTGCCAGCGGCGCGCTGGATGTGCTGGAGAATGCACGCATCGTCGAAACGCTGGACGAGGCGCTCGATGGTATGAGCCACCTGTGTGCCACCGCGATGACGCCGCGCGACTTTGGCCCGCCCACGCGCACGCCGCGCACGCACTTCGATTTGCTATTAAAAAGAGAGCTGCCAGCGCTTGATGGAAAAGCGCTGGAGGCCGATTTGGTGCAGGAAACTGGCGTGGCCTTCCTGTTCGGCTCCGAGCGCTTCGGCATGGCCAACGAGGACGTGTACCGCTGCCACGTGGCGCTTTCCATTCCCACCAATCCGCGCTTCGGCTCGCTCAACCTGGGCGCGGCAGTGCAGGTGGTGGCCTACGAATGGCGCCAGGCCCTGGGCGGCTTCGCGGTGCAGGATGCGCAGGCCGCGCCGCTGCGCGCCGACGCCGCGCAGGTGGCGGGCATGCTGGCGCACTGGGAGCAGGCGCTCACGGCCATCGGCTTTCTCGACCCGGCCGCGCCCAAGAAGCTCATGCCGCGCCTGAACCAGCTGTTCAACCGCGCGCAGCTCACGGCCGAGGAAATCCACATCCTGCGCGGTGTCGCCAAATCCATGCTCCAGGCGCGCGCGGCGAAGCCGCTAGACTGACCGGCTTTCGTCTTTAGATATAACAAAAAGCAATGTTTGCCCGCCTGCGCTCCGATATCCAGTGCATCCTCGACCGCGATCCTGCCGCGCGCAGCCTGTGGGAGGTGGTCACCTGTTATCCGGGGCTGCACGCGATCTGGCTGCACCGCCTGGCGCACTGGTGCTGGCACCACGGCCTCAAGTGGCTGGGGCGCTTTCTCTCGCATGCCGGCCGCTGGCTCACGGGCATCGAGATCCATCCCGGCGCGGTGCTGGGCGAGCGCGTGTTCATCGACCACGGCATGGGCGTGGTGATCGGCGAGACGGCGGTGGTGGGCGATGGCTGCACCATCTACCACGGCGTCACGCTCGGCGGCACATCGCTCTACAAGGGCACCAAGCGCCACCCCACGCTGGGCCGGAACGTGGTGGTCAGCGCCGGGGCCAAGGTGCTGGGCGGCTTCGAGGTGGGCGACGGGGCAAAAATAGGCTCCAACGCCGTGGTCATCAAGCCCGTGCCCGCGGGGGCCACGGCGGTGGGCATTCCGGCGCGCATCATCCCCTCCAGGGACGGGCACAGCGCCGACGTGACCGAGCCGCACAAGGCCGAAGAGGCGCAGTTCAGCGCCTACGGCGTGACGCAGCAGCAGGACGATCCCATCACCCAGGCCATGCGCGGCCTGATCGACTCCGCGGCCTCGCAGGAGCACCAGATCGCGCTGCTGTGGCAGGCCATCGAGAAGCTCTCGCAATCCACCCCGCAAAGCGCCGGCTGCGTACCGCTCGAAGCCGTGCGCTGTGAGCAGTTCCAGGCAGCCAAGCTCAACGACATCATCGGCAAGTGATTTCCATGGACGTTTCCCAAGCCTTGCGCGCGCGCCGTTCGGTGCGCGCATTCCTGCCCCAGGTGCCCGCCGCCGCGCTGGTGCAGACCCTGCTGCAGGAGGCCGCCCAGGCCGCGTCGGGCGGCAACCTGCAGCCGTGGCGCGTGGTGGCCCTGGCCGGGGAGCCCTTGCGCGCATTGCTGGCCGCCGTGGCGCAGGCCCAGCCGGGCGACGACGAGACCCTGCAGTCCTATCCCCCGAGCCTGTGGGAGCCTTACCGCACGCGCCGCTTCGCCAATGGCGAAGACCTGTACCGCACGCTGGGCATTCCGCGCGAGGACAAGGCCGGGCGCCTGAACCAGCTGGCCAGGAATGCCGCGTTCTTCGGCGCCCCCGTGGGCATCTTCGTGTGCGTGGATGAGCGCATGGGCATGCCGCAGTGGGCCGACCTCGGCATCTACCTGCAGTCGCTGATGCTGCTGGCCGTGCAGCACGGGCTGGCCACCTGCGCCCAGGGCTTCTGGCGCCGCTACACCGCCGCCGTGCAGCAGCAGCTGGACCTGCCCGAGGGCTACCGCGTGGCCGTGGGCGTGGCGCTGGGCCATGAGGACACGGCCGCGCTCATCAACACCCTGCGCACCCCGCGCGCGCCCTGGGCCGAGTGGGGGCAGCTGCGCGGTTTCGCTTGAGGTAGCGCGGGGGAAACGCTGCCGCTATGGCGTGATGGCGATCTTCAGCACGCCGTCGCGCTGGTGGGCGAACAGGTCGTAGGCCTCCACGATGTCGTCCAGCCTGCGCTGGTGCGTCACCAGTACCCCCAGGTCCAGGCGCTCGGCGGCGATCACGTTCATCAGGCGGCGCATGCGCTCCTTGCCGCCGGGGCACAGCGCGGTGCGGATGGTGTGGTCGCCCAGGCCGGCCGCGAACTGCGCCAGCGGGATCGACAGATCCTCCGAGTACACCCCCAGGCTGGAGAGCGTGCCGCCGGGCTTGAGCACCTGCATGGCCTGCGCGAACGTGGCCTGGGTGCCGAGCGCCTCGATGGCGCTGTCGGCGCCCTTGCCGCCCGTGAGCTTCATCACTTCCTCCACCACGTCCACGTCGCGGAAGTTCAGCGTCACGTCGGCGCCCATCTTTTTGGCGATGCCCAGGCGGTGGTCGTTGCCGTCCACGGCGATGATGGTGGTGGCGCCCAGCAGGCGCGCGCCGGCCGTGGCGCACAGGCCGATGGGGCCTTGCGCCAGCACCACCACGGTGTCGCCGATGCGGATGTTGGCGTTTTCCGCGCCCTTGAAGCCGGTGGACATGATGTCCGGGCACATCAGCACCTGCTCATCGGTCAGGCCGTCGGGAATGGGCGCCAGGTTGGCCTGCGCGTCGGGCACCAGCACGTACTCGGCCTGGGTGCCGTCGATCAGGTTGCCGAAGCGCCAGCCCGCCGTGGCCTTGTAGCCGTGGCAGCCGCACAGGCCGCGCGCCGCCAGGTAGCTGCCGTCCTGGCTGGGGTAGCCGTCCTGCGCGGCATAGCTGTTGAAGTTGGGGCAGATGGCGCCGGCGATCACGCGTTGGCCCTCCTGGTAGCCCTGCACGGCGCTGCCGAGCTTCTCGATCACGCCCACGGGCTCGTGGCCCACGGTCAGGCCCGGCGCCACCGGGTACTCGCCCTTGAGGATGTGCACATCGGTGCCGCAGATGGTGGTGGTGGTGATGCGCACCAGCGCATCGTTGGGCCCGACGCCGGGAATGGGCTTGTCGGCCAGCGCGATGCGGCCTTTTTCCACGAAGACGGCGGCTTTCATCATGGCGGTCATGGGAGGCTCCTTTCCAGTGGTGGAAGATCCACCATACCCCTCGTGCCCGCGCGCGGGGCTACTTCGCAGCGGGCTGCTCGGGTATGGCCGGCGCCTGTGCCGCGCAGACCGCGTCGTCCACGCTCCAGAACGTGGCGATGTGCGCCAGGCCGGCGCGCTGCAGCGCCGCCCGCGGGTGGTCCTTGACCCGTGCCAGCAGCAGCGCCACGCCGCGGCGCGCCAGGTGGGCGTGCAGCTCCTGCACGGCTTCGAGCGTGGTCACGTCCATGTCGTCGCTGGATTCCACGCTCAGCACCACGGCATGCAGGCCGGGGGCGCTGGCACGCGCGGCCACGGTGTGCGCCATGGCCTCGGCATTGGCGAAGAACATGGGCCCGTCCGGGCGCAGCACCAGCACGCCCGGCGTGCGCCCGGCCTGCGGGTGCAGCCGCAGGGCGACGAAGTCGCGCGTCCCGGGCAGGCGGCCCAGTTCGCTGGAGGCCGGCTGCGCGAAGCGCCGCAGCGCCAGCAGCAGCGACAGGCCCACGGCCAGCAGCATGCCGAACAGCACCCCCAGCGCCAGCACCCCGGCGGCGGCGGCCAGCGCCATCCAGGCGTCGCCGTTCCAGCGCAGCGTGGCCCACAGTGGGCGCGGCCCCAGCTTGTGCGAGACGATGCCGGCCACCACCGCGCACAGCACTGGCAGGGGCAGCAGCGCCAGGGCATCCTGCGCCAGCCCCAGCAGCAGGGCGATGGCAGCGGCCGCCACGAGGCCGGTCCAGCGGCTGCGCCCCCCGGCCTCGTAGTTGGCCGACGAGGCGGAGAAACCCGCGCCCACGGGCAGGCCCTGCAGCAGGCTGCTGCCGATGTTGGCGGCGCCCAGCGCCAGCATTTCGCGCCGGGCGTCGATGGGGTCGCCCGCCTGCAGCGCCAGCGAGCGTGCCGAGCCCCAGGACTCGGCGAACAGGATCATCAGCAGCGCGGGCGCCACCTGCAGGGCGCGCACCCAGCTGTCCCAGTCCAGCTGTGGCCAGCCCAGCCGCAGGCCCTGCAGGGTGACGGAGCCGACCAGCGCCACCCCCTGCGCCGCCAGCGGCTGCGTGGCGGACAGCCCGATGCCCAGCGCCAGGACCAGCACCGAGGGCTGGACCCAGGCATGGCGCGCCTGCAGGCGGTGCAGCGCCAGCCACAGGGCCAGCGCGCCCGCGCCCAGGGCCGTGGCCGCCCCGTGCAGCGCAGGCAGGCGGCCCAGCCATTCCCACAGCAGGGGCAGCGTGTGCGCGCTGCTGGCGGGCACGCCGGTGAGGCCGGGCAACTGCTTGATGACGATGGTGGCCGCGAGCGCCCAGGCGAATCCGCGCAGCACCGGGCGCGAGACGAAGGCCGCCAGGAAGTGAGCCCGGGCCAGCGCGGCGATGACGAACAGCCCGCCGGTGATGCCGACCAGCGCGAAGGCGCTGGCGGCGCCATTGGCCGCCACCACCGAGGCGAAGATGGCCGCCGCCGACGAGGTGGCCGACAGGGTGGCGAAGCGGCTCGTGCCGATGAAGGGGTAGACGAGCAGCCCCGCGAGCGCTGCCGCCAGGGCGTGCGCCGGCGGCACGCCGGCGATGGCCGCGTAGGCCACGGCCTCGGGCACCAGCAGCCCGGCAATCGCCAGGCCCGCCAGGAGGGCCCCGCCGCCCTGGGGCGCGGCGGGCGTGGCGGATTCGTTCACACTTGCCCAGTGCTTCAGCGGGGACGTACGGCGCTCTTGGGCCGGAACGCCTTGCAGACCTCGGGGCGCGTTTCCAGGTAGGGGCCGCCGATCAGGTCGATGCAGTACGGCACGGCCGCGAAGATGCCGGGCACGCGCTGCGCGCCGCTGTCGTCCTTCAGACCTTCCAGCGTTTCGGCGATGGCCTTGGGCTGGCCGGGCAGGTTGATGATCAGGCTCTGCCCCCGGATCACCGCCACCTGGCGCGAGAGGATGGCCGTGGGCACGAACGCCAGCGAGATCTGGCGCATCTGCTCGCCAAAGCCCGGCATTTCCTTGTCCGCCACGGCCAGCGTGGCCTCGGGCGTCACGTCGCGCGGCGCCGGGCCCGTGCCGCCGGTGGTCAGCACCAGGCTGCAGCCGGCATCCACCAGCTCGATCAGCGTGGCGCTGATGCGCGCCTGCTCGTCCGGGATCAGGCGCGGCTCGAACTGCAGCGGGTTGTGCAGCGCGCGCTTGAGCCAGTCGTGCAGCGCGGGCAGGCCCTTGTCCTCATAGGTGCCGCTGCTGGCGCGGTCGCTGATGGAGACGATGCCGATCTTGACCGGCGCGTACTGCGGGGTGTTAGGCATGGCCGTGCTCCTCATCTTCGGGGGATGGAGGGGCATTGTCGGCCGCCGCCTGGGCGCTGTCCATCTGCGCGCGCACGAGCTGGAACAGCTCGCGGTAGGCGCGGCCCTTGCGCGGTGCCAGGCCCTGCGATTCGGCCTCCTGGGCGTCGTGGGCCGGGGGCGCATCCTTGCGCGCCTGGCGGACCAGCGCGCGGATCTGCTGCGTGTCGGTGCCGGGGTAGTCGGCAAGCCAGGCGGCCAGCGCGTCGTCGCTGGCGATGAGCCGGTCGCGCCAGTGCTCGGCCTGGTGCAGCGCCAGCTTCTCGGCGGCCGAGCCGCTTTGCTGCTCGTCCAGCGCGGCCTCGATGGCGGCGACTTCGTCCTCATCCAGCTTGCGCATCAGCTTGCCGATGAACTGCATCTGGCGGCGCTTGCCCTCGAAGTTGGTGATGCGCTTGGCCTCCTGCAGCGCCTCCTGCAGCTTTTCGGGCAGCTGCAGGCGCGCGAACAGGTCGGCGCGCAGCGTCAGCAGCGCATTGCCCAGCGCCTGCAGCGCCTCGCTTTCGCGCTTGAGGTCGGTCTTGCTGGCGTCCGGGGTGCCTTTGAGTTGGGCCTTGAGTTCGAGGTCCAGGTCGCTGCCTTCGGCAACGAAGCGGCCTTTCACGTAATAGCCTTTTTTGGGTTTGCGTGACATGGTGGAGCAGGGGGAGAAGGGGGCGCGGCGGAAGGGCGGCCCGAAGCGCCAATGAAGCGGCAAGTATCATAGCCGCCGCTATGAAAACCTCCCGTTCCCGCGCCGCGCGCGCCGATGCCTCCCTGCCCGAAAGCGGCTTCAGCTACACCCAAGACCACTTCGCCGACCTGGTGGACCAGGCCCTGCGCCACGCCAAGAAGCTGGGTGCCACGAACGCGGGGGCCGAGGCCTCGGAGGGCTGCGGCCTGTCCGTCAACGTGCGCAAGGGCGAGCTGGAGACGGTGGAGCGCAACCGCGACAAGTCCCTGGGCGTCACGGTCTACCTGGGCCAGCGCCGGGGCAACGCCAGCACGTCCGACTTTTCCAGCGCGGCCATCGAGCAGACCGTGCAGGCCGCCTACGACATCGCGCGTTTCACCGCCGAGGACCCGGTGGCGGGCCTGCCCGACGCCGCCGACATCGCCCCGCCCGAGACCCACCGCGACCTGCAGCTTTTCCACCCCTGGGCCATCACCAGCGAGGAGGCCGCGCGCCTGGCGCTGGAATGCGAGCAGGCGGCGCTGGCCACGCACAAGCGCATCACCAACAGCGAGGGCGCGGGCGTGTCGGCGCAGCAGAGCCACTTCTTCAGCGCCCACACGCACGGCTTTCGCGGCGGCTACGCCAGCTCGCGCCACAGCATCTCGGTGGCGCCCATCGCCTCGCTGCCGGGGCGCCACGGCGAGATGCAGCGCGACGCCTGGTACAGCTCCCAGCGCAACGCCGCCGACCTGGCCGCGCCCGAGGCCGTGGGCCGCTACGCCGCGCAGCGCGCGCTCAGCCGCCTGGGCAGCCGCAAGATTCCCACCACCGAATGCCCGGTGCTGTTCGAGTCGCCGCTGGCGGCGGGGCTGCTGGGCAGCTTCGTGCAGGCGGTGAGCGGCGGCGCGCTGTACCGCAAGAGCAGCTTCCTGCTCGATGCGCTGGGCAACCAGGTCTTCCCCAAGCACATCGACATTTCCGAAGACCCGTTCATTCCAGGCGGCAAGGGCAGCTCGCCGTTCGACGAAGAGGGCGTGCGCGTGCAGGAGCGCCAGGTGGTCGAGGGCGGGCGCGTGCAGGGCTACTTTCTGTCGAGCTACTCGGCGCGCAAACTCGGCATGCGCACCACGGGCAACGCCGGTGGCTCGCACAACCTGGCGCTGACCTCGCGCCGCACCCGGCCTGGGGACGACCTGCCGGAAATGCTGCGCAAGCTCGGCACGGGCCTGTTCGTCATCGAGCTGATGGGGCAGGGCGTAAACTACGTGACCGGCGACTACTCGCGCGGCGTCAGCGGCTTCTGGGTGGAGAACGGCGAGATCGCCTTCCCGGTGCACGAGATCACCATCGCCGGCAACCTCAAGACCATGTTCAAGGGCATCGAGGCCGTGGGAGCGGACGCCTACGGCTACGGCGCCAAGACGGTGGGCTCGGTGCTCATCAACCGCATGAAGGTGGCTGGGAGTTAAGAGGGTTTTTGGCCTCCAGCCTTTGCTGAGCAAGCGCGAGCAGCTCTTGAAAACGGAGCGAATCAGCTATCCATGGCGCTGCACATGAAACTGACACGGCCCAGGCCAGGCAGCCGCGGAGCTGGCTTTGCCAGGCCGCTGGCTGCGTCCCCCTCCCACGCGCAGCGTGAGAGAGGGGGAAGGCGCCGAAGGCGACTCAGGGGGTGTTTCATTTCCCGGCCTGCGCCGCCTGCCAGCGCTGGCGGTTCTTCTGCACGTCGCGCGCCATCTGCATGCGCTGGCGGCCGTAGAGCTTCTCGTAGCCCTCGTTCCAGCCCAGCAAGATCCAGGGCTGGTGCGTGGCGATGTGGGCGAAGGCCGTGGCCACCGCGTCCTCCTTGCCCTGGAGCGTGACGCTGGCGTCGCGCCACTTGAGCACCAGCGCGTGCGTCTCGCCCGCCGGGATCACGTAGTACAGCTTCTTCTTCGTCACCTGCGGGTGCGCCCACAGCAGCTCGTTGAGGTTGTACAGGTCCAGGTTCAGCCACTGCCTGCGCAGCAGGTGGTTGGCCGTCAGCGTCCAGCCGCCGATCTTCTGCGCCTCGGGCGCGCGCAGCTCCTGGTCGAGGATGCGCGTGACCGCATGCAGCCGCCCCCACTGGCTGGCGCGCGCAACGGCCGGGTGGGTCTGCGGGTTACGCATGCGGCCCAGGGCCACCAGGCCCCAGCCGCCCGCCGCCAGCACCAGCGCGCCCGCCAGGCCGAGCAGCCACCAGCCCTCGGTGCGGAAGTCGCGCAGGTCCAGCAGCAGCGGCAGGAAGTGCGGGCGCATCTTCTGCGCGCCGGGGGCGGCGAACAGGCGCTGCGCCACGTCGGCGGGCAGGGGCCGAACCTCGCCCACCAGATCCTTGCCGGGGGCGCTGTCGCCGTGCGCCTTCACCAGCACGAGCCGGCCGTCCAGGCGCGCGGCGAAGTAGTGGCCCGAAATGCTGCGCCCCGTCTCCACCCCGCGCTTCTTGCGTACCGTGATCTCCTCAATGCCCGTGTCCAGCATCTCATCGGCGCGCACGCGCACCCAGCGGGGCGCCTTGGCGTCGCTGGCCGACAGCGTGTCCAGGCGCTGGGCCGTCACCGTGGTGGGGCCGCGGAAGAATTCGCGCAGGTAGGGCGCCTGGGTGCCGAGCCAGCCCGCCACGCAGGCCAGGACCAGCGCGGCGACGATGCAGCGGTTGCGGCTGGTGCGGCGGGCTTGCGTCAGCAGCCAGGAGGAGGGGGTGGTCATCTTGTACGGCTTTCTTGGGGCGCCAGCGTCACGGCGCTGCGCAGGAGTCGTCCAGCCCGGCCATGCTGGCGAGCTTTTGCAGGCGCGAGCGGTTGTCCAGGCAGGCCTGGTGGCGCGCCTGGGCTTCCTGCTGGCGTGCCAGGGTGGCTTGCTGCTGGGCCTGCTGCGCCGCGTGCCGGGCGGCCTGCGCGCGCTCGGCCTGCAACTGCGCGATGCGCGCGCGGATCTGCGGCATCGCCGCCAGGGCGGCCTTCTCGCCCTCCACGATGGCCTGGGCGCGCTGGCTGAAGTCGGCCGGGCCGATGTCCAGCACCTGCGGGCGGATCACCACGTCGGCCCGCGCCAGCTCGGCCTGGCCGAGCTTCTGGCCCATGATGGCGATCGACTGGCCCAGCGCGCCCAGCAGGTGCCCGGGCGCCTGGCCCCGGGCCTTGTTGGAGATGTCCACGGCAATCACCACGTCGGCGCCGAGCTGGCGCGCGGCGTCCACCGGCACGGGGCTGACGATGCCGCCATCGACGAAATGGTGCTTGCCGATGGCCACCGGCTGGAACACCCCCGGCACGCTGCTCGACGCGCGCACCGCCTGGCCCGTGTTGCCGCGCGCGAACACCGTGCGCTCGCCGTCCTCCAGCCGCGTGGCCACGGCCACGAAAGGCCGGGGCAACTGCTCCAGGGGCTTGCGGCGCACCTGCTCGTTCACGTAGTCCTCCAGCTTCTGGCCTTGCACCAGCCCGCCGGAAGACAGCTGCAGGTCGCGGATCTTGGCTTCGTCCAGCGCCACGGCTTTTTCCTGCAGCTCGAAGGCATTCATGCCGCTGGCGTACAGCGCGCCCACCACGCTGCCCGCGCTGGTGCCCGCCACCACGGCGGGGACAAAGCCGTTGGCCTCCAGCATCTTGATGACGCCGATATGGGCGAACCCCTTGGCTGCGCCGCCGCCCAGGGCCACGCCCACCTTGACGGGCGCCGCCGCTGGCGTTGGCGTGGCGGCGGCGGGCCCGGCCTGCGCCGCCGGAGGCGGTGGTGCCGGCGGGTTGCTGCCGCAGGCGGCAAGGCCGAGAAGGCTGGAAAGCACCAGGGGGCGCAACGGGAAGGCCAGGCGCATGGCGTGAAGCTCTGCTGTCAGGGAAAGCGCCGCAGTGTATCGGCTGGGGGGCGGGCGGGGAGGGCGATGGTGTTATTGGATGTACAAAGCACGTTCCCAGAAGGAATCCGCGGCCATGATGGAAAAGAGAAACTGGTTCGACCAAGGCGGGCAGTCGTACGCGCAGTACCGGCCCGAGTACCCCGAGGCCCTGGCGGCGTTCCTCGCGGCGGCCGCGCCCGCCACCCGGCTGGCGGTGGACGTGGGCTGCGGCAATGGGCAACTGACCACGCTGCTGGCCCGGCACTTCGCGCAGGTGGCGGGCATCGACCCCAGCGCGGACCAGATCGCGCACGCCAGGGCCGCCTCCGGCGTGGCCTACGCCGTGGCGCCGGCCGAGAAGCTGCCCTTCGCCGACGGGGTGGCAAGCGCCATCACCGCGGCCCAGGCGGCGCACTGGTTCGACCTGCCCGCGTTCTACGCCGAGGTGCGGCGCGTTGCGCACCAGGGCGCCGTGGTGGCGCTCATCAGCTATGGCGTGCTGGCGTTGGAAGGCGCCCTGGGCGAGCGTTTCCAGCGTTTCTACGCGGAGGACATCGGCCCCTTCTGGCCGCCTGAGCGCAGGCTCGTGGACGCCGGCTACGCCGGCATGGACTTTCCCTTCGCGGAGCGCCCGGCACCGGCGCTCGCCATCGAACAGATGTGGAACCTGGGCCGGTTCCTGGGCTACGTCGCCACCTGGTCGGCAGTGAAGAACGCGCGCCAGGCGGGGAAGGAGGCGCTGCTGGCTGCCTTCGCGGACGAATGCGCCGCGCTGTGGGGCGATGCCGCCGAGCGGAAGCGGGTGACCTGGCCCCTCCACATGCGGCTGGGGTGGGTTTAAGCCAAAAAGCCTTTCAGCCCTTGTGTAGAAAGCGCTAACAGCTCCTGAAAAAAGAGCATTCGCGCCGCTTCACCCCTGGGCAATGCAGGCGGCGATGGCCTGGCCCACTTCGGTGGTGCTGGCCGTGCCGCCCAGGTCCGGCGTGCGCGGGCCGGTGCGCAGCACGGCCTCGACCGCTGCCACGATGGCATCGTGCGCCTGGCGGCCGGGGCCCTCGCCGTGGGTGAGGAAGTCCAGCATCAGCGCGCCCGACCAGACCATGGCGATAGGGTTGGCGATGTTGCGCCCGTAGATGTCGGGCGCCGAGCCGTGCACGGGCTCGAACAGGCTGGGGAAGGCACGCTCGGGGTTCAGGTTGGCCGAGGGCGCCAGGCCGATGGTGCCGGTGGTGGCCGGGCCCAGGTCCGAGAGGATGTCGCCGAACAGGTTGGTAGCCGCCACCACGTCGAAGCGGCCCGGCTGCAGCACGAAGCGCGCCGTGAGGATGTCGATGTGCTGCTTGTCCAGCGCCACATCCGGGTACTTTTGCGCCACCTCTTCGGCGCGCTGGTCCCACCAGGGCATGCTGATGGCGATGCCGTTGCTCTTGGTGGCCAGGGTCACGTGCCTGCGCGGGCGGCTCTGCGCCAAGTCGAAGGCGAACTTCAGCAGGCGCTCCGCGCCCTTGCGCGAGTAGACCGATTCCTGGATCACGATCTCGCGATCCGTGCCCTCGTACATGATGCCGCCCAGCGACGTGTACTCGCCCTCGGTGTTCTCGCGCACCACCACGTAGTCGATGTCGCCGGGCTGGCGGCCGGCCAGCGGGCAGGGCACGCCCTCGAACAGGCGCACGGGGCGCAGGTTGATGTACTGGTCGAACTCGCGGCGGAATTTGAGCAGCGAGCCCCACAGCGACACGTGGTCGGGCACGGTGGCGGGCCAGCCCACGGCGCCGAAGAAGATCGCGTCCATGCCCTGCAATTGCGCCTTCCAGTCGTCGGGCATCATTTTCCCGTGCTGTGCGTAGTAGTCGCAGTGGGCCCAGTCGAAGGCATGGAATTCGAGCGGCAGGCCGAAGCGCCGGGCGGCGGCCTGCACGGCGCGCAGGCCTTCGGGCATGACTTCGCGGCCGATGCCGTCTCCGGCGATCACGGCGATCTGGTAGGTGCGGGGCATGGGGCTCCTGGGTGGGCAAAGGAGGCGATTCTTCAGGAGAACGCCGCGCGCGGCAATCCGCCCCGTGTCGGCCCGGCGTCATGCGGCGGCCCGCGGACGGCCCCACAATGCGCGCTTTCATCGACGAAGCCGATACGCCATGGATACCCGCAATGCCCTCGATACCCGCGCCGTGGGCCTGATGGTGGTGCTGTGCCTCATCTGGAGCGCGCAGCAGATCGCCCTCAAGGCCACCGCGCAGGACTGCGCGCCGCTGCTGCAGATCGCGGTGCGCTCGGGCGTGGCCGCGTTGCTGGTGGGGCTGTGGATGGCCTGGCGGCGCGAGCGCCTGACGCTGGCCCACGGCGTGTGGCAGCCGGGCGTGGCGGCGGGGGCGCTGTTCGCGCTGGAGTTTTTGCTGGCGGGCGAGGGGCTGCGCTACACCTCGGCGGCGCACATGGTGGTGTTCCTCTACACCGCGCCCATCTTCGCCGCGCTGGGGCTGCACTGGCGGCTGCCGGCGGAGCGGCTGGCGCCGCTGCAGTGGGCGGGCATCGCGCTGGCCTTCGCGGGCATCGTGGTGGCGTTCTTCCTGCGCGGCACCCAGGGCGCGGGGCCGGACTGGCAGCGCATGCTGTGGGGCGACCTGCTCGGGTTGCTGGCCGGGGCGGCGTGGGGCGCCACCACGGTGCTGATCCGCGTCACGCGGCTGAGCAGCCTGCCGGCGTCGCAAACCCTGCTGTACCAGTTGGTGGTGGGCTTTGCGCTGCTGCTGCCGCTGGCCTGGGGCGCGGGGCATGTCGGCGCCTTCCGTGGCACGCAGGCGGTGTGGGCCAGCCTGGCGTTCCAGTCGGTGGTGGTGTCGTTCGCCAGCTTCCTGCTGTGGTTCTGGCTGCTGCGCACCTACCTGGCCTCGCGGCTGGGGGTGTTCTCGTTCCTTACGCCGCTGCTTGGCGTGGCGCTGGGGGCGTGGCTGCTGGACGAGCCCATCGCGCCGGGCTTCCTGGCCGGGGCGGTGCTGGTGCTGGCGGGCGTGGTGCTGGTCAGCAGCCACGGCTGGCTGGTGCAGCGCTGGGGGTCGGCCCGATAGGGAGCGCTTGCGGTCATTGGCAAGCGTGCCGTGGCGCTGGTTTGCGGGCGCCCTGGTTTGGTGCGTGTGGCGTAGAACTTGCTAGCGATTGTCGTATTGACAACCAAGAGGCATCCGCCGCGATGCCGCACCGCCATGGCATTCATGCATCGTGTTTCCGGCTGGCTGGGCCGGCTCAGCGTGGGGCGCAAGCTCATGCTGATCTATCTGCTCGACCTCACCGCAGTGATCTATGTGTCGGGCATTCTGATCCATGAGAAGTACCTGGCGATCAACTTTGCCCGCAAGGAAATGGTGGGAACCGAGTATGTAGAGGTGGTGCGCGATGGCCTGCTGGGGGCGTTTGCGCCGCAGGCACCGGCCGTTTCCGCGCGGCCGCTGCTTGCGCGGCTGGAGGCGGTGCGGGCCGAGCACGACGCGGTATTGAGCAGCGCTTCCATGAGCGAACCCTTCCAGGCCACGCTGGCCGCGCTGGGCGATGCGCCTGCCGGTGCCGGGGGGCAGCAACAGCTGCTGCGTGAGGGGCGGGAGCTGCTGACGACGGTGGGCAACCAATCCAACCTGATCCTTGATCCTGACCTGGACAGCTACTACGTCATGTCGCTGATGATCTTGCGCTACCCCGAGCTGTTGCAGGTGCTGCACGAAACCCAGCAGTTCCTGCGCAGTGGCGCGCACGCCCAGGGGCCCGGCGGCCCGGCGCAGTTGTTGACGCTGGTGGGACGCATGGATGCTGCGCTGCAGGGTATCGAGTCGGATCACGGCCAAGCGTTCATCGCTGGCAATGCGGCGCTGCGGGAGGCCCTGGGCACGCAGCGCGAGGCCTTGCGCGCCAGTATCACGGAGCTGTTGCGCCAGTTGCAGGCCATCGCAGCGGGCGGTGCGCCAACGGATCTGGCGGCCGTGGGACTGCGCAGCGAGCAGGTGCTGGTGGCGCTGCGCGATGCCTGGAATGTGGCCACGGTGCAGATGCACCGCCTGCTGGACAACCGGGTGGACGTGCAGTTCCACCGCATGTGGCTGCATATGGGCACGGCGATGCTGTTGCTCGGCTGCATCTTGAGCCTGGTGACGCTGGTGGCGCGGCAGATTGCCAAGCCACTGCAGCAATTGGCCCGGGTGGCGGACGAGGCGCGGCGCAGCGGCGACCATCGCTTGCGCGCGGTCTGGAGCAGCCGCGACGAGATCGGCCGCCTGGTGACGGCGTTCAATGAAATGCTGGCCCAGCTCGACCGCGAACGCCTGCAGCAGCAGGAACTGGCGGCCAGCGCCCGGGCCGCTCAGGCGCAGCGCGAACTGGTGGAGGCGCTGCCTATTCCCATGGTGGTGACTTCGATTCCAGAACACGAGGTGCTGCATGCCAATGCGCCGGCGCGCCCGTGGCTCAACGGCGTGGCGCGCGACCCATGGCGGCAGGGGCTGGAGCCTGGCGTGCGGGCGCGCTTTTTCCAGCGCCTGGCGGACCACGATGTGGTGGACGAGTTCGAGGTGCGCTGGAAAGGCGGCGGCGAGCCGCTGTGGGCGGTGCTGTCGGCGCGGCGGCTGCGCTTTCAGGGGCGCGATGCGATGCTTACGGCCTTCACGCCGATCAATGTGCTCAAGGTGATGGAGCGGCGGCTGGAGCTGTGGGCCAAGGTGTTCGAGGCCTCTTCCGAGGGCATTATCATCATGGGGCCGGATCTGCACATCATCAGCGTGAACAAGGCGTTTTGCCGCAGCACGCACTACGACTTCTATGAATTGCTGGGCGAGAGGCTGGCGCTGCTGCTGGACGAGGACGGCGGCGATGCCCCGCTGTGCGAGCGCATCTGGGACACCATGCGCGAGCGCGAGTCCTGGCAGGGCGAGGTGCGCTTTCGCCGCCGCTCGGGAGAGACCTACCCGGCGTGGCTCATGGTGTCCGCCGTACGTGAAGGCGGCAAGGGGGGCGCTGTGGCCAACCACATTGGCATTGCCATTGACATTACGGACCGCAAACTCAACGAGGAACGCATCCGTTTTCTGGCCCACCATGATGTGTTGACCGAACTGCCCAACCGTTCGCTGTGCGAGCAGCGTTTGCAGGCGGCGCTGGCCCAGGCCCGGGCTGCCAGCGGGCGGGTGGCGGTGCTGTTCATCGATCTGGACCGCTTCAAGAGCATCAACGACACGCTGGGCCACCATATTGGCGATGGGCTGTTGCGCTCGGTGGCAGCACGGCTGACGCAATCCGTGCGTGGCCAGGACACGGTGAGCCGGCTGGGCGGTGATGAGTTCGTGGTGGTGATGCAGGGCGTGGCGGGGCGTGAGGACGTGCAGCAACTGGTGGAGCAGCGCCTGATCCCGCTGATCCGCCAGGCGCATCTGGTGGAGGGGCATGAGTTGCATGTGTCGTGCAGCGTGGGCATGGCCCTGTATCCCGAGGATGGGCAGGAACTGGAGGAGTTGATGCGCCGCGCCGACGCTGCCATGTACGAAGCCAAGACCACCGGGCGCGATATGGCTTGCTTCTATTCCGCGCAGACCGACCAGCGCGCCCTGGCGCGCCAGAGCCTGGAGCAGTACCTGCGCCGCGCGCTGGAGCGCAATGAATTCTCGCTGCACTACCAGCCGCGGGTGCGGGCGCAAAACGGGCAGCTGGTGGGGCTGGAGGCCCTGCTGCGCTGGACGCATCCCACGCTCGGCATGGTGCCGCCGTCGGAGTTCATTCATATCGCGGAAGAGGCCGGGCTGATCCGTGGCATCGGCGCCTGGGTACTCCAGGAGGCCTGTGCGCAGTGGATGCGCTGGCGCCAGGATACCGGCGCCGGGGCGCAGGCCCTGGGGCGTACGGTCATGTCGGTCAACCTCTCGGCCGCGCAACTGGCGGATCCGCAACTGGTGCCCGACGTTCAGGCCGTACTCAAGCGCCTGGGCATGCCGGCGTCAGCCCTGGAGCTGGAGATCACGGAGTCGCAGCTCATGGACAACGCCCACGCGGCACAGCAGCAACTGGCGGCACTCAAGGCGCTGGGGGTGCATCTGTCGATCGACGACTTTGGCACCGGCTATTCCAGCCTGGCCTACCTCAAGCGCTTCGACATCGACAAGCTCAAGATCGACCGTTCCTTCGTGCGCGAACTGCTCACCAATCCGGCGGACATGGCCATCACGCGCGCCATCATCGCGCTTGGGGCATCAATGGGGCTGAAACTGGTGGCCGAGGGCGTGGAAGACGTTGCCACGGGCCGGGTGCTGACAGCCCTGGGATGCGATGAACTGCAGGGCTTCCATTTCAGCCGCCCTTTGCCGGTGCCGGCACTGGAGCGCTGGGCGGCAGGGGGCGCTTTGCCCGATCCGCGCGCCCATGCGGAGTCTGCGGCAGGCTAAAAAAGCCTCCAGCGCTTATGGGGCAAGCGCTGGAAGCTATGGGTTTGATAGCGGCGCGAAAGCTCAGCCCGCCAGCGCTGCCTTCACGGCGGCCGAGACCTGGCCCATGTCGGCCTTGCCCGCCAGGCGGGCCTTGACCACGCCCATGACCTTGCCCATGTCGCCGGGGCCGGCGGCGCCTACTTCGGCCACGATGGCTTTCACGGCGTCGAGGATCTCGGCCTCGGACATGCGCGCGGGCAGGTAGGCCTGCAGCACGGCCAGTTCGGCCTTTTCCTTGTCGGCCAGGTCCTGGCGGCCCGCGCCCTCGAAGGCGGTGATGCTGTCCTTGCGCTGCTTGATGAGCTTGTCCACGATGGCGACGATGGCCGCGTCGTCCAGCGTGATGCGTTCATCGACTTCCTTTTGCTTCATGGCCGCCTGCAGCAGGCGGATGGTGCCCAGGCGCTCGCTGTCCTTGGCGCGCATGGCGGTCTTCATGTCTTCGGTGATCTGGTCCTTGAGTCCCATGTCGTTCTCTCCATGTCGAAAAACAAAAAACCCGCGCTTGGCGTCCCTAGCGCGGGTTTTCGAGAAGGCTGTGCGCTGATCAGTACAGCTTCTTGGGCAGCTGCATGCTGCGCACGCGCTTGTAGTGGCGCTTGACGGCGGCAGCCTTCTTGCGCTTGCGCTCGGCAGTGGGCTTCTCGTAGAACTCGCGGGCGCGCAGGTCGGTCAGCAGGCCCAGCTTCTCGATGGTGCGCTTGAAGCGGCGCAGGGCCACGTCAAAGGGTTCGTTCTCTTTTACACGGATGGTGGTCATTGGCGATTGTGTTCCAAAGTGTGCCTGCAGAGGGTTTCCGGGAAGATCGGGCCCGAGAGCCATGCCAGGCGGTTGTCCCCGTCTTTAACTAGTATTTGGCCGACGGGGCATGCCAGCAAAACCGAAGATTATATCTCGCGCCTGCCAAATATCAAGCACGCTTATGCGCATGCTTACAAAGCGGCGGATTTGCGATACTGCGGCGCCTATGACCATCTACGCCATGGACCCACGCACCACGGTGCTGATCGGCAGCATCACGAGCGGCCTGATGGCCATCGTGCTGACCCTGCTGGCGCGCGCCACGCCGCTGCCCGTGCCGGGACTGCGCACCTGGGTTGCGGGCGCGTGGCTGGTGTTCCTGGCACTGCTGTTGCTGGGCCTGCGTGACTGGATCTCGCCGCTGGCCTCGGTCACGCTGGGCAACAGCGCCCTGGTGCTGGCGTACATCGTGTGGCTGGCTGGAACGCACCGGCACTTCGGCGAGCGCATGCGCTGGAAATCCTGGCTGGCCGCCGGGGCGCTGGCCATCGCCGCGGCGACCTGGTTCGTCTATGGCGAGGAGAGCTTTCGCCTGCGGGTGGTCATCGTCGCCGGGTTGTGCGCGTTCATCAGCGCCTACCACGCCGTCGTCCTGCTGCGCCATCCGCAGGCCGACCGCTTCGCCAAGTCGCTCGGCATCACGCTGACCACGTCCTGGCTCGCGGCCCTGGCCCTGGTCTACGGCACGCGGGCGCTGCACGCCGCCGCCTTGCCCCAGGGCGACAGCGGCCTGCTGACCCAGGACGTGATCCAGATCATCTACACCGGCAGCTTCACCATCTGCAACCTGATGCTCGTCATCGGCTTCGCCACCATGGCCTCGGACTACGTGCGCACCTGGATCGAGAACCAGGCGATCCGCGATCCGCTGACCGGCACGCTCAACCGCAAGGCACTGATGGAGTGCCTGGAGTGCGAGCACGCGCGCAGCGCCCGCACTGGCCAGACCTTCAGCGTGGCCATGCTGGACGTGGACCACTTCAAGCGCATCAATGACGGGCACGGCCACCTCGTGGGCGACCGGGTGCTCGTGCACCTGTGCCGCCGCCTGGAGAACCTGGTGCGGCCCTACGACGTCGTGGCCCGCTTCGGTGGGGAAGAATTCGTCATCGTGATGCCGCAGACGCCGCTGCACGTGGCCTTGCAGGCGGTGCGGCGCATCCTGGACGAAGCGGCCAACGTCGATGGCACTTCCCTGCCCTCCTTCACGGTCAGCGCGGGGCTGACCGAATGGTTCGCCGGCGATGGCCCGATCGACGCCATGATCGCGCGTGCCGACGCCGCGCTCTACGCCGCCAAGGCCAATGGGCGCAACCGCGTGGAGATCGTGGCCGTCTAGCCGGGCAGCGCCTGCGCGCAGGCGTGGGCGCTGGCCCAGGCCCACTGGAAGTTGTAGCCGCCCAGCCAGCCGGTGATGTCCACCACCTCGCCGATGCAGTACAGGCCGGGCTGTGCCTTGGCCTCCATGGTCTGCTGCGAGAGCGCGCGCGTGTCCACGCCGCCCAGCGTCACCTCGGCTTTCCTGTAGCCCTCGGTGCCCGTGGGCACCAGCTCCCAGCGCGCCAGGCGCGCGGCCAGCAGGTGCAGTGCCTTGTCGCTGGCCTCGTTGATGGGGCGCTGCCACTGCGCATCCTGCGCGGCCCAGGCGTCGGCCAGGCGGCCGGGCACGAGGGCGGCGAGTTCGTTGGCGATCCGCTTGCGCGAGCGCGCCTTGGCCTGCAGCAGCGCGGCGGGCAGGTCCACGCCCGGCGCCAGGTCGATGGACAGCGGCTGGCCCGGCTGCCAGTAGCTCGAAATCTGCAGCACGGCGGGGCCGGACAGGCCCCGGTGGGTGAACAGCAGGTCCTCGTGGAAGGCCGTGCGCTCCTTCCTTTTGCCGCCGGGCCGCCCCAAGGCAAAAGCGGCCCCCTCGGGGGGCAGCGACCCGCGCAGCGGCGGAGCGTGGGGGCCTTCATGGTGGCCTGTGCTGATTTCGACTGGCAGCGCCAGGCCCGCCAGTTGCGCGTAGGGGGCCCAGGCGTCGCCGTTGAAGGTCAGCGGCACCAGGCCCGGGCGCTGCGCCACCAGCGGCAGGCCGAACTGGCGCGCCAGCCGGTAGCCCAGGTCGCTCGCGCCGATCTTCGGGATTGACAGCCCGCCCGTGGCGATGACCAGGCTGCGCGCCGCGACCGGGCCGCGATCGGTATCGATTTGATAGCTGCCAGCGCTTTCCCTGTATGGGCTGGAGGCCGAGAACACCACATTTTTCACGCTGCACGGCTGCCAGTGCTGCACGCGCCCGGCGGCGCATTCGGCCAGCAGCATGGCGATGATGTCCTCGGCCGAGCGGTCGCAAAACAGCTGGCCCTTGTGCTTTTCGTGGTGGCCGATGCCGTGTTTGTCCACCAGCGCGATGAAGTCCTGCGGCGTGAAGCGCGAGAGCGCCGAGCGCGCGAACTGCGGGTTCTGGCCCACGTAGTGCCGGTGGGGGGCGCGCACGTCCAGGTCGCGGTTGGTGAAGTTGCAGCGCCCGCCGCCGGAGATGCGGATCTTCTCGGCCACCTGCGTGGCGTGGTCGATCAGCAGCACCCGCAGCCCGCGTTGGCCCGCCTGGGCGGCACAGAACAGGCCGGCGGCGCCGGCACCGATGACGACGGCGTCGAAGAAGGGGAGGGAAGACACGGGCGGCATTGTCGTTGATGCCGCCACGGCGCTGGGCGCGGCCCTGCGGCGCTAGCGCATGTAGTTGCCGTTCGGGCCGATCACCGCAATGTCCACGTAATTGGAGCCGTTGTGGTTCTGCGCGCTGAAGCGGTAGGCGTGGCCGCCCAGGTCGAGCCGGTTCAGCCCCTCCATGGCCTGCACCAGGCCCGGGCCGGTCACGCCGGGGCCGGCGGCGCGCAGGCCCTCCAGCAGCACGCGCGCGTCGAGGTAGCCGATGAAATGGTCGTAGTTCACCTCCAGGCCGTGCTGCTTCATCGCGGCCTGGAAGTCGCGCGTGACCTGCATGGTGGCGCGCAGCGGCGAAGGCGTGGTGCGCGCCACGGCCAGGCCGCGCGCGTCGCTGCCCAGGGCCTTGAGCACCTGCGTGCCTGCGCCCAGCGACAGCGTGTACAGCGGCACGCCCAGGTGCGCGCGGTGGGCGCGCACGTAGGCCACCACGGACGGCCCGGCGGCGACCATCAGCATGGCGTGGGGCTGCAGCGCGGCCAGGGCCTTGGCGGCTTCCCCGGCGTCCTTGCCGCTGCTGTCGAGGGCGTGCGTGCCCACCAGGGTCGCGCCCTCGGCGGCGATGGCCTGCTCGGCCAGCGGCAGGGCGAGCTTGCCGAAGTCGTTGTTCTCGTAGGCGATGCCGATGCGCGTGCTCTGGATCGACACCAGGTTGCGCACCACCTTGGCCAGTTCGTCGGCGTAGCTGGCGTTGGTGGTGAACAGCCAGGGGCTGCGCGCGGCGCGCAGCGCAGGGCTGCCGGTGTAGACGGCGATCAGCGGCGTCCTGGCCTGCGGCAGGTAGGGCAGCAGCGCCAGCACCTGCGAGGTGCCGGCCTGGCCGAACAGCGCCACCACGCCTTCGTCCTCCACCAGCTTGTGGGCGTTTGCCAGCGCGCGCTGGGGCTCGAAGCCGTCGTCCAATGTCACCAGCCGCACCTTGCGCCCGGCCACGCCGCCGGCGGCGTTGAAATCGGCGATGGCGGCGTCCTGCCCGGTATGGATGGGGTCCAGGAACGGCGCCATGGGGCCGGACAGCGCCGACGAACGCCCCACCAGGATGTCGCCCTGCGCGGACGCGCCGCGCGCCTGGGCGCTGGCGAGCACGGGTGCGGCCAGCGCCGCGGCGCCCGCGGCGATGCGGTGCAGGGTGTGGCGGCGGCCGGTGTCGGGCGCGCCGGTGCGGTGGCGGACGGGGGTGGGGTGCATGCGGGTCTTTCCTGGGCAGACGGAGGAAGGCGCATCCGGGGGACTTGTACCGTGCCGCCCTGGGATGCGCGCCGCATTGTTCCCAGGTCCCGACGCGGGCGGCCCCTGGGGTTTCCCCAAAGAATTGTCCCCGGGGCGACAGTTTTTTCATCGCCGGGCCGCCCCAAGATGCAAAAGCGCCCCCTCGGGGGGCAGCGAACTACGCGAAGCGAGGCAGCGTGGGGGCCATGTTTCAGTTCTGCAGCGCCTGCACGCCGCGCACCACGTCGCCGACGACGATGACCGAGGGGCTGCCCAGCCCTTCGCGCGCGATGGTGGCGTGCAGCTGCTCCAGCGTGGTCACCGCATGCCGCTGGTGCGGCAGGCTGACGTGCTGGACCACGGCCACGGGCGTGCCGCCGGGCAGGCCGTGCAGCAGCTCCTGCTGGATGTGCGCGCTGCCCGCCATGCCCATGTAGATGACCAGGGTGAGGCGCAGGTCGCGCGCTGTGGCTGCCAGCAGGCGCCAGTCGGTGTCCGGGCCGCCGGTCTTGCCGTGCCCGGTGATGAACACCACCCCCTGGGCGTGCGCGCGGTGCGTCAGCGGCGCGCCGAGCAGCGCCATGCCGGCCATCGCGGCGGTGATGCCGCTGACCACCTCCACGGCCACGCCGGCGGCGCGCAGGTGCTCCACCTCCTCGCCGCCGCGGCCGAAGATGAACGGGTCGCCGCCCTTGAGGCGCACCACGTGCTCGCCCGCGCGCACGGCGTCGAGCATGAGCTGCTCGATCAGCGCCTGCGGCGTGCTCTTGCAGCCGCCGCGCTTGCCCACGTGGACGATGCGCGCGCCGGGCGGCGCCAGCGCCACGATGGCCTCGCTCACCAGGTCGTCCACCAGCACCATGGTGGCCGCCTGCAGCGCCTTCAGCGCCTTCAGCGTGAGCAGCTCGGGGTCGCCCGGGCCGGCGCCCACGAGGGTGCAGCGCCCTGGCGGCGTGGCGGGCGTGGACGGGGCGCTCGCTGGTGTACCTTCGCCCTCTCGGGCTGCGCTGCGAGCTTGCTTAGGGCGGCCCGGCGCGGCGCTCATGCGCCGCCCGCCTCGATCCGCCGCGCCAGGTGCGCGATGTGGCCCACCTGCCGCGCCAGCGCCTCGGGCACGGGCAGCTCGCCCGCGAGCACGGCGCGGGTGTAGCGCGCCGTGCTGTCCACGTCGATGGCCTCGGGCAGGCCCGGCACCTCGGCGGCCGTGCCGCCCTGCTGCTCGGCCAGGACGTGGTGCACGCCCGCCAGCACGCCGTCGTAGCGCGGCTGGCGGCGCGGGTCGGCGGCGGGCTCGCCCTCCAGCCCGCGCGAGAGCAGGGCGTGCATGCCCAGGGCCGACAGGGTGCCGGTCATGGTCTGGATGTATTCGGGGTGGGTGTAGCTCGACACCAGCAGTGCCGGGCCGTCGCAGGGCGCCAGCAGCTTGACCAGACTGTGCCCCGGCGTGCGCAGTCCGATGGCCTCGCGCACTGCCAGCAGCCGCGCCAGGCCCGGGTGCAGGCGCGCCGTGGCGATGTGCGCGACCGTGCCGTCCGCCATGGCTTCAGGCGCGGCGAGCGCGGGAATGCCCAGCGCCTGCAGCACATCCGGCGCCAGCACGCGGCGCGCCTCGGTGCGCATGCCGTGCAGCAGCACGGGCAGGCCCTCGCGCGCCACCAGCAGGGCCAGCAGCGGCGTGAGCACCGGCAGCTTGCGCGCGCCGTTGTAGCTGGGCAGCACGACCAGCGGGCGCCGCGTGGCGGGAAAGCGCGCCACGCGCGCCAGGGCGGCGTCGAGGAAGCCGCTCATTTCCTCCACTGTCTCGCCCTTGATGCGCATGGCCACGCAGAAGGCGCCGGTTTCGAGGTCCCCGGCCTGGCCGTCGAGGACCTGGCCGAGCAGGTCGGCGGCCTGGGCGCGCTCCAGCGCCTTGGCGCCGCGCGTGCCCCGGCCGATTTCTTTGATGTAGTGGCTGATGCCCATGGTGGTGGCTGTGTTTCTACGTGGGTGCCGGATTCTGCGGCAAAGCGCGATAGCCATGGGCCATAAGCCCACTCATCCATGGCGCCACGGCCATGAAACCGGCGCGGCCCATGCGCGGGCCACCGCGCAAGGGCCGCCCCGCCGCGCTGGTGGCGTCCCCCTCCCGGAGCGCGTAGCGCGTAGAGAGAGGGGGAAGGCGCCGAAGGCGACTCAGGGGGGGGTTCAAGCCTTTTCCACATGCCCCTGCCGGGTGTAGAGGAAGTCGATCACCGCCTTGCGGCAGTGCGCGTAGCGCGCGTCCTCGGCCAGCGCCAGGCGCTCGCGCGGGCGCGGCAGATCGACGTGCAGCACCTCGCCGATGGTGGCGCCGGGGCCGTTGGTCAGCATCACGATCTTGTCGGACAGCAGCACGGCCTCGTCCACGTCGTGCGTCACCATGACCACGGTGCTGCGCGTGCGCGCCACGATGTCGAGCAGTTCGTCCTGCAGCTTGGCGCGCGTCAGCGCGTCGAGCGCGCCGAACGGTTCGTCCATCAGCAGCACCTGCGGCTCCATCGACAGCGCGCGCGCGATGCCCACGCGCTGCTTCATGCCGCCGGAGATTTCGCCGGGGCGCTTGTGCGCGGCGTGCGCCAGGCCCACCAGGGCCAGCGCGGCTTCGGTGCGCTGGCGCAGCTGCGCCTTGCTCTCCCTGGCGCCAAAGACGCGCTCCACGGCCAGGTGAATGTTGCCCTCGCACGTGAGCCAGGGCAGCAGCGAATGGTTCTGGAACACCACGGCGCGCTCCGGCCCCGGGCCCTTGATCTCCTTGTTGGCGCACAGCAGCACGCCGCTGGTGGGCGCCGCGAGGCCCGCGATCAGGTTCAGCAGCGTGCTCTTGCCGCAGCCCGAGTGGCCTATGAGCGCCACGAACTCGCCCTGGGCGATGCCTAGGTCGATGTCCTTGAGCGCGGGGAACGCGCCCTTGGCCGTCTTGAAGGTCTGCGCGACGCCCTGGATGTCGATGAACTTGGCGGGGTTGCTCATGATTTCACCTCTTCGTACGTGAAGGCCGAGGCCAGTTGGACCAGCGCCAGTTCGAGCAGCAGCCCGACGCCGCCGATGACGAAGATGGCGATGAGGATGTTGCGCACGTTCAGGTTGTTCCACTCGTCCCACACCCAGAAGCCGATGCCTACGCCGCCGGTGAGCATCTCGGCCGCCACGATCACCAGCCAGGCCGTGCCCACGGCCAGGCGCACGCCGGTCAGCAGGTAGGGAAGCACGGCGGGAAAGAGGATGGTGGTGGCGATCTTCCATTCGGAAAGATTCAGCACGCGCGCCACGTTCATGTAGTCCTGCGGCACGCGCTGCACGCCCACGGCGGTGTTGATGACCATGGGCCAGATGGAGCAGATGAAGATGGTCCAGATGGCCGCCGGGTTGGCGCCCTTGAACACCAGCAGCCCGATGGGCAGCCACGCCAGCGGCGACACCGGCCGCAGCAGGCTGATGATGGGGTTGCACATGCGCGAGAGGAAGGCGAAGCGCCCGATGAGAAAGCCCGCCGGTATGCCCACCGCCGCCGCCAGCCCGAAGCCGATGGCCACGCGCTGCAGGCTGGCCAGCACGTTCCAGCCCACGCCCTGGTCGTTGGGGCCGTTGCGGTAGAACGGGTCGCTGAACACCTCCACCGCCTGCGCCCAGGTCTGCAGCGGGCCGGGAATGCTCTGGCCCGTGGTGGACGCCACCAGCGCCCAGACCCCCAGCAGCAGCCCCAGGCCGCAGGCGGGCGGCAGCACGGCGAGCCAGAAGGCGCGCGAGGCCGCGGCCCAGTCGCGTGGCGGTTTTTGTGACTGTTTTTGGCCTCCAGCGCTTTCCTGGAAAGCGCTGGCAGCTACTTTTTTCATAGTATCCGGGGGCGTCGCGGATTCGCGCGGGGAGTGAAAGACTGCGCTGACCATGGTGCGTTCTCCTTCAGGCCTTGATCTTGAAACCGTCGGCGTACTGGGCGGGGTTGCTGCCGTCCCACGCCACGCCATCCACCAGCTTGTGGCTGCGCATGTCGCTCCTGGGCAGCGGCACCTTGGCGGCCGCCGCCGCCTGCTTGTACAGGTCGATGCGGTTCACCGCCCTGGCCACGCCCAGGTAGTCGGGGTGGTCCTTGAGCAGGCCCCAGCGCTTGTGCTGGGTGAGGAACCACATGCCGTCCGACAGGTAGGGGAAGTTGGCCGCGCCGCCGTTGTGGAACTTCATGGGGTGCGGGTCGTCCCAGCGCCTGCCCATGCCGTCCTCATAGCGGCCCAGGATGCGCTGGTTGATGGCATCCACGCTGGTGTTCACGTAGGCCTTGCTGGCGATGGTCTCGGCCATCCTGGCCTTGTTCGCCAGGCTGTCGTCGATCCAGCGGCCCGCCTCCAGGATGGCGGCCGTCACGGCGCGCGCCGTGTTCGGGTACTTCTGCACGAACTCCGCCGTGGTGCCCAGCACCTTCTCGGGGTGGTCCTGCCAGATGGCCTGCGTGGTGCTGGCCGTCACGCCGATGCCGTCCAGGATGGCGCGCTGGTTCCATGGCTCGCCCACGCAGAAGCCGTCCATGTTGCCCACGCGCATGTTCGCCACCATCTGCGGCGGCGGCACGGTGATGACCTTGGCGTCCTTCAGCGGGTGGATGCCGTGCGCCGCCAGCCAGTAGTACAGCCACATGGCGTGCGTGCCCGTGGGAAAGGTCTGCGCGAAGGTGTATTCGCGCTTCTCGGCGGCCATCAGCCTGGCCAGGCCCGCGCCGTCCTTGGCGCCCTTGTCGGCCAGCTTCTTCGACAGCGTGATGGCCTGGCCGTTGTGGTTCAGGCCCATGAGCACCGCCATGTCCTTCTTCGGGCCGGAGACGCCCAGGTGCACGCCATACACCAGGCCGTAGAGCACGTGGGCGAAGTCCAGCTCGCCATTCACCAGCTTGTCGCGCACGCCGGCCCAGCTCGCCTCCTTGGTGGGGGTGATCTTCACGCCGTACTTCTGGTCGATGCCCAGCACCGAGGCCATGACCACGCTGGCGCAGTCGGTCAGCGGGATGAAGCCGATCTTCACCTCCTTCTTCTCGGGCGCGTCCGAGCCCGCGGCCCACGCGCCGTGGTGGCCCAGGCTGGCATAGACGAAGGCCCCGCCAGCGGCGAGAAAGCCGCGGCGCGATGCCTGGGCGGTGTGGGGGGTATCGGGGGTGGCCATGTGAAACTCCTTCAGGTCGGAACGTCGGAAATCGGCGAACCCCAAAAACGAAACGGCGCCCATCGCCCACCCGCCCTGCGGGCCTGGTGGGAAATGGACGCCGTTGTCCGTAGTCAGGGCCCAGGGGCTCTGTATCGACAGCCCGGCCCTCGTTGGCCTGGCTGCCTTGCGGGGTATTACGCAGGAAGCGTGCCAGCCGCAATGCGCGTGCCGTGCCGCACTTTGGTGCACTGGGACGCAGTTTCCGCTATGTTTTTGGGAGCTTTCAGCGCTTGCCTGGAAACGAATCCAGGTAAGAAGTGATGTGAAACCCTTGCTGGGAAAGCGCCAGCAGCTATCGAATCAAGAGCTTGCACCAGATCCCCCCATGAAACTGGCGCGGCCGAGGGCCAGCGGACGCCGCGCAAGGGCCGCCCCGCCGCGCGGGCGTCGTACCCCTGCCCGCAGCGCGCAGCGCTGCGAGAGCGGGGGGAAGCGGCGCAGCCGCTCAGGGGGGGGCCCTCTAATAAACATCGCGCAGGTAGCGCTTCTCCCGGCCCAACTGCGCGATCCATGCGCGCGCGCCGTCGGCATCCATGCCGCCGTGCGTGCAGGCGATGCCGGCCAGCGCGGCCTCCACGTCGCGCGCCATGCGCGCGGCGTCGCCGCAGACGTAGAACGCCGCACCGTCCTGGAGCCAGGCCCAGAGTTCGGCGCCTTGTTCGCGCATGCGGTCCTGCACGTACACCTTGTCCGCCTGGTCGCGCGAGAAGGCGGTGTCCAGCCGGTGCAGGTGGCCGCTGCGCTGCCAGGCGAGCAGTTCGTCGCGGTAATAGAAGTCGGTGGCGGCGCGCTGTTCGCCGAAGAACAGCCAATGGCGCCCGCGCGCGCCCACGGCCTGGCGCTCTTGCAGGAAGGCGCGGAACGGCGCCACGCCGGTGCCCGGGCCCACCATGACCATGGCGCGCGCGGTGTCGGCGGGCGGGCGGAAGTGCGCGCTGCGCTGCACGAAGACGGGCAGCGGCGCGCCGCCCGTGCGCTCGGCCAGGAAGGTGGAGCACACGCCACCCTGCACGGTGGAGACGGTGAGGTGCACCTCGCCCGGGTGCGCCTTGGGGCTGGAGGCGATGGAGTACAGGCGCGGCTGCAAGGGCCGCAGGGCCTGCGCCCAGGCTTGGGCGTCCATTTGCACCGCATCGGGGCGGGCTGCGAGCAGTTCGGGCAGGAAGCCGCCTGCCGCCTGCTCGCCGGCGATGCGGCGCAGCAGCGCGGGCGTGGGACGCGCAATGTCGAGGTGGCGCAGCAGCGCCTCGCGCAGCGGCAGCGCGCCGGCCGTGGGCAGCTCCACGGGCGCATCGGGCGGCAGGCGCAGTTGCGCGAGCAGCGCATCCACGCGCGCGGGGTCGTTGCAGGGCCAGACGCCGAGCGCGTCGCCCGCCTCGTAGGCCGGGCCGTCCGCGCCCAGGGCGATGACGTGCTGGCGCACGTCCTTTTGCGAGCCTGCAGCGTTCAGGCGGGTGTTGCCCACGTGGCGCGCGGCGTAGGGCTGCTTGCGGCTCCAGGTGCTGGCGGCGGGCGGGGCCGCAGGGGGGGCCGTGGCTGCCGTGGTTGCTGTAGTTGCGGGGGCGGATTCGGCGGCGCCGAGCGCGCCGGCCACGGCCTCCAGCCACGGCGCGGCGGCGGGCTCGAAGTCCGGCTCGCAATCGGCACGCGCGTGCAGGCGCTGCGCGCCCAGGGCGTGCAGGCGTTCGTCGAGCTGGCGGCCGAAGCCGCAGAACTGCGCGTAGGACGAATCGCCCAGCGCCAGCACGGCGAAGCGCGTGCCCTCCAGGCGCGGCATGGCGGGCGCCTGCAGCGCGGCCCAGAAGCTGCCCGCGCTGTCGGGCGCGTCGCCGTCGCCGAAGGTGCTGGCGATGCACAGCACGCAGGGCGTGCGCGCCAGGCGCGCGGGCTCGAAGGCGTTCATCTCGGCCAGCTCCACGGCGTGGCCGCGCGCGCGCAACTGCGCGGCGGCGCGCTGCGCCAGCCCTTCGGCGTTGCCGGTTTGCGAGGCCCACAGGACGGCGACGGGCAGGGCGGCGGATGCGGGCGCGGCCACGGCGGCGGCAGCGGCCTGCACGCCGGGCGCGCGCGAGAACAGGCCCGCCAGCAGCCCATCGACGCGCAGCCGCGCTGCGCGCGCCAAGGGCGCCGAGGGCGGCAGCACCGGCACGCTGCCGGGCGCCAGGCCGCCGGGCGTGCGCAGGGCGTGCAGAAAGCCTTGCAGGTAGGTCTGCGCGTCTTCGTCCAGCGCCAGGGCGGGCGCGGCGGCGGGCAGGCCCAGGGCGTGGGCCAGGGGTTCCAGCGCGGCATCGGCGGCGGCCAGGGCGAGGGTGGGGGCAGGGGTGTCTTGCATGGCGGTAGTGGAGGGTGAAACGGCGGCGGCCACGCGGGCCAGTGCCACGGCGCAGTGCTTGAGTTCGGGCTGCTGCGAGTCCGGGTCGGTGGCGTTGCAGGTCAGCGCGTTGATGGCGAGGTGGTCGCCGAACACGTCACTCCAGTGGAACGGCGCGAAGCACTGGCCCGGCGCGCTGCGGTCGGTCAGCACGGCGGGCAGCACGGCGCGGCCGCGGCGCGAGCGCAGCTCCACCGCGTCCCCGGCGGCGATGCCCAGGGCCTGCGCGTCCTGCGGGTGGATCTCGACGAACGGGCCGGGGTTGAGCTTGTTCAGCGTGGGCACCTTGCCGGTCTTGGTCAGGCTGTGCCACTGGTGCTGCACGCGGCCGGTGTTGAGGGTGAAGGGGTAGTCGCCGTCGGGCAGTTCGGCGGGCGGCATCCAGGGCCGGGGCCAGAAGCGCGCGCGGCCGCTGGCGGTGGGAAAGCGCGGGCCTTCTCCGTCATCGGCCAGATAGCGGATAGGGTGGCGGCTGGCTGTGTCGCCCGGCGCGCAAGGCCACTGCAGCGGGCCTTCGCGCGCCAGGCGCGCGTGGCTGGCGCCGCGCAGGTCGTAGCCGGTGGCCGGGTTGGCGAAGCGGCGCAGTTCGTCGAACACCTCGGCGGCGCTGGTGTAGTGGAAGGCGTCGCCGAAGCCCATGGCGCGGGCCACGCGGGCGATGATGTCCCAGTCGGCCAGGGCCTCGCCGGGGGGAGGAACGGCGCGCGGCATGCGCGTGAGGTTGCGCTCGGAGTTGACCATCACGCCCTCGGCCTCGGCCCACAGCGCGCCGGGCAGCAGGATGTCGGCGTGGCGGTTGGTCTCGGTGTCGAGGAAGGCGTCCTGCGCGATCACCAGCGCGGCGCGCCGCAGGGCCTCCACCACGCGGCCGCGGTGCGGCACGGTGGCCACGGGGTTGGTGCAGATGATCCAGCAGGCCTTGATGTGGCCCGTCGCCATGCGCTCGAACATCTCCACCGTGCCGCCGCTGGATTCGGCGCGCAGCGTGCCAGGGGGCAGGCCCCAGGCGGCCTCGCAGAAGGCGCGGTCCTCGGCGTTCAGCGCGCTGCGCTGGCCGGGCAGGCCGGGGCCCATGTAGCCCATCTCGCGCCCGCCCATGGCGTTGGGCTGGCCGGTGAGGCTGAACGGCCCCGCGCCGGGGCGGCAGATGGCGCCCGTGGCCAGGTGCAGGTTGCACAGCGCGTTGGTGTGCCAGGTGCCGTGGATGCTCTGGTTCAGGCCCATGGTCCAGCAGCTCATCCACTCGGGGCCGGCCTCGGCGATCCATGCTGCGGCGGTGCGGATGTCGGCCTCGGCGAGGCCGGTGATCTGCGCCACGCGCGCGGGGGGGAATTCGGCCAGGTGCGCGGGCATGCCGGCCCAGCCCTCGGTGTGGCGCGCGATGAAGGCGTCGTCGATATGGCCGCCCTCGGCCAGCAGGTGCAGCAGGCCGTTGAGCAGCGCCATGTCGGTGCCGGGGCGCAGCGCCAGGTGCAGGTGCGCCTTCTCGGCCGTGGCGCTGCGGCGCGGGTCCACCACGATCAGGCGCGCGCTGGCCTTCACCCGGTCCATCATGCGCAGGAACAGGATGGGGTGGCAGTCGGCCATGTTGGCGCCGGCGACGAAGAACAGGCGCGTGCGGTCGAAGTCGTCATACGCGCCCGGCGGCGCGTCGGCGCCGAGCGAGAGCTTGTAGCCGCTGCTCGCGCCCGCCATGCACAGGCGCGAGTTCGACTCGATGTGCGGCGTGCGCAGCCAGCCCTTGGCGAGCTTGTTGGCGAGGTACTGCGCTTCCAGCGACATCTGGCCCGAGACGTAGAGCGCGATGGCGTCCGGCCCGTGCGCGTCCCGCACCGCGCGCAGGCGGCGGGCGGCTTCGGCGATGGCCTGGCCGATGGGGCTGCGCACAGGCTCCTGGCCGCGCGCCTGGCGCACGTAGGCGCTGTCGAGGCGGCCGGGCGCGGTGAGGGGCTGGGCACAGGTCTGGCCCTTGGTGCACAGGCGCCCCTGGTTGGCGGGGTGCAGCTTGTCGCCCTTGACCTGGATGACGCGCCGGCCCTCCACTTCGAGCACGATGCCGCAGCCCACGCCGCAGTAGGGGCAGACGCTGCGCACCTGCTGGCGCGCGGAGGGGCTGGGCTGGCTCATGCGAAAGGCTCCGGCAAAAAAAATGCGCCCGCAGGCGCGCCGGAAACCAGGCCGATGCACGCCGTGCGGACGCCGTTGTCCGTGGGGGGCGCGCCTGCATCGGCACGCCTTGCCCCGGGTCAAAGCACGAGCCGTGCCAGAAAAAAGCCGCCGGGCGTGCGCCATGCTGGTGCGCCGGGATACAGGGTTTGCATGTGCTTGAAAGTGCTTGGGCCAAACGAAAACATCGTTACATAATGCGAACGCCTCTCTCGGCACCTCGGGCCGGGAGCGATGGAAAAGCGACATTTCCTGGAAAGGAGCGCCTCATGCGAACGAATTTGCCCGTCAGCACGCAGGAGTACCCGTTTCCCAGGGGGCAGACCCTGGTTTCCACCACTGACCTGAAGGGGCGCATCCTCTACTGCAACCCCAGTTTCATCGAGGTCAGTGGCTACGAGCGCGAGGAGCTGCTGGGCCAGCCGCACAACATCGTGCGCCACCCCGACATGCCCGAAGAAGCCTACCGCGACATGTGGCAGACCATCGCCAGCGGCCAGCCCTGGTCGGCCCCGGTGAAGAACCGGCGCAAGGACGGCGATTTCTACTGGGTGATGGCCAACGTCACCCCTCTGATGGACGGCGACCGGCCCTCGGGCTACATGTCGGTGCGCACCGAGGCCACGCGCGCGCAGATCCAGGCCGCCGAGCGCCTGTACCAGACCCTGCGCTCCGAGAAGGAGGCGGGCCGCAAGGTACACATGCTGCGCGCGGGCAACCCGGTGCGGGTGGATGCCTGGGGACGCTGCTGCGCGTTGCTGCTGCCCGGCATGCTGGGGCGGCTGGTGCTGACCGCGCTGGCGGTGCTGGGCGTGGCGTTCGTGGCCGCCCTGGTCAGCGGGCAGCGCCTGCATATGGGCGCTGCCGTGGCCTGGGGCGTGGCCCTGGCGCTCACGTGCGCGATTGCCGGCTTCGCCTACCGCATGGCCGTGGTGCCCCTGGTGCAGTTGGTGCGGCAGGCCAACCGGCTGGCCGCGGGCGACCTGACGCAGCGCGTGAACGTCAAGCACAGCGGCGTCGTCGGCGACCTGGAGAAAGCCCTGGCCCAGCTGGGCGTGAACCTGCAGTCGGTGGTGCGCGATGCGCGCGACGAAAGCGACAAGATGCAGGTGTCCAGCTCCGAGATCGCGCAGGACAACCGCGACCTGTCGGCGCGCACCGAGGTGCAGGCCGCCAACCTGGAGGAAACCGCCGCGTCGATGGAGCAGATCACCGGCACCGTCAAGCTGACCACGGAATCCGCCAGCCAGGCCATGCAATTGGCCAGCCAGGCCACGTCGGTGAGCGAGCGCAGCAGCAGCGCGGTGGACGGCGTGGCGCACACCATGCAGCAGATCGAGGCGGCGTCGGTGCGCATTGGCGAGATCACGCAGCTGATCGACAGCATCGCCTTCCAGACCAACATCCTGGCGCTCAATGCCGCGGTGGAGGCGGCCCGCGCGGGCGACCAGGGGCGCGGGTTCGCCGTGGTGGCCAGCGAAGTGCGCAGCCTGGCGCAGCGCTCGGCCAGCGCCGCCAAGGAGATCCGCCAGCTCATCGGCGACTCGGCCGCGCGGGTGCATGAGGGCCATGAGAAAACCGGCGCCGCGCAGCGCACCATGGCCGAGTCGCTGGCCCTGGTGCGGCGCGTGAACACCTGTATCGGCGAGATCCACAGCGCCTCCAGCGAGCAGCTCACCGGCATTTCGCAGGTCAATTCCGCCGTGGTGCAACTGGACCTCATCACCCAGCAGAACGCGGCGCTGGTGCAGCACAACGCGGCGCTGGCTCAGGCCCTGCAGGCCCAGGCGCAGACCATGGCCGAGACGGTGCACGTGTTCCGCCTCGACGCGGCGGGGCAGGCGCCGCAGGCCGACGCCGTGGCCCTGCGCCGGGCCATGAAAGGCCAGCGGCAGGCGGCAGGCCCCGCACCGGCCACCCGGACTATCGATCACCCTGTTGCATCCGGCCTGCAGTTGGGCTGAAATGGGCCTTCACTTCACGGGAGGCTTCCATGACCATCGTCTCTGACATCCTGAAATCCAAGTCCAGCAATGCCATCCACCGTATCGCGCCCGGCGACTCGGTGCTCGATGCGCTCAAGTTGATGGCCGAGAAAGGCATTGGCGCGCTGCTGGTGATGGAGGGGCAGGACATCGTCGGCATCGTCACCGAGCGCGACTACGCGCGCAAGATTGCCCTGCTCGGGCGCACCTCGGCTGCCACGCTGGTGCGCGACGTCATGACGCGCGACGTGCTGTACGTGCGCCCCAGCCAGAGCAGCGAGGAGTGCATGGCCATCATGACCGGCAACCGCCTGCGCCACCTGCCGGTGGTGGACGACGCGGGCCAGTTGCAAGGCCTGATCTCCATCGGCGATCTGGTCAAGGACATCATCTCGGCGCAGAAATTCATCATCGATCAACTGCAGCACTACATCAGCGGCGGGCGCTGACTACGCCCGGCCCGCGTGCCATGGGACACGCCCTACACTCGCGGGCATGAGCTTGCTGATTCTGGGGATCGAATCCTCCTGCGATGAAACCGGCGTGGCCCTGGTCGAAGCCCAGGGCGGCGCGCACGTGCCGCGCCTGCTGGCCCACGCGCTGCACAGCCAGATCGAGATGCACCAGGCCTACGGCGGCGTGGTGCCGGAGCTGGCCAGCCGCGACCACATCCGCCGCGTGCTGCCGCTGGCCGAGGCGGTGTTCGCCGAGGCCGGGCGCGCGCTCGGCGCGGTCGATGTCGTGGCCTTCACGCGCGGGCCGGGCCTGGCCGGGGCGCTGCTGGTGGGCGCGGGCGTGGGCTGCGCGCTGGGCGCGGCGCTGGGCAGGCCCGTGCTCGGCGTGCACCACCTGGAGGGGCATTTGCTGTCACCCTTCCTCAGCGCCGATCCGCCCGAATTCCCGTTCGTCGCCCTGCTGGTGTCCGGCGGCCACACGCAATTGATGCGCGTGGACGGCGTGGGCCAGTACGCGCTGCTGGGCGAAACCATCGACGACGCGGCGGGCGAGGCCTTCGACAAGTCGGCCAAGCTGATGGGCCTGGGCTATCCGGGCGGGCCGGCGCTGTCGCGCCTGGCGCAGCAGGGCGACCCTGCCGCATTCGCCCTGCCGCGCCCGCTGCTGCACAGCGGCGACCTGGACTTTTCCTTCGCCGGGCTGAAGACCGCCGTGCTCACCCAGGCGCGCAAGCTGGGCGACCAGCTGGAGGCGCGCAAGGCCGACCTGGCGGCCAGCACCCAGGCGGCCATCGTCGAGGTACTGGTGAAGAAAACGCTGAAGGCCTTGCGCCAGACCGGGCTGCAGCGCGTGGTGGTGGCGGGCGGCGTGGGCGCCAACCGCCTGCTGCGCGAGCAGCTCGACACCGCCTGCGCGCGCCAGCGCGTGCGCGTGCACTACCCCGAGCTGCACCTGTGCACGGACAACGGCGCCATGATCGCCATGGCCGCTGCCATGCGCCTGCAGGCCGGGCGCGAGCAGGCGCGCCGCGACTACGCCTTCGACGTCAAGCCGCGCTGGCCGCTCGACAGTCTTTGCACATGAAAATGGCCCCCACGCTCCGCCGCTGCGCGGGTCGCTGCCCCCCGAGGGGGCCGCTTTTCATCTTGGGGCGGCCTGGCAATGAAAAACGCCCGCAGCGCAATGCTGGCGGGCGCTAGAAGCTATCAAAAAGAGAGTCAGTCAATCGCCAGGCGCGTGGCTGTTGGTGCCGGGATGCGCTTGGCCAGGGTGAGCGTGAGCACGCCGTTTTCCAGCTTGGCGCTGCTCGCGGCGGCGTCGATCTCGGCGGGCAGCTCCCAGGCACGGCGCACCTGGCGTGGGGCGCCTTCGGTGCTTTGCAGGCGCACGACGGCACCGTCGATGTCGATCTGCAGCTGCTCGCGCGCCAGGCCCGGCACATCGAGCTGCAGCGTGACGGCCTTGTCGTCCTGCTGCACCTGGCAGCCCTGGGGCGTGCTGGCCTGCAGCTGATCCAGCAGGAAGCGCTGCAGCGCCTGGTCGGCGGCACGGGGGGCGAAGGGGCTGCGCTGCATCACGGGGGCGAAGATCATAAGGGTTACTCCTATACACTGCGCGGCGCCCGACGTGGTTGCCGCTTGGTGAAAAGGTAGGTGGCCCGCGCCGCTTTTCAAGAGGAATCCACGCATGAATAAATTGCGCCGCCAGGCCTTGAAATGGGCCGCCGCCGCCCTATGCGGCAGCGCCGCCATGGCCCTGGCGCAGCCCGCCGCGCCGGTGAAGCTGGCGCTGGTCGAGAGCCTGTCCGGGCCGTTCGCCAACACCGGCGAGGCGGTGTACCGCAACCTGCTCTGGGCCACCGAGCGGGTGAACGCGCGCGGCGGCGTCATGCTGCCGGGCGGCGCCCGCCCCCTGGCGCTGACGCGCTACGACAGCAAGGGATCGAGCGAGGAGGCGCTGTCGGCGCTGCGCGCCGCCATCGACGATGGCGCGCGCATCGTCCTGCAGGGCAATTCCTCGGCCACGGCAGCGGTGCTGGTCGAGGCCATCGCCAAGCACAACCAGCGCGAGAGCGCCAGGCGCGTGCTGTTCCTGAACTACTCGGCCGTCGATCCGCAGCTCACCAACGAAAAGTGCAGCTTCTGGCATTTCCGCTTCGATGCCCATGCCGACATGCGCATGGCGGCGCTGATGGAGGTGCTGCGCGCCGACCAGGGCGTGCGCAGCGCGTACCTGATCGGGCAGGACTACAGCTTCGGCCAGGCGGTGCTGCGCGAGGCGCGGCGCCAGCTCGCCGCGCAGCGGCCCGACGTGGCCATCGTCGGCGACGAGCTGCACCCCGTGGGCCGGGTCAAGGACTTCGCGCCCTACGCCGTCAAGATCAAGGCCAGCGGCGCGCAGGCGGTCATCACCGGCAACTGGGGCAACGACCTGACGCTGCTCGTCAAGGCCGCGCGCGACGTGGGCTACGAGGGCCGCTTCTACACCTTCTACGGCAATGCCCTGGGCGCGCCGGCCGCGCTGGGCGAGGCCGGCGTGGGCAAGGTGGTGGCCGTGGCCGACTGGCTGCCCAACGTGCCGGGCGCGCCCAGCGAGGCGTTCTACCGTGCCTTCCGCGCGCGTTTCCCGCAGCCGCAGGACGACTACGTGCACCTGCGCATGCAGCTCATGGTGGAGGCCCTGGCCCAGGCCATCGAACGCGCGGCCAGCCTCGACGCGGTGGCCGTGGCGCGGGCGCTGGAGCAGGCCCAGGTGCGGATGGCGGGCCACGGCGGCTTCATGCGCGCGCAGGATCACCAGTTCCAGCAGGCCCTGGCGGTGGGCGTGATGGACCGGCAGGGCACCCCGGGCGTGCCGTTCGACGTGGAAGGCTCGGGCTACGGCTTTCGCGTGGTGCGCCAGATCCCTGCGGCCCAGGCACAGCTACCCACCAGTTGCCGGATGCAGCGGCCCTGAAGTGACACGACCCCCCCCTGAGCGGCCAGCGCGGCGGGGCGGCCCTTGCGCGGTTGCCCGCGCATGGGCCGCCCCGGTTTCGTGTGCGGCGGGTGGCGCGCAACGCAACTGACATTACAGCCATTGCGGCAGATAGTGGCTCAGCGCCAGCCCGGCCACCAGCAGCCACGCGAACAGGGCGGCGGCCAGCAGCAAGGGCTTGAGGCCCGCGGCCCGCACGGCCTGCACGTGGGTGGTCAGCCCCAGGGCCGCCATGGCGATGGCGAGCAGCAGGTCGTCGAGCTGCACGCCGGCATGCACCACGGCGGCGGGCAGCACGCCCAGCGAATGCACCCCGGCCATGGCAACGAAGCCCAGCGCGAACCAGGGAATGGTGATGGCGCCGTGGCCCACCGCGTGCTGCCCCTGCATGCGCGCCGCGCGTGCCTGGCTGGCAGAGAGCGCGAGCAGGAATGGCGCCAGCATCATCACCCGCACCATCTTGGCGATCACCGCCGTGCTGGCGGCCTCGGGGCCCACGGCCGCGCCAGCGGCCACTACCTGCGCCACCTCGTGCACCGTGGCGCCCACGTACAGGCCGTAGTGCTGCGCGTTGGCGGGTAGCCAGCCGTGTGCCGCGTTCCAGTGGAACAGCGCGGGGTACAGAAAGGTGCCCAGGGTGCCGAACACCACCACCGTGGCGATGGCCACCGCCACGTCCTGCGCCCGGCCCCTGGCCACTGGTGCGGCGGCCAGCACGGCGGCGGCGCCGCAGATGGAGCTGCCCGCACCGATCAGCAAGGTGGTGCGCCGGTCCAGCCCCAGCACGCGCTGGCCCAGCCAGCAGGCCAGGCCGAAGGTGCTGGCGAGCACCAGCGCGTCGGTGGCCACGCCGCTCCAGCCGACCTGCGCGATGTCCTGGAACGTCAGGCGCAGGCCGTACAGCACGATGCCCGCGCGCAGGAGCTGCTGCTTGGCCAGGGCCACGCCGGGGCCGCAGGGCCGCGCCAGGCGCGGGTACAGCGTGTTGCCCAGCAGCAGGCCGGCGACGAGGGCCAGCGTCAGCGCGCCCAGCCCGTGCCGGGCGAACCAGGGCTGCCGCGCCAGCCACAGCGCGCCGGCGGCGATGGCGCCGCCCAGGGCCAGCCCGGGCGCGGCCCGGGCGATGGCGGGAGGAAAAACGGGGGGAGCGCGCAGGCTGCGTAGGGAGGGCATGCCCGGACTGTAGGGAGACTGGTTATATTTGTATAACGGATTGTTTATCTAGAGCCTGCCTGTTGAACAGGTTGATGCCATGCTCCACCTCACCCTGCGCCAGCTCGAAATCTTCATCGCCGTGGCGCACAGCGGCTCCACGGTGGCGGCGGCCCCGGTGGTGGCGCTGTCGCAGTCGGCCACCAGCGCGGCGCTGCAGCAGCTCGAAGGCGGCCTGGGTACGCCGCTGTTCGAGCGCGCGGGGCGCGGCCTGGTGCTCAACGACGCGGGGCGCGCGCTGCTGCCGCAGGCGCTGGCGCTGCTGGAGCAGGCGCGGGCCATCGAGCAGGCGTTCGGCGCCCGGGGCGCGGGCCTGCCGGTGCGCCTGCGCGTGGCGGCCAGCACCACCATCGGCAGCTACGTGCTGCCCCGCGTGCTGGCTGCCCTGGCGCGCAGCCACCCGCAGGTGAGCGTGGACCTGCACATCGGCAACACGCGCGAGGTGGCCGAGGCCGTGCAGGCGCTGCAGGCCGATCTGGGGCTGATCGAAGGGGCCAGCCACTGGCCGGGGCTGGAGACGGCGCCCTGGCTGCGCGACGAACTGGTGCTGGTGGCCGCGCCGGACGACCCGCTGGCCCAGGCGGCGCGCCAGCGCCCGCTGGGCCTGGCGGCGCTGCGCCGCGCGCGCTGGCTGCTGCGCGAGCAGGGTTCCGGCACGCGCGAGATGGTGGAGCACGCCCTGCTGCCGCGCCTGCACCAGCTGGCTTCGGCGGCCACGCTGGGCAGTTCCGAGGCCATCGCGCACTGCGTGGCGCAGGGGCTGGGCATCAGCTGCCTGTCGCGCGTACTAGTGCAGCCGCTGCTCGACAGCGGGGCCCTGGTGCTGCTGCCCACGGTGCTGCCGCGCATGTGGCGGCATTTTTCGCTGCTGCAGCGCGCGGGCCGCCAGCCCTCGCCGGCGCTGGCGGCTTTCGTGCAGGCCTGCCGGGCGCACGGGTAGGCCGCGCGCCATTTGGCGGCGGGCCGCCGCGCTTCGCGCCGCTGGGCACGTGTTTCGTCGCATGCCTGCTGCGGGGCGGGGCGGCGCTCTCGACACTGGCGCCATGTTCCACCCTCGCCGACACGCCCGCGCCATGCGCCCATCGCCCTTCACCCACATGGCCTGTGCCGCCGTGCTCGCCGCCGCGGCCTGCAGTGCCCAGGCCGCGCCGGACGCGCAGTTTGTCCCGGCCTTCCAATCGTTCCTGCTGGCCTCCGAAGGCCAGGACGCCGCACTGGCCTCCGCGCTGGCGGGCTTTGGCGCCCTCTCGCAGGCCGAGCCCGCCAGCCCCGTGCTGCTGGCCTACCGGGGCGCCGCCACGGCCATGCAGGCCCGCACCACCTACCTGCCCTGGCGCAAGATGGCCTACGCCGAAGACGGCCTGGCCCTGCTGGACAAGGCGCTGGCCATGCTGCAGCCCGCGCATGACGCCCCGGGGCAGCGGCAGATTCCCGCCGTGCTGGACGTCAAGCTGGTGGCGGCCAACACCTTCCTCGCACTGCCCGCGATGATGAACCGGCGCGACCGGGGCGTGAAGCTGCTGGGCGAGGTGGCGCGCAGCCCGCTGCTGCCATCGGCTCCCCCCGCGTTCCAGGAGAGCGTGCGCAAGGCCCTGGACAAGGCGCGGCTGGCGCCGGACGGAAAGGCGCGCCCATGAGCCGCAGACCTTTGCACGAAGGCGCCGTGGTGCGTCTGCACGGCGTGCGCAAGACCTACCGCCTGGGCGCGCATGTGATTCCCGCCCTGCAGGGGGTGGACCTCGCGGTGCAGCGCGGCGAGCTGCTGGCGCTCACCGGCCCTTCGGGCAGCGGCAAGAGCACGCTGCTGAACCTGTGCGGCCTGATCGACACGCCCGACGCGGGCGAAATCGTCCTCGGCGGCACCCCGGTGCAGGGGCTGGACGAACAGGCCCGCACCCTGCTGCGGCGCGATGCGCTGGGCTTCGTGTTCCAGGGCTTCAACCTCGTGCCCGTGATGACCGTGGCCGAGAACGTGGACTACCCGCTGTTCCTGGCCGGCGTGCCTGCCGCCGAGCGGCGCGAGCGCGTGGCGCAGCAGCTTGCCGCCGTGGGCCTGCAGGCGCATGCGCACCACCGCCCCGACGCGCTCAGCGGCGGCCAGCGCCAGCGCGTGGCGATAGCGCGCGCGCTGGTCAAGCGGCCCCGGCTGGTGATTGCCGACGAACCCACGGCCAGCCTGGACTCGCATACCGCCGACCAGGTGCTCGACCTGATGCGCGAGCGCGGCCAGGCCGAGGGCGCGGCCTTCGTGATCGCCACCCACGACGGGCGCCTGACGCGCCGCTGCGACCGGGTGGTGGCCTTGCTGGACGGGAGAATCCAATGAACGACTTCTGGACCTGGGTGCGCTTCGCCTGGCACAACTGCCTGCGCAACCTGCGCCGCTCGCTGGTCACCACCGCGATCGCCATGCTGGGCACGGCGGCCATCCTGCTGGCCGGGGGCTTTGCGCTGTTCACCTACGACAGCCTGGCCCAGGCCTCGGCGCGCGACACCGGCCACCTGGTAGTGGGCACGCCCGCGCACTTCGCGCAGGACGAAGACGTGCCGCTGCAAAACGGGCTGGACGCCGTGGCAGCCCTGCGCGGCACGCTGCTGGCCGATCCGGCCGTGCGCCATGTGCTGCCCCGGGTGGCGTTCAGCGGGCTCGTCAGCAACGGCGACAAGAGCGTGGTCATGCTGGCCCAGGGCGTGGAGCCCGACAGCGAATTCGCCGTCAAGGGGCCGTTCCTCACCGTGCGCAGCGGCCACCTGCTGGAGAGCGGCGCAGCGCAGCCGCAGGTGATGCTGGGCGACGACCTGGCGCGCAGCCTCAAGGCCGGGCCGGGCAGCAGCCTCACGCTGCTGGCCAGCACCACCGAGGGGGCGATGAACGCCATTGACGTGGTGGTGACCGGCACCTTCACCACCGGCGTGCCGGAGATGGACAAGCGCGCCGTGTACACCAGCGTGCAGGTGGCGCAGCAACTGCTGGTCACGCAGCGCGTCTCCAGCCTGGGCGTGTTCCTCGACCGCATCGAGGCCACCGAGGCCGCGCGCGAACGCCTGGCCGCGCAACTGCCGCAACTGCAGGTGCAGACCTGGGAGCAGCAAGCGGTGTTCTACCAGGCGGTGCGCGGCCTGTACAACCGCATCTTCGGGGCGCTGGGGCTGATCATCGCGGTCATCGTCGTCTTCGTCGTCACCAGCGCCATGGCCATGGCCGTGATCGAGCGCACCCGCGAAATCGGCACACTGCGCGCCCTGGGCACCCTGCCGTCGCAACTGCTGCGCAGCCTGGGGCTGGAGGGCATGCTGCTGGGCGGCTTGGGCGCCCTGGCGGGCGCGGCGGTGGCGCTGGCCGTGTCGGGGCTGCTGCACGTCTTTCCGGTGCAGATGCCGCCGCCGCCCGGGCGCAGCGAAGGCTACCCGCTGCTCATCCACTTCTCGCCCACGCTGTACGCGCTGACCATGGTGGCCATGGTGGGGCTCACGCTGCTGGCCTCGGTGCTGGTGGCGCGCAAGACGGTTCACATGCCGGTGGTCGAAGCCCTGGCCCATACCTGAATGGAACGACACCCCCCTGAGCGGCTGCGCCGCTTCCCCCCGCTCTCGCCACGCTGCGCGTGGCGGGCAGGGGGACGCCGCCAGCGCGGCGGGGCGGCCCTTGCGCGGCGTCTGCTGGCCTAGGCCGCGCCGGTTTCATGGGCTGTGGGCGGCGCGTGGCGCCATGGATAACTGAAAGGAAGCTCTCATGTCTCTTGCTTTGGGAAAGCACCCGGCGCGCCTGCTGGGCCTCGTGGCCGCGGCCCTGGCCTGGCCCGCCGTGGCGCAGAACGTGGACGCCATGCTGCGCGACGCCGACCGCTACCGCACTGGCGCCGACAACCTGCAGGTGGACACCCTGGTGCAGTCGTACAAGACCGACGGCACGCTCGACAAGGAGCGCCGCTACACCGTGTTCGCGCAGCAGGACCGCCGTACCCTGGTGCTGATGCAAAGCGCCGCCGAGAAAGGCCAGAAGGTGCTGATGCTGGGCGACGACTTCTGGCTGCTCATGCCCAGCAGCCAGCGGCCCATGCGCATCACGCCCATGCAGAAGCTGCTGGGTGATGCCTCCACCGGCGACATCGCCACCATGCGCTGGAGCGGCGACTACACCGCCACCCTGGTGGGCGAGGAGCCCTGCCAGCCGGATGAAGCCCGGGCCTGCTACCGCCTGGCCCTGCAGGCCGCGCGCAAGGGCGTGACCTACCAGCGCGTGGAACTGTGGCTGGCCCGGCAGCGCCACGAGCCGGTGCGTGCGCAGCTCTACGTGCAGTCGGACAAACTGGCCAAGACCGCGCACTTCGAGCTCGACGCCAGCCGCAGCCAGGTGGATGCCATGGTGCTGATCGACCAGTTGGGCCAGCAGCGGCAAACGCGCATCCGCTACCTGCAGCGCAAGGAGCGCACGGTGCCGGAGGAGTGGCTCAACCCCATGTTCCTGGCGCGCAGCCCGGTGCTGGAATGACGGGGTGCTGCAACCGGTTGGCGTTGCTGCTGTGCGCCGCCATGGCCATGGTGCCGGCGGCGGGCGGCGAGCTACGCGGCAGTTGGCAAGGCTATTGGCTGGCGCGCAGCGCGGCGCAGGCCGGGCCGCTGGCCCAGGCGCATGCGCTGCTGCCCGCCATCGAGGTGGCACCGGCCTCGTCGGGCGTCACGCTGGCCCAGCTGCAGGGCAGTGCCGCCTGGGGCGGGCTGCAGTGGCATGCCGACGTGGTGGCCCAGGCCGAGCGCCCCGAAGGTGGCCCCAGCCACACCCAGGCCACGGTGATGGAAGGCTACGCCGCCGCCGCCCTGGGCGGCTGGCAGTGGAGCCTGGGGCGCAAGGTGGTCTGCTGGGACGTGGGCTACGGCTTTCGCCCCAACGACGTGGTGCAGCAGGAGGTGCGCCGACCGCTCGTGGCTGTGCCCCTGCAGGGGCGGCCGGTGCTGATGGCCGAGCGCTACACGCAGGACGCCGCCTGGAGCCTGGTGGCCGTGAATCCCACGGCCGAAGGCAGCGCTACGGGCGCCCGCGAGCCCGCGCTGGCGGCACGCTGGTACCAGCGCCTGGGTGCGTTGGATGCCTACGCCTTCACCCGCTGGGGCCGGCGCACGGGGGGCAGCCTGGGCGCCGCCTTCGCCTGGGTGGCGAGTGATGCCGTGGAGCTGCACGGCTCGCTGCGCCACATGGCGCGTTTCGATACCTGGGAAGACGCCTCGGCCGCGCCCGGCGCGCTGGCCCTTGCCAGCCCGTGGCGCGCGGCCACCGGCGGCGCCGCGCAGCAGGCGCTGCTGGGCGGCACCTGGACCAACGCGCAGCAGGTGAGCGTGCTGCTGGAAGCCTGGTACGACGGCACGGCGCCCTCGGCGGGCCAGTGGCGGCAGTGGGCGCAGCGCGGGGAGGCGCTGCAGCGCATGGCCACCGCCGGCGCCCCGCCGGCGGCCGTGGCGGGCAACCTGGCGTGGCAGGCGCAGGCGTTCAACGCCTTTGCGTCGCTGCGGCGGCAGAACCTGTTGCTGCGCGGCAGCTGGACCGCCGGGGCGTGGGAGCCCGCGCTGGACATGCTCTACCACCCCGAGGATGGCGGGCGCCTGCTCACGGCGAGCCTGGCGTGGAAAGGGGATCGCTGGCGCTGGGAGGGCGGCCTGCGCGCCAGCGCCGGGCCAGCCTCGGCCGTGCTGCGGCAGTTGCCGGTGCAGCGGCAGGGCTATGTGCAGGCCGGTTGGTCTTTCTGACCAGGCATGCTTTTCTTTTGATAGCTGCTTGCGCTTGGTGGGTAAGGGTTTGAGGTCGATTTCATTGATATTCTTGAAATGGCCTCGCCCGGGCGGCGCCGAGGTCAAAAACTGTATTTCGCGGAAAGGATGAGGTTCCGCGGTGCGCCATAGGTGCCGTAGTTGCTCATCACGCTGGAGTAATACCGCTTGTCCAGGGCGTTGGTGAGGTGCAGGGACACGGCGAGATGTTTGTCGACCTCATAGCGCGCCATCAGATTGACCAGCGCCATGCTGCCTTGCGTGTAGTTGAAAAGACCGCCGCCGCTGATGGCGCTCTGCCAGCTGACCCCGCCACCCACTGTCAGCGGGTTCCACGGGCCTGCAAACCGCCGGGTGGTGAACAGCTTGACCGTCTGCTGGGGCAGATGGCCCAGCGTGCGCTGGCCGTTCTGGTCCACCACGCGCGCGGTGGCATAGCTGGCCGAAACCTGCCAGTTCCTGGTCAGGGCGCCGTTCAGCTCGATCTCGATGCCACGTGTCCTGGTCTTTCCCAGAATCTCGTAGCGGTAGATTTCCGGATTCCAGATGGCGAGGTTGTCCACATTCGACTGGTAGGCATTCGCGCTGGCATGGAAGCGCCCGTCCAGGAAACTGGCCTTGGTCCCGATCTCGTACCCCATGCCCTCTTCCGGATCGACCGCCGCCAGGCCGCTGTAGCGGATCGTGCGCGCCGTCTGGGGCTGGAAGATCTTGGTGTAGCTGCCGTACAGCGACCACGTGCCGTTGAGCGCATGCACCACGCCCAGGTACGGCACGAAGACCTGTTCGCTGCGCTGCGCCGCGTTCGAGCGGTCCGCCGTCCAGTGGGTCAGCCGCGTGCCCAGCAGCAGGCTGGTGGCGTCGCCCAGGCGCAGGCGGGTACTGGCGTAGACGCTCTGGAGCCGTTCCTTCGCGGTGCTCCGGCCTTCATCGGTGAAGGTGGGCGCGGCGGTGCCCGTGGTCCAGTCGTAGATGTTGGCGGCGGAGACGAAGTCGTCGTTGGACCAGTAGTCCGGGCTCTGCGACCGCAGCTGCATGAGGGAGATGCCGGCGATCAATTCGTGACTGCGCCCGAACGCCGCGTATTGCCCCGAGACATAGGCGTCCAGCGTGTTCTGCGTGGGGCGGCTTTCCCAGCGGGCCGGCGATATTTCCGCGCCGTCACCCGTCGCCGCGTCGATGCTGCCGAGGATGCTGTTGACCACACCGTCGTAGCGGTAGCGCGAATGGCCCAGCTCCACTTTCCCTACCCAGCCCGAATCGAAATAGTGCTCCACGGAAGAGAAAACGCCCGTCGAGGCATGGTCGTAGTAGTTCCAGCCGGGGGTGCCGTTGTCGGCAAGGCCGAGGGGAATGCGCTGGCCGTTGCCGAAGAAAAGGGGTCGCCCCATGATGGGCGACCGGGTGTCGCTGGCGAGGTGGCTGAAGCCCGCCGTCACCAGGGTCTTGTCGCCCACGTCGAGTTCGACGATGCCGTAGAGCGACTGGTTCGTCTGCCTGAAACGGTCCACCCACGCATGGCGGCGGCTGGTATCGGCCACCAGCCTGGCGCGGGCCGATGCGCTTTCGTTCAACGGGCCGGAGATGTCCGCCCCGGCCCCCGCGCGGTCCCAGCGGCCGAGTTCCGCCGTGACCGCCCGCTGGGGCGCAACCGTCGGCCGCTTGCGGATCAGGTTGACGGTGGCTGCCGGCGTGCCCAGCCCGTTCATGATGCCGGTGGCGCCGCGCACCAGTTCGATGCGGTCGTAGGACGTCGTGTTGTCCAGGAACGGGCTCATCGTGGACGAAGTCGGCACCCCGTCGATCTGGTAGTTCTGCAGATAGGAGCCGCGCGCATAGACGGCGGGGCCGTCCTGCCCGAAGGTGGTGTGCTGCAAGACGATGCCGGGCGCCGCTTCCAGCGCATCGGCCACCGTGGCCAGGTGCTGGTCGTACAGCCGCTGGCGGGTCAGCACCGAGATCGCCTGCGGCGTTTCCTGCGGCGTCAGGTTCAGGCGGGTGGAGCTGCTGGTGGAGGACGTGGTGTACGCGCCCGTGCCCTCCGTGGTGGACCCGGGGGCCTTGCCGGACACCGTGACTTCGGGCAGCGCCGTCCCGGCGGTGCCGTGGCCGCCTTCGCCGGGCACGGCGGCCTCTGCACCCTGCAGGGGCCTGACGGTCAGTGTCCCGTTCCCGGTCCGGGCGAGCTGCAGGCCGCTGTGGGCCAGTGCTTTCTGCGCGGCCTGCTCGGCGGTGTAGTGCCCATGAATCGCGGGCGACGAGTGGCCGTGCACCAGCGTCGAATCGATGGAGATGCGCGCGCCGCTTTCTTGCGCGATGCGGGTCAAGGTCGCGCCCAGCGCCTGCGGCGGGATGTCATAGGTGCGTGCGGCTGCAGGGACCGTGGCTGGGGCTGGAGATTGGGCGTGTGCGGCCCACGGCGCGCCCGCCAGGAGGCAGGCCGCCAGCACGGCAGGGCGCAAGCCGGAGTGAACAGGTGTTTGCATGGATGTGGTCGGTTCGTTGGCAGGCCCGGATGTGGGCCCTCACGACAAAGGACAGCCGACGACGAAAAAGTGACACCGGCCCGGCAAAAAAAGTTGCCGCCTACGCCCGCTCGATGCGCACGAGCCAGCCGCCGGAGTGCACATGCACCGCCACGGGCAGCGTTTCGGCGATGCTCCGGAGCGCTTCGTCGGTGTCATCCAGCGGGTAGCTGCCATACACCTTCAAGGCCGCGGCCGCCGGGTCAATGCGCAGGAACCCGGCGCGGTAGGCGCGCAGGGCATCGATCACCTCGCCCAAAGGCCGGTCGTACACGGTCACGCGGCCGCTTTCCCAGGCGGCCGCGGCAACGGCCTCCTCGGTGGCCGGGCGCAGGCCCTGGGCCGTCAGCGACGCCGTGCCGCCAGAGGGCAGCTCCACTGGCGGCCCCTGCCGGGGCGTGATGCGCAGCGCCTGGTCCAGGGCGGCCACCAAGCTGCCTTGTGCCTGCTGCCGCACCAGCAGGCGCGCCGGACGGCCGGCATCCAGCGGCTGCACCTCGCCATGCGCGCTGACGAGGCAAAAGGGCCGCTGGCGGCCGGGCAGCACATCGGCGATGAGGGCGCCTGCGCGCAGCGTGACCTGGCGCCGCTCATGGGTGAACTGCACATCGGCCGCCGAGCGGGCATTGAGCAGCAGGGTGCTGCCATCCGCCAGCGCAAAGTGCCGGCGCTGGCCGGTTGCGGTATGCACGTCGGCGAAGGTGTGCTGCAAGGGGTCGAAGCGCTGCAGGAGCGCGGCGGTGCCGGCGCCGGCCCCGCCCAGGGCCAGCGCGCCCCTCAACACGTGCCGCCTGCGCTGGAGCCGCGTCTTTGCTTGGGCCAGCGCCTGCGCCATGGCCTGGGCCCGGTCCGGCGCGTGCGGGTGGAACGCGCGCACGGGCGCCAGAACGTCCGCCACCGGCCCGTTCAGGTGCAGCCATGCGGCACGGTGGCGTTCGTCGCGTTCCAGCCAGGCGTCGAAACGCTGCCTTTCCGCGGGGCCCGCCTCTCCGGACTGGAGCAGCACCATCCAGCGGATGGCCTCGCGCGCCGTGGCGTCCAGGGGCGGCGCGCTCATGGGCCGGTGCGCAGATGCCAGCAGGCTTCCCAGCACCGGGCCATGTAGCGGCGCACCATGCTGGCCGAAACCCCCAGCTGCTGTGCGATCTGGGCGTAGGTGAGGCCGTCGAGCTGGCTCATCAGGAAGGCCTGGCGCGCCTTGTCGGGTTGCGCATCCAGTGCATGCGCGATGGCCTCCAGGGACTCGACCAGCAGGGCCCTTTCCTCGGGCGACGGCGAGACGGCCTGCGGCAGTGCGGCGATCGCGTCGAGATAGGCCTGCTCCAGTTCCCGGCGGTGCCAGAGGTTGATGAGCAGGCGCTTGGCCACGGTGGCAAGGTAGGCCCGTGGAGCCTCCAGGGCATCGGCCTGCGGCCGGGTGATGACCCGCAGGAAGGTCTCCGAGGCCAGGTCTTCCGCATCGGCCCGGTTGCGCAGCCGGTACGACAGCCGCTGCAGCAGCCACGGCTGGTGCTCGCTGAAGAGCTGGGCCGCCATCGCCATGGGCCGGGGGGCGGACGGCGGCGCGGCGGGATGAAGGAGCGGGAGGGTAGGCACGGGATTGGTAGTGAGAACTTTTCTCATTCCAATCCTATCATCGGCGGGGCGCGCGAACCCCTCAGCGCGCGCCGTCGCGCGCCGCCGCCACCGCCTGCCCCAGCTCGATCACCGCCAGCGCGTAGTAGCTCGACCAGTTGTAGCGCGTTACCACGTAGAAGTTCTCGGTGCCCGCCACGTAGACCGGCGCGGCGGCGCCGTTCTGCAGCTCGACCAGCGCCAGCTGCCCCGGGTGCTGCGCGCCCGCGCCCAGCGGCAGCACGCCCTTGTCGGCCATGCTGGCAGGGCTGAACGTGGGCAGGATGTCGGGTGCGAGCAGCGCGTCGAGCTGCAGGCGCTGCGCGTCGAAGTCCACCGCGTAGTGCGTGGGCATGCCGGTGACCCAGCCGTGCGCCTTGAAGTAGCTGGCCACCGAGCCGATGGCGTCGGCCGGGCTGCCGAACAGGTCGATGCGGCCGTCGCCGTCGAAGTCCACGGCCCAGCGCGCCCAGCTCGACGGCATGAACTGCGGCATGCCCATGGCGCCGGCGTAGCTGCCGCGCGGGGTGAACGGGTCCATGCCGGTGCGCTCGCACAGGCTCAGGAACTGCTCCAGCTCGCGCTGGAAGAAGGCCTGGCGCTCGGCGGCGCGCGGGTGCGCGGCGGGGAAGTCGAAGGCCAGCGTGGCCAGCGCGTCCATCACGCGAAAGCCGCCCATGTGCTGGCCGTAGATGGTTTCCACGCCGATGATGCCGACGATGATCGCGGCCGGCACGCCGTACTCCTGCTCGGCGCGCGCCAGCGTGGCGGCGTTGTCCTGCCAGAAGCGCAGGCCGGCGCGGATGCGCACGGGCTCGACGAAGCGGCTGCGGTAGGCGTTCCAGTTCTTGGCCTGCCCCTTGGGCGGCGGCAGCATGAGCTGCGGCACGCGCGGCAGGAAGCGCGCCTGGCCGATGGCCTGGCGCACCCACTCGCGGTCCAGCCCGCGCCGCGCCGCGAGGTCGTCGGCGAAGCGCAGCGCCTCGGCGCGGCTGGCGTAGGGCGTGGTGCCCTGGGTGGCGTCGGCCTTCCTGGCTTGCCCGGCTGCCGGTTTTTTTACGGGTTTTTGGGCTGTAGCGCTTGCTGGTAAAGCGCTGGCAGCTATCGAAAGTGCAGCAAATGCGAGGAGTCGTTTCATGGCGGAGAGGCAGGGCGGCGCCGGGGCCAGCGCAGGCGGCGCAGTTCGCGCTGCAGCTGCGCCAGGCTGGCGTCCGCAAGGGGGGCGTAGCGGGCCTGCTCCAGCCGCAGCAGCCAGGCGCAGGCAGGGGTGCCATCGGCACCGAATTGTGCCTGCGCGCGCGCGGCCATGGCGCGCGGCGGCAGGTGCGCGGGCAGCGCGAGGCCGGCGCGTGCCAGGCGTGCGCGCGCCTGGTCCAGCAGGCGCACCCAGGGGTCGGTGCGGTGGCGTTCCCACAGGGCCCACAGGGCGCCGCCGCCGGCGGCCAGGCACACCAGGGCGCCGAGCAGGCGCAGCAGGTCCTGCCAGTCGGGCGTGGAGACGCCCAGCGCGCGCAGCAGGTCGAGCTGGCGGCCCTGGGTGTAGTTCAGCACCCACTGGTTCCAGCCGTTGTTCACGGCCTCCCACACGGCGCGCAACTGCTGCGCCATGCCGGGGCTGATGACGGTGCCCATGGCGCCGGCGAACAGCCCCTGCGGCGCGCGCAGGCGCTGCAGCTGGCCGACGCGGCTGGGCGCGACGGCGCCGGTGGGGTCCACGCGCACCCAGCCCTGGCCGGCAATCCAGACCTCGGCCCAGGCGTGGGCGTCGCTCTGGCGCACGGTCCAGTAGCCGTCCACGGCGTTCAGGTCGCCGCCCTGGTAGCCGGTGACGATGCGCGCCGGCACGTCCATGGCGCGCATGAGCACGGCGAAGGCCGAGGCGATGTGCTCGCAGAAGCCCTCCTTGCGCTGAAACCAGAATTCGTCCGCCGTGTGCTCGCCGTACACGCCGGGGTCGAGCGTGTAGGTGTAGCCGCCGGTGCGCAGGCGCTGCAGCGCGGCGTCCACCAGCGCGGGCGTGCCGCCCTGGGCCAGGCGCGGGTCGGCGCGCAGCTCGGCGGCCAGGGCGCGGGTGCGCGGGTTGGAGCCCGGGGGCAGGGCGGTGTAGGGCGCCAGCGCCGGGCCGCGCTCGCGCGGGCCGTAGCGGAACTGCGGGTAGCTCTCGGCGCGGTAGCGCAGCACGCTGGTGAGCGGGCGGCGCGCCACCCACTGCAGGTCGGGCGACATGCGCGCGGTGGTGCCCTCGGGCAGTTCGGGGGCATGGCGCGCGGCGTCGAGCACCAGCAGCCAGGGGCGCTGGTGCGGCTCGAGCGTGGCCTCGTAGGCGATGGGCGTGCCCTGGGTCTCGAAGAGGGCCAGGTCGGGGGCCTGCGCACGCAGGTGGATGGTGTCGCCGGCGCGCCACTCGCGTCCGTCGAACTGGCCCAGCACCGGGCCGCGGAAGTACAGCTGGTGCTGCGCGGGTGGCGCGCCCTGCGGCGTCAGGAAGCGCACGCGCAGCGCCACGCTGTCGTCGAGCGCGAGCTGGGCGATGTTGCCGACGCGCATGTCGTCCGACAGGCCGGTGCGGCCGCTTTGCAGGTCGCTGGGCAGGCCCCACAGCGGCGCCATGCGCGGGAACAGCACGAACAGCGCGGCCATGATGGGCGCGCCCAGCAGCGCCATGCGCCCGGCCATGCGCAGCGACTGCGCCAGGGGCGGGCGCCCCACGGGCATGTGGGCATTCACCAGCGCGGCCAGCAGCCCCAGCAGCGCCAGCAGCATGGCGGCGGCCACGGGCAGGGCCTGCGAGAAGAAGAAGTTGGACAGCAGCGTGAAGAAGCCCAGGAAGAACACCACCATGGCGTCGCGCCGCCCGTGCAGCTCCAGCGTCTTCAGGCCCAGCAGCATCACGATCAGCGTCACCCCGGCGTCGCGGCCCAGGATGGTGCGGTGCGTGAGCAGCGTGGCGCCCAGGGCCAGCGCGAGCAGCACGCCGATCACCCAGCGCCCCGGCAGCGGGCGCCCGCGCCAGGCCAGTTGCCCGCGCCAGGCCAGCAGCGCCAGGCAGGTGGCCGTGGCCCAGGGGGGCAGGTGGCCCGCCAGCGGCAGCACGATCCAGGCGATCACGCCCAGCAGGAACAGCGTGTCGCGCGTGTCGCGCGGCATGCTGGCCAGGGTGGCGGCGAGGCGGGAAGAAGGTTTCATGTGCTACCGAAAAGTGAGCTGCTGGCGCTTTATGGGCGGGCGTTTGAGGCCGAAATGATTAAAAAATTCATTCAGCACAGCGCCAGTGCCTCCAGGCAGCGGCGGCGGTGCTGCGCCCCTTCGCCGGGGGCGATGGTGGCGCCCCCGGGCAGGCGCAGGCCCCAGCGCAGGCCCAGCCGGTCGGCCTGCAGCACCCAGGCCGTGACGCGGGCGATGCGCGCCTCGGGGTCTGGCAGGCCGGCGCGGTCCACGTCGAGCCACAGGTCGGTGCCCTGGCTTTGCTGGGCGTCGCGGCTGACCAGCGCGTGGCCGCCGGTGGCGAAGGCCTGCGCCGCCTTCTTCCAGACCACGAGCTTGAGCGGGTCGCCGCGCCGGTAGGCGCGCACGCCGTCGAACTCGCCCGCGCCGCCGGCGCGCGTGGCGTGGCCCTGGCCGGCGCGCGGCTCGCCCGGGGGCAGGGGCGCGGCGGGCACTTCCGGCGCGGGGTAGACCAGCACCTGCGCGGCGGGGCGCCACCAGGCCCAGACGCGGAAGGTGCCGAGCGGAAAGAGCGTCTGCGCCGTCAGCAGCGGCAGCGCGTGCAGCCCGCGGCGCGGCGGCTTGAAGGCAATGTGCACCTGGGCCGCGCCCTGGGCCGGCACGTCGGTCCAGGCCCAGTGGGGCGCGCCGCCCTCGTGCCAGGTGGCCAGGGCGATGCCGTGGCGCGGGCTGCGCCGCGCGTTGTGCAGCTCCACCGTCAGCGTGGCGGCCTGGCCCTGGAAGGCGGGCTCGGGCGGCAGCAGGCGCAGCTCGGTGCCGCGCAGCGTGGCGTGGCAGATGTGCATGCCCGCGGCGGCGCTGCCCGCCAGCAGGAAGGTGAGCAGGTAGCCCAGGTTGAGCTGGAAGTTGATGGAGGCGATCAGCAGCACCAGCAGCGTGAGCGCCAGCATCCAGCCCGAGCCGGTGGGCAGGATGTAGACGTTGCGCTGGGTCAGCGCCAGGGTGTCGGTGGCGGGCAGGCGTGTCTGCCACCAGCGGCGCAGCGCAGCAAGCGGGTTCTTGGGCACTTCGCGGTTACCCCCGGCACATGAACCCGGCGCGGCCCAAGCGCGGGCAGCCGCGCAAGGGCCGCCCCGCCGCGCTGGCTGCGTCCCCCTCCCGTAGCGCGCAGCGCGTAGAGAGAGGGGGAAGGCGCCGAAGGCGACTCAGGGGGTGCTTCATGGCAACGGCGTGGCTTCGACCATGGCGCGCACCTGCTCCAGCGCGCCGCGCCCGGCGTCGCCCACGGGCACCAGGCGGTGGGCGATGGTTTGCGGCAGCACGGCCTGCACGTCGTCGGGGGCGACGTAGTCGCGCCCTTCGATCAGCGCGCGCGCCTTGGCCGCGCGCACCAGCGCGATGCCGGCGCGCGGCGACAGGCCCTGCACGAACCAGCGCCCCGAACGGGTGGCGGCAATCAGGTCCTGCACGTAGGCCAGCAGCGCGTCGGAGGCGTGCACGGCCAGCACCGTGCGCTGCAGCGCCTCCAGTTCGTCCTGCGACAGCAGCGGCAGCAGGGTATCGACCATGTCGCGCCGGTCGTCGCCCGCCAGCAGCAGGCGCTCGGCCGCGCGGTCGGGGTAGCCCAGCGAGATGCGCATGAGGAAGCGGTCGAGCTGGCTCTCGGGCAGCGCGAAAGTGCCCAACTGTTCCAGTGGGTTTTGCGTGGCGATGACGAAGAACGGCCGCGGCAGCGCATGCGTCTGGCCTTCGATGGAGACCTGCTTTTCTTCCATGGCTTCGAGCAGCGCGCTTTGCGTGCGCGGGCTGGCGCGGTTGATCTCGTCGGCCAGCAGCACCTGGGCGAACACCGGGCCGGGGTGGAACACGAAGCCCTCCTGGCTGCGCTCGTACACGGAGACGCCGGTGAGGTCGCTGGGCATCAGGTCGGCGGTGAACTGCACGCGCGAGAACTGCAGCCCGAAAGTGCGTGCCAGCGCGTGTGCCAGCGTGGTCTTGCCGACGCCCGGAACGTCCTCGATGAGCAGGTGGCCCCCCGCCAGCAGGCAGGTAACGCAGTCCTGGATTTGTAAGCTTTTCCCTACTATCACCGTGTTAAGCTGATTCAGTAACAAAGTGATTTTCTGTTTTGCGTGCATTGCGCGACGTTATCCGAAAAAAGCAGCAGAAGGGAGACATGACTGTGAGCAAGACGGGCTTTTACACCCACGAGGATTGCCGGAAACACGAAATGGGGCCGGGCCACCCGGAATGCCCCGAACGGCTGGACGCGATCCAGGACCGGTTGCTGGTGTCGGGCGTTTCCGACGCGCTGGAGCACCTGGAGGCCCCGCTGGCCTCGCTCAACGACATCGAGCTGGCGCACGACCGCCTGCACGTCGCGGCCCTGCGCGGCCTGACGCTGCGGCTGGTGGAGGAGCAGGCGGCGGGCGGCCCCGAGCACACCTCGCTGGACTCCGACACCTCCATCAACGCCCATACCTGGACCGCCGCGCTGCGCGCCGCGGGCGCCGCAATGGCGGCCACCGATGCGGTGCTGGCCGGCGAGCTGGAAAACGCCTTCTGCATGGTGCGCCCGCCCGGCCACCACGCCACGCGCAGCAAGGCCATGGGCTTTTGCTTCTTCAACAACGTGGCCGTGGCCGCCAAGTACGCGCTGCAGCGCCACAACCTGCAGCGCGTGGCGGTGATCGACTTCGACGTGCACCACGGCAACGGCACCGAGGACATCCTGGCGGGCGACGCGCGCGCGCTGATGTGCAGCTTCTTCCAGCACCCGTTCTACCCCTACAGCGGCGACCACGAGCCGGCGGCCAACATGTGCAACGTGCCGGTGCCGGCGTACACGCGCGGCATGGACATCCGTGAGATCGTCGAGATGATGTGGATTCCGCGCCTGGAGGAGTTCAAGCCCGAGCTGATCTTCATCAGCGCCGGGTTCGACGCGCACCGCGAGGACGACATGGGCCAGCTCGGCCTGACCGAGCAGGACTTCACCTGGATCACCCAGCGCATCAAGGACGTGGCGCGCCGCTACTGCGGCGGGCGCATCGTCTCGTGCCTGGAGGGCGGCTACGTCATGAGCCCGCTGGCGCGCAGCGTCGAGGCCCACGTGCGGGTGCTGGCCGACCTCTGACCAGCGCGCCGGGGAGGGCTGGTCAATAATCGCCGGAACCCGTTCCGGCGTCCCTCTCTAGTGTGGCGAACACCACACTAGCACGGGGGCGCCATGTCCCATGCGCCGCGGCGCCCGCGGCGCGCACAGGAGCCTCCGACATGACCCCCACCCCCGAGCTTCTCCAGGCCACGCGCGACGCGCGCGGCGTGGTCACCCTGACGCTGAACGACCCGGCGCGCTTCAATGCGCTGGGCGCCGACATGCTGACCGCGCTGCAGCAGGCGCTGGACGGCGTGGCGCGCGACGAGGGCGCGCGCGTGGTGGTGCTGGCCGCCCAGGGCCGCGCGTTCTGCGCCGGCCACAACCTCAAGGAAATGGCGCAGCACCCGGAACTGGCTTACTACCAGCAGCTGTTCGCCCAGTGCTCGCGCATGATGCTGTCGATCCACAAGCTGCCCGTGCCGGTGATCGCGCGCGTGCACGGCATGGCCACGGCGGCGGGCTGCCAGCTCGTTGCCCAGTGCGACCTGGCCGTGGCCAGCGAGGACGCCAGCTTCGCCACCAGCGGCATCCACTACGGCCTGTTCTGCGCCACGCCCAGTGTGCCCCTGGTGCGCAACGTGCCCGCCAAGCGGGCCATGGAGATGCTGCTCACCGGCGACTTCATCGACGCGCGCACGGCGCTCGACCAGGGCCTGGTCAACCGCGTGGTGCCGCCCGAGGCGCTGGACGCGGAGGTGGAGAAGCTCGTGCAGTCCATCCTCGGCAAGCCGCGTGTGGCCGTGGCCATGGGCAAGGCGGTGGTCTACCAGCACCGCGAGCTGGGCCTGGACGCCGCCTACCAGCTCGCCGGCCAGACCATGGCCGCCAACATGATGGACGCCGACGCGCAGGAGGGCGCCCGCGCCTTCGCCGAAAAGCGCCAGCCCGCCTGGAAGGCCTGAGATGAAACAACACCCCCCTGAGGCGCTTCGCGCCTTCCCCCCGCTCTCGCATGGCTGCGCCATGCGGGCAGGGGGACGCCACCAGCGCGGCGGGGCGGCCCTTGCGCGGTGGCCCGCGCATGGGCCGCGCCGGTTTCATGGGCTGCGGGTGGCGCGCAGCGCCATGGAAAACTGAGATGGCGCAGTCTGCGGACAAGCCGATGTTCGACGACGTCGGCCACTGGTTCGAGCGCTTCCTGCAGCCCGGGGCGCTGGTCGAGCTGGGCGTGTTGGCCGCCTGCGTGGCCCTGGCATGGGCGCTGGTGCAGCGGCTGTCGCCCAAGGGCCAGGCGCAGGACCGGCGCTCCATCCTCTGGGGCCGCAGCGTGGTCGATGGCGCGCTGTTCCCGCTCACGCTGCTGGCGCTGGCCTACGCGGCGCGCGCGCTGGTGGCGCTGTGGCTGCCGCTGGCCGTGTTCAAGCTGGCCATTCCCGCGCTGGTGGCGCTGGCGGTGATCCGCACCGGCGCCAAGGTGCTGCAGGCGGCCTTCCCGGAATCGGCCTGGGTGCGGCCCATCGAGCGCACCCTCTCGTGGGCCGGCTGGGCGGCCATGGTGCTGTGGGTGACCGGGCTGCTGCCGCTGCTGCTGCACGACCTGGAGGACATCACCTGGAAGGTGGGCAACACCACCATGTCGGTGCGCACGCTGATCGAGGGGGCGGTCACCGCGGGCCTGGTGATGATCGTGGCGCTGTGGATCTCCTCGGCCATCGACGGGTGGCTGCTGCGCTCGGCCACGGGCAGCAGCCTGTCGGTGCGCAAGGCCCTGAGCAACGCCCTACGCGCGCTGCTGCTGTTTCTCGGGCTCACCATCGCGCTGTCGGCGGTGGGCATCGACCTGACGGCGCTGTCGGTGCTGGGCGGCGCGGTGGGCGTGGGCATCGGTTTCGGCCTGCAGAAGCTGGCCGCCAACTACGTGAGCGGCTTCGTCATCCTGGCCGAGCGCAGCATCCGCATCGGCGACAACGTGCGCGTGGACAACTTCGAGGGGCGCATCACCGACATCACCGGGCGCTACACCGTGATCCGCTCGGGCGGGGGGCGCGAGTCCATCGTGCCCAACGAGATGCTGATGACCAGCCGCGTCGAGAACCTTTCGCTGGCCGACCTCAGGGTGTGGCACTCTACCGTGGTCAGCGTGGGCTACGACAGCGACGTCGATCTGGTCATGCGCCTGCTGGGCGAGGCGGCGCTCGCCAGCCCGCGCGTGCTGCGCGACCCCGCGCCCAGCGTGGCGCTGTCGGCCTTCGGCGCCGATGGCCTGGAGTTCACCGTGGGCTTCTGGATCAACGACCCGGAAAACGGCACGCTGGGCCTGCGCTCGCAGATCAACCTGGGCATCCTGCGCGCCTTGCGCGCGCATGGCGTGGATATTCCCTACCCGCAGCGGGTGCTGCACTGGCAGGGCGGCACGCCTCCGCAGTAGCGCGCTTGCGCTATTCATTGAATAGCTGCTTGCGCTTGCTGCATAAGGTTTTGAGGCATTTTCGATGCATGGAAAATCCTGCGCCGTGCGCCTCCCAGGGGGAGGGGCCCGCCGCCCGCGCACGGCTGCAGTTACAGTAGCCGGGCCGCGCAACCCGCGCCGCGCCGGATGGCGCCGATGCGCCCGACGCGACAGCCGGGCCTGCCTGCCAAAAGCAGCACTGGCCTATAATCCTTCAAAAAGCACGATCGTTCTTTTTTTGCCGATGCGTGGCTCGGATGGCATAACCCGCCGCCATCCGCCGCCGTGCGGCATACAATGTTCCAGTTTACGTAAACGTCAATTCAATCAACTCCCAAGGAGCCGCTGCAATGAAGGTTTTGGTCCCTGTCAAGCGCGTGGTGGACTACAACGTGAAGGTCCGCGTGAAATCGGACAACACGGGCGTGGACATCGCCAACGTCAAGATGAGCATGAACCCCTTTGACGAAATCGCCGTCGAGGAGGCCGTGCGCCTGAAGGAAAAGGGCGTGGTGACCGAGATCGTTGCCGTCTCCTGCGGCGTGGCGCAGTGCCAGGAGACCCTGCGCACGGCCATGGCCATCGGCGCCGACCGCGGCATCCTGGTCGAAACCGACGCCGAGCTGCAGCCCCTGGCCGTGGCCAAGCTGCTCAAGGCCCTGGTGGACAAGGAACAGCCCGGCCTGGTCATCCTGGGCAAGCAGGCCATCGACGACGACGCCAACCAGACCGGCCAGATGCTGGCCGCGCTGGCCGACCTGCCGCAAGCCACCAACGCCAGCAAGGTCGAGCTGGCCGCCGACAAGGTCAGCGTGACCCGCGAGATCGACGGCGGCCTGGAAACCCTGGCCTTGGGCCTGCCCGCCGTCATCACCACCGACCTGCGCCTGAACGAGCCGCGCTACGTCACCCTGCCCAACATCATGAAGGCCAAGAAGAAGCCGCTCGACACGGTCAAGCCCGAAGAGCTTGGCGTGGACGTGGCCCCGCGCCTCAAGACCCTGAAGGTCAGCGAGCCGCCCAAGCGCGGTGCGGGCGTGAAGGTGGCCGACGTGGCCACCCTGGTCGAAAAACTCAAGAACGAAGCGAAGGTGATCTAAATGTCGGTACTCGTTATTGCTGAACACGACAACGCATCCATCAAGGGCGCAACGCTCAACACCGTCACCGCAGCAGCCGCTTGCGGCGGCGACGTGCACGTGCTGGTGGCGGGCGAGGGTGCCGCCGCAGCCGCTCAGGCCGCAGCCCAGATCGCCGGTGTTGCCAAGGTCATCCACGCCGACGGCGCGAGCCTGAAGAACGGCCTGGCCGAAAACGTCGCCGCGCAAGTGCTGGCACTCCAAGGCAGTGGGGCGGGCAACTACAGCCACATCCTGTTCCCCGCCACCGCCAGCGGCAAGAACGTGGCACCCCGCGTGGCCGCCAAGCTGGACGTGGCGCAGATCAGCGACATCACCAAGGTGGTGGGCGCCGACACTTTCGAGCGCCCCATCTACGCTGGCAACGCCATCGCCACCGTGCAAAGCGCAGATGCCACCAAGGTCATCACCGTGCGCACCACCGGCTTTGACGCCGCAGCCGCCACTGGCGGCAGTGCCGCCGTGGAAGCGGCAGCCGCCGTGGCCGACGCGGGCAAGAGCAGCTACGTGGGCAGCGAAATCGCCAAGAGCGACCGCCCCGAACTCACCGCCGCCAAGATCATCGTCTCCGGCGGCCGTGCGCTGGGCAGCGCCGAGAAGTTCAACGAAGTCATGACCCCGCTGGCCGACAAGCTGGGCGCGGCCATCGGCGCCTCGCGCGCCGCCGTGGACGCGGGCTATGCGCCGAACGACCTGCAGGTGGGCCAGACCGGCAAGATCGTGGCGCCGCAGCTGTACATCGCCGCCGGTATCTCGGGCGCCATCCAGCATCTGGCCGGCATGAAGGACTCCAAGGTGATCGTGGCGATCAACAAGGACCCCGAGGCACCGATCTTCTCGGTGGCCGACTACGGCCTCGAGGCCGACCTGTTCACGGCCGTGCCGGAACTCGTCAAGGCCCTGTAAACCGTTGCGCCGCAGAAAAGGCATCGCTTGCGATGCCTTTTTTTTCATCCCCCTGATTCGTCCCTGATTTGGAGAACCCATGAGTTACACCGCCCCCGTCAAAGACATGCTCTTCGCCATCGAGCACCTGGCCCGCATCGACCAGGTGGCCCAGATCCCCGGTTTCGAGGACGCCGGCCTGGAAACCGCCGCCGCCGTGCTGGAGGAGTGCGCCAAGTTCAATGAAGGCGTGGTGGCTCCGCTCAACGTCGAGGGCGACAGGAACCCCTCGGCCTGGAAGGACGGCCAGGTCACCACCACCCCCGGCTTCAAGCAAGCCTACCGCCAGTTCGCCGAAGGCGGCTGGCAGGGCCTGCAGCACCCGGCCGACTTCGGCGGCCAGGGCCTGCCCAAGACCATCGGCGCGGCGTGCGGCGAGATGATCAACAGTGCCAACCTGAGCTTCGCGCTGTGCCCGCTGCTCACCGACGGCGCCATCGAGGCGCTGCTCACCGCCGGCAGCGACGCGCTCAAGGCCACCTACCTGGAGAAGCTGATCTCCGGCGAGTGGACCGGCACCATGAACCTGACCGAGCCCCAGGCCGGCTCCGACCTGTCGCTGGTGCGCACCAAGGCCGATCCGCAGCCCGATGGCACGTACAGGATCTTCGGCACCAAGATCTTCATCACCTACGGCGAGCACGACATGGCGGACAACATCGTCCACCTGGTGTTGGCGCGCGTGGCCGGCGCGCCCGAGGGCGTGAAGGGCATCAGCCTGTTCGTCTGCCCCAAATTCATGGTGCATGCCGACGGCAGCCTGGGCGCGCGCAACGACGTGCACTGCGTCTCCATCGAGCACAAGCTGGGCATCAAGGCCTCGCCCACGGCGGTGCTGCAGTTCGGCGACCATGGCGGCGCCATCGGCTACCTGGTGGGCGAGGAAAACCGCGGCCTCGAATACATGTTCATCATGATGAACGCCGCGCGCTACGGCGTGGGCGTGCAGGGCATTGCCGTGGCCGAGCGCGCCTACCAGCAGGCCGTGCAGTACGCGCGCGACCGCGTGCAAAGCCGCCCCGTCGATGGCAGCGTGGCCGGTGCCGCGGCCATCATCCACCACCCCGACGTGCGCCGCATGCTCATGACCATGCGCGCCTGCACCGAAGGCTGCCGCGCCATGGCCAGCGTGGCCGCCGCCGCGTACGACGCGGCCCACCACCACCCCGATGCCCAGGTGCGCCAGGACAACGCCGCCTTCTACGAATTCATGGTGCCGCTGGTCAAGGGCTACAGCACCGAGATGAGCCAGGAAGTCACCAGCCTGGGCGTGCAAGTGCACGGCGGCATGGGCTTCATCGAGGAAACCGGCGCGGCCCAGCACTACCGCGATTCCAAGATCCTGACCATCTACGAAGGCACGACTGCCATCCAGGCCAACGACCTGGTGGGCCGCAAGACCAGCCGCGACGGCGGCCAGATGGCCAAGGCCATCGCCGCGCAGATCGAGAAGACCGAAGGCGAACTCGCCGCCAGCGGCACCGCCGCCGCCCAGGCCGTGGCCCAGCGCCTGGCGGCCGCACGCGCCGCCTTCCTGGAGGCGGTGGACTTCGTCGCGGGCAACACCAAGGCCCAGCCCAACGCCGTGTTTGCCGGCAGCGTGCCCTACCTCATGCTGGCGGGCAACCTGGTGGCCGGCTGGCAGATGGGCCGCGCGCTGCTGGTGGCCCAGGCCAAGGCGGCCGCGGGCGAAGACCTGGCCTTCATGCAGGCCAAGGTGGCCACGGCGCGCTTCTACGCCGAGCACATCCTCGTGAAGGCCTCGGGCCTGCGCGACGCCATCGTGCACGGCGGCGAGAGCGCCTGCGCGCTGCCGCTCGAGGCGTTCTGATTGGCGTTTTGACAGGCGTTTTTTGCCAAGCGCTATGTAAATAAGAGCTGCTGGCGCTTGCCTGGCAAGCGCTGCAGCCCTTTTTGACCATTATTCCCGGAGACAAGACCATGGCCCTGCCGCCCGTTCTGCAAAAGCCCACGCTGCCCGTCATCGGCTCGCCGCTGTTCATCATCAGCAACCCCCAGCTCGTCATCGCGCAGTGCCAGGCCGGCATCGTCGGCGCCATGCCCGCGCTGAACGCGCGCCCGGCCGAGCAGCTCGACGACTGGCTGGCCGAGATCACCGAAACGCTCGCCGCCTGGGACAAGGCGCACCCCGAATCGCCCGCGGCGCCGTTCGCCATCAACCAGATCGTGCACAAGAGCAACGACCGCCTGGAGCACGACATGCAGGTGTGCGCCAAGTACAAGGTGCCCATCGTCATCACCAGCCTGGGCGCGCGCGAGGACGTGAACCAGGCCGTGCACGGCTGGGGCGGCGTGGTGCTGCACGACGTCATCAACAACAAGTTCGCGCACAAGGCCGTGGAAAAGGGCGCCGATGGCCTGATCGCCGTGGCTGCCGGCGCGGGCGGCCACGCGGGCGTGAAGAGCCCGTTCGCGCTCATCCAGGAGATCCGCCAGTGGTTCGACGGCCCGCTGGCCCTGTCCGGCGCCATCGCCTCGGGCAACGCCATCCTGGCGGCGCAGGCCATGGGGGCGGACTTCGCCTACATCGGCTCGGCCTTCATTGCCACGCACGAGGCGCGCGCCAGCGACGCCTACAAGCAGGCCATCGTCGATGGCAGTTCTGACGACGTGGTCTACAGCAACCTGTTCACCGGCGTGCACGGCAACTACCTGGCCCCGTCGATCCGCGCCGCCGGGCTGGACCCGGAGAACCTGCCCGAGTCCGACCCGAGCAAGATGAACTTCGGCGGCAGCGCCGCCGCCAAGGCCTGGAAGGACATCTGGGGCTGCGGCCAGGGCATTGGCGCCGTGGACGCAGTCACCAGCACGGCCGACCTGGTGGCGCGCCTGCGCCGCGAGTACCAGGCCGCGCGCGAGCGCCTGGCGCTGCGCTGATTGCTTCATCTTTCATAGCGGCTGGCGCAAGCGGGGCTTGCGCCAGCCGCTTTTTTATGCGCGATCCACCCCGGGCGCCCACGGCTGCGCTTGGGTTTAGCGCTGCACGCTGGAGGGCGGGGCGCCGAAATGCCGCCGGAACATGGCGGCGAACGCGCTCTGGCTGGCATAGCCGCACTCGAAGGCCACGTCGATGATGCGCGCGCCTTCGGCGAGGCGGCGCAGCGCGAACAGCAGCCGTGCCTGCTCGCGCCACTGGGCGAAGCCCATGCCGGTCTCTTGCAGGAACAGCCGGTGCACGGTCTTGCTGGCGACCCCCAGCCGTGCCGCCCATTGGGCCGCCGTGGCGGTGTCGGCAGGGTGGTCCAGCAGGGCCTCGCAGATGCGGCGCACCCGTGCGTCCTGGGGAACGGGCAGATGCAGGGGCAGCGTCTCCGCCGTGCGCAGCTCATCGAGCAGCAGCCCCATCAGCCGTGCGTCCCGGCCGTCCTCGGCATGGTCGCGCGGCACCTGGACGGCGGCCACCAGCAGCTCGCGCAGCAGCGGAGAGACGTTGATGACGCAGCTGTGCTCCGGCAGGGCATCGATCCGTGCCGTGTCGATGAAGGCCGTGCGCATCTGCACGTCGCCAGACATCCGCACCGCGTGCCGCACCCCAGGGGCCAGCCACAGGGCGCGGTTGGGCGGCACCACCCAGAAGCCGGCGGCCGAATCGACCCGCATGACGCCTTCGATGGCATAGAGCAGTTGGCCGCGCGGATGCGAGTGCCAGCCGGTGGAGGCGCCAGCGGGCCAGTTGGCCTCCATGGCGACCATGGGGCGCTCGGTGTCGTGGAAGTCCAGGTGCCTGCGGGCGAGCGGGGCGTTCATGTCTCTTACTCTACAGAAATTGTCTTTCGGGCGAGAGACAGACTTTCTCTGACCCCCTACGCTCTGCCCCATGCCCGCGCCGTTGCGGGTGTTGTTTCTTCCGCCATGACCACCACAGCCACTTCCACGGGCGCCCAGCCGCCCGCCGCTTCTCTCCACCACGGCGCCGGGCCCCAGCAGCCGCAGGGCTTCGTGGCCCGGATCGTCGGCGCGGCCGCGCTGGCGCACCTGCTCAATGACCTGATCCAGGCCGTGCTCCCCGCGGTCTATCCGATGCTGAAGACGCAATTCGCCCTGAGCTTCGCGCAGATCGGCTGGATTGCGCTGGTCTACCAGGTCACGGCCTCGCTGCTGCAGCCATGGGTGGGCCTGTTCACCGACAAGCACCCCAAGCCTTACCTGCTGCCCGCCGGCATGGTGGTCACGCTGGCGGGCGTGGGCCTGCTGGCCTTTGCCGGCAGCTATGCCATGCTGCTGCTGGCGGCGGCCGTGGTGGGGGTGGGATCGGCCACCTTTCACCCGGAAGCGTCGCGGGTGGCCCGCATGGCGTCGGGCGGGCGTTTCGGGACGGCCCAGTCGGCTTTCCAGGTGGGGGGCAACACGGGGTCGGCCATCGGCCCGCTGCTGGCTGCCGCCGTCGTGGTCCCGCATGGGCAGCAGGCCATCGCCTGGTTCATGCTGGCGGCGGTGCTGGCCATCGGGGTGCTGCTGCGGGTCACGGGCTGGACGCTGCGCCACGGCCAGGCCCAGGCCAGCCGCCTGGCGCAAAGCCATGCCGGCGGCCTGGGGCGCGGCGACATCGCGCGCGCGATGGTGGTCATCGCGCTGCTGATGTTCGCCAAGTTTGTCTACATCGCGGCCTTCACCAACTACTTCACGTTCTATCTGATCGAGCGCTTTGGCCTCGGGGTGCAGGAAAGCCAGGTCTACCTTTTCATCTTCCTGGCGGCGGTGGCGCTGGGCACGTTCGCCGGCGGCCCGGTGGGCGACCGCATCGGCCGCAAGGCCGTCATCTGGGTCTCGTTCCTCGGTGTGGCGCCGTTTGCCCTGGCGCTGCCGCATGCCAACCTTTTCTGGACGGCCGTGCTGGCCATTGCCGTGGGACTGGTCATGTCGTCCGCGTTCGCCGCCCTGGTGGTCTATGCGCAGGAGGCCGTGCCGGGGCGTGTGGGCCTGGTGTCGGGCGTCATGTTCGGCCTGATGTTCGGCATTGCCGGCATGGGGGCCGCCGGGCTGGGGCTGCTGGCCGACCGCCACGGCATCGTCTGGGTCTACCAGGTGTGTGCGTACCTGCCGCTGCTGGGCGTGGTGACGGCGTTCCTGCCCAACACCCGGCTCATGCTGCCTGGCGCCGGAAGAACCCGTCCAGCAGCGGCAGCAGCGCCGGAAACTCCTGCGCGAAGCGCGGGCGGTTGACGAAGTAGGCCTCGCAGGCCACGGCGAAGAACTCGGCGGGCGCGGTGGCGCCGTAGGCGTCGAGCCAGGGGCGCTCGCCGCCGAAGCGCTCGGCGATGATCACGCGCTCGCGGAAGTGCGCGTAGGCCGGCGCCCAGGCGCCGTGCCAGGCGGCGCGGGCCGCCCGGGCGCTGGTGCTGCCCATGAAGCCGGCGGGCAGCGGCGGGTAGCCGTCGGCCGGGCCGTTGCGCATGTCCATCTTGTGCACGAATTCATGCACCACCACGTTGGCGCCGTGGCTGGCGTTGCGCGCCGCGTCCTGCACGGCCTGCCAGCTCAGCATGACCGGGCCGCGCTCCATGGCCTCGCCCAGCAGCACCTCGTGGTAGTGGTGCACCACGCCGGCTTCGTCGGTGGCGGTGCGGCGCGCCAGGGCATCGCCCGGGTGCACCACGATGCCCACGAAGTCGTCGTACCAGGCCAGCGCGGCGCGCGGCTCGCCCAGGTGCAGCAGCGGCAGGCAGGCCTGGGCGGCAATGGCCACGGCCATGGCGTCGGTCACTTCCAGGCCGTGCGCGCCGGTGAATTCCTTGCGCTGCAGGAACAGTGCCGCCAGCGCGCGCAGCTTGGCCTGCTCGGGCAGCGCCAGCGCGGCCAGGAAGGGGTACTGGCCCAGGGTGTGCAGCCACAGCGGGGCAGAGATGTCGGGCACGGGCGCCACGGTGGCGCGCAGCCGGTTCCAGGCGCGCTGGAGCAGGGGGAAGGCAGGCATCGCTGCTACCTGGGGGCGAGGGGCAGGCGTTCCAAGCCCTCGGCCGTCAGGCGCAGCACTTCGGCGCGCGGGGGCGTGGCGTCCAGGTCCCAGTCGCTGAGCACGTGGCGCAGCAGGCCGGGGGCCAGCACATGCGTGGCCGGGCGGTGCGTGTGGCCGTGGATCAGCGCCCGCGCGTTGGCGGCCTGCAGCCACGCCAGGGCGGCGGGGTGGTCCACGTCGGCGTACCAGGCGCTGGAGTGCTTGCGCGCTTCGCTCTGCGCGCGCATGCCGCGCGCCTGGGCGCGCCGCTGCGCCAGCGGCACGGCCAAGAAGGACTGCTGCCACGCCGGGCTGCGCGCCAGGACGCGAAAGCGCTGGTACTCCGCGTCGTCCAGGCACAGCGCGTCGCCGTGCGACAGCAGCCAGCGCTGGCCGGCGAAGGCCAGCACCGTGGGGTCGGGCAGCAGCGCGGCGCCGCTGGCGCGGGCGAAGCCCTCGCCGATGAGGAAGTCGCGGTTGCCGTGCAGAAAGTACAGCGCGTGCTGGCGTGCGGCCTGGGCCAGCAGGGCGCAGCAGCGCGACTCGAAGCTGCCGGGGTCGGCCAGCGCGTCGTCGCCCACCCAGACCTCGAACAGGTCGCCCAGCAGGAAAATGGCGTCGGCGTGCGTGCGGGCCAGGTAGCCGGCCAGGGCCTGCACGGTGGCCTCATGGCCGGGGTCCAGGTGCAGGTCGGACAAGAAATCGACCGTGCGCCACGCCGGGGCTGCGGTCAGCTCCTCGGCGCGGGGCACGGTCGGCGGCATGCGGGCAGGGGCGTTTTACAGGGCCACGGCTTTGTCGATCACCACGGGGTCGAAGGGCACGTCGTCATGGAAGCCCTTGCGCGTGGTGCGCACTTTCTTGATGGCGTCCACCACGTCCTGGCCCTTGACCACCTTGCCGAACACGGCATAGCCCCAGCCCTGGCCCGAGGGGGCCGTGTGATTCAGGAAACCGTTGTCCACGACGTTCAGGAAGAACTGGGCGGTGGCGCTGTGCGGGTCGTTGGTGCGCGCCATGGCGATGGTGTAGACCTCGTTCTTCAGGCCGTTGGCGGCTTCGTTCTCGATCGGGTCGTCGGTGGGCTTTTGCTTCATGTCGGCGGTGAAGCCGCCGCCCTGCACCATGAAGTTCTTGATGACGCGGTGGAACACGGTGCCGTCGTAGAACCCCTTGTTCACGTAGTTCAGGAAGTTGGCCGTGGTCTTGGGCGCGTTGGCCGCGTCCAGCTCCAGCGTGATGACGCCGGGGGTGGCGGTTTCCGCGACGTGGATGGTGACGTGCAGTTCGACTTGCGGGTTGCTCATGGTGCGGTGTCCTTTCGGTTATTTGACCAGCGTTGCGGATTGGATGGTGACGGGCGTCGTGGGCACGTTCTGGTGGCCGCCCTTGTTGCCCGTGGCCACGGCCTTGATCTTGTCCACCACCTCGGTGCCGCTCACCACCTTGCCGAACACGGCGTAGCCGTGGCCGTCGGGGCTGGGGGCGTTGAGCATGGCGTTGTTCTTGACGTTGATGAAGAACTGCGCGGTGGCCGAGTCGGGAACGCCGGTGCGTGCCATGGCGATGGTGTAGGTGTCGTTCTTCAGGCCGTTTTTCGCCTCCAGCGGGATGGGCGCGCGCGTGGGCTTTTGCACCATGTCGGCGGTGAAGCCGCCGCCCTGGATCATGAAGCCGTCGATGACGCGGTGGAACACCGTGCCGTCGTAGTGCTTGTCCTTCACGTATTGCAGGAAGTTCTCCACCGTCTTGGGCGCCTTGGCCGGGTCGAGCTGCACCACGATGTCGCCCATGCTGGTGGCCAGTTTGACCTTGGGTGCTTCCTCGGCCCGTACGGATGCTACGAAAAAAGTAGCTGCCAGCGCAATGCTGGCAAGGGCCAGGGCCGAATTTCTACGGGAAATCATCCGATCACTCCTTCAAAAAAGATCTTCCAGGCGCCGCCGCCTTGGCGGAGCCAGTACTGGCGCTTGACGGGGCCGGTGCGTGCGCCCTCGGCCACCTCGCCGAAGGTCACCACCATGGTGTCGGCGCTGTCGCTCCAGCGCAGGTAGGACAGGTCCTTGAGCGCGAAGTTGCGTCCCTGGAGCTTGTGCACTTCGCGCTGCAGCACCGGCGTCCAGTCGGCCAGGCTCTTGTCGTAGCTGGCGAAATCACTGGCGTAGAAGGCCAGCAGGCGCTGAATGTCGCCGCTGCGCTTGGCCTGCTGCCAGGCCTGCAGCTGGCTGGTGAAGGCCTGGCGCTCGGTCTGCAGGCTCTGCGGCGCCACCCACTGCAGCTGGCGCGCGATGACCACGGGGGTGCTGCGCACTTCCACCGTGCGCAGCAGGCGCGCCAGGTCGGTGTTGGCCATGGCTACGCAGCCGTCCGTGGCCTGGGGCGCGCGCGCGAACTGCTCGGGCGGCGTGCCGTGTACCCAGATGCCGCTGCCGGTCTTGCCGCGGCGCAGGTCGTAGGGGTTGGGGTAGTTCAGCGTCAGCGCGCCCGCGCCGTAGAAGTCCTTGAGCGACTTGGGGTCGAGGTTGCTGCCGATGAAGTACACGCCCAGCGGGGTGCGCATGTCGCCCTCGGCGGCCTTTTCCACCCCCTGCTTGCCGACCGAGACGTAGTAGTCCGCCACCAGTTGCGGGCCGTGGTGGCCGTTCTCGAACAGGTACAGGCGCGCGCGCGAGGTGTCCACGGCAATGGCGTGGCGCGCGCTGGGCGCCAGGGCCAGGAACTGCGCCGGCACGGTGCCTGGCGGGGGGCGTTCGCGCAATGCCTGCAGGCGCAGCTGGGCCTCCTGCTGCAGCTCGTTCAGCGCGGGGGCGCTGGCTTCGGGCCGGCCCGGAACGGCCTTGCCGGGCCGCACCTGCGTGGCCAGCAGGTCCCCGTAGAGCAGTTGGGCCAGCTGGAACTGGGGGTAGTCGCGCACCAGGCGCTCGGTGTGGGCCAGGGCCTCGCGCCGGCGCCCCTGGCCCACGAGGCGGTAGGCCTCGATCAGCCGGTTCTCGGCCTGCCCGTCGCGCGCCGGGGCTGCGGGCTGGCGCGCTGCGGGGGCGGCCTTGCGCGCGGAGGCAGGGGCGGCGGCCGTGGGCAGGCTGGCGCATGCCAGCGCCGTGATCAGGAGGAAAGAGGAGAGTCGTCGTCCCATGCACACCTGCAGGCTCAGGGCCTGCTGCAAAAAAAACGGCGCGCCCGGGCGGGCGCGCGGCATGTCGGGGCCATCGCTCAGGCGCCCGTGGATTCCTTGACGATGAGCCAGCGTTCGCCGGACTTCACGAGGTGCAGCGTCTTGCGGCTGGAGACCGAGAGCGCGTCGGCCTTGTAGTCCTGGCGGAAGCGCGCCTCCGCCTTGTTGCCGTCCACCTTGATGCTCAGGTTGCTGAGCTTCACGCTGATGCTGGACTTGCCCACGATGCGGTCGCGGCGCTGCTTTTCCCAGTCCTTGCGCGAGAGCTTGCCGGGGGCGTCGAAGTCCTTGCCGTAGGCGCCCAGGTAGGCCGCCATGTCCTTGGCCGCCCAGGCGTGCGCCCAGGCGTTGACGGCTGCCTCGACGTCCTTTTCGGCGGGGTTGGGTGCCGCCGCGGGGGCCGGGGCTGGCGCGGGCGCGACGGGCTCCGCTGCGGGCGCGGGCTTGGCTGTGGGCTCCGGGGCCTTGGTGGGCGCGGGCGCAGAGGCGGACGGCGCAGCGGGTGTGGCGGCTGGAGCGGGGGACGGCACTGCGGGCGTCGCCGTGGGGGCAGCCACAGGCGCGGGCTTGGCACCCTTGGTGGCGGCCTGCGCAGGCGTGAACATGTCGCGGATCAGTCCCAGCTTCGGCGCCACGGCGGCGTTGCCGCTGTCGAGCTGCAGGGCCTTGCTGTAGGCTTGGCCGGCCAGGCGGGCGTACACGTCGCCCAGGTTCTCGTGCGCCGTGGCGTAGCTGGGGTTGGTGCGGATGGCCATCTCCAGCGCCGTGCGCGCCTTGTCGTACTGGTTCTGCCCGGCGTAGAGCACGGCCAGGTTGTTGTACGGCTCGGGCAGCTCGGGATAGTCCTCGGTCAGGCGGGTGAAGGTCTGGATGGCGTCGCCGGTCTTGCCCGACTCGGTCTGGATCACGCCCTTGAGGAAGCGCATCTGCGGATCGCGCGGCTTGGTGGCCAGGTACTGCTCGGCCTTGGTCAGCGCGTCGGCCAGCTTGCCATTGCGCACCAGCTGGCTGACGTCGGTGTAGTCGTCGGCACGCGCGGGTAGGGCGGCGGCGAGTGCGGCGGCCAGCGCCAGCAGGCGCAGGGCATGGCTCAGGGTCGGGCGTGAGGGCATGGGAGGGCTTTCGGTGGGCGAGGCGCCCGCCGCAGGGCGGGGGGCTTATACTGCGGCGGATTGTAGCGGAGGGGTCTTTCCCTCATTGGCGCTTTGTTACCAATGGTAAACCCGGGCTTCCGCGGCCTGCCGTGCCCCCCGCGTCTCCCCACCCCAAGACATCCCATGAGTTTGCGTATCTACAACACGCTGTCGCGTGCATTGGAGCCGTTTTCGCCGCTGGAGCCTGGCCACGTGCGCATGTATGTGTGCGGCATGACGGTGTACGACCTGTGCCATGTGGGCCATGCGCGCTCCATGGTCGCCTTCGATGTGGTGCAGCGCTGGCTGCGCGCCAGCGGCCTGGCCGTGACCTTCGTGCGCAACATCACCGACATCGACGACAAGATCATCCGCCGCGCCGTGGAGAACGGCGAGACCATCGGCGCGCTGACCCAGCGCATGATCGACGAGATGTACCGTGACGCCGACGCCCTGGGCGTGGAGCGCCCGACGCACGACCCGCGCGCCACCGACTACGTACCGCAGATGCTGGACATCGTGCGCCAGCTCGAAGGCAAGGGCCTGGCCTACCGCACGGCCTCGGGCGACGTGAACTTCGCCGTGCGCAAGTTCCCCGGCTACGGCAAGCTCAGCGGCAAGACGCTGGACGAACTGCAGGCCGGCGAGCGCGTGGCGGTGCAGGACGGCAAACAGGACCCGCTCGACTTCGTGCTCTGGAAGGCCGCCAAGGACGGCGAGCCGCCGGAGGCGAAATGGGACAGCGGCTACGGCCAGGGGCGCCCGGGCTGGCACATCGAGTGCTCGGCCATGTGCGGCGCGCTGCTGGGCCAGACCTTCGACATCCACGGCGGCGGCGCCGACCTGCAGTTCCCGCACCACGAGAACGAGATCGCCCAGAGCGAGGGCGCCAGCGGCCAGCCGCTGGCGCGCTTCTGGATGCACAACGGCTTCATCAACATCGACAACGAGAAGATGTCCAAGAGCCTGGGCAACTTCTTCACCATCCGCGACGTGCTGGGCCAGTTCGACGCGGAGACCATCCGCTTCTTCGTCGTGCGCTCGCACTACCGCAGCCCGCTGAACTACAGCGACGCGCACCTGCAGGACGCGCGTGGCGGGCTCAAGCGGCTGTACACCGCGCTCTCCGTGGTGGCACCTGCCGAGGTGGCCGCCATCGACTGGGCCAGCCCCTACGCCGCGCGCTTCAAGGCCGCCATGGACGAGGACTTCGGCACGCCCGAGGCCGTGGCCGTGCTGTTCGATCTGGCGGGCGAGGTCAACCGCACGCGCAGCGCCGCGCTGGCCGGCCTGCTCAAGGCGCTGGGCGGCTGCCTGGGTCTGCTGCAGGGCGATGCCCAGGCCTTCCTGCAGGCGGGTGCGGGGCTGGATGAAGCGGCCATCGCCGCGCAGATTGCCGCGCGCGCCGCCGCCAAGGCGGCCAAGAACTTCGCCGAGGCCGACCGCATCCGCGCCGAACTGCTGGCCCAGGGCATCGTGCTCAAGGACGCGCCCACGGGCACGACCTGGGAAGCCGCGCAGTGATGGATGGCGTCATGGTTTTAGGCATAAAAATGGCCTTGAAGGCTTATGGGGCAAGCGGTGGCAGCTACTAAAAGCATAGTCGTTGACCCGGCCGCGCCCGGCTACTGGGCCGAGGCCTGCAAGCACCTGGTGAAGAAGGACCGGGTGATGAAGCGCCTGATTCCGCAGTTCGCCGACGCCGCGCTGCAGACGCGCGGCGATGCCTTCGGCACGCTGGCGCGCAGCATCGTCGGCCAGCAGATCTCGGTCAAGGCGGCGCAGACCGTGTGGGACCGCTTCGCCCTGCTGCCCGTCAGCATGGAGCCCGAGGCCGTGCTCAAGCTCAAGGTGGACGACATGCGCGCCGCCGGCCTGTCAGCGCGCAAGGTGGACTACCTGGTGGACCTGGCGCTGCACTTCGCCAACGGCAAGCTGCACGTGCAGGATTGGCAGGGCATGGACGACGAGGCCATCATCGCCGAGCTGGTGGCCATCCGTGGCGTGGGGCGCTGGACGGCGGAGATGTTCCTGATCTTCCACCTCATGCGCCCGAACGTGCTGCCGCTGGACGACGTGGGGCTCATCAACGGCATCAGCCGCCTGTACTTCTCGGGCGACCCGGTCAGCCGCAGCGACGCGCGAGAGGTGGCCGCCGCCTGGAAACCGTGGAGCACCGTGGCGACTTGGTATATTTGGCGCTCGCTCGACCCGCTGCCCGTCGTCTATTGAACGGGCTGCGCGCGCAGCAAACGGCGGCACCCGGCCCCGCGCCCGCCAGCGTGCCGCCCAAGGAGAAAACATCTTGGCGAAAAAGACCTTTCTGGATTTCGAGCAGCCCATCGCGGAGCTGGAATCCAAAATCGAAGAACTGCGCTACGTGCAGACCGAAAGCGCGGTCGATATCTCGGAAGAGATCGACCAGCTCAGCAAGAAGAGCCAGCAGCTCACCAAGGACATCTACAGTGACCTGTCGCCCTGGCAGATCACGAAGATCGCGCGCCACCCCGAGCGGCCCTACACGCTCGACTACGTGCGCGACATCTTCACCGACTTCATCGAGCTGCACGGCGACCGCCACTACGCGGACGACCAGTCCATCGTGGGGGGGCTGGCGCGCTTCAACGGCCATGCGTGCATGGTCTTGGGGCACCAGCGCGGTCGCGACACCAAGGAACGCATGCTGCGCAACTACGGCATGTGCAAGCCCGAGGGCTATCGTAAGGCGCTGCGCCTGATGAAGACGGCCGAGAAGTTCAAGCTGCCCGTGTTCACTTTCGTTGACACCATGGGCGCCTACCCCGGCATCGACGCCGAGGAGCGCGGCCAGTCCGAGGCCATCGGCCGCAACATCTACGAGATGGCGCAGCTCGAAGTACCCATCATCACCACCGTCATCGGCGAGGGCGGCTCCGGTGGCGCGCTGGCCATCGCCGTGGCCGACCAAATGCTCATGCTGCAGTACGCCATGTACTCCGTCATCAGCCCCGAGGGCTGCGCCTCGATCCTGTGGAAAACCAGCGAGCGCGCGCAGGACGCGGCCGAGGCGCTGGGCATCACGGCGCACCGCCTGAAGGCGCTGGGCCTGGTGGACAAGATCGTCAACGAGCCCGTGGGCGGGGCGCACCGCGACCCCAAGCAAATGGCTTCCTTCCTCAAGCGCGCCCTGGGCGATGCCTTCCGCCAGCTTGCCGACCTCAAACCCAAGGAGCTGCAGGACCGCCGCTACGAGCGCCTGCAAAGCTACGGCCGCTTCACCGACACCAAGGCCGACAACCGCTGACTGCCACCGGGGCCGCACCGGCCTATGCAACGGCTCCCCTTGGGGAGCCGTTGGCGTTCGTGGCGCCCGGATAATCGGCCGCCATGTGGATTGCGAAACCTTGTTGCCCATGACGCAGGCGTTCGACGAAGCGCTGCGCTGCTTTTCCCCTGCGCTGCCGCTGGCCGTGGGCTTGAGCGGCGGCGCCGACTCCACCGCGCTGCTGCTGGCCTGCGCCGCGCGCTGGCCGGGCCGGGTGCGGGCCATCCACGTGCACCATGGCCTGCAGGCGGCTGCCGATGGTTTCGAGCGCCACTGCATCGCCTTGTGCGCGCGCCTGCAGGTGCCGCTGCAGGTGCGGCGCGTGGACGCGCGCCACGCCCCCGGGCAAAGCCCGGAAGAGGCCGCGCGCCACGCACGCTACCAGGCTTTTGAGGCTGCAGTCCAGGACAGGCAAGCGCCAGATGCTATTCAATCAATAGCACTGGCACAGCATGCCGACGACCAGGTCGAAACCCTGCTGCTGGCGCTCTCGCGCGGCGCCGGCGTGGCCGGGCTGGCCGCCATGCCCATGCACTGGGAACGGGCCGGGCTGCAGTGGCACCGCCCCTTGCTGCGCGTGCCGGGCGCGGCCGTGCGCGACTGGCTGCGCGCGCGCGGCGAGACCTGGGTCGAAGACCCCAGCAACCAGGATGAGCGCTATACGCGCAACCGCATCCGTGCGCGGCTGCTGCCGGCGCTGCAGGCCACCTTTCCCCAGTTCCGCGACACCTTCGCGCGCAGCAGCCAGCATGCGGCCCAGGCCGACGCGCTGCTGCAGGAGATCGCGCGGCAGGATCTGGCCGAGGTGGGCGTGCCGCCCGCCATCGGCGCGCTGCGCGCGCTGGGTACGGCGCGCCAGGCCAACGTGCTGCGCCACTGGCTGCGCCAGGCGCACCAGACCACGCCCGGCACGGCACAACTGCACGCGCTGCAGCGCCAGCTGGCTGCCTGCGCCACGCGCGGCCACCGCATCGAGCTCAAGGTGGGGCGCGGCTTCGTGGTGCGCCAGGGCGAGCGGCTGGCGTTCGTCGAGGCGCTGGCCGCGCCGCCGCCGTAAGCGGCGGCGCCATGGGGCTCTCGGTATAATTTCAGGTTGCCTGCGGCGGCGCCGCAGCGCGTATCCCTCATCATCCTCAAATATCTCAGATGGCACTGTTCGTTCATAAATACGGCGGTACGTCGATGGGCTCCACGGAGCGCATTCGCAACGTCGCCAAGCGCGTCGCCAAATGGGCTCGGGCGGGCCACCAGATGGTGGTGGTGCCCAGCGCCATGAGTGGCGAGACCAATCGCCTGCTTGGACTGGCCAAGGAACTCGCGCCCTCGCGCGCCTCCTCCGCCTACCACCGTGAACTCGACATGCTGGCCGCCACGGGCGAGCAGGCGTCGTCGGCGCTGCTGGCCATCGCGCTGCAGTCCGAAGGCCAGCCGGCCGTGAGCTACACCGGCTGGCAGGTGCCGATCCGCACCGACAGCGGCTACACCAAGGCGCGCATCGAGTCGATCGACGACAAGCGCGTGCGCGCCGACCTGGACGCCGGCAAGGTGGTCATCATCACCGGCTTCCAGGGCATCGACGAGGGCGGCCACATCACCACGCTGGGCCGCGGCGGCTCCGACACCTCGGCCGTGGCTGTGGCGGCCGCCATGAAGGCCGATGAATGCCTGATCTACACCGATGTCGATGGCGTCTACACCACCGACCCGCGCGTGGTGCCGCAGGCGCGCCGCCTCAAGACGGTGAGCTTCGAGGAAATGCTCGAAATGGCCAGCCTGGGCAGCAAGGTGCTGCAGATCCGCTCGGTGGAGTTTGCCGGCAAGTACAAGGTGCCCATGCGCGTGCTCTCCAGCTTCACGGCCTGGGACATCGACATCAACGAAGAAGCCGCCTCCGGCACCTTGATCACCTTTGAGGAAGACGAAAAAATGGAACAAGCCGTCGTTTCCGGCATTGCATTCAACCGCGATGAAGCCAAGATTTCCGTGCTCGGCGTGCCGGACAAGCCGGGCATCGCCTACCAGATCCTCGGCCCCGTGGCCGAGGCCAACATCGAAGTCGATGTGATCATCCAGAACATGAGCAAGGATGGCCGCACCGATTTCAGCTTCACCGTCAACCACAACGACTACGCGCGCACACTGGACCTGCTCAAGGAAAAAGTGGTGCCGGCGCTGGGTGCCCAGGAGGTGGTGGGCGACACCAACATCTGCAAGGTCAGCATCGTCGGCATCGGCATGCGCAGCCACGTGGGCGTGGCGTCCAAGATGTTCCGCGTGCTGAGCGAAGAGGGCATCAACATCCAGATGATCTCCACGTCGGAGATCAAGACCTCCGTCGTCATCGACGAGAAGTACCTGGAGCTGGCCGTGCGTGCACTGCACAAGGCTTTCGATCTGGACCAGCCCGTGGCGTAAACGGGGCGTGATTTAAGGCATAATAGAGAGATTGCGGAAACGTGACCGAGTGGCCGAAGGTGCTCCCCTGCTAAGGGAGTATGGGGTGTAGAGCCTCATCGAGGGTTCGAATCCCTCCGTTTCCGCCAGAACTTTAAAAACCCACTCCAAAAGAGTGGGTTTTTTTATGCCCGCCCCGGGCATCGACCCGTTATAAAACAACGTGATACGCTTCATTTCATGGTGTTTTATACAGTGTTTTATCAGCCGGCAACCAACCAGCATCCAACCTCAATTCAATGTTTTTTGGCCTACGTGATGGCCTGCAGAAATTGAGCGATGCCGAAGCGAATCCTTGAAATGACGGCGCTGGAGGCCTCCAGGCTGCGCGTTGAAGGCTCGCCCGCTGTGGGCGGGGTCAGCGGGTTGTACCTGCGGATTGAAGGCGGGTCAGCGTTTGCAGGTTCGCCAGCGCCAGTACGGTGGCCTCGCTGGCCTGGCCGATCTTGCGCTGCACTTCGCGCAGCACGATGCCCAGGATCGTGCGCTGGCGTTTGACCACCCGGCGCAGCCGCTTGAACTGCTTGGCGTGGGCATAGCCGCCAGCCTTGCGCCGCAGGGTCTTGCCTTCCTTGGCGAAGGTCTGCTTGAGCGCGATGCCCGAGCGCTTGGCTGCGGCCACCACCTTGTGGCGGGCGATCTCCAGCAGGCGTGAGTCGACCGGGTGGGCAATAGCCTTCTCCTGCACCGTGGTGTCCACGATCACGCGCTCGAACTCGGCTGGTTTGATGACTTTGGACGCCACGGCCGTGTCGATGGTGGCCTTGAGCAACTCCTCGACCCCGGCTTCACCGATGGCACGCCTGAAGCGTCCGATCTGGGTGGCGTCGCAGGGCAGACGCAGCTCATCCGGGCCAGCGGCTGGTGAAAGAGGTCGGCGCCCTCGGGCTGGGGCATGGGCAAACTCCCGGAAATCGAATCGTGGTGTGTCGATTCTGGGGGGATCACTGCCCAGCGGTACCAGCGCAAACCCAGCGTTCATGCGGGGCAGCAGGGTTTTCCAGGGCCGACTCAGTAGCCGACGGTGAAACGCTGCCGGATGTGGGTGGGCGTTTCGATCTCGTCCACGAGCGCTACGGCAAAGTCTTCAAAAGAAATGCTGCTTCCATTTTCATTGGTGAGAAGTTGGTCTTTGCCAAGGCGGAATTCTCCGGTCCGTTTACCTTCGAAAAATAAGGCCGAGGGCGATAGGAACGTCCATTCCAGTGTATTTTCAGCCTTTAATTTATTCAAAAATACTTGACCGGCACTGGATTCCGGTTTGACGGCTTCGGGAAAATTCGGAGTATCGATCAGCAATACGCCAGGCGCTACTTCAAGGCTACCCGCACCACCAACTACGTAATAGCGCTTGACACCAGACTCTTTGACTGCACCAATAAGCGTATCAGGGTTGCTTTTTGAGAAAAACACTGAGCTGATGACAGCGTCATGATTTTTTAGGGTCTGAGCGAGGGCATCAGGGAACCTCTCAAAACCCAACCGCTCTCTTCCTGACCCGAGAAGCCTGACCCGCCCCTTGCCATGATCACACCCCGCAGCGCGCTGAAGTTTGACCTGTTCGCCGAGGCCTCGCGCCAGCACAAGAGGGACGAGGTGGGCGATCCGCTGCAGGTGATCGCGCGGCACATCGACTTCGGAGCCCTGGCCGGGCTGGTGGATGCCTTGATCGAGCGTGGCGATGGCCGCCGGGGTGGCCGGCCGGCCTATCCCACCGAGGTGATGGTGCGCATCCTGGTCTTGAAGCGGCTGTACAACCTGTCCGATGAGCAGATGGAGTACCAGTTGCTGGATCGGGCGAGCTACCAGCGCTTTTGCCTGCTGCAGGATGCGATGAACGTGCCGGACCGCAACACGATCTGGCGCTTCGGCGAGCGGCTGGGCGTGGATGGGGCCACGGTGCTGTTCCAGGGAGTGGATGCGCAACTGCACCGCCATGGCTACATGGCCCGGGGCGGACAAGCCATCGATGCGACGCTGGTGCCCGCGCCGCGCCAGCGCCTGGACAGGCCGGAGCGCGAGGCCCTGGCCGAAGGCAGAACGCCCGATTGGAGCGAGGCCGAGCGCCGGCAAAGGGATGTGGATGCCACGCACACGAAGAAGCACGGCAAGAGCTACTTCGGCTACAAGCTCAGCGTGAGCGTGGACCTCAAGCACGGCTTCATCCGCCGCATCGCCACGGGCACGGCCAGCGAGCACGACGGACACCACTTCGACGAGGTGCTGGACATGCACAACACCGGGCGGGCAGTGCATGCGGACAAGGCCTACCCGAGCCGCCAAAGGCGCCAGATGCTGAAAGTGCTGGGATTCGTGGATGCGATGCAGCGCAGGGCCCAGCCGGGCCAGCCCCTGAGCGAGTGCCAGAAGCGGCGCAACCAGCGCATTGCCAGCAAGCGTGCCCGGGTCGAACATGCGTTTGCCGGCATCCGGCACATGGGCGGCAAGTTCGTGCGCACGATCGGGCAGGCGCGCGCCACGGTGGCGATGACGATGATGGCTGCCTGCTACAACATGAAGCGCCTGGCGTCGTTCCTGCATCGGGGAGTGGATGCGTTCTTCAAGCCCCAACCCGGCACCTGCAAGGCACAGGTGCGTCCGCACACAGCGAAAGCCTGAGCCATCGGGGCTGCAAGGCCCCTCAATGCACGAGGTGCAGACCGCCGTAAGGCCTCATCGCGCATTCAAAACGGCTGGCGTCCAATCGTGCCTATTCGGATCCGTCAATCATGGGGTTGTGAGAGGTTCCCGAATGGATCGTGACTGTCCGCGCCGCACTCGCAGCGGGGCGTTCAATCGTCGATCGAAGCGCTCCAGCGGCTGTCCCAGTCGCGCTGCACGCGCTCGATGTCACGCCGGTCGCGCTTGGTGGGGCGGCCGTCGTGCAGGCTGGCGGCGGGCTCGGGTGCCAGGCGGCGCTGTTCCGCTGCTTGCGCGCGTGCAGCCAGGCTCTCCGGGGTCTCGGCGTAAAGCTGCTGGGCCACGGGGGCGGGGCCGCGCATGGCGCTGAGCGCCTGCACCACCACCGTGCGGGCGATGGGGCCCTGGCGCAGCGCCACCGTATCGCCCACGCGCAGCTCGCGCGCGGCCTTGGCGTTGGCGCCATTGACGGTGACGCGGCCCTTGCCGATCTCTTCCACGGCCAGGCTGCGGGTCTTGTAAAAGCGGGCGCACCAGAGCCACTTGTCCAGGCGCATCGATTCCGGTGGCGTCATGGGCGCGATTGTGCCTTGGCCCGGGCCGGGCGCTACCATCGCGCCATGTCCCAGCCCACCGACGATGCGCCGGCGCTGCCCCTGGATGCCGACGGCATCCTGGCGCTCGCGGCGCGCTCCATGTTCCAGCTTTTTTCCAGCGTCAGCCAGGGCATGTTTCTAGTGGACCGGGCGGGCCGCATCGTCTGGGTCAACGAGGGCTACCGCCGCTTCCTGCCCGATCTGGGGCTTGGTTCGGTGGAGCAGTTCGTCGGCCGCATGGTGGAGGAGGTGATTCCCAACACCCAGATGCGGCGCGTGCTTGAAACCGGCCAGCCGGTGCTGATCGACCTGCTGACCAACCGCGCAGGCACCTTCGTGGTCAGCCGCATTCCGCTGCGCGACGAGGCCCAGCAGGTCATCGGCGCCATCGGCATCGTGCTGTTCGACCATCCCGAAACCACCTTGCAGCCCCTGATCAGCAAGTTCGCGCTGCTGCAGCGCGAACTGGACGATGCGCGCCGCGAGCTGGCCGTGCAGCGCGGGCGCTCGCGCCTGGAGCAGGTGGGCGGTGGCGGGCGCCGCGCCAAATACACCTTCGCCAGCTTCGTGGGCAGCAGCGCGGCGGCGGTGGAGGTCAAGCGCCAGGCGCGCCGGGCCGCGCAGTCGCTGAGCCCGGTGCTGCTGCTGGGCGAAACCGGCACCGGCAAGGAGCTGCTGGCGCACGCCATCCACGCGGCATCGAGCCGGGCCAGCGGCCCGTTCGTCAGCGTCAACATCGCCGCCATTCCCGATACGCTGCTGGAGGCCGAGTTCTTCGGCGTGGCCCCGGGCGCGTACACGGGCGCCGACCGGCGCGGGCGCGACGGCAAGTTCAAGCTGGCCGACGGCGGCACGCTGTTCCTCGATGAAATCGGCGACATGCCGCCGCACCTGCAGGCCAAGCTGCTGCGCGCGCTGCAGGAGGGCGAGATCGAGCCGCTGGGCTCGAACCAATTGGTGCCGTTCGACGTGCGCGTGGTGGCGGCCACCTCGCGCGACCTGCCGGCGCTGGTGCGCGAGGGGCGCTTCCGCGAAGACCTGTTCTACCGCCTGCATGTGCTGCCCATCCGCGTGCCGCCGCTGCGCGAGCGGCGCGGCGACATCCCGGCGCTGGTCGAGGTGCTGGGCGAAGACCTGGCGCTGCGCAACGGCACGGCGCCGCCCGAGCTGCTGCCCGACGCGCTGGCGCTGCTGGTGGCGCAGAGCTGGCGCGGCAACATCCGCGAGCTGCGCAACCTGCTGGAGCAGGCGGTGATGCGCAGCGACACCCTGGCCATCGACGGCGCGCAGCTCACGCAGCTGCTGCGCGAGTCGGGCGTGGAGCTGGCGCCGCCCGCGCCGGACGGGGCGCCGCCGGGCATGGACGACGCGGCCCGCCTGCTGCGCCCGCTGGCCGTGCAGGTGGCCGAGCTGGAACGCCGCGCCATCTCCGCGGCCCTGGCGGCCCACGCGGGCAACAAGCAGGCGACCGCGCGGCAACTCGGCATTTCGCGCGCCACCTTGTACGCGCGCATGGAAAACCCTGAATGATTTTCAGGCATGCGCCTGTTTTAAAGACATTGTTTGTGTCTGAAAAACAGGCATTCCGGCCCGGGTGGCTGCCGGCACCCGGGGTGCGCGAGGGCCGCCAGGCCTGGCACGGACCATGCTGATGCCAGGCCACCACACAAGGAGACAAGTCATGCAGCGTCGCACCCTGGTCGCATGGGCCGCCCTGGCCGCTTCTTTGAGCAGCCCGGCGTTCAGCCAATCCGGCGAGATCCGCATCGCCCACGTCTACAGCAAGACCGGCCCGCTCGAAGCCTACGGCAAGCAGACCCAGAACGGCCTGCTGATGGGCCTGGAGTACGCCACCGGCGGCACCATGGCCATCAACGGCAGGAAGATCGTGCTGATCGAGAAGGACGACCAGGGCAAGCCCGACCTGGGCAAGAGCCTGCTGGCCACGGCGTATTCCGACGACAAGGCCGACATCGCCGTCGGCCCGACCTCCTCGGGCGTGGCGCTGGCGCTGCTGCCGGTGGCCGAGGAGTACAAGAAGATCCTGCTGGTGGAGCCCGCCGTGGCCGACGCCATCACCGGCGAGAAGTGGAACAAGTACATCTTCCGCACCGGCCGCAACAGCAGCCAGGACGCCATTGCCAACGCCGTGGCCATCGACAAGCCGGGCGTGACCATCGCCACGCTGGCGCAGGACTACGCCTTCGGCCGCGACGGCGTGAAGGCCTTCAAGGACGCCATCAGGCAAGCCAAACTGGTGCACGAGGAATACCTGCCCACCAACACCACCGACTTCACCGCCGGCGCGCAGCGCCTGATCGACAAGCTCAAGGACCAGCCCGGGCGCAAGGTCATCTTCATCATCTGGGCCGGGGCGGGCAACCCGTTCAAGATCGCCGACCTCGACCTCAAGCGCTACGGCATCGAGATCGCCTCGGGCGGCAACATCCTGCCCGCCATGGCGGCCTACAAGAACCTGCCCGGCATGGAGGGCGCCACCTACTACTACTTCGGCATTCCGAAGAACCCGGTGAACGAGGCCATGGTGTCGGCGCACTACAAGCAGTTCAAGGCGCCGCCGGACTTCTTCACGGCCGGCGGCTTCAGCGCCGCCATGGCGCTGGTCACGGCGCTCAAGGCCACCAACGGCGAGACGAACACCAACAAGCTCATCCGGACCATGGAGGGCATGCGCTTCGACACGCCCAAGGGCCCGATGACCTTCCGCAAGGAAGACCACCAGGCGCTGCAGAGCATGTACCACTTCAAGATCAAGAACGACCCGGCCTTCGCCTGGGGCGTGCCGGAGCTGGTGCGCGAGATCAAGCCCGAAGAGATGAACGTGCCCATCCGCAACCAGCGCTGACCGCCGGGTCGCCGGGTACTTCGTTTTCGATAGCTGCCAGCGCTTGATGGGCAAGCGTTTGGGCCGTTTTTTACCTGAATTTTCGCGGAGCCTCGACACCGGATGCTGGCGACCCACGACTTGACCATCCGCTTCGGCGGCCACGTGGCGGTGAACGCCGTGACCTGCGCGTTCGCGCCCGGCACGCTCACCGCCATCGTCGGCCCCAACGGCGCGGGCAAGACCACCTATTTCAACCTGATCTCGGGCCAGCTCAAGGCCACGGGCGGCACGGTGTCGCTGGGCGGGCGCGATCTGACGGGGCTGGCGCCGTCGGCGCGCACGCGCGCCGGGCTGGGCCGCGCGTTCCAGCTCACCAACCTGTTTCCCGGCCTGAGCGTGCTGGAGAACGTGCGGCTGGCCGTGCAGGCCACGCGGGAGGGGCGCCACCGCCGCGGCTTCAACCTGTGGAGCGTCTGGAGCGACCACCAGCGCCTGACCGCGCGCGCCGAGGAGATCCTGTGCGCCGTGGCCCTGCAGGCCCGGCGCGACGCGCTGGTGGCCAGCCTGCCGCACGGCGACCAGCGCAAGCTCGAAGTGGCGCTGCTGATGGCGCTGGAGCCGCAGGTCTACATGTTCGACGAACCCACGGCCGGCATGAGCCACGACGAGGCACCCGTGATCCTCAACCTGATCCGCGCGCTCAAGCAGGACCAGACCAAGACCATCCTGCTGGTGGAGCACAAGATGGACGTGGTGCGCGAGCTGGCCGACCGCATCATCGTGCTGACCAATGGCACGCTGGTGGCCGACGGCGCGCCCGCCGAGGTCATCGCCTCGCCCGTGGTGCAGGAGGCCTACCTGGGCATCACCCAGGAATCCAGCAAGGAGGCCGCATGAGCCACTTGCTGGAACTGCGCGGCGTGCACACCCACATCGGCGCGTACCACATCCTGCACGGCGTCGATCTGGCCATTCCCCGGGGCCAGCTCACCATGCTGCTGGGCCGCAACGGCGCGGGCAAGACCACCACGCTGCGCACCATCATGGGCCTGTGGCGGGCCTCCAGGGGCACGGTCCACTTCGGGGGACGGGACATCACGGCCCTCGACACCCCTGCCATCGCGGGCCTGAACATCGCCTACGTGCCCGAGAACATGGGCATCTTCGCCGACCTCACCGTGAAGGAAAACATGCTGCTGGCCGCGCGCAAGGCGCGCAACGCGGGCCAGATGGACACGGCGCGGCTGGAATGGATCTTCAAGCTCTTCCCGGCCGTGGAGACATTCTGGAACCACCCCGCCGGCAAGCTCAGCGGCGGGCAGAAGCAGATGGTGGCCGTGGCGCGCGCCATCATCGAGCCGCGCGACCTGCTCATCGTGGACGAACCGAGCAAGGGCCTGGCGCCCGCCATCGTCAACAACATGATCGAGGCCTTCGGCCAGCTCAAGCAAAGCGGCGTGACCATCCTGCTGGTCGAGCAGAACCTGCACTTCGCCAAGCGCCTGGGCGACAGCGTGGCGGTGATGGACAACGGCCGCGTGGTGCACGCAGGCCGCATGGCCGACCTGGCGCAAGACGCGGCATTGCAGCAGTCGCTGCTGGGGCTGGCGCTGTGAAGAATTTCAAGCCTTTTTGCCCTCCAGCCCTTGCTGGACAAGCGCTGGCAGCTATCAAAAAAGTAGTCCCCGGAGGGCCCCGCGCATGAACGCCCGCGACTTCGACTGGAAGCCCCTGGCCCTGGTGCCGCTGCTGGCGCTGGCCACGCTGCCGCTGGTTGGCTCGCCCAGCACCTGGCTCACGCTCACCGTGGCGGGCCTGGCCATGGGCATGATCATCTTCATCATCGCCTCGGGCCTCACGCTGGTGTTCGGCCTGATGGACGTGCTCAACTTCGGCCACGGCGTGTTCATCGCCTTGGGCGCCTTCGTGGCCACCAGCGTGCTCGGCGCCATGGGCGACTACACGCAAAGCGCCGAGCTGTGGCGCAACCTGCTGGCCGTGCTGCCCGCCATGGTGGTGGCCATGCTGGTGGCGGGCGCCATCGGCCTGGCGTTCGAGCGCTTCATCGTGCGGCCCGTGTACGGCCAGCACTTGAAGCAGATCCTCATCACCATGGGCGGCATGATCATCGGCGAAGAGCTGATCAAGGTCATCTGGGGCCCTGCGCAGATCCCGCTGCCGCTGCCCGAGGGCATGCGCGGCGCGCTGCTGGTGGGCGATGCGGCCATCGAAAAGTACCGGCTGATCGCCATGGCGGTCGGCCTGGTGGTCTTCGGCCTGCTGGCCTGGACGCTGTCGCGCACCAAGGTGGGCCTGCTCATCCGCGCCGGCGTGCAGGACCGCGAGATGGTCGAGAGCCTGGGCTACCGCATCCGCCGCCTGTTCGTGGGCGTGTTCATGGTGGGCTCGGCCCTGGCGGGCCTGGGCGGCGTGATGTGGGGGCTGTACCAGCAAAGCGTGATCCCGCAGATGGGCGCGCAGGTCAACGTGCTGATCTTCATCGTCATCATCATCGGCGGCCTGGGCAGCACGGGCGGCGCGCTCATCGGCGCGCTGCTGGTGGGGCTGATGGCCAACTACACGGGCTTCCTGGTGCCGAAGGTGGCGCTGTTCTCCAACATCGCGCTCATGGTCGCCATCCTGCTGTGGCGGCCCCAGGGCGTGTACCCCGTCGCCAACCGCTGAGGCAAAGAGACTTGAACATGCTGAACCGTCTTCTTTCCGGCGACTACCCGCGCAGCAAGGTGCTGGCGGTCCTCCTCATCGCCATCCTGCTGGGCCTGGCGTTCGCGCCCTTCCTGTTCCCCGGCGTCAAGGCGCTGTCGGTGGCGGCCAAGGTGCTGGTCTTCGTCGTGCTGGTGGCCAGCTTCGACCTGCTGCTGGGCTACACCGGCATCGTGAGCTTCGCGCACACCATGTTCTTCGGCATCGGGGCCTACGGCATCGCCGTGGCCACCACGCGCATGGGGCCCACCTGGGGGGCGCTGGCCGTGGGCACGGGCGGCGCGCTGCTGCTGTCGCTGCTGCTCTCGCTCGCGGTGGGCCTGTTTTCGCTGCGCGTGCGGGCCATCTTCTTCGCCATGATCACGCTGGCCGTGGCGGCGGCGTTCCAGACGCTGGCCTCGCAGCTCTCGGACATCACGGGCGGCGAGGACGGCCTGACCTTCAAGGTGCCCGAGCTGCTGTCGCCGAGCTTCGAGCCCTTCGACGACCCGTTCCTCGGCGTGGCCATCGACGGGCGGCTCATCTGCTACTACCTGCTGTTCGCCACCGCCGTGGCGCTGGTGCTGGCGCTGCTGCGCATCGTCAACTCGCCCTTCGGCCGCGTGCTGCAGGCCATCCGCGAGAACGAATTCCGCGCCGAGGCCATCGGCTACCGCGTGGTGGTGTACCGCACCACATCCAGCGTGCTGTCGGCGCTGTTCGCCTGCGCGGCGGGCTGCATGCTGGCGCTCTGGCTGCGCTACAACGGGCCGGAAACCTCGCTGAGCTTCGAGATCATGATGGACGTGCTGCTCATCGTCGTCATTGGCGGCATGGGCACCATCTACGGCGCGGCCGTGGGTGCGGTGCTGTTCCTGGTGGCGCAAAGCTACCTGCAGGACCTGCTGCGCCTGGGCCACGAGGCCACGGCCGGCCTGCCCTGGCTGGCCGCGCTGCTCTCGCCCGACCGCTGGCTGCTCTGGCTCGGGCTGCTGTTCGTGCTTTCCGTCTACTACTTCCCCACCGGCGTGGTGGGGCGCCTGCGTTCCCTGCGTCCCCGTTCCTGACGGGGCGCGTTCTCGTGTCGATGGCAACCAAGCAAGGAGACAACATGCGAGCGAATGAACGAGTGATGGCGCGCCTGGCCCCCACGGCCCTGGCCGTGGCCGCCCTGGCGGCCTGTGGTGGGGGTGGCGGTGAATCTGCCCGCAACGAGCTGCCCGCCGGCATCAAGGAAATCAGCGCCACCGCCTACCCGGCCACCACGGCGGGCACGGGCGCCACGGCGGCCACGCAGGACCTGCTCACGGGCGGCATCGGCAAGACGGGCCTGGGCGCCGCCGCCGCGCCGGCCTATGCCGACCCGGCCAACCCCACGGCGGCCGAACTGCGGCGCAACGCGCTGTACGCCAACTACCGCGGCATCCTCGACCCTTCCGCAGGCGGCGGCTACGGCACGCTGTACGGCCCCAACGTCACGGCCCAGGGGCAGGTGACGGCCGGCGAGGGCCTGGTTCCCGGCCGCGAGTACGTCGCCGCGCTCGACGATGGCACGGGCCGCAAGCAGACCGTGATCGCCGTGCAGGTGCCCGACAGCTTCAGCGCCAGCAACCCGTGCGTGGTGCTCGGCGCGTCGTCGGGCTCGCGCGGCGTGTACGGCGCCATCGGCACGGCGGGCGAGTGGGGCCTGAAGAAAGGCTGCGCCGTGGCGCTGACCGACGCGGGCAAGGGCGTGGGCCTGCACAACCTGGCCGACGACACCGTGAACCGGATCGACGGCACGCGCGCCACGCGCACGGCCGCTGGCGCTTTCAGCTTCTTCGCCGCCGCGCTGGGCGACGCGGCGCGCGCCGCCTACAACGCGGCCTTCCCCAACCGCATCGCCATCAAGCACGCACATTCGCAGCAGAACCCCGAGAAGGACTGGGGCGGCGACACGCTGGCCGCCGGGCGCTACGCGCTGTACGTGCTCAACGCGCGCTACGGCACGGCGGACAAGCCCGTGCCCTTCACCAGGGACAACACGCTGGTGATCGCGGGCTCGGCCTCCAACGGCGGCGCGGCCTCGCTGCGCGCGGCCGAGCAGGACGGCGACGGCCTGATCGACGGCGTGGTGGCCTCCGAGCCCGTGACCGAGATGCCTGCCAGCGGCGCCTACGGCATCCAGTTCGGCGGCGCGGCCGTGGCGGGCTACGGCAAGACCCTGGCCGAATACACCACCTGGGGCAACATCTACCAGCCCTGCGCGGCGCTGGCGGCCGACGCGGCGCTGGGCGAGGTGTCGTACTACAACTTCATCGGCCTCGCGGCCATGACCGCGCGCGCCACCGCGCGCTGCGACGGCCTGGCCGCCAAGGGCCTGGTGAATGGCGCCACCACGGCCGAGCGCGCGGCCGACGCGCTGGCCAGGCTGCACGCCTACGGCTGGACGGCGGACAACGACAGCATGCACAACGCCCACTACGGCCTGGGCAACGGCCCCATCCTCTCGGCCATGTACACCATGGCGTATGGCCGTTTTGGCGTAGACGCCAACCTCTGCGGCACCAGCTTCGCGGCCGTCAGCGCCACGGGCGACGTGGTGGCCGCGGCGCCGGCCGCGCTGGCGCAGAGCTTTGCCATCGCCAACGGCACGGCCAACGGCGCGCCGGCCGGCGTGGTCTACAACGATGCGGTGGGCGGCGCCAAGGCCTGGCAGTTCGCGGTGTCGCCCTCCACCGGCGTGGCCGACCTGGGGCTGGACAACGCGCTGTGCCAGCACGCCCTGGTGAGCGGCAGGAACCCGGCCACGGGCGCCGCGCTCACGGCCGCGAGCACGCCGACGAAGGCGCAGAGCGACGCCGTGCGCGCCGGCATCGCCGAGGTGCTGCACAGCGCCAACCTGCGCGGCAAGCCCGCGATCATCGTGGCCGGCCGCAGCGACGCGCTGGTCCCGGTGAACAACAACGCGCGCGCCTACACGGCGCTCAACCGCACCATCGAGGGCGCATCGAGCAAGCTGCGCTACATCGAGGTGACGAACGGCCAGCATTTCGACGCCTTCCTGCCGCTCAGCGGCTTCGATACGCGCTTCGTGCCGCTGCACCCGTACTTCAACCAGGCCATGGACGCGATGTGGGCGCACCTGAAGAACGGCGCCACCCTGCCGGCCAGCCAGGTGGTGCGCACCACGCCGCGCGGCGGCGCGCCGGGCGCGGCGCCCGCCATCACGGCGGCCCACGTGCCGCCGTTCGCGGCGGTACCTGCGGCGGCAGACCAGATCGGCTTCGCCGGCACGTCCATCACGGTGCCGCGCTGACGCCGGCGCCAGCCTCTCTCCCCGCTCCCAGAAAGTCCTCCACCATGTCTCCCTCGTCGCGCTACGCCACCTGTGCCGGCTATGAAATCCACTACATGGACTGGGGCGCGCCCGGCGCCCCCGTGGTCATCGCCTGGCATGGCCTGGCGCGCACGGGGCGCGACATGGACGAGCTGGCCGCGCACCTCAGCACCCGCTACCGCGTGATCTGCCCCGACACGCTGGGCCGGGGGCTGAGCCAGTGGAGCCGCGCGCCGGCGCAGGAGTACTGCCTGGCGTTCTATGCGCGCCTGGCGGCGGACCTGTTCGCGCAGCTCGGCATCGGCCGCGCGCACTGGGTGGGCACCTCCATGGGCGGGGCCATCGGCACGGTCTGCGCCGCCGGGCGCCACGAGCCGCGCCTGCGCGGGCGCATCCGCAGCCTGCTGCTCAACGACAACGCGCCGCGGCTGGCCGATGCGGCGCTGGCGCGCATCCGCGCCTACGCTGGCGAGCCGCCCGCGTTCGCTACCGTGCAGGAGCTGGAGGCCTTCTTCCGGCAGGTCTATGCCCCCTACGGCTGGCTCAGCGACGCGCAGTGGCGCCGCCTGACGGAAACCTCGGTGCGCCGCCTGCCCGACGGGCGCGTGACGCCGCACTACGACCCGGCCATGGTGCAGCAGTTCACCGCGCACGAGAACGACTACCTGATCTGGGCGCACTACGACGCGCTGGACATCCCCGTGCTGTGCCTGCGCGGCGAGGATTCCGACCTGGTCGAGCGCGCGACGGCGGCCGAGATGCTGCGGCGCGGGCCCGGCGCGCGCGGCCTGGCGCAGGTGGTCGAGGTGCCCGGCTGCGGCCACGCGCCGGCGCTCAACGTGCCGGCGCACCATGCGCTGGTGGACGGCTTCCTGGCAGCGTGCGAGGCGCGCGAGGCAGGCTAGCGCCTGCGCGCGCCGCGCCGCTGGCCCCACGCGGCGGCCTGGCAGGCGCGGCGGTAGTCGCGCAGCGTCTGCTCGGCGCGGGCCAGCACCTGCGCATGGTCCTGCCCCGTGAGCAGGGCGATGCCCTCGGACACATGGCGCGCCGCGTGGATGTGGAACCGGCCCTGCGCCACCGCTTCCACCACCTGCGGCGACAGCATCAGGTGGCGCTGGTTGCGTGCCGGCACCAGCACGCCCTGGTTGCCGGTCAGCCCGGCCTGCGCGCAGGTGCGGAACCACCCCTCGATCTTCTCGTTCAGCCCGCCCACGGGCAGCACCTCGCCGTGCTGGTTGAGCGCGCCGGTGACGGCCACGTCCTGGCGCAGCGGCAGGCCCGAGAGCGCGGACAGCAGCGTGTACAGCTCGGCGCACGAGGCCGAATCGCCCTCGATGCCGCTGTATTCCTGCTCGAACACGATCGAGGCGTTGAGCGCCAGCGGCGCCAGGTGCCCGAACAGCGCGGCCAGGTAGCTGTGCAGGATGAGCACGCCCTTGTCGTGGATGGGGCCCGACATCTCGACCTCGCGCTCGATGTTGATCAGCCCCTCCTGGCCCGCGAAGGTGCGCGCCGTGATGCGCACCGGGAAGCCGAAGCGGTAGTCGCCCAGGTCGATTTGCGTGAGGGCGTTGAGCTGGCTCACCTGCATGCCCGCCAGCGAGATCAGCAGCTCGCCCTCGGCGATGGCCTCGTGCAAGGCTTCCTCGGGCGCGTTGTGGCGCTGCTGGCGCGCCAGCAGCGCGGCGTCCACGTCCTGGGGGCCGGTCAGCGCGGCGCCGCGCGTGCGCGCCTGGGCGGCGCTTTCGATCAGCAGCGCCTCGGTGCTGGCGAACAGCGCGCTCTGGCGCGCCTGGTCGTCGGCCTCGCGGTGCGAATGCTCCAGCAGCCGGGCCACGGCGGCCGCGCTGCAGTGCGGCAGGCCGCGCCGCGCGCAGCTGCGCGCAATGAAGGCCGCCGTGGCGTGGCGCGTGGCCGGCGTGGCGGCGAAGCGCTCGGCGAAGTCCACCTTCACGCGAAAGCGCCGCGCCAGGTCGGGGTCGCCCTCCTGCAGCGCGTAGTACTCGGCCGTGGAGCCGACGAGCACGATCTTCACGTCCACGTCCACGCCCTCGGGCTGCAGCGCGACGGCGGCGCCAGGGCCGTGGGCCGCGGCGTCCTCGATCATCAGGCGGCTGCAGCGCAGGAAGCGGCGCAGCCGCTCCCACAGCGGTTCGTCGCCCAGCAGGTCGCGCAGGAACAGCAGCAGGTAGCCGCCGTGCGCGCGCAGCAGGCTGCCCGCGTGGATGCCGGAGAAGTCGGCGCGCGGCGCCTCGCCGTCGGCCTGGTGCTCGATGTTGCCGAACAGGCTGCGCAACTGCGGGTTGTCCTCCACCACCACTGGGGCGCCGCGCAGGTCGCCGTTGTCCACGGCCAGGTTGACGCGGCACAGGTCCAGCAGGTCGGCCAGGTCGGCACGGCGGTCTTCCTCGGCGGCGTCGTCGGGCTGCACGCCTTCGCGCGGCAGGAACAGGTCGATGTTGTCCAGCACCTCGCGCTGCACCTGGTCGAACCAGTGGCCGAGCTTGGCGGCGTCCTTGATCTGCTTGCGCAGGCTCTGGCGTATCGGGTCGAGGGCGTGGTCCACCAGCGGCCTGGCGGTCTGGCGGTGCAGTTGCTCCAGCGCTTCGTCGCGCGTGCGCTCCAGCGGCCGGGTGCGGTCGAGAAAGCGCACGATCTCGGCGCGCAGTTCCTGCTCTGCCTGCTCGATGGCCTGGCGCTGCGCGGGCGAGAGCGCCTGGGCCTCCTGGTCGGTGATGGCCTGGCCGCCCTCGCCGAGCAGTGTGAACACCATCTGCTCGCCTTCGCGCGTGAGCTGGAAGCGGCGCTCGCGCGCGAAGGCGTCGAGCGCCGAGAAGGCGCGCGCCTCCTCGCTCTGGAAGGTGCGGACGATGCGCTCGGCCTCGGCCTTGATGTCGGGCGCGGCCAGGCGCTTGGGGATTTCGGCCTCCAGCGTCCTGGCCCACTGCTGCATGCCCTGGCGCAGCGCGCGCCCCTGGCCCGCGGGCAGGCGCAGCGCGCGCGGGCGCTCGGGCTGGTCGAAGTCGTGCAGGTAGCACAGGTCGGGCGGCACCGGGCGCGCGGCGGCGGCCTCCTGCATGGCCTGGCGCATGAGCGAGGCGCGGCCGCTGCCGACCTCGCCGAGCACGAACAGGTTGTAGTCCGGCTGGTCCATGGCCAGGCCGAAGCGCGCGGCGGCGAACGCGCGCTCCTGCCCGATCCAGGGCAGCGGCTGGCCCACCAGTTCGCTGGTGTCGGCGAAGCCCAGCGCCAGCGGGTCGATGGTGCAGCGCAGCTGGGCTGGCGCCAGGGTGGGGCAGGGCGGGGTCATGACGGTGCTCCCAGGGCCAGCGCCCGCGCGCGCGCCTCGGCCAGCGCCTGCGGCGCCTCGGGCTGCACGGGCCAGCCGGCGAGGTGGTTCAGCGCAATGTGTTTCAGCGCGTCGATCCAGGCCGGATGCGCGTTGAGGCAGGGGATGTAGTGGAAGTCCTGCCCGCCCGCGTGCAGGAAGGCTTCGCGCACTTCCTGGTCGATCTCCTCCAGCGTTTCCAGGCAGTCGCTGGCGAAGCCGGGGCAGATCACGTCGACGCGGCGCACGCCCTCCTGCGCCAGCCGCACCAGCGTCGGCTCGGTGGCGGGCTCCAGCCACCTGGCCTTGCCGAAGCGCGACTGGAAGGTGACCAGGCAGCGCCCGTCCGGCAGGCCCAGGCGCTCGGTCAGCAGGCGTGCGGTCTTGCGCGCCTCGCAGTGGTAGGGGTCGCCCAGGTGTAGCGTGCGCTCGGGCACGCCGTGAAAGCTCAGCACCAGCCGCTCGGGCTGGCCGTGGGCCTGCCAGTGCTGCGCGATGCTCTGCGCCAGCGCGCCGATGTAGCCCGCGTCGTCGTGGTAGCGGTTGACGAAGCGCAGCTCGGGCACGTGGCGCGTGCGCGCGGCCCAGGCGTACACCGCGTCGAACACGCTGGCCGTGGTGGTGCCGGAGTACTGCGGGTACAGCGGCAGCACCAGGATGCGCGTGGCGCCCTCGGCCTTGAGCGCGTCGAGCTGGCTGGCGATGGAGGGGTTGCCGTAGCGCATGGCGTGGCGCACCAGCACGGGCTGGCCCGCGTCCTGCAAGGACTGGCCCAGGGCCTGCGCCTGCCGCGCCGTCCAGGCCAGCAGCGGCGAGCCGTCGGCCGTCCAGATGCTGGCGTACTTGGCCGCCGACTTGCGCGGCCGGGTGCGCAGGATGACGCCGTGCAGCAGCGGCAGCCAGGCGATGCGCGGGATCTCGACCACGCGCCGGTCGCCGAGGAACTGGCCCAGGTAGCGGCGCAGGGCCGGGGCGGTGGGGGCATCCGGGGTGCCCAGGTTGCACAGCAGGATGGCGGTGCGCTGGGGCTGGCCGTGCCGCTGGGGCGGCTCGGGGGCAAAGAAGGAGGGCAGGGGCATGCGGCGATTGTGCCAATGCCGCTGGGGTATTCTCGGCACCTGCCCTGGCGGCGCCCGGCTTTCCGCTGGCCGCCCCTTGGCTGCACCTTTGCCACACCTCTGCCAAGCCTATGACCACACCTGTCTATCTGCCCCCGGTTCGCTCCGTGGGGCTGGCGCAACCCCTGACCTGGCTGGCGCGGGGCCTGAACGACCTCACGCACGCGGGCTGGGTGAGCTGGGCCCATGGCCTGGCGGCGGCGTTGTTCGGCCTGGGCGTGAGCGCGCTCGCGTACCGGCATTTCTGGCTGCTGGCGGGGGTGCTGTCGGCCTTCCTCGTGGTGGGGCCGGTGCTGGCCACGAGCTTCTATGCCCTCAGCCGCGCGCTGGAGCGCCAGCAGCGCGCCGACTGGTGCGTGGTGCGGCGCACCTGGCTGGGCTGGCAGCGCAGCCACCCGCGCGCCTGGCGCGACCATGACTACTGGTGCCTGGTGGAGTTCGGGCTGCTGCTGGCGCTGGCGGCGGTGGGCTGGATCGTGGTGTCGGCCTCGCTCATCACCCTGCTGGCGCCCGCGCCCGTGAACGACCCGCTGGATTTCGTGCGCCACGTCGTGCTGGCCGATGGCGGCTGGCTGTTCGAGCTGTGGCTGGGCCTGGGCAGCCTGCTGGCGGCACCGATCTTCGCCTCCAGCGTGGTGGCCATGCCGCTGCTGCTGGATCGCAAGGCCACGCTGGGCCAGGCCGTGCTGACGAGCTGGACGGTGGTGCTGGCCAACCCCATTCCCATGGCCTTCTGGGCCGCCCTGATGCTGGCGCTGACCCTGCTGGGGCTGGGCACGGTGTTTTTTGCCTTCATCGTGGCCATTCCGGTGCTGGGGCATGCGAGCTGGCATGCCTACCGCGATCTGGTCGATGCCTCGGGGCTGCCCGAGCGCGGGGAGAATCTGGCGTGATTTTTGGGTATACCGAAGAACAACTGGCGGGGTTCTTCCTCACCTACGGGGTGGCGGCGTTCATCCTGTTCATGGTGTTCATCATCGGCCACCTGGCCTGGCAGTCCAAGGCCGGCAAGTTCGGCACCTTCGTGATCTTCCTGGGCCTGGGCGTGGGCTTCCTGGGCTTCGTCGCCAAGTTCATCATCCAGTGGTGGCTGGAGAAGTAGTTTTTAAGCAAAAAAGGCCTCCAGCCCTTGCTGGATAAGCGCTGGCAGCTATCGAATGGTGAGCAATCTTCAGGGCAGGAATGCTGGCGACAGCAGGCGCAGGCCGATGGAGAACCAGCGTTCCTGCGCCCCGCTGCCCGCGCGGTTGCCGTAGGTGGTGTCCACCTGCACGTGGTCGGGCACCAGCCAGTAGCGCAGGCCCACCTGGTAGAACGGCTTGCCCTGGTTCTGGCCAAACACCTCGGCGATCAGCCAGGTGGACGCGCTCCACTGGACCTCGGTGCCCAGGCCCCAGGTCATGCGGTGGCGCCGGGCCTCGCGCTCGTGCAGCCAGCCGACGTTGGTGTGCACCAGCACGCGGTCGTTCCGTAGCGAGAAGGTAGCGGGCACGTAGGCGTACAGGTCGCCCAGCAGGTTGTTGCCGGTGTGGATGGCCGGGTGGCGCACGTTGCCCACGGCCAGGCCCCAGCCCCAGCCGTCCGGCTCCAGCGGCTTGAACAGGGTCTTGGCCTGGAGGACGATGTCGGTGGTCTGAGTGCCGCCGTCGTCCTTGCCCTTGGCGCCGCCGAGCGAAAGCTCCAGGTTGCCCGTGAAGTTGCAGGCCGGCTGGGCCCAGTACTCGGTGCTGTCCTGGTTGCGCTTGACCCAGCTTTCCACCTGGCAGGCCTTGGCATCGACGATGCGCGCATCGTCGGTGACCATGGGGCGCGCCGCCTGGGCTGCGCCCCAGGGCAGCAGGGCGGCCAGGGCCAGAAAGGTGGGCATGGGGAGGTGGGGCCGCACGGGATGCTCCTTGAATGGCGGGTGGATAGCGGGTCGGGTGGGCCGCTACTCTGGCAGCCGGGTGTGACAGCCATGAGGCGACAGCAGCGCGCGCGCCACGGCGCAGCCGCTGCGCACCGCGCCTTCGAGCGTGGCGGGGTAGGGGCCGTCGATGTAGTCGCCCGTGGCCCACAGGCCCGGCAGCAGCGCGGGCGGCGGGCGCCGCAGCGCGGGCGTGCAGGCGAAGGTGGCGCGCTTTTCCACCACGGTCTGCACCGGCTGCAGCGCCGCCAGGCCCAATGCGGCGCGGGCCTGGGCCAGCACCTGTGCTTCCAAGGGGGCGCGCTCGCCGGCGCTGGTGCTGACGACGAAGGCCAGCAGCCCCGCAGGCCCGCCGAGCTGCCCCCGGTCGAAGACGAACTGCGCCGGCTGCCCGGCCTGCGCGCGCAGCGCCAGCATGGGCGCGGCGAGCACCGGGCCCGGCGCCCCCGGCACCTGGGCATAGACCGTGGTGATGGGGATGAAGCGCAGCGCCTCGGCCTGCGCCAGCCAGGGCTGCAGCGCGGGCTGCGCCAGCGCGCGCAGCAGGCGCACGGCCTCGGTGCTGGGGGTGGCGAGCACCACGGCGTCGAACGGCGTGCCGTCCACCTGCCAGGCGCCGCCCTGGTGGGCGATCTGCTGCACGCGCCGGCCGGTGTGCACGCTGGCGCCGTGGCCTGCCAGCCAGCGCGCTGCGGGTTCGGCGAAGACGCTGCCCAGGTCGGTGCGCGGCAGCAGCAGGTGCGAGCCGCCGCGGCCGCTGAACAGGCTGTCCTGCAGCACGCGCAGGAACACCTGGCCGCTGGCCTCGTGCGCCGGGGTGTTGAGCGCCGAGACGCACAGCGGGTCGATGAATTCATCCACCAGCCGCCGCGGCAGCCGCGCGCACAGCTGGGCCACGGTGGCCTGCGGCGCGCAGCGAAAGCCGCCCAGGCGCCAGGCGGCGGCCGTGCGCAGCAGCGCGGCCTTGTCGCGCCAGCGCCAGCCGCGCGCCCGGGCGATGCCCGCCAGCGCATCCCAGGGCGGCGCGAGGTCGGGCAGGCGCAGCCCGGTGCCGTCGGCAAAGGTGAGGGCCAGCGGCTGGCGGTGGAACACGTCCTCGGGCCGCACCCCCACCTGGCGCATGAGGCGCAGGCATTCGGCGTAGGCGCCGATCAGGATGTGCTGGCCGTTGTCCAGCACCCGCCCGTTGGCGTGCAGCGCGCGGGCGCGGCCGCCCACGTCACGTGCGGCCTCGAAGACGGTGGGCCGCACGCCCGCGGCGGCCAGTTCGATGGCGGCCGCCAGCCCGGCCCAGCCGGCGCCGATGATGGCAATCCGCATCGTCAGCAATCCGCAGGGCGCCGTGCGCCGTCCACGCCCCATGAAACGGGCGCGCCCCGGGCCAGCGGACGCCGCGCAAGGGCCGCCCCGCCGCGCTGGCGTCGTCCCCCTTCCCGCGCGCAGCGCGAGAGAAGGGGGAAGCCGCGCAGCGGCTCAGGGGGTTGCCGCTTCATCAGAAGCGGCCCAGCGCTTGCATCTTCCACGCCAGCCAGAACTTGCGCAGCGGCGTCAGGCTGGTGCGCTGGTTCAGCACCTGGAAGTTGTCGCGCTCGATTTCGCGCAGCAGCGTGCGGTAGATGCTGGCCATCATCAGGCCGGGCTTCTGCGCGCGCCGGTCGGCCGCGGGCAGCAAGGCCAGCGCTTCGTCGTAGCAGCGGTGCGCGCGCTCGGCCTGGAAGCGCATCAGCGCGGTGAAGCGCTCGGAATGCTGGCGCGCGCTGATCTCGTGCGCCTTCACGTCGAACTGCTGCAGCTCGTTCACCGGCAGGTAGATGCGCCCGCGCATGGCGTCCTCGCCCACGTCGCGGATGATGTTGGTGAGCTGGAAGGCCAGGCCGAGCTTGTGCGCGTAGGCGGTGGTGGCGTCCTGCGTCTGGCCGAAGATGCGCGCGGCCACCTCGCCCACCACCCCGGCGACCAGGTGGCAGTAGCGCGCGAGGCCGGCGAAGTCGAGGTAGCGCGTCTGCTCCAGGTCCATGCGGCAGCCTTCGATGACGGCCAGCAGGTGGCGCTGCTCGATGCCGTAGGCGCTCGCGTGCGGCATCAGCGCCTGCATCACCGGGTGGCTGGGCTGGCCCGCGAAGGCCTGGGCCACCTCGCCCTGCCACCAGGCGAGCTTGGCGGCGGCCACGCTGGGGTCGTGCACCTCGTCCACCACGTCGTCCACCTCGCGGCAGAAGGCGTAGAAGGCGGTGATGGCGGCGCGGCGCGGCGCGGGCAGGAAGAGGAAGGCGTAGTAGAAGCTGCTGCCCGAGGCGGCGGCCTTGTGCTGTACGTATTGCTCGGGGGTGCTCATCGGAGGGGGCGGGCTGGCGTTGGCGTTGCGCCGATTGTCCCATGGCGCGGTGGCGGGGCGTACACGGTTTTAGGGTCTTTTATGCCCTGAAGGCGCATGGGGCCTGCGCAAGCAGCTATTGTTTTTGATGTGGGGCATCAAGCATGGCGAGCGCGCCGACGATGAGCGCGTGCATGCCCTGGACGAATTCCGCCTCCATCTCGGCCTCTTCCTGCGCGCGCGCCGTGGCCGCGGTGGGCGCGCGGCCCGCGACGGAATACACCGTGTCGGCTACGGCGATGCAGTGGAAGGCCACGGTGGCGAGCAGCCAGCGCGCCCGCGCCTTCGGAATCCCGTAGGCCTGCGCGATGTGGCTCTGGTGCTCATCGATCTTGGCGAGCATGGGCTGGGTTGCGGCCGCCCGGCGCAGCACGTAGGGCGTGAGCCCGGGATGCGTCTTGACGAAGGCCTGCGCGGACGCGCTGAAGGCGACCAGGTAGTCCTCCAGGGCCACGCCGTCCTGGCCGTCGGCCCGGGGGATCTGCCAGCGCTGGAAGATTTCCTCGGCCACCAGGTGCTTGAGTTCCTCCAGGCTGGCGACGTGCTTGTACAGCGCCATGTGGCTCACGCCCAGCGCGGCGGCGACGCCGGTGAAGGTGATGTTCGGCAGGCCGATGGCGATGCCCGCGTCGGCGATGCGTTCGCGGGTGATGGTGCGCGGGCGCCCGCGCGCCGGCGGCGGTTTCTCGTGGGGCATTGCTTCTCCTGGGGCTGGTGGCGATTGTGCGCGTCCGCCAGTGTTGTGCGTGGGGCGGGATGAATTAGTTTAATATGATGAAACTAATTCGTATTTCCTGTTTTATTTCGATTCACGCTCGCCCATGAGTGCGCACGACACGGCTGCGGCCGTCCCTTCCTCCCCGTCTGCATCTTCCGGCCCGCTGCGCCGCATCCTCCACCCGGTACGCGGCCGGCTGGCCTGCGCGGCCGTGCTGGCCGCCGTGGGTTCCATGCTCGCCCTGGTGCCGCTGGCGGGCATCGCGCACGTTGCGCGCATCGCCCGGGGCCAGGGCGGCGGCAGCGTCGGGCCGGTGGTCGCGGCCAGCGTGGCCTGCCTGTTCGCGGGCATGGCGCTGGTGCTCGCGGGCGAGCTGGTGGCGCACCTGGCCGACAACCGGCTCACCCACGGCTTGCGTGTGGCGGCCGCGCGCAGGCTGGCGCAGGCGCCGCTGGGCTGGTTCACCAGCCGGGCGTCGGGCGAGGTCAAGCAGGCCATGCAGGACGACATCGCCACGCTGCACGGCCTGACCGCGCACTTCTACACCGCCGTGGGGCGGGCCGTGGGCGCGGTGGGGGTGTCGGTGGTCTATCTGTTTGCGCTGGACTGGCGCCTGGCGATTGCGGCGCTGCTGCCGTTTCCGGGGTTCTTCGTGTTCCTGCGGCGGGCCATGCAGGCCAGCGGGGCAGGCATGCAGGCATTTGCCGAGCGGCTCGGGCGCATCAACAGCGCGACGGTGGAGTTCGTCGGCGGCATTCCGGTCGTCAAGGCGTTCGGCGCGGCAGGCACGGCGCATGGCGGCTACCGCGAGGCGGTCGATGGCTTCGCCGAGGCGTTCGCGGATTTCACGCGCCCGCTGGTGGCGTCCATGGCCCACGCGCACGCCATGGTCGCGCCGGTGACGGTGCTGGGCGTGGTGCTGACTTTCGGCGCGGCGTTCGTGGGCCTGGGCTGGATGGCGCCGGTGGACGTGCTGCCGTTCGCGCTGGTGGCGCCGGGCATCTGCGCGCCGCTGCTGTTGCTGCATACGCTGCTGCACGACCTGCAAGGCGCCGCCGGTGCCGCGCAGCGCGTGCTGGCGCTGCTGGAAACGCCGGTGCTGGCGCAGCCTGCGCCAGGCCAGCAGCAGGTGCCCGTGGGCCATGCGGTGCGCTTCGAGAACGTGGGCTATGGCTACGGCGATGGCCACCGGGTGCTGTCGGGCATCAGTTTCACGCTGGAGCCGGGCACGGTGACGGCCATCGTCGGCCCGTCGGGCGCGGGCAAGTCCACGCTGGCGCGGCTGCTGCTGCGCTTCTTCGATCCGGATGAGGGGCGCATCACGCTCGGTGGCGTCGATCTGCGCCACATCGAGGCGTCGCAGCTCTACCGCCGCATCGGCTTCGTGCTGCAGGACGTGCGGCTGGTCCACGCCAGCGTGCGCGACAACATCGCGTTGGGGCGGCCTTCGGCCAGCCAGCAAGAGATCGAGGACGCCGCGCGCGCGGCGAACATCCACGCGCGCATCCTGGCGCTGCCGCGTGGCTACGACGCCGTGGTGGGCGAGGACGCACAGTTCTCCGGCGGCGAGCGCCAGCGCGTGAGCATCGCGCGCGCCGTGCTGCTCGACCCGCCCGTGCTGGTGCTCGACGAAGCCACGGCCGCCGCCGACGCGGGCAACGAGGCCGCCATCCAGGACGCGCTGTCGCGCTTCGCGCAGGGGCGCACGCTGCTGGTCATCGCGCACCGGCTCGACACGGTGGCGCAGGCCGACCGCATCCTCGTGCTCGATGGCGGCGTGGTCGTGGCGCAGGGGCGCCATGCCGAGCTGCTGGCGCAGGGCGGGCGCTATGCGCGGCTGTGGGCCGAGGGCCAGCCATGCTGAAAACCTTCATCCAGTTGCTGGGCGAGGACGCCCGCCTGCTGCGCCGCTACGCCTGGATGGCCGTGGCCTATGGCGTGCTCTGCGGCCTGGCCATCGCCGCGCTGGTGCCGGTGCTCACGCACCTGCTGGCGGGCGACGCGCGCGCCGCCGCGCCGTGGCTGGCCGCGCTGCTGGCCGGTGTGGCCGTCTGCTGGGGCTGGCGCCGCCGCGTGGAGCAGGCAGGCGTGCGCGTGGGCGTGGCCGTGCTGCAAGGCGGGCGGCATCGCCTGGGCGCGCATGTGGCGCGCCTGCCCGTGGGCTGGTTCACGCCGCAGAACACGGCACGCATCGGCCACATCGTCACGCAGGGGATGATGGCCGTGGCGCAGTTGCCCGCGCACGTGTTCACGCCGGTCATCGGTGGCGTGGTGACGCCGCTGGCCATCGTGGCCGCCCTGTTCGCGCTGAACGCGCGGCTGGGCCTGATCGCGCTGGCGGCGCTGCCGCTGCTGGCCGGGGTGTTCGCGCTCACGGCGCGGCTGGCGCGGCGGGCCGACGCGGCGTTCCACGGCCATTTTGCCGAGGCGAGCCAGCGCATGGTGGAGTTCGCGCAGGCGCAGCCGGTGCTGCGCGCCTTTGGGGGGGAGGGCGGCGGCACGCGCTTTCTGGCGCAGGCGGTGGCGCGGCAGCGCCAAGCGGGCCTGCGGCTGATCGTGCTGTCGGCCCTGTCCGCCGTGCTCACTGCCTGGGCCGTGCAGGCCGTGTTCGCGGTCTTGCTGTTGGCTGGCGCGCTGTGGCTGGATGGCGAAGTGGCCGGCACCCTCGCCGCGCTGCTGCTGGTGGTGCGCTTCATCGACCCGCTGCTGGAAGTGGCGGGCTATGGCGAGGTGCTGCGCGGTGCGCGCGGGCAGCTCGATGCGGTGCGCGCCATCTTCGCCGTCGAACCCCTGCCGCAGCCGAGCGCGCCGCAAGCGCCTGCCGATGCGTCCATCGAACTGCGCGGCGTGCATTTCCGCTACGAACCCGGCGCGCCCGAGGTGCTGCGTGGCGTGAACCTGCGCATCGCGCCCGGCAGCATGGCCGCGCTGATCGGCGAATCCGGCTCGGGCAAGACCACGCTGGTGCGGCTGATCGCGCGCTTCTTCGACGTGGATGCGGGCAGCGTGTGCATTGGCGGCGTGGACGTGCGCCAGATGACGGACGCGCAACGGGCCGCGCAGATCAGCCAGATCTTCCAGGACAGCACGCTGTTCGCGGGCAGCATCGCCGACAACATCCGCATTGGCAAGCCCGGCGCCAGCGATGCCGAGGTGGCGGAAGCCGCGCGGCAGGCGGGCGTGGAGGGGATCGGGCTGGACACGCCGGTCGGCGAAGGCGGCGCGCGCCTGTCGGGCGGCGAGCGCCAGCGCATCGCCGTCGCCCGCGCGCTCATCAAGGACGCGCCGATCCTGCTGGTGGACGAAGCCACCGCCGCGCTGGACGCGGAGAACCAGGCCGTCATCGCCGCAACGCTGGCGCGGCTGCGCGGGCGGCGCACGCTGGTCGTGATCGCGCACCAGCTCTCCACGGTGGCGATGGCCGACCAGATCGTGGTGCTCGAAGGCGGCCAGATCGCTGAGCAGGGCACGCCCGCGCAGTTGCGCGCGCGCCAGGGGCGCTACGCCCGCTTCCTGGCCCAGCGCGAGGCCGCCAAGGGCTGGCGCATCGCACCGGGCGAGGGGCCGTGCTGATGCCCGTGCGCCTGCTGTTCCTGTTCATCGCGCTCTGCGGCGCCTCGCTGCTGATCGGCGCGCGGCAACTGACGTGGCCGCTGCCCGCCGATGCCTGGCTGACGTTGACGGCCAGCCGCCTGCCGCGCCTGGTGGCGCTGGTGCTGACGGGCGTGGGGCTGTCGGTGTGCGGCGTGATCCTGCAGCACATCGTGCGCAACAAGTTCGTCGAGCCGGGCACTTCGGGCGGGCTGGATGCGGCCAAGCTCGGCATCCTGGTGTCGCTGACCGTGCTGCCCGCCACGGGTACGGCGGGGCGCATGCTGTTCGCGCTGGTGTTCTGCTTCGCGGCCAGCCTGCTCTACGTCGCCATCATCCGGCGCATCCGCTTCAGGAACACGGTGCTGGTGCCCGTGGTCGGCCTGATGTACAGCAGCGTGCTCAGCGCCGTGGCGGAGTTCTACGCCTGGCGCCACAACATCCTGCAAAGCATGCAGGGCTGGCTGCTGGGCGACTTCTCGCGCGTGGTGCAGGGCCATTACGAGATCCTCTACGTCATCGTGCCCGTGGTGGCGCTGGCCTACTTGTACGCGCACCGCTTCACCGTGCTGGGCATGGGCGAGGACATGGCCGCCAGCCTGGGCCTGGGCTACGCGGCCACGGCGGCCGTGGGGCTGGTGCTGGTGGCGGTGACGGTATCGGCCACGGTCATCGCCGTGGGCGCGATTCCCTTCGTCGGGCTGGTCGTGCCGCAACTGGTGGCCCTGCGCCGGGGCGACAACCTGGGCCGCACGCTGCCCATCGTCGCGTTCGGCGGCGCCGCGCTGCTGCTGGCCTGCGACATCCTGGGGCGCTTGCTGATGTACCCGTTCGAGGTGCCGATCGGCCTCACGGCGGGCGGCGTGGGTGGGGCGCTTTTTCTCGTACTGATTTTGCGAGGATTGCGGTGATGCGCAGCGGCAGACTGTGGATGTTCTGGCTCGCGGCCGCCGTGCTGGCCGGGGCCTTCGTGTTCGCGGGCGCGGGGCTGGACTTCGGCTACGTGATCCCGAAGCGGCTGGTGCGGCTGGCGGCCATCGCCGTGGGCGGCGTGTGCGTGGCGCTGTCGGCCATCGTGTTCCAGACGCTGGCGGGCAACCGCATCCTCACGCCCGCCATCCTGGGCTACGAGGCGGTCTATCTGCTGTGGCAGTCATTGTTGCTGCTGCTGTTGGGCACCGAGGGGCTGGCGGCGCTGGGCGTAGGCGGCAACTTCGCCGTCTCCATCGCGCTGATGCTCGGCTACTCCTGGGCGCTGCAGCGCTGGCTGTTGCGCAGCGGCGCGAACGACGTGTATCTGTTGCTGCTGCTCGGGCTGGTGCTGACGATGGTGATCGGCACCTTCACGCAGTTCGTGCAGTTGCGCATCAGCCCCGGCGAGTTCGCCGTGTTCCAGGGCTTGAGCCATGCCTCGTTCAACCGCGCGCGGCCCGAGACGCTGGCGCTCTCGGCCCTGGCGGTCGCCGCCGTGTGCCTGGCGGCGCGCAGGAGCCTGCCGGTGCTCGACGTGCTGGCGCTGGGGCGCGAGCAGGCCCTCTCGCTCGGCGTGGACCACGCGCGCCAAGTGCGGCGGCACCTCGCGCTGATCGCGGTGCTGGTGGCGGTGTCCACCAGCCTCATCGGGCCGACGGCGTTCCTGGGCATCTTCGTCGCGCACATCGCCTACGCGCTGGCGGGCAGCAGCCGCCACCGGGCCACGCTGCCGCTGGGCTGCGCGGTCGCCATCGCCATCTTCCTCGCCGCGCAGCTCCTGGTGGAGCACGCCTTCAACTACCAGACCACCGTCAGCATCCTCGTGAATCTGGTGTGCGGCGCGTACTTTCTCGCGCTGGTGGTGCGCGGCCGGGGCACCGCATGATTACCGTCCGCAATCTCCACAAAGCCTACGGCGCCAAGACGGTGCTGTCGGGCATCAGCACCGCGTTTCCGGCGCGGCGCATCACCTCGCTCATCGGCCCCAATGGCGCGGGCAAGTCCACGCTGCTGATGCTCATGGCGCGGCTGCTGCCGCCCAGCGGCGGCGAGGTGCTGCTGGATGGCCGCAGCGTGGCCGGCATCCGCACCGGGGAATACGCCCGCCACGTCGCCACCCTGCGGCAGTCGCCCGGCTTCAGCATGCGCCTCACGGTCGAGGAACTCGTTGCCTTCGGGCGCTTTCCGCACAGCCGGGGCGCGCTCACGCCCGAGGATCGCCGCGCCATCGACGAAGCCATCGCCTTCCTGGCGCTGGAGCCGCTGCGCGGCGCCTACATCGACGAAATCAGCGGCGGCCAGCGCCAGATGGCGTTCCTCGCGATGACCATCGCGCAGCAGACGCCCGTGCTGCTGCTCGACGAGCCGCTCAACAACCTCGACATGAAGCACGCCGTGCAGATCATGCGCGCGCTGCGCCGCCTGTGCGACGAGCAGGGGCGCACCGTGGTGCTGGTGATCCACGACATCAACTTCGCCGCCAATTACTCCGACCACATCGTCGCGCTCAAGGGCGGCGCGATGCACGCGAGCGGCCCCACCGGCGAGGTCGTGACCGAGGCGCGGCTGCGCGATCTGTACGGGCTGGACTTCGAGATCGTGCGCGGCGCGCGCGGCTGCCTTTGCAACTACTTCAATCCTCGGGACAACTGACCATGCACCTTCCACGCAGAAGCCTTCTTCTGGCCGCCGCCGCCATGCCGCTGCTCCCTGCCAGGGCGGCCATCACCATCCGGCACAAGCTCGGCACCACCGTCATCCCGCGCCCGCCGCAGCGCGTGGCGGCGCTGGAGATGAACGAGGTGGACTTCCTCGACCAGCTCGGCGTGCCGGTCGCGGGCATGGTCAAGGACTACGTGCCGCACTTCCTCGCGCGCTACAAGGACGATGCGAACGTGCGGGACCTGGGCGCCATCGTCCAGCCGAACCTGGAGCGCGTGCATGCGCTGCGGCCCGACCTGATCCTCATCACGCCGCTGCAAGCCAACCACTACCAGGAGCTGGCCGAGATCGCGCCCACGCTGCATTTCGACGTGGACTTCCGCAACAGCCAGCACCGCCACATCGAGGTGGTGCGCGAGCACCTGCTGACGCTGGGCCGCATCTTCGGCAAGGAAGCCCTGGCACAGCAAAAGGCCGCGCAGCTCGACGCCAAGGTGCAGCAGGCCCGCCGCGTGACCGAAGGCCGGGCCGAGCGCGCGCTGATCGTGCTGCACAACAACGGCGCGTTCAGCGCCTTCGGCCAGCAGTCGCGCTATGGCTTCGTCTTCAGCGCGCTGGGCGTGCAGTCCGCCAGCGCGGCGGTGGAGAGCAGCCTGCACGGCCAGCCCGTCTCCAGCGAATTCATCCAGCAGGCCGACCCCGACATCCTCTACGTGGTGGACCGCACCGCCGTGATGGAGCGCCGCCCGGTCATGAGCGCGCAGCAGCTCGCCAACCCGCTGCTGCGCCAGACCAAGGCGTGGAAGAGCGGCCGCGTGGTCTTCGCCGATGCCGACGCCTGGTACATCACCGGCGCCAGCCCGGCGTCCCTGCAACGGCTGATCGACGACGTGGTCCGGGGCTACCGCTGATCCGCAGGCCGCTTTTTTCTCTCAACTTCTCGCAACCTTGAAGGAAACCGCCATGGCCCAACGTCGCCATATCCAACGCAACGCACGCCCGTTGTTCGCCCTGAGCGCCATCGCCGCCGCGCTGGTCGCCCCGCAGGCGCTGGCGCAGACCGCGCAACCAGCGCAAACAGCGCAGCAGGAGTCCGCCACGCTCTCCACCGTCACCGTGCAGGACAAGGCCCAGACGCCCACCGCGCCCTATGCGGGCGGGCAGGTCACTTCCGGCGGGCGCATGGGTTTTCTGGGTGACAAGGACATCATGGAAACCCCGTTCTCCGTCATCACCTACACCGAGCAGTTCATCGAAGACCAGCAGGCCACGGACATTACCGGCGTGATCGCCAGGACCGACCCCACGGTGTTCACCAGCGGCATCGCCGGCGAGAGCAACGAGGGCTATTCGATTCGCGGCTTTACGTCGAGCATCAACGACGTGACCTTGAACGGCCTGGCCGGCATGGCGCCGTACTACCGCAGCAGCCTCGAGATGTTCGGGCGCATCGAAGTCATGAAGGGGCCGTCGGCCATGCTCGGCGGCATGCTGCCCAAGGGCTCGGTGGGCGGCTCGGTCAACTTGGTGACCAAGCGCGCGGGCAACGAGCCGGTGACGCGCCTGACCACCAGCTATAGCGGGCAATCGCTGTTCGGCGGCCACATCGACCTGGGGCGGCGCTTTGGCGAGGACGGGCAGTTCGGCGTGCGCTTCAACGGCGTTTACCGCGACGGCGAGACCGCCGTGCACGACCAGGACCGCAAGGCCACCCTGGCATCGCTGGGGCTGGACTGGCGCAGCTCCCGCGTGCGCCTGTCGGCTGACCTGTACCGCAGCAACGACCACGGCAATGGCCTGACCCGTGGCCTGGGGCTGGCCGCCGGGCTGGCGATTCCCACGCCGCCCAGGCCCACTGTCACGTGGAACCCGCCCTGGGCCTTCTTCGACACGGTGGACAAAGGCGTGATGGCGCGCGGCGAGTTCGACATCAGCGACCAGCTCACGGCCTATGCCGCAGCGGGCATCAGCAAGACCGCGTTCCAGTCCAACATGGGCACGGGCAACATCATCAACGCGGCGGGCGACTTCACCATCAACTTCAGCGGCGTGAGCGACGAGGTGGAGCGCAAGTCGGCCGAGGTGGGCCTCAAGGGGCGGCTGCGCACGGGCGACGTGGGCCACCAGTTTGCGCTGAACGTCACGCACTACACCGAGGATTATTTGCTGCGGGGCTTCCGCAACAGCCTGGGTGCAACGGGCTGGACCACCAACATCTACAACCCCGTCTGGGGCAGCAACCCCGGCACCACGTACCCTGCCCTGACCCGGACCGAAACGGGTATGACCAGCTTTGGCGTGGCAGACACCATGTCCTTCCTGCAAGACCGGCTGCAGCTCACGCTGGGCGTGCGCCACCAGAGCGCTTCCACCGACAGCTACCTTGCGCCCACCGGTGCGCGCACCAGCACCTATGACAAGAGCGCCACCACGCCCGCAGCGGCCGTGCTGTTCAAGGCCACGGACAAGCTGTCGGTGTATGGCAACCTCATCCAGGGCCTGAGCCAGGGCTCCACTGCCCCGGCCACCGCAGCCAATGCGGGCGAGGTCTTCCCGCCGTACAAGAGCAAGCAAATGGAAGTGGGTGCCAAGCTCGACCTGGGCAACTTCGCCCACACCGTCAGCCTGTTCGAGATCAAGCGCCCCAGCAGCTATACCGACCCGGCCACCAACGTCTTCGCGTTCGGCGGCGAGCAGCGCAACCGGGGCGTTGAATGGGGCTTCTTCGGTACGCCTGTGCGCGGCGTGCGCCTGATGGGCGGCGTTGCCTATACCGATGCCAAGATCACCAAAGCCGCAGTCGCCGCCAGCGAGGGCAAGCAGGCCACCGGCGCGCCCAAGTGGCAAGGCAAGCTGGGTGCCGAATGGGACGTGCCAGCCGCCCCTGGCCTGACGCTGACCGCCAACGCCAACGCGGCCAGCAAGCGCTACTTCAACGCCACCAACACCCTGTGGGTGCCGGGCGGCACCACCTGCGACCTGGGGGCGCGCTACGCCACCAAGGCCGCCGGCTACCCCTTGATCTTGCGCGCCAGCGTGACCAACGTGGCCAACAAGGCTTACTGGTCGCAAGCGAACTTTGGCGGCCTGGGGCTGGGTGCGCCGCGCACCTTGACACTGTCGGCAGCGGTGGACTTCTGACGCCGGGCCGCCATGGGCCGCCGGGAAGGCAGCCCATGGCGGCTGATTGTTTGAGGTGTTTTGGCCTCCAGCGCCCGTCCTGCAAGCGCGGGCAGCTATGGCTTTGGTAGCTCTCCGGCGTCAGGCCGCGTCGTCCAGGTTCTCGTGGTGCGCCACGGCGCCGCGCTTCCAGTAGGCAGCGGCGCGCAGGGCATGGCGGCTGTGGCCCTTGTCCTGCACCAGCAGGCGGCGCAGCGCGGCCATGGTGCCGGCTTCGCCCGCGCACCAGGCGTAGCCCTCGCCGGCGGGCAGCGCGAAGGCGCGCACGGCGTCGATCAGCGCCGCGTCGTCGTCCAGCCAGTGCAGTTGCAGGCGCGCCTGCGTGGCCAGCGCGCGGCGGTCGGAGGCGTCCAGCGCGATGAAGGCGAAGGCATGGCTGCCGGCGGGCAGCTCCTCCAGGCGCCGGGCGATGGCGGGCAGCGCCGTCACGTCGCCGGCGAGCAGGTGCCAGGCGTAGTCGGCGGGCACGAGGAAGGAGCCGCGCGGGCCGCCGATGTCCAGCCGGTCGCCCGCCTGGGCACGGGCGGCCCAGGCGGCGGCCGGGCCGTCGCCGTGCAGGGCGAATTCCAGCGTCAGCTCGTTGGCTACGGGGTCGTAGCGGCGCGGGGTGTAGTCGCGCCGTGCGGCGCCAGCGCCCCCGGCGGGCAGGAACAGCTTGATGTGGTCGTCGAACCCGGGGCTGTGAAAGCCTTGCAGCGCGTCGCCGCCCAGGGTGACGGCGCGCACCTGGGGGCTGACCTGGGTAGTGCGGCGCACTTCCAGGGTGCGCATGCGCAGTTCGTGGCGCACGCGCTGGACGCGGCTGGCGGCGGGGGAAAGGTCTTCGGGCATGGTTGCGGTCAGTTGGTTGATAATATCATTCATTATGGTAAATAAAATTGACAATATCAATCAATTGACTTCCCCGGGAAGCGCCCCGGCGCGCGCGGCGGGCGATGAGGTGATGGAGCTGCTGCACCGGCTGATGCACCAGTACCGCGCGCTGCAGCAGCAGGCGCTGCGCGAGGGCGCGCACGGCATCACGCTCTGGGAGAGCAAGGCGCTGGGTTTCTTCGCCCGCCAGCCCGGGGCGACGCAAAGCGACCTGGCGGCCCACTCGGGGCGCGACAAGGCGCAACTGGCGCGCCTGGTGAAAGGGCTGCGCGAGCGCGGCCTGCTCGATGGCGTGGCCGACGCCGCCGACCGCCGCACCGTGCGCATCGCCCCCACGGCGCAGGGGCTGGCGCTGCTGCAATCCCTGCGCGGCCAGGCGCAGCAGGTGGCCGAGCGCGCCGTGGCCGGGCTGGACGGGCAGGAGCAGGCGCAACTGCGCGCGCTGCTGGCGCGCATGGCGGCCAACCTGGAGGGGTGAGGCGCTTACCCTGACCTTGGCTTATGGCGCTGCCCATGAAACTGGCGCGGCCCAGCCCAGCGGACGCCGCGCAAGGGCCGCCCCGCCGCGCTGGCGTCGTCCCCCTGCCCGCATTGCGCAGCAATGCGAGAGCGGGGGGAAGCCGCGCAGCGGCTCAGGGGGGTGTCGTTTCCCTCAACACTGCACCACGTTCACGGCCAGGCCGCCGCGCGAGGTTTCCTTGTACTTGGTCTTCATGTCGGCGCCGGTCTGCATCATGGTCTTGATGACCTTGTCGAGCGAGACGACGTGCGTGCCGTCGCCGCGCAGCGCCATGCGCGCGGCGTTGATGGCCTTGATGGCGCCCATGGCGTTGCGCTCGATGCACGGGATCTGCACCAGCCCGCCCACGGGGTCGCAGGTCATGCCCAGGTTGTGCTCCATGCCGATCTCGGCGGCGTTCTCCACCTGCGCCGGGGTGCCGCCGAGCACGGCCGCCAGCGCGCCCGCCGCCATCGAGCAGGCCACGCCCACTTCGCCCTGGCAGCCGACTTCGGCGCCCGAGAGCGAGGCCGTCTGCTTGTAGATCAGGCCAATGGCGCCGGCCGTGAGCAGGAACTGGACGATGCCCTCGTCGCCGGCCCCGGGAACGAAGCGCGCGTAGTAGTGCAGCACCGCCGGCACCACCCCGGCCGCGCCGTTGGTGGGCGCCGTGACCACGCGGCCGCCGGCGGCGTTCTCCTCGTTCACGGCCATGGCGTAGAGGTTGACCCAGTCGAGCATGGACAGCGGGTCGCGCAGCGCTTCCTCGGGCCGCGCGCACAGGCTCTGGTACAGCGCCGGGGCGCGCCGCTGCAGGTGCAGCGGGCCCGGCAACTGCCCCCCGCCCGCACAGCCCCGGCGCACGGCGGCGGCCATGGTTTGCCAGATGTGCAGCAGGCGGCGCCGTACCTCGGGGGCGCTGTGCCAGTGCTGTTCGTTGGCCAGGGTGAGGGCCGCCACCGACGAACCCGTGGCCTGGCAGTGCGCCAGCAGCTCGGCGCCGGTGCGGTAGGGGTGGGGCAGGCCGGCGCCGGTGCCCAGGGCGTCGGGCGGGGGCTGGTCGGCCATGTTGAGCACGCGTGCGCCGTGTTCGTCCACCACGAAGCCGCCGCCGACCGAGTAGTACACGCGCCGCAGCAGGGCCGTGCCATCGGCGCCGAAGGCGTGGAACTGCATGCCGTTGGGGTGGTAGGGCAGGCTCTTGCGCCGCATCAGCAGGTGCGCGCGCGGCACGAACGGCAGCGGGCGGCGGCCCAGCAGGGCAAGCTGCCCGCTGGCGTGGATGGCGGCGATGGCGGCGCCGATCTGGTCGGGGTCGATCTGCTCGGGCAGGTGCCCGGCCAGACCCAGCAGCACGGCCCGGTCGGTGCCGTGGCCCACGCCCGTGGCGGCGAGCGAGCCGAACAGTTCCACCTCCAGCCGCTGCACGGCGGGCAGCAGGCCCAGGGCGTCGAGCTGGCAGGCGAACTGGCGCGCCGCGATCATGGGGCCCACGGTGTGGGAGCTGGAGGGGCCGATGCCGATCTTGAACAGATCGAAAACGCTGACGGACATGGCGGGGCGTGCGGTGGTGGATCTGCCGCCGGTTGTACTGGCGGCGGCGCGGGCGGCCATGCTGGCAATCCCTGAGAGGGGTGCAGGCCCGCGGGCTTGCATGCTCTTTGATTGATAGCTGCCAGCGCTTGCTGGATAAGCGCCAGGGCCGTTTTTTCTTCAAAAAACACGCCGCCTTCAGCGACCGTTGCGGGGCATGAAAGTAACTTCTGCCCCGGCGCTTCAGCCAGTGCGGCGGCGCATGCACAGGGCGCGCCAGCCCATGCGCAGCCAGTCGGGCGGCGCCAGCGTGGGGCGCTGGCACAGGTTGGCGCCGTGCAGGGCGTCGATCTTGTCGAGGATGCGCAGCCCGCCCTGCACCACCAGGCGCAGCTCCCAGCCCGCGCGGCCCGGCAGGCGGTGCACCAGCGGGGCGCCCTGCAGCATCAGCGCGCGCGCCCAGGTGGCGTTGCCGGCCAGCAGGCGCGTGGTGGCGGGCGTGGGCTGCAGCGCGGCCAGCGTGGCGCGGTCCACGCCGTGGGCGGCGCAGTCGGCGTCGCAGAGGTAGTGGCGCCCGCGCGGAATGTCCACGCTCAGGTCCTGCCAGAAGTTGATGAGCTGCAGGGCGGAGCAGATGGCGTCGCTCTGCGCCAGGGCCTCGGCATCCGCCACGCCATACAGGTGCAGCAGCAGCCGCCCCACGGGGTTGGCCGAGCGGCGGCAGTAGTCGAGCAGGGCGGTGCGGTCGGCGTAGGTGGCGGCGTCGCGGGTTTTCTCGGCGTCCTGCACGAAGGCGCTGAGCAGGTCGTCGAGCAGCGCCACGGGCAGGCCATGCTGGCGCAGCACGCCCTGCAGCGGGCCGAACACGGCGGCCCAGCGCGCGCCGGGCGCCGCCCCCGCGGCCGCGGCGGCCAGCTCGGCGCGGTAGGCCGCCAGGTCGCGCAGGCGCTGGGTTGGCGCGGCGTCGCCCTCGTCGGCAATGTCGTCGGCCGTGCGCGCAAAGGCGTACAGCGCGGCAATGGGCGCGCGCAGGTGCGGCGGGCACAGCAGCGAGGCCACGGGAAAGTTCTCGTAGTGCGTCACGGGCGCCGCCGTGGCGGGCGCGGCCGGGGGCGGGGGGGATGGGGGCGGGGCGTTCACGGCACGGATTGTCGCCGTGCGCGGCCGTTTTGGTCTTGACAAGGGGGCTGGGGCTACTTAGATTACTAACCAGTCAGTCATTAATTTCACCACCCCCTTCCATCATGCGTTCTTCCTCCGCGTTGGCGTGGCCCCGTTCGGGGCTTTTTTTGCAGCCGGGCCGTGCCCGGTCTTCCGGCGGCGGCGCTGCCTGGCTGTGCGTGGCGGCGGCGGCTGCGCTGCTGGCCGGGTGCGCACGCCCGGAACCACCGCCCGAGCCGGTGCGCTCCGTCAAGCTGCTGACGGTGGGCGAGGGTGACCTGCAGGCGCAGCGCGAGTTCGCCGGCGAGGTGCGGGCGCGCGTGGAGTCGCGCCTGTCCTTCCGCGTGGCGGGCAAGCTGGTGCAGCGCCAGGCCGAGCTGGGCCAGGCGGTGAAGCCCGGCCAGTTGCTGGCCCAGTTGGACGCGCAGGACTACGCGCTGGCGCTCGACGCCGCGCGCGCCCAGGTGGTGGCGGCCGTGACGCAGCGCGACCTGGCGGCGGCGGATTTCAAGCGCTTTGCCCAGCTCAAGGCGCAGAACTTCATCAGCGGCGCCGAGCTGGAGCGGCGCGAGGCGGCGCTCAAGTCGGCCCAGGCGCAGCTCGACCAGGCCCAGGCCCAGGTGGCCGCGCAGGGCAACCAGCAGGCGTACACGCGGCTGGTGGCCGACGTGGCGGGCGTGGTGACCGGCATCGAGGCCGAGCCGGGCCAAGTGCTGTCGGCCGGCATGACGGTGGTGCGCATCGCCCAGGACGGCGCGCGCGACGTGGTGTTTTCCGTGCCCGAGGACCAGGTGGCGCGTGTGCGCGTGGGCCAGGACGTGCAGGTGCGCGCGTGGTCCGGCGGCGCGCCGTTCGGCGGCAAGGTGCGCGACGTGGCGGCCAGCGCCGACCCGGTGACGCGCACCTACCTGGTCAAGGTGGCGGTGGCCGGGCCGCAGGTGCCCGCGCTGGGGTCTACCGTGTATGCGCTGCCGGCGGCGCTGTCGCAGGTGGGGCAAAAGGCGCTCAAGCTGCCCACCAGTGCACTGCGCCAGGACGGGCAGCAGACGGCGGTGTGGGTGTACGACGCGGCGGCGGGCACGGTGCGCTCGCAGCCCATCGAGATCGCCGCGGCCGATGGCAACGAGGTGGTGGTGCGTGGCGGGCTGGCGCCCGGCATGCAGGTGGTGGCCACGGGCGTGCATGTGCTGGCGCCGGGGCAGAAGGTTAGCGTTTATCAGCCAAAAACGGCTCCAGCGCCCGCCAGCAAAGCGCTAGCAGCTACTGATTCGGTAGCGCCCGTGAACCAGCCGCAGTGAGGGCCGCATGACGCCAGTGCAAGCCAGGCAGGGCTTCAACCTGTCCAAGTGGGCGCTCGACCACGCCGCGCTCACGCGCTACCTGATGGTGGTGCTGATGGTGCTGGGCATCGCCGCCTATTTCCAGCTCGGGCAGGACGAAGACCCGCCCTTCACCTTCCGTGCCATGGTGGTGCGCACCTACTGGCCCGGCGCCACGGCGCAGCAGGTGGCCGAGCAGGTGACCGACAAGATCGAGCGCACGCTGCAGGAGGTGCCCTACGCCGACAAGATCCGCAGCTACTCCAAGCCGGGCGAGTCGCAGATCATCTTCCAGATCAAGGACTCGTCGCGTCCCAGCGAGGTGGCCAACGTCTGGTACCAGGTGCGCAAGCGCGTGGGCGACATGCGCTACACGCTGCCGCAGGGCGTGCAGGGGCCGTTCTTCAACGACGACTTCGGCGATGTCTACGGCGTGATCTACGCGCTGGAGGCCGACGGCTTCAGCTACGCCGAGGCCAAGGAGTTCGCCGACGACGTGCGCCAGCGGCTGCTGCGCGTGCCCGACGTGGCCAAGGTGGAACTGTTCGGCGTGCAGGACGAGAAGCTGTTCATCGAGATCCCGCAAAAGCGCCTGGCGCAGCTTGGCCTGGACATGAACCAGGTGCTGGCCCAGCTGGGCCAGCAGAACGCGGTGGAGAGCGCGGGCACCGTGCAGGCGCCGCAGGACCAGGTGCAGGTGCGCGTGGGCGGGCAGTTCGGCGGGCCGGACGATTTGCGCGCCATGCCGATACGCGGCGCCTCGGGCGCGCAGCTGCGCCTGGGCGACATCGCCACCGTCACGCGCGGGTACGTGGACCCGGCCACGGTGAAGGTGCGCCACCAGGGGCAGGAGGTGGTGGCGCTGGGGGTGTCGATGGCCAAGGGGGGCGACATCATCCGCCTGGGCCGGGCCCTGGGCGAGGCCACGGCCCAGATCGAGAAGACGCTGCCGGCCGGTGTGCGGCTGGTGAACGTGCAGGACCAGCCCAAGGCCGTGGTGCGCTCGGTGAACGAGTTCATCAAGGTGCTGATCGAGGCCGTGGTGATCGTGCTGGCCGTGAGCTTCATCAGCCTGGGGCTGCACAAGCGCCCCGGCAACCACCCGCTGTGGCGCCGCTGGACGCTGGACACGCGCCCTGGGCTGGTGGTGGGCATCACCATTCCGCTGGTGCTGGCCGTCACCTTCCTGGCCATGTGGTACTGGGGCATCGGGCTGCACAAGATCTCGCTGGGCTCGCTCATCATCGCGCTGGGCCTGCTGGTGGACGACGCCATCATCGCCGTGGAGATGATGGTGCGCAAGATGGAAGAGGGCTACGACAAGGTGCGCTCGGCCACCTTCGCCTACGAGATCACGGCCATGCCCATGCTCACGGGCACGCTGATCACGGCGGCGGGCTTCCTGCCCATCGGCATCGCCAAATCCACGGTGGGCGAATACACCTTCGCCATCTTCGCGGTGACGGTGATCTCGCTCGTGCTGTCGTGGATCGTCTCGGTGTACTTCGTGCCCTACCTGGGCACGCTGCTGCTCAAGGTGCCGCCGCATGTGCCCGACATGGTGGCCGGCCGCGAGGAGCCGCACGAGATGTACGACACGCCGTTCTACGTGACCTTCCGCCGCCTGGTGAACTGGTGCGTGGAGCACCGCTGGCTCACCATCGGCGCCACGCTGCTGACCTTCGCGCTCGGCTTGTGGGGCATGGGCAAGGTGCAGCAGCAGTTCTTCCCGGATTCGAGCCGCCCCGAGATCCTGGTGGACGTGTGGCTGCCCGAGGGCAGTTCGTTCGCCGCGAACGAGGAGGTGACGCGGCGCGTCGAGACGGTGCTGCGCGCGCAGCCCGGCGTCGAGACGGTGAGCGCCTGGGTGGGCTCGGGCGTGCCGCGCTTCTACCTGCCGCTGGACCAGGTGTTTCCGCAGACCAACGTATCGCAGTTCATCGTGCTGCCGCAGGACTTGAAGACGCGCGAGACGCTGCGCATGGCGCTGCCCGCGCTGCTGGCGCAGGAGTTCCCCGAGGTGCGCGCGCGCGTGAAGCTGCTGCCCAACGGGCCGCCGGTGCCGTACCCGGTGCAGTTCCGCGTGCTGGGGCCCGACCCGGCCCAGTTGCGCTTGCGCGCCGACGAGGTCAAGGCCATGCTGCGCGAGAGCCCGCAGATGCGCGGCGTGAACGACAACTGGAACGAGTCGGTCAAGGCGCTGCGCCTGGAGATCGACCAGGACAAGGCGCGCGCCCTGGGCGTGTCCAGCCAGTCCATCGCCCAGGCCACGCGCACTACGGTGCTGGGCACCACGGTGGGCCAGTACCGCGAGGGCGACAAGCTGATCGACATCGTGCTGCGCCAGCCGCTGGATGAGCGCGCTGCCATCACCGACCTGGCCAACGCCTACGTGGGCACGTCCACCGGCCGCGCCATACCGCTGACGCAGATCGCCAAGCCACGCATGGCCTGGGAGCCGGGCGTGATGTGGCGCGAGGGCCGCGAGTACGCCATCACGGTGCAGGGCGACGTGGTGGAGGGGCTGCAGGGCGCCACGGTGACCCACGCGCTGCTGCCCGGCCTGCGCGCGCTGGAGGGGCAGTGGCGCGCCGCCGGCGGCACGGCCTACCGCATCGAAGTGGCGGGCGCCGTCGAGGAAAGCGCCAAGGGCTCGTCTTCGATCGCGGCGGGGCTGCCCGTCATGCTGTTCATCACCTTCACGCTGCTCATGCTGCAGCTGCACAGCTTCAGCCGCGCGATGCTGGTATTCCTGACCGGCCCGCTGGGGATCGCCGGGGTGGCCGCGGCGCTGCTGGCGCTGGGCCGGCCCTTCGGTTTCGTGGCGCTGCTGGGGGTGATCGCGCTCATGGGCATGATCCAGCGCAACTCGGTGATCCTGATCGACCAGATCGAGCTCGACCGCGCGCGCGGCGTGCCGGCGTGGGACGCCATCATCGAGGCGGCGGTGCGCCGGCTGCGCCCCATCGTGCTCACGGCGGCGGCGGCCGTGCTGGCCATGATTCCGCTGTCGCGCAGCGTGTTCTGGGGGCCCATGGCCGTGGCCATCATGGGCGGGCTCGTCGTGGCGACGGTGCTGACCCTGCTGGCGCTGCCGGCCATGTATGCGGCGTGGTTCCGCGTGCGCCGGCCCAGTCCGGAGGAAGTGGCCATGGTGCGCAGCACGCAGATAGCACATTAATTTACGGGGCTTTGCTTACAACCAGCTAAAATCGCCGGTTGACCCCATTCACGCAGGCGGCATTCCATGGCCGCCTGTTTGTTTGCAAAACCAGCGCGGGTGGCGAAATTGGTAGACGCACCAGGTTTAGGTCCTGACGCCCGCAAGGGTGTGGGGGTTCGAGTCCCCCCCCGCGCACCACGAGACTTGGCGGAGTCGCTGCTGCCGACACCATCTACATCCTCGATCCGATACTAGGAACACAAATGGCCGTTACTGTTGAAACCCTTGAAAAGCTCGAGCGCAAGATCACGCTGAGCCTGCCCCTGACCACCATCCAGACCGAAGTCGATGCCCGCCTCAAGCGCCTGGCACGTACCGTGAAGATGGATGGCTTCCGTCCCGGCAAGGTGCCCCTGAGCGTGGTGGCCCAGCGCTATGGCTACTCGGTGCAGTACGAAGTGCTGAACGACAAGGTGGGCGAGGCCTTTGCCCAGGCCTCCAACGAGGCCCAACTGCGCGTGGCCGGCCAGCCGCGCATCACCGAGAAAGACGGCGCGCCCGAAGGCCAGGTGACCTTCGACGCCGTGTTCGAGGTGTTCCCCGAAGTGAAGATCGCCGACCTGTCGGATGCCGAGGTCGAGCGCCTGTCCGCCGAAGTGGACGAGGCCGCCATCGAGAAGACCCTGGACATCCTGCGCAAGCAGCGCCGCACGTTCGCCCAGCGCGCCCAGACCGCGCCCGCCGAGGACGGCGACCGCGTGACCGTGGACTTCGAGGGCAAGATCGACGGCGAGCCCTTCCAGGGCGGCAAGGCCGAGGACTTCCAGTTCCTGGTGGGCGAAGGCCAGATGCTCAAGGAATTCGAGGACGCCGTGCGTGGCATGAAGTCGGGCGAGAGCAAGACCTTCCCGCTGGCCTTCCCCGAGGACTACCACGGCAAGGACGTGGCCGGCAAGACGGCCGACTTCCTGGTGACGCTGAAGAAGATCGAGGCCGCCAACCTGCCGGAAGTGAACGAGCAGTTCGCCAAGTCGCTGGGCATTGCCGACGGCACCGTGGAGGGCCTGCGTGCCGACATCAAGAAAAATCTCGAGCGCGAGGTGAAGTTCCGCCTGATGGCCCGCAACAAGCAGGCCGTGATGGACGCCCTGGTAGCCAAGGCCGAGCTGGACCTGCCCAACGCGGCCATCCAGGCCGAGATCGCACGCCTGCTGGAAGGCGCGCGCGCCGATCTGAAGCAGCGTGGCATCAAGGACGCCGACAAGGCCGAGATCCCTGAGGACATCTTCCGTCCCCAGGCCGAGCGCCGCGTGCGCCTGGGCCTGGTGCTGGCGGAGCTGGTGCGTGCCAACGCGCTGCAGGCCACGCCCGAGCAGCTCAAGACCCACATCGACGAACTGGCCGCGAGCTACGAGAAGCCCGAGGACGTGGTGCGCTGGTACTTCGGCGACCGCCAGCGCCTGGCCGAGGTGGAAGCCGTCGTGGTGGAAAACAACGTCACCAGCTTCGTCCTGGGCAAGGCCAAGGTCACCGACAAGGCCGTTTCCTTCGAAGAGCTGATGGGCCAGCAGGGCTGATCCTTGAGAAGTCCGGGACGGTTGCGGCAGGCGCTGTCCCTGGATTCTTCTTGTTTCCTGGGGCTTGTGCTTTGGCGCACAAGCCCCAATTCATTTGTGGATACAGTACGCGCCGTACTGGTTGGACTGGAGAAAACATGAGCGCATTGGATACACAGAACCTGGGCCTGATCCCCATGGTCATCGAGCAGTCGGGCCGTGGCGAGCGGTCGTACGACATCTACTCGCGCCTGCTCAAGGAGCGGGTGGTCTTCCTGGTCGGGCCGGTCAACGACCAGTCCGCCAATCTGGTGGTGGCGCAGTTGCTGTTCCTGGAGAGCGAGAATCCTGACAAGGATATTTCGTTCTACATCAACTCCCCGGGCGGTTCGGTCAGCGCCGGCTTGGCGATTTTCGACACCATGAACTTCATCAAGCCGGATGTCTCGACGCTGTGCACGGGCATGGCGGCCAGCATGGGCGCGTTCCTGCTGGCGGCGGGTGCCAAGGGCAAGCGTTTCGCGTTGCCCAATTCCAAGGTGATGATCCACCAGCCGCTCGGCGGCATGCAGGGCCAGGCAACCGAGATCGAGATCCATGCGCGCGAAATCCTCAAGACCCGCGAGCAGCTCAACCAGATCCTGGCAGAGCGTACCGGCCAGCCGCTGGAAAAGATCCAGCAGGACACCGAGCGTGATTACTACCTGAGCGCCGCCGAGGCGCAGTCCTATGGCCTGGTGGACCAGGTCATCGAAAAGCGCGCCTGAGGGAGGTGCGCCAAGCGGCGTTTCCCCTGCGGGGAACGCCGTTTTTATTTCGCTATCATCCCCCGACCAACGTATTCAGTGACAAGGCATTGCCCCCATGGCCGAGAAAAAAGGCTCCTCCAGCGAGAAAACCCTCTACTGCTCTTTTTGCGGCAAGAGCCAGCATGAAGTGAAGAAGCTGATCGCCGGTTCGTCGGTTTTTATCTGCGACGAATGCATTGGCCAGTGCAACGAAATCATCCGTGACGAGCTGCCCGCAGGGGGCTCCACGACCGACGTGCGCGGCGATTTGCCGACGCCCGCCGAAATCAAGGGCAACCTGGACAACTACGTCATCGGCCAGGAGAAGGCGAAGCGCACCCTGGCCGTGGCGGTCTACAACCACTACAAGCGCCTGCGCTACAAGGACAAGGCGGGCAAGGACGAGGTGGAGCTCTCGAAGAGCAACATCCTGCTGATCGGCCCCACGGGTTCGGGCAAGACCTTGCTGGCGCAGACGCTGGCGCGTCAGCTTGACGTGCCCTTCGTCATGGCCGATGCCACGACGCTGACCGAAGCTGGGTATGTCGGCGAGGACGTGGAAAACATCATCAGCAAGCTGCTGCAAAGCTGCAACTACGACGTGGAAAAGGCGCAGCGCGGCATCGTCTACATCGACGAAATCGACAAGATCTCGCGCAAGTCGGACAACCCGAGCATCACGCGCGACGTGTCGGGCGAGGGCGTGCAGCAGGCCTTGCTGAAGCTGATCGAAGGCACCATGGCCAGCGTGCCGCCGCAGGGCGGGCGCAAGCATCCCAACCAGGACTTCCTGCAGATCGACACGACCAATATCCTGTTCATCTGCGGCGGCGCTTTCGCCGGGCTGGAGAAGGTCATCGAGAACCGCACCGAGGCCTCGGGCATCGGCTTTGGCGCCGCCGTACGCAGCAAGCAGCAGCGCGCCATCTCCGAGGTGTTCCAGGACATCGAGCCCGAGGATCTGATCAAGTTCGGCATCATCCCCGAACTGGTGGGCCGCATGCCTGTGGTCACTTCGCTGGCCGAGCTGAGCGAGGATGCCCTGGTGCAAATCCTGACAGAACCCAAGAACGCCTTGGCCAAGCAGTACAGCAAATTGCTGTCCATGGAAGGTGTGGAGCTGGAAATACGCCCCGCCGCGCTCAAGGCGATTGCCCGGAAGGCGCTCGCACGCAAAACCGGTGCGCGTGGATTGCGCTCGATCCTGGAGCAGGCACTGATCGGCACCATGTTCGATCTGCCCAACGCCGCCAATGTGGAAAAAGTGGTGGTGGACGAATCCACGATCGAGGAAAGCAAGCCGCCATTGCTCGTGTACCGCGAGGCGGCCAAGAAGGCTTGACGTACTTGCAGCGAAGCCTTCGCGCCGCTGTTGCACATGTCTCCTGCGGGAGCTGCGTGCCCCCGTTTCCCCCGGCTGGTGTTTCGGCACCAGCGGGTTGAAGAATTTCCCGCTGCGCATTGCGGTGCGCGGCGACTCATGAGGTTTGCCATGTCTGGACATACCCCCTTGCCTTCCGCTCCTGTCGAATTGCCCCTGCTGCCACTGCGCGATGTGGTTGTTTTTCCCCATATGGTGATTCCGCTGTTCGTGGGGCGTCCCAAGAGCATCAAGGCGCTGGAGCTGGCCATGGAAGCCGACCGGCGCATCATGCTGGTGGCGCAGAAGGCGGCTGCCAAGGATGAGCCCTCAGCGTCCGACATGTTCGACATGGGCTGCATCTCGACCATCTTGCAGATGCTCAAGCTGCCCGACGGCACGGTGAAGGTGCTGGTCGAGGGACAGCAGCGTGCCCAGGTGCAGGGCATTGCCGATGAGGAGACGCACTTCGTGGCCAGCGTCTTGCCCGTTGCAGAAGTGTCTGCGGACGATGGCAAGCCCAGCGAGATCGAGGCACTGCGCCGGGCGGTGATGCAGCAGTTCGACCAGTACGTCAAGCTGAACAAGAAGATCCCGCCGGAGATCCTGACATCCATTTCCAGCATCGACGACCCGGGGCGCCTGGCCGACACCATCGCGGCACATCTGCCGCTCAAGCTGGAGAACAAGCAGGCCGTGCTCGACCTCTTCCCTGTCAAGGAGCGGCTGGAAAACCTGTTCGAGCAGATCGACCGGGAGGTCGACATCCTCAACGTGGACAAGCGCATCCGCGGCCGCGTCAAGCGCCAGATGGAAAAGAGCCAGCGTGACTTCTACCTGAATGAACAGGTCAAGGCCATCCAGAAGGAACTGGGCGAGGGCGAGGAGGGCGCAGACGTCGAGGAGATCGAGAAGAAGATCAAGGCCGCGCGCATGCCCGCCGAGGCACGCAAGAAGGCCGAGGGCGAGCTGAAAAAGCTCAAGCTCATGTCGCCCATGTCGGCGGAAGCCTCGGTGGTGCGCAACTACATTGACGTGCTCACGGGCTTGCCGTGGAGCAAGAAGACCAAGATCAAGCACGACCTGCTGAACGCGGAGTCTGTGTTGAACGAAGACCATTACGGCCTGGAAAAGGTCAAGGACCGCATCCTCGAATACCTCGCGGTGCAGCAGCGCGTGGACAAGGTCAAGGCGCCCATTCTGTGTCTCGTCGGACCGCCGGGTGTCGGCAAGACTTCGCTTGGCCAGTCCATCGCCAAGGCCACGGGCCGCAAGTACGTGCGCATGGCGCTGGGCGGCATGCGGGACGAGGCTGAGATCCGTGGGCATCGCCGCACCTATATCGGCGCCATGCCGGGGAAGGTGCTGCAAAGCCTGAACAAGGTGGGGACGCGCAATCCGCTGTTCCTGCTCGACGAGATCGACAAGCTGGGCACCGATTTCCGGGGGGATCCGTCGAGTGCGCTGCTGGAAGTGCTGGATCCGGAGCAGAACCATACTTTCTCCGACCACTACGTGGAGGTCGATTTCGACCTGTCGGATGTGATGTTCGTCGCCACCAGCAACTCGATGAACATTCCTCCGGCGCTTCTGGACCGGATGGAGGTCATACGCCTCTCGGGCTATACCGAGGATGAGAAGACCAGCATCGCCATGAAGTATCTGCTGCCCAAGCAGATGGGCAATAACGGCGTCAAGGAAGCCGAGCTGCAGGTCACCGAAGCCGCGGTGCGCGACATCGTGCGCTACTACACGCGCGAAGCGGGGGTCCGCTCGCTGGAGCGCGAGTTGTCGAAGATCTGCCGCAAGGTGGTCAAGGGCCTGCAGTTGAAGAAACTGGAGCCGCAGGTCGTGGTAACGGCTGACAACCTGGCGGACTACCTGGGCGTGCGCAAGTACAACTATGGCCGTGCCGAGCAGCAGAACCAGGTGGGGCAGGTCGTCGGCCTAGCCTGGACCGAGGTGGGCGGAGATCTGCTGACCATCGAAACGGCCACGATGCCGGGCAAGGGCAACATCACCCGTACGGGCTCTCTGGGCGACGTGATGAAAGAGTCCGTCGAAGCTGCGCGCACCGTCGTGCGCAGCCGTGCGCGGGTGCTGGGCATCAAGGACGAGGCCTTTGAAAAGCGTGATATCCACATCCATGTTCCCGACGGAGCCACGCCCAAGGATGGCCCCAGCGCGGGCATTGCCATGGCGACCGCACTGGTATCCGCTTTGACGGGCATTCCTGTGCGTGCCGATGTGGCCATGACGGGGGAAATCACGTTGCGCGGCGAGGTCACGGCGATCGGCGGCCTCAAGGAAAAGCTGCTGGCTGCGTTGCGTGGCGGTATCAAGACGGTGTTGATCCCCGAGGAGAACGTGAAGGATCTGCAAGAGATTCCTGACAACGTGAAGAGCGGGTTGGAAATCGTCCCGGTGAAGTGGATCGACAAGGTGCTGGATGTGGCGCTGGAATCCAAACCTGTGCCCCTGACGGATGAGGAAATCGCTGCGGCTACGGCTGCCGCCACGCAGAAGGCGGCAGCAGCGGATACCCTAAAACACTGAATTCAAAAAAATTCGGGAACAGGTGAAAATTGCGCTACAATTCAGTCCATCGCAGCAAACGTTGTAGAATGTAAGGCTTCGGTAGATGCGGGAATAGCTCAGTTGGTAGAGCGCAACCTTGCCAAGGTTGAGGTCGTCGGTTCGAGACCGATTTCCCGCTCCAAAATTTCAAAAAAGGGAGGCTTCCGCTTCCCTTTTTTGTCAAAAAAAAGTCATTCTTGGCGCGGTAGCAAAGCGGTTATGCCCCGGATTGCAAATCCGGTTAGCCCGGTTCGACTCCGGGCCGCGCCTCCAGGTATGAATGTGTAAGCTCTAGCGAGTGAGCACACGTAGTTGGTTTTTGCAGGGTGAAAAATTTGTTCGAAAATTGCGGGCAAATTTTGGTATAATAAAAAATTGTTCGCCTTGAATGGGTGGGCGAAATGCGGGAATAGCTCAGTTGGTAGAGCGCAACCTTGCCAAGGTTGAGGTCGTCGGTTCGAGACCGATTTCCCGCTCCAACGAATAGCATTCATGGAGTTCCATGGAATGCAGAAAAAAAGGAGCTTCGGCTCCTTTTTTTGTTGGTGGATCGCCTAAGGGAAGCCCAGGGGTGTCCATCTACAGCCAGCTCTTTTAAGGCCTGTTTTCAGGCCATCATCCGCTCCGCGCCAAGGCGGTACTAAGTGGCGCTGGCTGCGATCCGGGCCCGGTTCTGAATTGCCCCGGATTACCTAGATAGCGTTGCAGGGTCTGCTGCATGTCGTCGCAGCTGTTGAATCGGCGGGTCTTCAGAACGTCCGCTATACGACCGTTGAACCGCTCTACCATGCCGTTGGTTCTTGGTGTTCTGGGCTTGGTCAGCCGATGCTTGATGCCCAGTTGGTCAAACGCGTGGTCGCCACTGGGCTCACGCTCCTTGCTGGCGAACAGGAGGTCCATGAACTCCTTGCCGTTGTCGGTGAGCAGCTTGCTGATCCTGATTGGGCAGGATTTGTGCAGGGCCGCCAGAAAGGCCCGGGCGCTGGCGGCTGTCTTGTTGGCCTTGAACTGAACGAACACCCATCGCCGGCTGCTCTCGTCCTGCATCTGGGGCAGGTATTTCACATCCATGTGCACATAGCCAGACTCGTAGCGCTTGAAGGCCTTGTGGGCCACGGCAGGTTGCTTGCTTCGCATGGCACCTCCGATTGGGCCTCAGTTTGAGGCTCGAAGGTCTCTACTGGACCTGGGGCGATTCATGCGACTCTACAGGTGGAAATCGCCTGCAGCTTCCGGCTGATAAAGCACTTTCCCGATCTGGATATGGCAAGTACGGCTCGGAATCCGCCAGTCGAAGGCATCGCCCTCCTTGTAGCCTAGGATCGCCGTGCCGATGCCGGAACAAACCGATAGTTTCCCGGCGCGGTCATCTGCATCCTCTGGATAAACCAGCGCAACTTCCATCTCCTGGTCGTCTACTTGCAGCAAGGCCTTTGAGTTCATCGTGACGACATCCTCAGCCACCTGCCGTGGATCGACGACGACGGCTCGTTCGATCTCGTGCTCCAACTCAAAAATATCAGAACTCTGTTCGAGCTCAATCAGGCTCCTGAGCCGAGCCTTGTCGATTTCTGTGATGTAGATGGCCGAGGTGTGGGTCGCAGGGCTTTCGCGCAAAAGCCGGAGGTAGCGCTCCGAGTGCATGGCAAAAGAATTCATCGCAGGCGTTGCGCTTTCCAGCAAGAAGCCGCTGCGCAGGAATGCCTTCAGTGACCGCGCGTTGTCTGGGTGGATTTTGGCGATGAGCTTCTCGGCTCGCATATCGAAGAAAGCGAGTTTCATGCCTTCGCGGATCGCGCTGGCGCCTAGTTTGCGCCCCCAGTTGTCACGGTCGCCAATGACCAGAACCATTTCGCAGTCCGGGCCCTTCTTGACGAGACGCACGAACCCGACTGGTACGTCGTGTCGGTCATAGGCCATGAAAAACCTGCCGCCTTGGTTGAACAGATGGGTCAGGATCGGCAACTGAACTCGACCGATGACCTGTTCAATGAACCGGGAGACATGCCGCGAATCGCTCAGGTAGCGCGTGACGCCCTCATCTTCCAACCAGTCCATCAGAGTCAGCGCGTTGGCCCGGGTGATCTCCGGACACAGGGAAATGAAAGGCTTGTTCATCTTCACCCCATTGGGTTTCAAGTATGAAAGCCTTTCATGGCCTCGGCCATGACGGTTCTTTCGACGGGGTGCTCATTCTAAGGTAAGGCGGGCGCCGTGCTTCGGGGAGTCAGGAAGGGAGAGGCCCTGGCCAACTGCGGATCCAGCTTGTGCCCATGTGTGAAACGGTCCCGGTGGGTGATTGCCGGGGTGTTTTGCTTGGGGCGGGGGCAGCCTGCCCGGCAAGCACCACCTTGGCTGCCGTTCCCAGGGGCAGTGGCACTGGGTTGGTGAGACTGGGAAGGTTTGATGGGCTAGGCGGGGCGGCTACTTCGTTGTTGTCCCGCATGGCCTGTGGGCCCTTGGACGTATGGCCGGAATGATGCTTATCTCATGAAGCGAATTAAGGCATAATCAAAGGCTTTGGTACTCCTCATCAAAAACAAGGAGTAGGGGAGTAAGGACTTAGCGCCCTGGTACAAGTCCAACTTCCTGCAACATCAAGGGAAGCTCCACGCTTCCCTTTTTTCTTGGGGTTGCTGGCTGCGGCCTCGCAGTTGCTGGTTTGAGGACATTGCACCACTGCGCTGCCCGGGTTACCCTGCGGAGCACCCGTGCGGTGCCGCACAGGCCCCGATGGTGAAATTGGTAGACACTGCGGACTTAAAATCCGCCGCTTTCCTGAAAAGGGGCGTGCCGGTTCGACCCCGGCTCGGGGCACCATCCAGATTCGAACATGTCAAGTTACAACGCTCCCTTTGAAATCCATGTGCACGGCCAGGTGCCGTTGCGTCCGGGCACGCGCTTCGAGCAGCTGCAAGAAGCGCTCAAGCCGCTGTGGAAGTACGCGGGTGCGCGTTCCCTGGCCGATGGCGCGGCCAGCGCCTACGAGGAAGAGCCCGGGATCGAATACGACGGCAAGGCCAACGTGCTGCGCATGTGCTGGACCGTCGTGGGCGACGAGGATTTCCGCCAGTCGCTCGATGAGATGTGCATGAGCCTCAATGAGCTGGCCGAGGCGGGGGCGGCCATCGAGGTGACTTTCTATGACGTCGAGTTCGACGAGGACGAAGCGCCGGACGACGCCGAGTCGCGCGACGACTTCCTGATGCTCTTCGTCGGGCCCACGCCGGCGGCCATCATGCAGGTGCAGCGCGACCTGCTGGTCCAGGACGTGGTCAACCTGATGGAGCGCCATTTCGACGGCTCCGAACTGGGCGGTGTCGTGGCCGAGATCGACCGGCTGTTCAGCCAGCGCTTCGATGCGCTCGTCAGCTCGCTCGAGATCGGCAAGCCGCCGCGCGGCGGTGGCGGCGCGCCGGGCCATGGCGGTGGCGGCGGTGGCCGCCGGCCGCGTCACCTGCATTGAGCGCGGCGGCCATGTCCGACCGCGTGGCGCGGGCGGGCGCGGCTGCGGAAATGCCTCTGCCCTACCTGCAGGCCTACCCCCTGCCTTTGCAACAGCAGGTTCGGGCCTTGCTGGCGCGCCAGGGCACGGGCGCGTGGCTGCTGCAAAAGTACCCCCAGGCCCACGCCATGCGCACCGACAAGGCGCTGTACCAGTACACCGCCGGACTGCGTGCCCGGCATCTGCGCAATGCCGATGCGGTCAACAAGGTGCTGTTCGACAGCAAGATCCACATCGTGCGCCATGCCCTGGGCCTGCATACCAGCCGCAGCCAGGTGCAGGGAGGGCGCCTGGCTGCGCGCCACGAGATCCGCATCGCCGCGCTGTTCAAGCAGGTGCCCGAGGCGTTCCTGCGCATGATCGTGGTGCATGAGCTGGCCCACTTGCGCGAGCGCGAGCACAACAAGGCGTTCTACCAGCTGTGCGAACACATGGCGCCTGACTACCACCAGGCCGAGTTCGACGTGCGCCTGTACCTGACGCACCTGGAGCACCAGGGCGAGCCCCTGTGGGGTGCCGCCAGCGCTCAGGCGTGAGCGGGCGCGGGCACTTCCGCGGCGCTGCAGCAGTCCGCGGGTAGCTGCAGCCAGCGCGCGGCGGCGGCGCGCAGCAGGTCCAGGTCGCCGGTGGTCAGCAGGCGCAGCGCCGCATCGCTGGCCAGCGGGGCGTGGCTCGCCAGCAGGCCGGCGCCCTGCAGCAGGCGCCGCGTCTGGCGCGCCACGGGCTGGCCGGTTTCGATCAACTGCACGCCGGGGCCCGCCAGGGGGCGCAGCACCTCCTGCGCGAAGACGTAGTGCGTGCAGCCCAGCACCAGGGTGTCGATGCAGCTGGCGTCGCCGCCGAACGGGCCCATGGCCTGGAGGTAGCGCGCGCACAGCGCCTGCACCTCGGCACCGGCATCGCTGGAATCCCCGCCCAGGGCGGCGCGTTCGATCGCGTAGGCCAGTCCGTCGCATGGCTGCACCACCCAGTGCACATGCCCGGGCAGCGAAGCCTGCAGCCGCGCGAACCGGGCGCTGGAGAGCGTGCCCCGGGTGCCGATCACGCCCGCGCGCCCCGTCCGGGTGGCCGCCACGGCGGGCTTGAGCGCCGGCTCCACGCCCACGAGCGGCAGGCCGGGATGGCTGGCGCGCACCTGGTCGATGGCTGCCGCCGTGGCCGTGTTGCAGGCCACCACCAGGGCCTTGATGCCGTGTATGTCGCGCAGGTGGCTGGTGATGGCCTGGGTGCGCGCGGCCACGAAGGCGTCGCCGCGCTCGCCGTAGGGGGCATGGCCGTTGTCGGCCAGGTAGACGAAGCGCTCCTGCGGCAGCTCGGCGCGCAGCGCCTGCAGCACGCTCAGCCCGCCCACGCCGCTATCGAACACACCAATGGGGGAGGAGGCAGACGGCATGGCTTGGGGCGCTGGGCAAGGGGAAGGGCGATGCGCGATTGTAGGAAACCTCCGCCGGGGCTGCGCATGCTCCTTCTTCAATAGCTTGCAGCGCTTGCTGCACGCACGCTGGAAGCGTTTTTGGCTGAAAACCGGCGCAGTCCTGTCACGCCGTGGCCGCAGCCGCCGCTTGTGGCGCGGCCTGCGGAGCGGCGTTGGCATCATCGTCCGCGGGGGCTTGCGTGTCGTCCTTGGGCTGGAGCGCGGCCAGCTTGGTGGCCAGGAAGTCGTCGAAGCCCTTTTGCACCAGGTCGAAGGTTTTCTGGATGCCCGCGGCCACGTCGCTGCCTTCGCCCAGCACGCCCAGCCCCTTGAGGATTTCGTGCGCTTCGCCATAGCCCTTCTCGAAGCCGCCGCGCACCAGGTCGACGAAGTCGCGCAGCACGGTCTCGGCGTCCTTGTCGGGGTAGCGCGCGGCGTAGGCATCGAAGAAGCCCGTGGCCGCCGACAGGATGCGCCCGGCGGTGGCCTCGGCGCTGTTGTCCTGCTGCATCGCGGCCTGCAGCGCGTCGGGGCCGAACTCGGGGGCCAGCAACTCGTTGATGTGGTCGATGGCCGTGCGGTAGAGCAGGGCCATGGAGTCGTCGCCCGCCTTGATGGACACGTCCAGCGAGGCTTGCAGGATCTGCGTGTTGAGCTGGGTGCGCTGCCCGTCCGGGGTGTTCGCGGCGGCCTTGCGCGCCTCGTCCAGGGGCGTGGCCTGCGCCGTGGAGGCATTGGCGGCACCGGCGGCGCTGGTGGCCTGGGCCTGGGAGGGTTGCGTGGCGCTCAGGGCGGGCGTCGATACCATGGCTTGGCTCCTCTTGATCGGTGGATTTGTGCCGTTTTATCGGCACTTTTTCCGGGATCTTGAGCCTGTGCTCAGCCTTGTTCGGCCAGCAGGTCCTGCAGCGCCTTGACCTGCTGGCGCAGGCGCTCGTTCTCGGCTTCCAGTTCGGTCACGCGCTGGCGCAGTGCCTCGGCCGAGGCGGGCGGCGCGGCGCCTTCGTCCGGCGCGGCGGCGGGGGCCTCGGCCTTGGGCTTCTTCTTGGCGTCGCGCACGCGGCGGGCGGCCTGCTTGAGTTCCTGCGCGCCCCCGGCGGCCACGGTTTTCTGCTCCTCCACGGGCAGCGTCGCCACCACGGCCGCGGCGTTGAGCGACAGCTCGCCCGACTTCACGGCGGCCACCACTTCGGGCGCGGCGTTCTGGTGGATGGCCTCGATCATCTTCACCTGGCTGGCCGTGAGGCGCGCGGCGCGCGCCAAGGCCTCGCGCGTGTCCAGCGCGTCGTCCGGCACCTTGGGCACGCTGGCCAGCGCCTGGGCCACCACGGGGTCGGTGTCGCCTTCCCAGGGGGCCTGGGCCTCGGGCGCCTGGGCGGCTTCGGCCCGGGCGGCCACCACGGCGGCGGCAGCGGCCGCGCGGCGGCTGGCGATGATCTCGCGCTTGCGCAGCGCCAGCACGCCGCGCTGGAACTCCGACACGCTGCGCCGGCCCAGGTGCTGGTCGATCATCCACAGGTGCACGTCCTCCATGTTCTGGAAGCGCGTGTTCTGCACCGTCTGGAACGGCAGGCCGTGCTGGGTGCAGATGCGGTAGCGGTTGTGCCCGTCCACCAGGACGTTGCCCCACAGCACCAGCGCGTCGCGGCAGCCTTCTTCCAGGATGCTGCGCTCCAGCGCTTCGTTTTCTTCGGGGGTCAGGGGGTCGATGTAGGCCAGCAGTTCGGGCAGGACGGTGATGTCGGGCGGGGTGGTCGTGGTCATGGGGGGAGCGTGGAAAGCGAAAAGGCCCCTGCGGGCCTTGGTGCTATGGAAAAAGAAGCGGGCAGCGCTTGCCCTGTCTCGATTCTAGATGGGAATGGCCTTGGAATCCCTGCTGGCCCAGCGCGGGCAGCTATGGTTTTTGCACTCCAGGGGTTTTGTCAATCATTGTGAATACCTCCGGTGATATGAGAACTTGGGAGTGCTCGCCTATGGCAGCGTGAGGGGGCTTGCTTGAAGAATCCGGCTGCCATTGATTCGTTCCCATGCAGCCGCCCGATTTTCCCCCACCCACCATCGCCGTCGTCGAGGACGACGCGGACATGCGTGCCAGCGTCTGCAGCTTTCTGCGCCAGCGCGGCATGCAGGCCTGGGGAGCCGAGTCGGCCGAGGATTTCTACGTGCGCCTGCTGCGCGGGCAAGCCGACCTGGCCGTGGTCAATCTCGGCCTGCCGGGCGAAAGCGGCCTGAGCCTGGTGCGCCGCCTGGCGCAGCGCGGCATGCCCGCGGTCGTGCTGACCGCCCGGGGCGACGTGCAGAGCCGCATCGCCGGGCTGGAGGCCGGTGCGCTGCAGTATTTCGTCAAGCCCGCGGACCTGGGCGAGCTGGCCGCCGGCATCCGCTCGCAGCTGCGCCGCACGCGCATCGGCGCCGCCCATGCCGCCATGCCGTGGCACCTGGATGCCAGCCAGCGGCCCCGGCTGGTCGCCCCCAACGGGCGCGCCGTCGAACTCACCACGCGCGAGCTGGAGCTGCTGGGCAGCCTGATGGCGGCGCAGGGCGCGCTGGTTTCCAAGCAGGCGCTGTTGCAGGCCCTGGGCGCGAGCAGCGCGAAGAACGGCTTCCACCGCATCGAATCGTCGCTCACCCGCCTGCGGCGCAAGACGCTGGAGGGCACGGGCCTGCCGCTGCCCGTGCGGGCGGTGTTCGGCAAGGGATTGGTGTTCGTCCAGTGAGCCACGCCGACGCACGCATGGCCGCCAGGGCGGCCCGTTTTGTTCAACCACACCGAGGAGAAACCATGAACCACAAGAAACCAACCCGGGCGGCGCGCGCGCTGCTCGCCGGCCTCATGGCAGCCGCTGCGCTGCCCGCGGCGCACGCGGGCTTCACCAACGGCAGCTTTGCCGACCCGGTGGACACCGGCTGGAACCCGCACGGCTACCAGCGCCGCTACCTGACGCCAGGCTTCGTGAAGAACACCGCCCTGACGCCCATCGTGCCCCAGACGTTCGCCGACCTGGGCCTGCAGAACATGGACACCGGGGCCTACACCAGCCAGTCCGCCACCCGGCAGGGGGCGGGGAGTGCGACCAATACGGGCAGCAACCTGTCCTGGCCGTCCGGGAACGCGCTGCGCGTGCACTCCGACACCACGGGCAACAACACCAAGGCCAGCTCCGTGCACCAGGAAATCACACTCGCGGCGGCCGACCGCGACCCGGCCACGGGCAAGTTCCACCTGCGCTTCCTCGGCGCGCCCGTGCTGGAGAACTACGCCAGCCACAACGGCACGAACCAGGCCTACTTCTTCATCGAGGTGGTCAAGGACGACGGCACGCCCAATGCCAAGGTGCTGTACACCACCTACAACTTCGCCAACCAGCCCAGCGTGGTGTTCCATGCGGCCGGCAGCTACCAGTACACCGATTGGGTGAACTTCGACATCGCGCTCGACGCCACCGGCCCCAACGCCGTGGCGGAGAACGACAAGGTCACGCTGCGCGTGGTGGCCGCGGGCTGCGGCGACACGGCGCACGCGGGCGCGTTCTACATGCGCGAGGTGCGCACAGGGGCCAACGCCGTCAGCCAGGCCGACAGCATCTGGGTCACCGTGAGCGCCGAGCCCGAGGTGCGCAAGTACGTCAACGCCGACGGCAGCACCACCATCGAATACACCTACACCTACAAGAACATCGGCACCAACGCGGTCAGCGGCGTGAAGGTCGAGCCCGCGCTGCCCGTGACCTCCGACGGCAAGCGCACCGTGTTCGACGGCATCGGCGTGCCGACGGCGGGCACCACCAAGAGCTGCACTGCGCCGCAAGGGGCAGAACCCGCGAGCGTGAATACGCCCTGGTCCGCGTCGTGCGCCATCGGCGACCTGGCGCCGGGCGAGCAGGGCACCTTCACCATGAAGGTGCGCGTGCCGGCCGGCACCACGGGCGACGCCGTGAACAACGGCACCTACCCCATCTCGGCCACCGACATCGACCCGCAGTCCGGCCAGATGGTGCAGACCAAGCTGTACGCCGACATGGTGCCCGACACCACCAACGTGCCCGCCACGCTGGGGCTGAACCAGCCCGTGCCGCCCACCGCCTCGTTCTCGTGCAAGAACGAGGGCGCGACCCAGGCCAGCGCCGCCACCTGCGCCATCGCCGGCCTGCCCACGGGCGTGGCCATCGGCCAGTGCAGGATCAAGGACATCAATGGCGCGAACGAAGCCAACTGGACCGGCCCCGCCGCCGTGCCCGTCGGCGCCACGGTGACGTGCCCGCTCACTGGCACGCCCACCGATGAGGCCGATGTCGGTGTTCCCAAGACCACCACGGTCACGGGCAGCGCCGGCAACGACGGCAACCCGGGCAACAACAGCGCACCCAGGCAGGTGACGGTGGGCGGGCCGCACGTCACCATCAACCTGGGCGGCCTGCCCAAGGGCGTCGTGGGCCAGCCCTACAAGGGCAGCTTCACCTGCACGAGCGATGGCGCCATCGACGCCACCAACGCGCGCTGCGGCGTCACCGGCCTGCCCGATGGGGTGACCGTGGGCCAATGCACCATCGACACCGCCACCCCCGCCGCCAACTGGGCGCCGGGCGAAACCATCCCCGTGGGCAAGGTGGTGACCTGCCCGGTCGCCGGCACGCCCGCCAAGACCAGCGGCCCGGTGACCGGCACGGCCGGCTCGGGCAGCTTCCCCGACGACGTGCAGACCGTGCCCGCCGGCGACGTGGCCGGGCCCGCGCCCGCAGGCGCGCAGGCCATTCCCACGCTGTCCGAGTGGGGCCTCATCCTCCTGTCGGCGCTGATGGGGCTGTTCATGGCGCGCCGCCGCCAGCGCGGCTGAACGGGGCGGGCAGCTTGCCAGCGGCGCTACCCGGCGCCGCTGGCTTTTTTGCATGAAAAGCGGCTGTAACGCGCATGTAGAAAGCGCGGGCAGCTATTGTTTTTGAAGTCTTTGACAAGGGGCGCAGAGCCATGCGATTCACTCCACCCTGCCTGGCGCTGTGCGCGGCCCTGCTGGCCGCGCAGGGCATGGCGCACGAGGCGCCGCCCGCCCGCGGGAAAGCCCCCCGCAAGACCGCCTTTCCCGCCCGCCAGAACGGCCTGTGGGAGGTGACGGTGCGCAGCGACGACCTGGTGCTGAAGCGCGCCGGCCAGGCGCCGCACAGGCCGCAGACGGTGCGCATGTGCACCAGCGCCGAGGCCGAGCCGGTGATGCTGCTGGCGCTGGTGCCCAGCCAGGAGGATTGCCATGCGGTCAAGGTGACCCGGCGCCCGCCGAAGGCCGGCGCGGGGTACGCCATCGCCACCGTGTGCTACGTGCATGACAACCGCGTGGACGCGCGCATCGAACTGCAGGGCGACCTGCGGTCCGCCTACCGCGGCACCTTCGACGTGACGTATGCCCAGACGCCCCTGGGCAACACGGGCCGCATGGCGTTCGAGGGCCGCCGGCTCGGCGCCTGCCCGGCGGGCCAGCGCCCCGGCGACATGGTGCTGCCCAATGGCGTGACGGTGAACGTGGTGGACGACAGGAAGCGCGCGCAAGGCCGGGCGCATGGCCACGCCCATTGACATGGAGGGACGGAGCCTGGCCGCCATGCCCTGAACCCGGGCGCCGCATAATTTCACGGTTTTGTGCATGCTTGGAGCGCCCTTTCGTGAAAAATGTTTTCGTTCTCAACGGCCCTAACCTGAACCTGCTGGGCACGCGCGAGCCCGCCGTGTACGGCGCGCACACGCTGGCCGATGTCGAGGCCCTGTGCCAGCAGGCCTGCGCGCGCCACGGGCTGGCGCTGCAGTTCCGCCAGAGCAACCACGAGGGCGATCTGCTGGACTGGCTGCACGAGGCCGGCCGCCTGCACGCCCGGGGCGAGCTGGCGGGCGTGGTGCTGAACGCCGGGGCCTACACGCACACCAGCGTGGCGCTGCTCGACGCCATCAAGGGCACGGGCGTGCCGCTGATCGAGCTGCACATCAGCAACGTGCATGCGCGCGAGCCCTTTCGCCACCATTCCTACATTTCGGCCGTGGCCCGTGCCGTGGTGTGCGGCCTGGGCGTGGCCGGCTACGGCCTGGCGATCGACGCCATCGCCCAGTGGTAGCACTGCCTGCAGACATGGCGCGCCTGCAGGCGCAGGCGCGGCGCCTCGCCACGCCGATGGCGGCGGGCGAAATCGTCTGGCACGCCTGGGGCGTGCCGCGCGCGGGCGTGGCGCCGCTGGTGCTGCTGCACGGCGGCAGCGGCAGCTGGACGCACTGGCTTCGCAATATCGACACGCTGCTGGCCGAGGGCCGCGAGGTGTGGGCCCCCGACCTGCCGGGGTTTGGCGACTCGGCCCCGCCGCCCGGCGGGCATGATGCCGACGCCATGGTCGCCCCGCTGCACGCCGGGCTGCGGGTGCTGCTGGGCGCGCAGCCGTGCGATCTGGTGGGTTTTTCGTTCGGCGGCATGGTGGCGGGCCTGCTGGCGGCGGCGCACCCCCCGGCGGTGCAGCGCCTGGTGCTGGTGGGGGCGCCGGCCATGGGCGTGGTGCCCGAACGCCAGTTCACGCTCAAGGGCTGGCGCCACCTGCCCACGCAGGCAGAGCAGTTGCAGGCGCACCGCGACAACCTGGCGGCGCTGATGCTGTCCGACCCGTCGCACATCGACGATGCCACGCTGGCGCTGCACATCCACAACGTGGCGCGCGACCGCCTGCCGCGCCGGCGGCTGGCGCACACCGACATCCTGGCGCGTTCGCTGCCGCAGGTGCGCTGCCCGGTGCATGCCATCTATGGCGCCAGCGATGCGCTGTACAAGCGCTGGATCACCGCGCTGGAGGCCGCTTTCCGGGCCACGGGGGCACCGTTCGCGGGCATGGCGCTGGTGCCCGGCTGCGGCCATTGGGTGCAGTACGAGCAGCCCGGCGCCTTCCACGCGGCGCTGCGCGAGGCGCTGGCCTGAGCGCGGCAGGGAACCAAGGAGCCAGACATGGGTTCGCAGCCCCCATTGCAGGTGCCGGAGCACGAGGTGCAGATCACCGCCATGCGCGCCCAGGGCGCGGGCGGGCAGAACGTGAACAAGGTGTCGAGCGCGGTGCACCTGCGCTTCGACATCACGGCGTCGTCGCTGCCGCTGCCGATACGGCAGCGCCTGCTGGCCCTGCGCGACGGGCGCATCACCCAGGACGGAGTGCTCGTCATCAAGGCCCAGCAGCACCGCAGCCAGGAGCTGAACCGGGCCGACGCCTGGGCGCGCCTGCTGGCACTGGTCAACAGCGTGGCCACGCCGCCGCGCGCGCGCCGCGCCACACGGCCTACCCTGGCGTCGCAACAGCGCCGGCGCGAGAGCAAGCGCTTGCGCGGCGCCGTCAAAGTGTTGCGCGGACGGGTCGAATCGGACTGAAAAAACGTGCGATTGTTGCGTTTTTCGCAATGCTCAATCCCGCCTCTGCGGCTTGGTGGGAGGCGGGAGGAACCCTACATTCATGGCTCCAAGGAGTTTTGCCATGTCTGCCGTCTTGCCCGTTACCGCCCCTGCTGCCTCCGTTTCCGCTGCGGCTGCCGCGCCGCAACTGCCGGCGCTGTTCGTCTCGCATGGGGCGCCGCTGTTCGCCATCGAGGCGGGCGAGACCGGGCCTGCGCTTACGCGCTGGGGGCAGGCGCTGCGCGCGCGCTTCCCGGGCCTGCGCGGCGTGGTCATCCTGTCGCCGCACTGGATGGCGCCTTCCATCGAGGTCATGGCGGGCGCGGCCCCCGCCACCTGGCATGACTTTGGCGGCTTTCCGCCCGCGCTGTACGCCCTGCGCTACCCGGCGCCCGGCGCGCCCGCGCTGGCCGAAGAGGTGCTGGCGCTGCTGCACGCAGCCGGGCTGGCGGCGCAGGGCAACGCGCAGCGCCCGTTCGACCATGGTGCCTGGGTGCCGCTCATGCACCTGTTTCCTGCTGCCGATGTGCCCGTGGTGCAGGTGGCGCTGCCCGTGGCGGCGGGCCCGGCGCAGGCGTATGCCATGGGTGCCGTGCTGCGGAGCCTGCGCGCCCAGGGCGTGCTGGTGGCGGGCTCGGGCAGCATGACGCACAACCTGCGCGAGTTCGTGGGCGGCGTGCAAGCGCCTGCACCGTACGTGCAGGCATTCAGCCGCTGGGTGGAGGACGCCATCCGGCGGCAGGACCTGCCCGCGCTGCTGGACTACCGCCGCCAGGCCCCGCACGCGCAGCGCGCCCACCCGACGCAGGAGCATTTCCTGCCGCTGTTCTTCGCGTTGGGCGCGGCGGGCGAAGGCTGGCAGGCCGGGTACCTGAGCCGCGAAGTGATGTATGGCATGCTCGCCATGGACAGTTTCGCGCTCGACGCCGCCGCCTGACGGGGCGTGCCATTCCCTCGCCTTACCAGGAGCCTTCCACCATGCTGGATCTGCCATTCACCTTTCAGCACCGCCCCGCGAACCCGGCGGTGCGCCACCCCTGGCTGCTCGTGCTGATGCACGGCGTGGGCAGCAACGAGCACGACCTGTTCGGCCTGGCGCCGCAGATTCCCGAGGCGTTCCATGTGCTCAGCCTGCGTGCGCCGTTCCGCATGGGGCCGGGCGCGTTCGCGTGGTTCGATTTTTCCATCGAGCCCAACGGCGAGCGCACCATCAACGAGGCCCAGGAGGCGCAAAGCCGCGCCCTGCTGGCGCAGGCCCTGTCCTCGGCCGCCAGCCAGCTGGGCGTGGCGCCCGAGCACGTGGTGGTGGGCGGCTTCAGCCAGGGCGGCATCATGGCGCTGTCGCTGCTGCTTTCGCGCCCCGAACTGATGCGTGCTGCCCTGGTGTGGCACAGCCGGCTGCTGCCGCAGATCGTGCCCCACATCGCCGCGCCCGATGCCTTCCATGGCAAGCACCTGTGGGTCAGCCACGGCACGCACGACAACGTGATTCCCCTGGCCGCGGCGCAGTCCATCCGCCGCCAGGTGCAGGCCCTGCCGCTGCACCTGGCGTACGAGGAGTTCGCCAGCGCCCATGAAATCCGCCCGGCCGAACTGGCCCACACGGTGGCCTGGCTGCAGGGGCTGTACGGCGCAGTGTGAGGTCGCCGGCGTGGCCGGCACTGTGCGATGCCCCGTGAAAAGCCTGCCCCCGGGCGCCATGGATGCACGTATATTCCTGCATCTCTTCGCTCAACAGGAGGTCCTATGCCCTTGCGCAATCCGCTGTCTGCCTGGACGTTTGGCCCGATCCGCGCCCGCCGCTGCGCCTGCGGCAGTGCCGGTTGCGACCGGCTGCACCAGAGGGTGATGGCCGACATGTCGCGCCGTTTCTTTTTGGGCGGGGCGGCGGCCATGTTGGCTCCCTTCGCGCTGGGGCCGGAGCTGGCCCTGGCGCAAACGGCGCCCAGCCGGCCGCGCACCCTGCTGACCAACTTGCGCTTGTTCGATGGCAGCGGCCAGCGCGTGCGCCAGGGCGTGCAGGTACTGATTGAAGGGGACCGCATCCAGGCGCTGCTGGGGGCGGGCGAGCAGGTGGCGGATGCCCAGGTGATCGACTGCCAGGGCAAGCTGGTGATGCCGGGGCTGATCGACGCGCACTGGCACGCCATGCTGGCGGGGATTCCGGAGATGGTGGCCATGACTTCGGATGTGGGCTATCTGTACCTGAGTGCCGCGCAAGAGGCGCAGCGCACGCTGCTGCGGGGCTTTACCTCGGTGCGCGATGCGGGCGGCCCGTCCTTCGCCTTGAAGCGGGCGATCGACGAAGGCATGGTGGCGGGCCCGCGCATCTTCCCCAGCGGGGCCATGATTTCGCAGACCTCCGGCCACGGGGATTTCCGCCTGCGCACCGAGTTGCCGCGTGCGGACAACGAGCCCTTGAGCCTGATCGAGCGCGTGGGCGTGGCGATGATCGCCGACGGCGAAGACCAGGTGCTGCGCCGCGTGCGCGAGCAGCTCATGCTGGGGGCCACGCAGATCAAGATGCTGGCGGGCGGCGGCGTGGCCTCGATGTACGACCCGCTGGACAGCACCCAGTTCACCGACAAGGAGCTGCGCGCCGGCGTGGCCGCCGCCGACGACTGGGGCACCTACGTCATGGCCCATGTCTACACGCCCAAGGGCATTCAGCGCTCCATCCGCGCGGGGGTGAAAAGCATCGAGCATGGCCAGCTGGCGGATGAGGAAAGCGTGCGCATGATGCGTGGCGAAGGCGTGTGGTGGTGCCTGCAGCCCTTTTTCGACGATGGCGAGGGCAATGCCTACGCCGACCCCCAGCGCCAGGCAAACAAGCGCAAGACCTCCGAGGGCACCGAAAAAGCCTATGCCATGGCGCAAAAGCATGGCGTCAAGACGGCCTGGGGCACCGACATCCTGTTCAACCCCAAGAACACGGCCAGCCAGGGGCGGCATCTGGCCAAGCTCACCCGTTTTTACGACCCGCTCACCCTGCTGGCCCAGGCCACGGGCGTGAATGGCGAGCTGCTGGCGCTGTCGGGCGAGCGCAACCCCTATCCCCACACCCTGGGGCGTATCGCCGCCGGGGCGTGGGCCGATATCCTGGTGGCCGATGGCGACCCCGGCGCGAACCTGGACTTCCTGACCGAGCCCGAGCGCAATCTGCGCCTCATCATGAAGGGCGGCAAGGTCTACAAGAACACCCTGGGTTGAGGCGTTGCCGTCCATGTCCTGGATGCGCGTTGGCCTGCTGTGGCTGCTGTGTTGCCTGGGCATGGGCCCTGCGGGGGCGCAGGATGCGCAGCCGGACACCCGCCAGCCCCAGGTGCTGCGCGTGTACAGCCGCAGCATCACGACCCTGGCCGGGGAGGTGGGGGGCTACTCTCCCAGGGACCGGGCGGAGGCGGCGGAGCAGCGCATCGAAAAAACCTTCAACGCCCAGCCCCGGGCGCGCGTGAGCAGCCGGGTCGATGACAAGGGGGCGGCCATTCTGCTGGGCGGCCAACTGGCGTTTTACCTGCGCCCTGCGGACATCAACACCATGGACGGCGAAACCCTGGAGCAGCGCGTACAGGAAGCCGTGCAAGCCCTGGAGCTGGTGCGCGAAGACTTGAGCGTGCTGCACAACCCGCAAGCCATGGCCAAGATGGTGGCCTGGGTGCTGCTGGCTACCGCAGCGGCCGCGCTGGCCTTGAAGCTGCTCTGGCGTCTGCGCCGCTGGGCGCTGCAGCGGCTGCGCCATTGGGTACACCCGGCGGTGCGCTGGGCGGGGGTGGTGGCAGGGCGCAGGGTGCGCATTGCCGTGCGCTGGGTGTACTATGCCATGGCCCTGGTTTTCACGCTGCTGGCGCTGGGGCTGGTGCATGCTTGGCTGTCGGTGGTGTTGCACCAGATTCCCTATACCCGCGCCTGGAGCCTGAACCTCAACAGCCTGCTGTGGGAGTTTGCCCAGGACCGCCTGTGGGCGGTGCTGGAGCTGCTGCCCAATCTGCTCATCGCCCTGGTGATTCTGCTGGCAGCACGCTACACGGCCCGCTTCGTGGCGTACCTGTTCGGGCGCATCGAGCGTGGCGATCTGGTGCTGGCCCAGTTCGACCGCGACACCGCCGCCACCACGCGGCGTTTGCTGGTGTTTGCCGTGTGGGTGTTCGCCCTGGCGATGGCCTACCCCTATTTGCCTGGGGCGCAGACCGAGGCGTTCAAGGGGCTGTCGGTGATGATCGGCCTGATGGTGTCGCTGGGCGCGTCCAGCCTGGTGGGGCAGTTTGCCTCGGGGCTGATCCTGATTTACTCCCGGGCGCTGAAAGTGGGGGAGTACGTGCAGATCGGCGAGGTCGAGGGCACGGTGGCGCAAATCGGCCTGTTCGCCACCAAGCTCCACACCAATTTGCGCGAGGAAGTGAACATCCCCAATTCGGGCCTGGTGGGCGAGAAGGTGAAGAATTTCTCGCGCCTGACCCGGGGCGGCGGGGTATTCATTGCCGTGAACGTGACGGCTGGCTATGACACGCCCTGGCGGCAGGTCGAGGCCATGCTGCTGGAAGTGGCCCGCGAGACCCCGGGCGTGCGCCTCCACCCCGCGCCCAAGGTGCTGCAGAAAAAGCTCTCGGACACCTGCGTGGAATACGAGCTGCGCGTGGCGATCGACGAACCCAAGCACCAGGCCGCCATCGTCAGCCTGCTGCACGGCAAGGTGCAGGATGTGTTCGCCCGGCAGGGCGTGGCCATGCTCTCGCCCCAGTACATCGTGGAAGTGGGGCAGGAGCCGCCCGCATCGACAGGCAGTTGAAAAGCGGGAGCCCGGCGGCAAAAAAAAAGCGGGCCTGGGCCCGCTGAAAGCATGTGTGCGCGGGGCGTTCAGTCGCCCGCTTCGCCCATCTGCGACTGGAGGTAGTTCTGCAGGCCGACCTTGTCGAGCAGGTCGATCTGGGTTTCCAGGAAGTCGATGTGCTCCTCGGTGTCCTCGAGGATTTCCTGCAGCAGGTCGCGCGAGACGTAGTCGCGCACCGCTTCGCAGTGGGCGATGCCTTCCTTGAGGGTGGCTTGCGCGCCTTGCTCCGCGCGCAGGTCGCAGGCCAGGATCTCGGGCACGTCCTCGCCGATCTGCAGCTTGCCCAGGTCCTGCAGGTTGGGCAGGCCGTCGAGCACGAAGATGCGGTCCATCAGCGCGTCGGCGTGCTTCATCTCGCCGATGGACTCCTGGTACTCCTTCTTGGCCAGCTTGTCGAAGCCCCAGTGCTTGAGCATGCGGTAGTGCACGAAGTACTGGTTGATGGCCGTCAGCTCGTTCTTGAGCTGGGCCTGCAGGTAGGTGATGGCCTGTGCGTCGCCTTGCATCGTGGGGCTCCCGGTATCTGTGGTGTGAATGGCGGGATTGTCATCGCACACCCGGGGCCGGGCAAGGCGGCGGCGCGCAAGACCCTGTTTTGCCGGTTGGGCTGCTATTCAACCTGACACGCATTCGTATCCGGTGGGCCGGGCGTGCGTTTTAATAGCTATTAACAATTAACATTATCGAATAGATTGATTGGATTGATTGTCGCGATGGGGATAGACTTCATCCCTGTCATCACTCGACTCCAACTGAAAGGAAACCGCAATGTCCCTGATCAATACGCAAGTGCAACCGTTCAAGACCACCGCCTTCGTGAACCGCAACGGCAAGGGTGAGTTCATCGAAGTGACCGAGCAGAGCCTCAAGGGCAAGTGGTCCGTGCTGATCTTCATGCCGGCTGCCTTCACGTTCAACTGCCCCACCGAGATCGAGGACGCTGCCGAGCACTACGCCGAGTTCCAGAAGGCCGGTGCCGAGGTCTACATCGTCACCACCGACACGCACTTCTCGCACAAGGTGTGGCACGAGACCTCCGACGCCGTGGGCAAGGCCAAGTTCCCCCTGGTCGGCGACCCGACGCACCAGCTGACCAACGCCTTCGGCGTGCACATCCCCGAAGAAGGCCTGGCGCTGCGCGGCACCTTCGTGATCAACCCCGATGGCGTGATCAAGACCGTGGAAATCCACTCCAACGAAATCGCCCGCGACGTGTCGGAAACCCTGCGCAAGCTCAAGGCCGCCCAGTTCACGGCAGCGCATCCTGACCAGGTGTGCCCCGCCAAGTGGAAGGAAGGCGCCAAGACCCTGACGCCTTCGCTGGACCTGGTCGGCAAGATCTAATCCGCGCTTCTCTACAGCCGGACAGTGCCATGGCGCCATGCGCCATGCCGTCCGGCTTTTTTTCGCCCTCATATTTCCAACAAATTCGCAAAGGACCGCCATGCTCGACGACCAACTCAAATCCCAACTCGCCGCCTACCTGGAGCGCGTGACGCAACCGTTCGAGCTGGTGGCATCGCTGGACGACAGCGAGACGGCGGCGCAGATGCGCGAGCTGCTGACCACCATCCAGGGCCTGCGCGGCGACAAGATCACGCTGCGCCTGGACGGCCAGGACGCGCGCAAGCCCTCGTTCTCGCTGCAGCGCGCGGGCACGCAGCAGTCCCTGCGCTTCGCCGGCCTGCCGTTGGGGCATGAGTTCACGTCGCTGGTGCTGGCGCTGCTGTGGACCGGCGGCCACCCGCCGAAGGTGGAGCAGGACCTGATCGAGCAGGTGCAGGCGCTGTCGCCTGTGGATGGTGGCGACTTCAATTTCGAGGTCTACATGAGCCTGTCGTGCCACAACTGCCCCGACGTGGTGCAGGCGCTGTCGCTCATGGCCGTGCTCAACCCCAAGGTCAAGACCACGGTGATCGAAGGCGGCGCCTTCCAGCAGGAGGTGACTGAGCGCGAGATCATGGCCGTGCCCATGGTCTACCTCAACGGCCAGGTGTTCGGCGCGGGCCGCATGGAGCTGGCCGAGATCGTCGCCAAGCTCGACACCGGCGCCGCCGCGCGCGAGGCCGCCAAACTCTCGGCCAAGGAGGCGTTCGACGTGCTGGTCATCGGCGGCGGCCCGGCCGGCGCCGCGGCCGCGGTGTACGCGGCGCGCAAGGGCATCCGCACCGGCGTCGCGGCCGAGCGCTTCGGCGGCCAGGTGAACGACACGCTGGACATCGAAAACTACATCTCCATCCCCAAGACCGAGGGCCCGCAGTTCGCCGCCGCGCTGGAGCGCCACGTGCGCGAGTACGAGGTGGACATCATGAACCTGCAGCGCGCCAAGGCGCTCAGGCCCGCCGCCACGGCCGGCGGCCTGGCCGAGGTGGAAATGGACAACGGCGCCGTGCTCAGGGCCAAGAGCGTCATCCTCTCCACCGGCGCGCGCTGGCGCAACATGAACGTGCCCGGCGAGGAGCAGTACCGCACCAAGGGCGTGGCCTACTGCCCGCACTGCGACGGCCCGCTGTACAAGGGCAAGCGCGTGGCCGTGATCGGCGGCGGCAACTCCGGCATCGAGGCCGCGATCGACCTGGCCGGCGTGGTGGCGCACGTCACCGTGTTCGAGTTCATGCCCCAACTCAAGGCCGACGCCGTGCTGCAGAAGAAGCTCGCCAGCCTGCCCAACGTGGACGTGGTGCTGAACGCCCAGACCACCGAGGTGCTGGGCGACGGCAGCAAGGTCAACGCGCTGGCCTACAAGGACCGCGCCACGGGCGAGGAAAAGCGCGTGGAGCTCGAAGGCATCTTCGTGCAGATCGGCCTGCTGCCCAACACCGACTGGCTCAAGGGCACGGTGGAGCTGAGCAAATTCGGCGAGATCGTGATCGACGCCAAGGGCCACACCAGCGTGCCCGGCGTGTTCGCCGCGGGCGACTGCACCACGGTGCCGTACAAGCAGATCATCATCGCCGCCGGCGCGGGCGCCACGGCCGCGCTCTCCGCGTTCGACCACATCATCCGTAGCTGAGGCTGTCGAAAACCATAGCTGCTCGCGCTTGCCTGGACTCGTTTTACAAGGCTTTTTAGCCTCAAACCAAGGCCAGCCAAGCGCTGGCAGCTACTGAAAAAGAAGCGCCCTGGTGCCATGCCCAGGGCGCTTTCTTCTGGGGCGCGCGGCCCGGCGCGCGCCAGGCATGTTCGGGGGGGATCGTTACAATCGAGAGCGATTCCCATTCATCGCCATGCCTTCGCACCTTCATGCCCTCCACGTCCTCTACGCAGACCACCACGGCTGGCTGCTGGGCTGGCTGCGCCGCAGGCTGGGCTGCCCGCATGGCGCGGCGGACGTGGCGCAGGACACCTTCGTGCGCATCCTCGCCTCGCGCGACGCGCTGCTGGGCCTGCGCGAGCCGCGCGCCTACCTCACCACCACCGCGCAGCACCTGCTGATCGACCGCGCGCGCCGCCAGGCGCTGGAGCGCGCCTACCTCGCCGAACTGGCCGCGCTGGCCGACAGCCAGCCGGGCCTCGCGCCCTCGCCCGAAGACACCCTCGCCGCACTGCAGGCGCTGCAGCAGATCAGCGCCGCGCTCGACGGCCTGCCGCCCAAGCCCGCGCGCGCCTTCCTGCTGCACTACCTGGATGGCGAGCCGCAGGACGCCATCGCCGCCTCGCTCGGCGTCTCCCCCCGCATGGTGCGCAAATACCTGGTGCAGGCGCTGCTGCACTGCCATACCGCCATGGACCGGACCATGGCCGGCGGCGCATGACGGTACGCGCGCCCGACCTCATCGCCGAAGAAGCCGCGCAATGGCTGGTGCGTCTGGGCGCCGGCGCACCCGACACACCCGACGAAGCCGCCCGCGCCGCCTTCGCCGCCTGGAAGGCCGCCGACCCGCGCCACGCCGAGGCCGCGCGCGGCATGGAAGCCCTGCTGGAGCGCATGCAGGGCCTGCGCGCGCAGGCCGGCGGCAACGCGCGCCCGGCACAGGCCGCGCTCAGCGCCGCGCTGTCCGCTGGACGGCGCCGCCGCCGCATCGCCCGCGCGGGCGCCGCGCTGGCCCTGGCGTTCGCCCTGGCGGTGCCCGCCGCCGTTGTGCTGCACGCCTGGCCGCCCGCCTACCTGCTGGCCGACCTGCGCACCGGCACCGGCGAATGGCAGACCCGCGAACTTGCCGACGGCACCCGCATCGCCCTGCGCGGCGGCAGCGCCGTGAACCTGCGCTACGACGCGGCGCGGCGCACGCTGGAGCTGGTGCAGGGCGACATCCTGGTGGACGTGGCGAAGGACGCCGCGCGCCCCTTCGTCGTGCAGACCGCGCATGGCCGCATCCGCGCGCTGGGCACGCGCTTCGTGGTCGAGCGGCAGCCCGGCGCCACCGTGCTCTCCATGCTTGAATCCGCAACCGAAGTCACGCCCTCCGGCGGCGCCGCGCCGCTGCGCGTGCAGGCGGGCGAGCGCCTGCGCTTCACCGCCGCCGGGGCCGAGCCCCTCACCGCGCTGGACGCCGCCAGCACCGAGGGCGCCTGGCGCCGCCGCCAGCTCGTGGTGCACGACCAGCCGCTGCCCGAGGTGCTCGACGCCCTGGCGCGCCAGCGCCCCGGCTACCTGCACTACGACCGCGCGGCGCTCGAAGGCATCCGCGTCTCGGCCGTGCTGCCGCTGGACGACACCGGCCGCGCGCTGCAACTGCTGGTCGATGGCTTTCCGCAACTGCGGGTGCGCATGGTCACGCGGTATCTCGCCATGGTGGACGTGGCGCCGCAGCCCTGAAGAGCCTGCGGCGGCCCGTGCGGCTGTGGGCCGCGCCAAGACTCCTTTTTTGATAGCTGCCAGCGCTTGCTGCATAAGCGCCAGGAGCCAATTTCATTGAAATTCCGCAGGCCGCCATGCGCGTGGCCCTTGCGGAAAGCACGCCGCCCGGGTTCCGCTTTTCGCCGCCCGTCCGTCAAGCGCAAGGAAAGCAACAGAAAGGGAACCACCATGCCGACATCCAACCGACACCTTGCCCGGCGCCGCGCTGGCGGGCGCCTCAAGCCCCTGGCCGCCGCAGTGGCGCTGGCCGCCGCCTTCTGCGCCTTGCCCGGCCCCGCCGCCGCGCAGGCCCCGGCGGCCGCGAGCGACAGCATTCCGCCCGGCCCGCTGGCCGAGGCGCTCAACCGCTTCGCCCAGCAAAGCGGCACCGCGCTGGTGATCGACACGGCCAGGGTGCGCGGCCTGCAGTCGCCGGGGCTGCAGGGGCGCTACGGCGTGGAGGACGGCTTTGCCGCGCTGCTGCGCGGCACCGGGCTGGCGCTGGGCAAGACGGACGCGGGCTATGTGCTGGTGGCCGCGCCGCAAGGCGCCCAGGCGCCAGCGGCGGCCGGGGGCGGTGCGGCAACCGCCACGCTGCGCGAGGTGACGGTGACCGCGCAGGCCGAGCGCAGCGCCACCACGGAGGACACCGGCAGCTATGCGGCGCGAGGCGCAACCTTGTTCAAAGGCGCGCAATCGCCCAAGGACATTCCGCAGTCGGTCACGGTCATCACGCGCCAGCAGCTCGACGATCAAGGGCTGAACACCGTCACTGATGCATTGGCCCAATCCCCAGGCACCTATTTCCGCAAGCGTCCCAATGGCGGCAGCGACGTGTATCTGCGCGGTTTCTCGACGGACACGCTGCAATACGACGGCGTACCGCTCAAGCGGTATCACAGCTTCGGCAACGACTTGAGCGCCAGCTCCGTGTATCTGGATCGCATCGAGGTATTGCGCGGCGCACAAGGGCTGCTCGAAGGTGCGGGCAATCCGGCCGGCTCGGTCAACCTGGTGCGCAAGCGCGGCCTGGCCGAGCGCAAGGTCACCGTGGAAGGCCGTATGGGTTCCTGGGACACCTACGGCACCCGCGTGGACGCGGGCGGGCCGCTGAACGCGCAAGGCACGCTGCGCGGCCGTGCCGTGCTCGATTACGAGGACAAGAAGTCCTTCCTCGATACCGTATGGGATCGCAATTTGAATCTCTATGGGGCACTCGATCTGGACATCACACCGGACACCACGATGGGCCTGGGCGTTGCCCACGCGCGGCTCAAGGGCAACAGCACGCTGTACGGCGGCGTCCCCCGCTTTGAAGACGGGCAGGCCATTGCGCTGCCCCGCTCTGCCTATATCGGCGCGGGGTGGAATGAGGCGACCCGGCGCGAGACACAGCTTTTCTTCGACCTGTCGCACCGCTTCAATGCCGATTGGACGCTGAAGGCCAGCGCGGTGAGCCTGCGCGATGGCTACGACGCCACCACCGCCTACGAAAACGGAGAGGTCGCTACAGGGGGAGCGACAGTGGATGGCATCGGCTACGTCTACGACAACGCTTCAACGAACCGGGGCTTTGACGTCCATGTCGACGGCAGGTTGAATGCCCTCGGCATGGCGCACGAGGTGGTGCTCGGGGCCAACTACTCGAAGGTAAAACGCGATGACCGCTATACCCAATACTGGGTTCACGCGGTCTATGACGTGTACCAGCCCAACCATGATCCGCTTCGGTTCGCTGCGTTCAATCCATCCGAGATCTGGGATCAGAACTACGACGTCACGCAGAAAGGGGTCTATGGCCTGTGGCGCAGCCACCTGAGCGAGCGGGCAACGCTGATGGCCGGCGGGCGGGCAAGCTGGTATGACTACACAGGTCACGGCATCAGCCAGGTCGATGGCCATCAATCGTCGAGTGCCATGCAGGAAAGCGGCAACTTCACGCCCTATGGCGGCTTCGTCTATGCCTTGACGCCCCAATGGTCGGCCTATGCCAGCTATGCGGCCATCTTCAATCCGCAGAGCGCGACCGATGCCCGGCGGCAAGTGTTGCCGCCGATGACCGGCAAAGCCTACGAAGCAGGCGTCAAGGGCGAATTGCTGGATGGCGCATTGGACGTGTCGATGGCCGCTTTCCGCATCGACCAGAACAACCGGGCCGTTACCGACTACGGCTCGCCGAAGATCTGCGGGAGCGGCGGTGCCAGCTATTGCTCCAAGCCTGCGGGGAAGGTGCGCATCGAAGGATTCGAGATGGAGGCTCACGGTGAACTGGCGCGGGGCTTGCAGGTCAGCGGCGGCTATACCTACAGCCGCAACAAGTATGTGCAGGATGCGAACAGCGCCTTGATGGGCACGCCCTTTGACTATCTGATGCCCCGCCACCTGCTGCGCCTGTGGACTGGCTACCGCTTACCCGGCGACCTGAGCGCCTGGCATGTGGGCGGCGGCCTGGCCTACCGCAGCGCGCAGCGCACCAACAGCACCACCAAACCGAACCCCGTACAGGGCGGCTATACGGTCTGGGGTGCCCGGGTGGCCTACCAAGTCAGCACGGCCTGGTCGGTGGCGCTGAACATCGACAACCTGTTCGACAAGCGCTACTACGGGAACATCGATAGCGATTACTGGTCCAGCTACGTCGGCGAGCCGCGCAAGTTCCTGCTGACCTTGCGCGGCAGTTTCTGACGCCCAGTGTCCTGTCCCGGAAATAACTGCACATGAAATCGCGTCTTCGCGCCCAGGGCGGCGTTGCAAATCCTCGCGATAGCTACGGCTATCGCTGCGGTTGGCGCCTTGCCCTGAACGCGAATCCATCGATTTCATCTCGTGCAGCCATTTCCGGGACAGCACACCAGCCGGATGGCGTGGTCTTCGGTCACTGCGTGAATCCCTGCACCGGCCACATCCAGGGCAGTGGGCGGTGCGGTTTTTCCTTGCCCCAGTTCATCCGTGCGCGGCCGGCTCGACGCGCGGGGCGCTTTTGCGTTCGAGAAGCCGGCCAAGCCTTTCCAGGTGCAGATCGAGACCACGCCCGGGCTGGCGTTGGAGATCGATGAGGGAGAAATCAAATGATGGGGTAACAAGGGGGGCAAAGTTATAATTCAAGTTATAACTTTTGGAACCTGCCATGCACACCCTCAAGCTCACCCAGATCGGAAACTCCGTCGGCGTCATCCTGCCCAAGGAGGTGCTGGCGCGCCTGAAGCTGGAAAAGGGCGACACGCTGTTTTTGACGGATTCGCCCGAGGGCGTCAACCTGACGCCTTATGACCCGGGCCTGGATGACCAGATCGCCATGGGCCGCGAGTTCATGCGCGAGTTCCGCGACACCTTCCACGCGCTGGCGAAATGACGGCGCCTCGCACCTGGCGCTGGGTGGACAAGAAGGTCTTGTTGCTGCTCCACGACGAGAGCCTGGCGCTGCATGGGGGCGCGTCTGGCCTGCGCGATGAAGGCTTGCTGGACTCCGCACTGGCCCGCCCGCAGAACCTCGTGGCCTACGGTTCACCAGACACCGCAGAGTTGGCCACGGCCTATGCGGCGGGGCTGGTGCGCAACCATCCGTTCGTGGATGGCAACAAGCGGGCGGCCTTCCTGGCGGTTGGCTTGTTCCTGGGTCTCAATGGCTACCGGCTGTCGGCGTCGCAGGCCGACGCCACGCTGCACGTGCTCGCCCTTGCCTCCGGCGAACTGGCGGAACCCGCCTTTGCCGACTGGCTGCGCCGCCACGCCGTGGCGCGCTGAGCCAGGCCTGCCAAAACCGCAGGCAGGCGCCAGGGGCCCTGGCCCCGCCTACCCGCGCAGCCGGCCGGTCGCTTCGTCGAACGCCACCACGCCGCCCTCGGGATCGCCCTCCACCAGCAGGTCTTCATAGAACGCGCCGAAGGGGCGCGTGGGGTGGGCGATCTGGATCTCCAGAATCCACAGCCCCGTTTGCGGGCATGCGCCGAAGTCGCCCAGGTCGCCCGCGCGGTAGATGGCGTGCGGAAAGTCGCACACGCGGTGGCCCTTGATGTCCACGTTCAGCCGCCAGCCCATGGCCTGGGCCTGCTCGGCGGCGTAGGCATACAGCGCCGTGCCCGCCAGCCCCTGCGCGCGCCAGCACTGCGCCACGCGGTGCCACAGGGTGCGCGCCGCGTCGGCGCAGGCGCGCATCTCGGCGTCGTCGCCCACCACGAAGGTGGCGCCCGCGTCGCCCTCGTGCCCGTTCCACACGGGGCCGATGTCGATGAAGAAAATGTCGTCTGCGCCCAGCACGCGGTCGGGGTCGATGCGGCGCTGGAAGGTCTTGAGCGTGCTCTCGCCAAAGCGCACCAGGGTCTGGTGCCAGATGCGGTCCATGCCCATGCCCTTGAGGATGGCGGTGGCCTGGGCGCAGGCGTCGCCCTCGCGCATGCCCGGCTGCACGGCCTGGGCGATGCGGCGCACGGCCTCCCAGGTGTTTTCTCGGGCCTGCTGCATGGCGGCGAGCGAAAAGCGCTCGCCCACGCGTTCTTGGGGATGGGACATGGCGATAGGGGGGAAGCAGAAAAAGAGACGGCCCCTGGCGGGGCCGTGGATGGGAACGGGGCGTGCCGGGCGCTATTCTATGTATGAATAGCAATGGCCGCGGCGCAGGCCCGTCAGCCCTGCTGCGCCGACAGGGGGAGGCCGAACACCGCGTCGAACGCCCAGTTGAAGACGAAGGTGTAGCACAGGAAGAAGACCACCAGCCCCAGATCCATCACCAGCGCCTGCCACAGCGTCACCTGGAACCACCAGGCGAACAGCGGCACCAGGATGAACACCAGCCCGCCCTCGAAGCCAATGGCGTGCGCCACCCGGCGGCGCACGCTGCGCCCCTTCACGCTCTGGCGCGCCTCCCAGCGCTCGAAGGCCCAGTTGAAGACGATGTTCCAGACGATGGCGATGGCCGAGGCGGCCACGGCCACCACGCCCGAGTGCCCCGCGCTCTGCCCGGCCAGCAGGGCCAGCCCGGCCGTCGCGGCGGCGATGGCGATGAGTTCATACAGCGCCACGTAGATGACGCGGCGGCGGCGCCCGCGCAGGTAGAACCATAGCGGGGCAGGGGCGGAAATGGGAGCGGATGCAAAGGTCTTGGCAGTCATGGGGGCGAACTTTATGTGCCTATGGCTGATATATAAAGTCAGCTTATTTCAGAAAAATTGACAGGTTGCCGCCATGGCCTTCACTTCCGACAGCGTGCAGGTGTTTCTCGCCGTGCTCGACCACGGCTCGTTCTCGGCGGCGGCGCGGGCCTTGTCGCGCGTGCCTTCGGCCGTGAGCATGACCATGGCGCACCTGGAGGCCGAACTGGACGTGCAACTGTTCGACCGCAGCAGCCGCGAACCCCGGCCCAGCGCCGCTGCCCGCGCGCTGGAGCCCCAGGCGCGCCAACTGGCGCTGCAGCTGCACCAGCTCAACGCCCAGGCGCTGGCACTCACCCAGGGGCTGGAAGAGCGGCTGACCGTGGCCATTGCCCCCGAGCTGCTTGGCGCGCACTGGACGGCTGCCCTGGCCACCCTGGCGCTCGAATATCCGCTCTTGCAGGTGGAAGTGCTGGCCGCCCCGCAGACCGACGCCGTGGCCATGCTGCACGCCGGCCGCGCACAGCTGGCGCTGGTGTTCGAGCGCCCCAGCATCGACGGCCGCGAAGGCTTCGAGGAAGTGGGCAGCGAAGTGCTGATTGCCGTCATCGCCCCGCACCATCCGCTGCTGGCGCAGCCCCCCGCACCGCTGCTGGGCGAGGAGCACCTCACCACCACGCGCCAGATCGTCGTCGCCAGCCGCGACTGGACGCAGACCGACCCGCGCTTCGTGTTCGCCCGCCACCATTGGCGCACCGACAACCACCTGGCCGCGCTCGGGCTGATCGAGGCCGGCCTGGGCTGGGGCTGGCAGCCCCGCGCACTGGCCGAGCCCCGCATCCAGGCCGGCACCCTGGCCGAAATGCACTTCGCCAACCTGAGCAATGGCGTTTCACTGTGGGTGGATGTGGTGTGGTCCAAGGAGCGCCCGCTGGGGCTGGGGGCGCGGCGGTTCGTGGAGTTGATGACACGCCCTGGAAGCTGCCGTTCGGTTTGTCAGCCTGAATGACCGTTTCCGAACACCGGGGCGGCTGCTGGGGAATTTGCCGCGGATGGTGTGGACGGCTGTGGATTGCAGGGCGGCCGGGCAGCGTCTTGCAGGCTCTGTGAGTGTCGGGGCTGGGAGGTGCCAAGACAGTAGAAGATCAGCCCGGCAGCGGCCACCACGCCCAGCGTAATGAAGGCTGCGCCATAGCCGAAATGCTGTGCGATGGCACCAGCAAGGGCGGGACTGGCGGCAGCGCCCAGGCCTTGGATCGTCATGACCGCGCCCAATCCCGAATTGATGTGTCTCGTGCCCTGCAGGATGTTGGCGACAAGGCCCGGAAGGGCAACGCCCAGCAGGCCCGCTCCGATTCCATCGAGCACCTGTACCGGAACCAGTGCCCACGGGGATTCCGTGCACGCGGCGATCATCCCCCGCATGGGCAGCGCCAACAGGGCGGCAATGACCAGTGCCCGGTATCCGTGCCGGCTGGCATGCCATCCGGCCCAAAGCGCGACAGGAATCATGACCAACTGCGCCACGATGATGGCCGACGCCGTGAAGACGCTGGGGTCCGCCAGCCCGCGTGCGACGATAGCCTGCGCAAACAAGGGAAGCATCGCGGCATTGCCCAGGTGGAACAGCAGCATGGTGACCGCGAGCAGGCCCAGGTCACGCGATTCCGTCAGTACCCGGAGTAGGGACGGCGAGGAACTTCGACCTTGCGCAGGTCGCTGGAGCGCGAGCCCACCGCCACGGGCGCGCTCATGGTCGATGTCCTGCGGGCGGATCTGCCGCAAGCATGCAAGCGCCGCACACGCCATCAGGGCCATCAAGACCAACACGGCCGACAGTCCCCATCGATAGCCTGCCAGCCCGGCCAATGCCGCCGTGGCCACGTTGCCAGCATGATTCCAGGACTCGTTGATGCCTAGTTGCCGAGGCAATTCTCTCTGGCCCACGAGGCCCAAGGTAATGCCCATGATGCCGGCCCCTATCAAGGCGCCCGCAATTCCCGTCGCCACCTGGGATGCAATGACGGCGCCGAACGATGGCGTCGTCCATAAAGCCACCGTCGCCAGCGTGAGCACGATGGTGCCACCTGCCAGCAGCCGCCGCTTGTGGCGTGAAGCGTCGACCCACGCTCCCATCGGCGCGGTTGCCAGCATTCCAGCGACGCCGCCTGCGGCCATCACATAGCCGATGTCGTCGGCTCGCCAGCCCTGGCTGGCCAGGAGCACGCCGAGAAAAGGCCCCAGGCCGTCACGGACGTCGGCCAGAAAGAAATTCAGGCTGGACAGCCAGCTCCGCGAACGGGCATGTGCTGGCACCATGGAGGGCATCGTCATCGCCGCCGCCTAATGCAAAGGGCCTTTGAACACGAAGAAGGCGCCCAGGCAGATGAAGCCGAAACCCACCAGATGATTAAGCGTGAGCTTTTCGCCGAGATAGACAACGGAAAAAACGGCAAAGACCACCAGCGTGATGACTTCCTGCATCGTCTTGAGCTCGGCCGCGCTGTAGATGGCATGGCCGATCCTGTTGGCAGGGACCGCGAAGCAGTATTCGGCCAGCGCGATCAGCCAGCTCACCAGCACCACCAGGTAAAGCGGGCGGTCTCCAAATTTGAGGTGGCCATACCAGGCCACCGTCATGAAGGCGTTGGATACGAAAAGCAGTGCAATGGGCAAGAGCTTGGGAGGCATCGAGAAAACTCCAGTCAGGGGAAGCGCCGTGCCCGGCGAGTGTGGCGAGCGCCCGCACTGGCCAGGCACGCGAAGGCACGGACTCAGGGCACGCGGTCGTAGAGCGGCTGCAGGGCGGACAGGCTGGTGCCCATGCTGACGGCTTCCAAAGAGGTGCCGAACGCATTGCGCGTGCCCAGGCCGGACGCCGCGAATGGCGCGCCCGCCTGCACGGAAAGGCGCAGGCTCTCGGGCGGGAAGCGAACGATGCTGCCATCGCTCAGGATGACGCCGTTGGCTTCGCCCCGCGGGCCGGTGAGCACGGTCTCCACGCGGCCTTCCGCCTGCTGGGGCTGCAGGCGCTGGGCGCGCAGGTGCGGCGGCAAGACCCGGCCCTCGCCCACCGGCGGCGGCTGGTCGTACACGGTGCGCCCGCTGCCGATGTGGACGATGGCGTCGGCCCTGACCGTGCCCCGTGCTTCCGCCCGTCCAATGATGCGGACGGAGTCGCCGACCTTGACCGCAGCCGTAAGCGCATCGGCCATGTGCGGCGGGAATTTGGCGATCGTTCCGTCGCTCAGCCGCAGTCCGTCGACCTCGCCGTAGGGATTAGTGAGCATCCGCTGAACCTGGCCTTCCGCCGCGTACTGGCCCGCCAGGCCAGGGGCTTCCAGTCGCTGAGGCGGTGGTGCGGGCCGTTGGGGCGCCGGGTCCGGCGGGAGGGCCTGTGCGCTCAGGCTGCACAAGCCGCATGCGAGCGCGGCAGACATGGCGATGAAATGCGTAGACATGGAAAGGCTCCTTGGGTTGGGGAAAAACACCCAACCTGTGGCGCAAGCACCGTGCCTAAAAGGATTTCATTTGAAATCAATGGGTTGTACGCGTCGAGTGTCGGACACCGTCCGATCCAGCGACGCCCGGGTGTCACGGAACCGGACACCGGCTTGCGTGCATTCGCTTCAGTCCAGGCCGAATTCGGCCAGCTTGCGGTAGAGCTGCTGGCGGGACAGCCCGAGGCGCCGCGCTGCCTCCGTGCGGTTGCCGGTGGCCGCTGCCAGAGCGCGCACGATCATTTCTCGTTCCAGGCGGGCGACGGCCAGTTCCATCGGGCCGTCCCAGTCAATGTCCAGGCCCGGCGCGGGCACATTCGGCGTCTGCAGCCCGACATGTTCGGCATCGATGACGGGGCCATGGCTGAGGATGGCCGCGCGTTCCATGGCATTGCGCAGTTCGCGCACGTTGCCGGGCCAAGGGTGGGCCAGCAGCAGCCGGGCCGCCGCCGCACTCAGCCGCTTGGGCGAGTCGCCGCCCAGCAGGCGCAGGAAATGTTCGGCCAGCAGCAGCACGTCGCCCAGGCGCTCGCGCAGCGGTGGCAGCCACAGCGGCACCACCTGCAGGCGGTACCACAGGTCTTCGCGGAAGCGCCCCTCCTTGACCGCGGCGGGCAGGTCCCGGTGCGTGGCCGCGACGATGCGCACGTCCACGGGCCGGACGCGGTTGGCACCGACGGGGGTGATCTCGCGCTCCTGCAGCACCCGCAGTATCTTGGCCTGCGTGGACAGCGGCATGTCACCTATCTCATCGAGGAACAGGGTGCCGCCATCGGCCTCGCGAAAGCGCCCGGTGCGCTCGCTGACGGCGCCGGTGAACGCCCCCTTGACGTGGCCGAACAGCTCGCTCTCCATCAGCTCGGCCGGGATCGCGGCGCAGTTCACCGCGACGAAGGGTCCGGCAGCCCTGCCACTGTTGCGGTGCAGGGCCCGCGCCACCAGTTCCTTGCCCGTGCCGGTCTCGCCGAGGACCAATACGGTGGCATCGCTGCCTGCGGCCAGCCCGATGCGCTTGAATACCTGGCGCATGGCTTCGCTGCTGCTGACCAGCTCGGTGCCATCCACGGGGTCTCCTGTCGTGCGTGCTGCGGTAGCCGCCTGGCCCCGGCTCGGGGAGCCGGCTTCTCGCCGCAAGGCCCGCTCGAGCGTTTCGACCAAGGCAGTCCTGGCGACGGGCTTGGTCAGATGATCGAATGCGCCCAGGCGCATCGCCTCGATGGTGTTGCCGCCACTCGCATAGGCGGTGAGCATGATGCTGGGCACCTGCGAGATGCGTGCCGCTCGGCGCAGGAATGCCAGGCCGTCCTCTCCCGGCATCCGCAGATCGACGATGGCGGCATCCACGTCCTCGGTGCGCAACCTGTGCAGGCCCGCATCGGTGGTTTCGGCCTGGAGCACTTGGTGGCCAAGGTCCTGCAGCATTTCCGCGAGGCTGCCGCGAAACGCCGCGTCATCGTCAACGATCAGGATGCGGGCCATGGCAGCTCCATCTCCATGCGTGTTCCTAGGGCCGAGTCGGCGAGGTAGGCCCGCCCGCCGTGGCCCTGCACGATCTCGCGCACCAGTGCTAGTCCCAGGCCGGTGCCGCCAGCGCGGTGGGTGGCGAAAGGCTCGAACAGCGTAGCGCGCAAATCGAGCGGAATGCCGGAGCCATCGTCCGCCACCCACAGCAGCAGTGCGCCACGGCTCGTGCGGCGCGCACCGAGTTCGACCTGCCCGTGTTCCCCTGTGTGCGCCAGCGCATTGAGCAGCAGGTTGTCAAAAACCCGTGCCATCTGCACCGGGTCGAACAGGGCAACCCCCTTGGCGCTGGCGGCCAGCGCTGCGTCAACTTCCACCGTGATCCGGACGCCATTCTTTTGCGCGGCTTCGGCGTGGGCATTGCGCCGCTCTTCCAGCCATTCCCGCAGATCAACCGCCTCGCGCTCGGCGCGGAATGGCTGCGTCAACGCCAGCAGGCTCGACACCAGCGTTTCCAGGCGCGCTGTTTGCGACAGCACGGCTTCCAGCGCGCCAGCCACCCGGGCTTCCCGCAGATCCACCGGCGCAGCCATCGCGTTTTCCACCTTCATGCGCATCGTGCCCAGAGGGTTGCGGATCTCGTGCGCAAGCCCGGCGGAAACGCGCCCCAGCGTGGCCAGGCGTTCGGACTGGGCCAGTTGCTCCCGCAGACGGGCTGACTGGCGCTGCCAGCGCGCAATCATCCAACCCAGCCATGCGCCGGAGACCACGACCAGCGCCAGCAACAGGCTTACTGCAAGGATCAGGGTGTTGACCGTTTCCGCGGCCAGCAGCGGCACGCGCATCAGGGTCCACGCGATCAGGCGCGGCCCATCGGTTTCCACGGGGCAGGCAGCGAAAGCCACGGCTTCACGCAGACCAGGCCGGACATCCGTCACGAGGCTTGCGGTATCCAGCGCCCGCTGGGCCATGTCGGCAATGCGCTCCAACTCGGCACTCGGTGGGTCGCGCTTGATCCCCGTGCCGTCGTAGGTCGGGAAAGCGTAGGCCACCACACCCGCATCCGCGCGCCAGAAGCCGCCTTCCATGCCCGGCTGATCGCGCAGCGCCAGATCAAGCACAGCCTGCGCGGCCGCGGAGGCCATGGGGTGAGATTCCTCATTCGCAGACAAGAGCTGCTGGCGAGCGCGTGCCGCACCCGCTTGCAGCGCCTGGCAACTGGTCGAGGCAAGTTGGCGCGCATGTGCAATCTGGGGGCCAGCGCTTTGGCGGCTGAGCAACAACAGGAGCCAGCCCAGCACAAGAGCCACGGTGGCAATGGACAGCCACAGGGTCAGCAGATCGCGTCGGACGGAGGATTGCAGCGACAGGTGAGATTTCCTTTGGTATGAGGCACTGCTGGAATGCTGGGGGCGGGCGCTGATGGCTGGCGCCATTGCGCCATTGGGGGCAGGGCATGCACCACGTTCTCTGCCACTGCGACGCACACACCTGAAAGAGGCCGCGATGGGCGGCAGCCAATGCAACAGCCTTGCTATTCTAGGGGCCCTCTGTTCGCTGAGAGGGGGTAACGCGGCCGCTCGACGAAGCATGAGCGGACAGCGGCAACCAGCCGTCTGCGCAGCGTTTCGCGGATGTCCAGCCTGCGCTCGAATCGAATGCGCAGCCTGCCACGGCTCGCAAGCCCCAACTGGGCTGGGTATGCCAGGACGGGCGTGGCGCGGGCCTGCGCGAGGAGCCGGCGAAAGCCAAGGCACGGCGCGCGGCGTATGGGGCGGGGCGACAATCCGCCGTAACCGCGCCGCGCGGGCCCATCCACCCTTTTTGCTTCTTGGAGCCGCCATGCCCACCACCCCCGCTACGGCAACTGCCCCCGCGTACTTTGACCTGCACGACCGCGCCCTGGCCGAGCGCTGGAAGGCCTGGCAGCCGGTGCCGGGCCAGCCAGTGCCGCTGCACGGCTTCGATCCCCGCGCCAAGCCGTTCTCGCTGGGCAGCAAGGCCGAAGACAAGGCCGCCGTGGAGGCCTTGGCCGTGGAGCTGGACGCGCTGCAGAACCTGTTCTACGCCGACAAGCGCTACAAGCTGCTGGTGCTGCTGCAGGGCACCGACACGGCGGGCAAGGACGGCACGATCCGCGGCGTGTTCGGCCGCATGAGCGCCCTGGGTGTGCACACCGTGGGCTGGAAGGCGCCGACCGAGCCCGAGCGTGCGCGCGACTACCTCTGGCGCATCCACCAGCAGGTGCCGCCGGCGGGTGAGATCACGGTGTTCAACCGCAGCCAGTACGAAGACGTGCTGGTACCCGTGGTCAACGGCTGGATCACGCCCGCGCAGCACCAGCAGCGCCTGGCGCACATCAACGATTTCGAGCGCCTGCTGAGCGAGACCGGCACCGTGGTGCTCAAGTTCATGCTGCACATCGGCAAGGACGAGCAGCGCCAGCGCCTGCAGGAGCGCCTGGACGACCCCGCCAAGCACTGGAAGTTCGACCAGAGCGACCTGGCTGCCCGCGCGCAGTGGGACGGCTACCAGCGCGCCTACGAGCAGTTGCTGGCGGCCACGCACACGCCCTGGGCGCCGTGGACCATCGTGCCCGCCGACTCCAAGACCCACCGCAACCTGATGATCGCCACGCTGCTCAAGGCCGTGCTGGAGCGGCTGGATTTGCGCTACCCGCCGGGCGACCCGGCGCTGGCGCATTTGACGGTCGAGTGAGGGCAGCCCGGAAACTCCTGTTTCGATAGCTGCTGGCGCTTGTCTGGCGGGCGTTTGCGGCCTATTTCATGCGGATTCATGCGGATACCTAGTGTCGTGAGTTAGAAGTTCGTTGAACTAATCGAAGATGGCCGAATCGATCGTGTACCGTATGCACACGACGAGGCGGCCATGCGAGGAAGACCCAAGGCAGAACTGGTGCTGAGCGAAACCGAGCGCGAGCAGCTCACAGCGCTGACGCTGCGGCGCAAGACCGCGCAGGCGCTGGCGTTGCGCGCTCGCATTGTTCTGGCCTGCGCCGAAGGCGTGGACAACCAGGTGGTTGCAAGCCGCCAGCGCGTGACGCAGCAGACGGTTTCGAAGTGGCGCGCCCGATTCGTCGAGCATCGGCTGGACGGACTGCTGGACGCCCCTCGGCCTGGCGCACCGCGAACGATTGACGACGCGCGGGTCGACGCCGTAATCGCCAAGACGCTGGAGAGCGTTCCCGATGCGGCGACGCATTGGAGCACCCGCACCATGGCGCGCGAAACCGGCATGTCGCAAACGGCGGTGTCTCGCATCTGGCGCGCATTCGGACTCCAGCCTCATCGCCAAGAGACCTTCAAGCTCTCCAGCGATCCCCTGTTTGTGGAGAAGGTGCGCGACATCGTCGGGTTGTATCTGGACCCGCCGCTCATGGCCATGGTCCTGTGCGTGGACGAGAAGAGTCAAATTCAGGCACTCGATCGCACGCAGCCCCTGCTGCCCCTGGCCCCGGGCATCCCCGAGCGGCGTACCCACGACTACGAGCGCCACGGCACGACCACGCTCTTCGCGGCGTTGGACATTGCCACCGGGTCCGTCATCGGGGACTTGCATCGCCGCCATCGAAGCGCGGAGTTCCTGCAGTTCCTGCGCACCATCGAGGCCAACGTGCCGGCGGTGCTGGACATCCACCTCGTGATGGACAACTACGGAACACACAAGACTCCTGCCATCAGAAGCTGGCTTGCCCGGCATGCGCGCTTTCACGTGCACTTCACCCCGACCTCTGCGTCCTGGCTGAACCAGGTCGAGCGCTGGTTCTCCACCCTGACGCAAAAGTACATCCGCCGCGGCACTCATCGCTCCACACGACAACTCGAACAGGCGATCAGGCACTACATCAAGAACAACAATGACCACCCGAAGCCGTTCGTGTGGTCCAAGACCGCCGACGACATCCTCGCGAGCGTCGAGAGATTTTGTTTGCGAACTTCTAACTCACGACACTAGTCGAACAGGTACTGCACCGCGCCATCGCGCCCGCGCACCTGCGTGCAGGCGATACCCCAGAGGCGCTCGATGCGCCCGGGCGTGAGCACCTCGGGCGCGGGGCCCAGGCTGATTGCCTCGCCCTGCGCCAGCAGCAGCACGTCGTCGGCGTAGCGCAGCGCCAGGTTCAGGTCGTGCAGCACCGCCACCACGCCGCAGCCTTGCGCGTGGGCGCGCTCGCGCAGCAGGCGCAGCGCCTGGTGCTGGTGCGCCAGGTCGAGCGCGGCCGTGGGTTCGTCCAGCAGCAGCCAGCGCGCCGCGCCGCCGGGCAGGGGCGCCCACACCTGGGCCAGCGTGCGCGCCAGGTGTACGCGCGCCTTTTCTCCGCCCGACAGGGTGTTGAAGATGCGCTGCGCCAGCCCGGCCACGCCGGTGGCCTGCAGCGCCTGCGTGACGATGCCGCTCTCGTCGGCGGCCGGCTGCCGGCGGTGCGGGTAGCGCCCCAGCTCGGCCACCTCGCGCACCGTGAAGTCGAAGGCCACGGTGCCCTCCTGCGGCATGACGGCGCGGCGCAGCGCCAGCGCGCCCGGCGCCAGCGCGTGCAGCGGCTGCCCGTCCAGCAGCACCTGCCCGGCGTCGGGCCGGCGCTGGGCCGACAGCAGCGACAGCAGCGTGGATTTGCCCGCGCCGTTCGGCCCCAGGATGGCGGTGAAGCGCCCGGGCCGCAGCGTGGCCGAGACGCCGCCGAGCAGCACGCGCCCGCCCGCCGCCACCACCCGCGCATCGATGCATTGCAGCGTCATACGCGGCCCCTGAAGTGGCGCAGCATCCACAGGAACATGGGGCCGCCGATGGCGGCCGTGAGCACGCCCAGCGGCAGCTCGGCCGGCTGCACTACGGTGCGGGCCACGGCATCCGCCGCCAGCACCAGCGCCGCGCCCAGCAGCGCCGAGCAGGGCAGCACCACGCGGTGGTCCGGCCCGGTCAGCAGGCGCACCCAGTGCGGCGCCACCAGGCCGACGAAGCCGATGATGCCCGTGGTGGCCGTGATGGCACCCACGGCCAGCGCGGTGATGAGCACCGCCGCGCGCTTGGTGCGCTCGACATGCACCCCCAGCAGCGCCGCCTGCGCCTCGCCCAGGGCGATGGCGTTGAGCGGCCGCGCCCAGGCCAGCGCGGCCGCGCAGCACAGCGCCACCACCGTGGTGACCAGCGCCACGGCGCTCCAGCGCGCGCCGCCCAGGCTGCCGAGCAGCCAGAACTGGATGTTGCGCAGTTGCTCATCGGTGGCCATGAAGTTCAGGTAGCCCAGGCCCGCGCCCGCCAGCGCATTGACGGCCACGCCGGCCAGCAGCATCAGCGCGACGTGGGTGCCCGCGGGCCCGTGCGCGAAGCGGTAGATGAACCCGGTGACGGCCAGCCCGCCCGCGAAGGCGGTGAGCATCAGCGTCCAGCTGCCCAGCGCGTGCGGCAGCGCGGGAAACCAGGCGGGGCCGAGCACGATGGTCAGGCCCGCCGCCAGCGCCGCGCCGCTGCTGATGCCGACCAGCCCGGGGTCGGCCAGCGGGTTGCGGAACAGCCCCTGCATGAGCGCGCCGGCCAGCGCCAGGCCCGCGCCCGCGGCGGCGGCCAGCAGCAGCCGGGGCAGGCGGATGTTGAGGAACACCAGCTGCTGCGGCGTGTCGGGCGGCGTGCCCGACACGGCGTGCGCCAGCGCCCCCAGCAGTTGCGCCGGGGCGATGGGGTAGGCGCCGCTGGCGCCGCCGGCGACGAAGGCCAGCGCCACCAGCGCCAGGCCGAGCGCCAGCGCGCCGCGCGGCGCCAGCAGCCGGCCGGGTCTGGGGGGCGGTGGTGGCGTGGCCGCGCCTTCGGCGCCCGCGGTCTGGCCGGCGCCTGGCCGCGCCGGCCCGCTCGATGCGCTCATGGGTACAGGCGGGCGTGCAGGGCGCGCACGGCCTGGGGCAGGCGCGGGCCGAAGCCCATCAGCAGCAGCGCGTCGAGCGCGATCAGCGCGCGGCGCTGGTAGGCCGGGGTCAGGGCGAGCTCGGGCCGCTGCCAGAACTTCTGCGGCCCGCCCAGGGCATCGATGCCCTGCTCGGTGGTGAGGATGAAGTCCGGCGCGCTGCTGGCCAGGGCCTCGGCCGTCATGGGCCGGTAGCCGGTGAAGCCCGTGAGCGCGTTCACCCCGCCGGCGAAGCGGATCAGCGCATCGCCCGCCGTGCCCTGGCCGCCCACCTGGGCCGAGGGCCCGTGGGACAGCACGAACAGCACGCGCGGCGCCGCGCGCCCGGCGGCGGCCTGCGCGACCTCGCGGCCGAGCTGCGCCCATTCGGCGTCGAGCCGCGCCTGCAGCGCCCGCGCGGCGTCCTCGCGCCGGGCCGCGTGGCCCACGGCCTGCACCTTGCGGCGCACGTCGTCCCAGGTGTATTCGGACGGAACCAGCTCCACCTTCACGCCGGCGCTGCGCAACTGGTCGAGCACCACGGGCGGGCCGGCCTCGGTGGTGGCAATCACCGCGTCGGGCCGCAGCGAGAGCACGCCCTCGGCCGAGAGCTGGCGCAGGTAGCCCACCTTGGGCGTCTTCAGCGCGGCGGCGGGGTACAGGCTGGTGGTGTCGGTGCCCGCGAGCTGGGCCTCGGCGCCCAGCGCATAGACCACCTCGGTGATGGCGCCGCTGACGGTCACCAGGCGCGGCAGGCCCGCTGCGGCGGATGTGGCAGACGCGGCGGGCGCTGGCTGTGCCCGCAGCGCCAGCGGCGTGGCGCAGCCCAGGGCCGCGGCCAGCACCGCGCGCCGCGAGGGGGGCAGGGCGTGCATGCGGACGGCTCCCGCGCTCATGCCGCCAGGGCGGCCAGCGGCGCCGCCTTGCGCACGATGGCGCGCCAGTCCTGGCGCTCGGGCTCGCCGGGCTTGCGCGCGCCGAAGAACATGGCCATCAGCTCGCCCGTGCGGTCGAATGCCTCGACCGAGGTGACGATGCCGTCGCTGGTGGGCTTCTCGACGACCCAGACCTGGTCGATGGCGTCCTCGCACAGGTGCAGGTTGAAGCCCGGGTCGAGCACGTTGAGCCAGTGCGCGCCCTGCATCTCCAGGGGCTCGATGCGCACCACCGGGCCGGTGTGGATCTGGATGCAGCCGGGGCTGCCCACGAACACCATGATGGGGGCGCCGTCGAAGGCGGCCTCCTGCAGCAGCTGGCGCAGCGCGGTCTTGGCGGCGCGGCGCGTGAAGCGCCCCTCGGCGAGGCGGAAGCTCTGCCGGCGCTCCGCGCCGAAGCGCTTGAGCAGGTCGAAGAATTCGTGCGTGTCCTGCATCGCGGCCCAGGCATCAAGCAGGCCAGGGGCGTCGATGGCGCTGTCCGCCTGCGGCGCCAGGGCCGCGGGCCTGGCCTGGAATACCGGCGCCAGCGTGGGGTCGATGAAGCGCTGCATCACCGCCTCGAAGGCGGCGCGGCCCGTGGCCTCGCGGCAGAACACCTTGTGCACGGCCAAGCCGTGCGCATCGAAGAATTGCAGGCTCAGCGCGGCGGGTGCGCCCGGGCTGGCCGCCGCCTCGGTGACGGCGAAGCCCGCGTGCCAGTGGTGGAAGAACAGGCGCAGGTCGATGGCCTCGCCCAGGGCCAGGCCGATGGGGCCGGTGGCCGACAGCTTTTCGTAGACGCCGGTCTTCTCGTGCACGGTGGAGGCGTTGCGCGTGAGGGCGAGCAGCGGGCCGCAGGCCTGCAGCGCCTGCAGCAGTTCGAGCCAGGGGCCGCGCAGCGGCACGGCCCGCAGCGGCGCGCCGTGCGCGCCGGCGTGCGCGGCGAGGGCCGCGCCTTCGCTCACGCCGATGGATTCGGCCGCGTCCTTGTGGCGCTTGCCTGCGGCACGGGCCTGGGCGAAGCGGGCGCGGATGTCGGGTGCGTTCATGGTGAGTGGTTCAAAAATGAGAGCTGCCAGCACTTGCCTGGCAAGCGCTGAAGGCCAAAAACACGCGAAATATCAGTTCGCGGGCTGGATGCCGAATTCGACGGTCCAGGTCTGTGCGCTGGTGGCCGAGGCGGGGTCGGCGTACTTGATCTCGGCCAGGCGCATGCGCGCGTAGCTGTTGCCCGCGGCGGACTTCACCAGCGTGCCGGCATCCGGGTTGGCCTTGATCTGGTGCTGCACCACGCCCGCGGCAGCCGCGGTGGCGGCCGTGGGGTAGTAGGTGAACCAGCCGTAGTTCAGCGGGTTCGGGTAGGTGCCGGTGTAGTCCGGGGTGAGCGCGGAGCCGATGGCGTCCTTGACCCAGGCGCTGGCGGTGGCCGGGCCGGTCTTCGCGCCGGTCAGGTCGGCCAGGGTGTCGTTCAGGTTGCTCGCGGCGGTGAACTTGGCCGTGACAGGCTTGCCGTTGGCGTCGTAGAAGCCCGCGGGCTTCTTGCCCACGAAGCCGGCCACCTTGGCGCTGCCCGAGGCGCCGCCGTTGAGCTTGACGTTGTAGCGGTTGAAGGCGATGTGCCAGGTGCCCGATTCCGTGGTCTTGGCGTTGTTCTCCAGGTCGTAGTAGACCCAGCCGCCCGTCGCGTCGATGCCGCCCGCGGGCGTGGAGAGCACGTTGCCCGGGCTGGCCGTATTGACCCAGCGGAACGAGGGCCAGCCCGATGTCGTGCCCGTGGGGCTGCCGTAGTAGCCGGTGACCTGCACGGCATACACCTTGCCCCCGGCGCCCGTGATGTCGGCCGAGTCGCTGTTGGTGGTGACCAGGAACACGTTGAAGTTCGGGTGCAGCTGGTTGTTGCCCGTGAGGTCGTACTCGAACACGGCGCTCTGGATGCCGTTGCCGCCGGTGAAGACGCTCTTGGCGGAGTCGGCCATCCAGGCGCGGTCGGGCACGGCCTGGCCCGAGGCCGGGTCGAGCGTGGCGTCCTTGTAGTTCAGCAGATCGGCCCATTTGTAGGTGAAGGGCGCGCCCAGGGCCGCGCCCTTGCCGCTGCCGCTGGGGCCGCTGTTGGTGTACAGCGCGGCGGTGCGGCCGCTGCTGGTCAGCTTGATGTCCCAGCCGGTGCCGCTGCACCCGGCCACTTCGGCCTTGGCGTCGAAGTCGTAGCAGACCGACTGGCCCGCCGCGGGCAGCGTGAACTGCCAGGTGGCGTTCTGCGTGAACTTGCTGGTGCTGGCGGGGGGCGTGGGGGTGGGCGTGGTGCCGCTGCCGGACGATCCGCCGCCACCGCAGGCGGCCAGCGCCGCTGCGGCCAGGGCCGTGGACAGGTATTTGAGGGAAGTCGTGTGGTGCATGGTGCAGGCTCCTGGTCGTCAGTGGTAATTCATTCCAATTCCAGATCAATCGATTACTTTGTCGGCTTCGCTTGCCGTGCTACAGCACTGTCTGCGCTTCGCCTTCGCGTACTCGATTGATCTGGAAATGGAATCAGTGGAAATTCAGAGGGCGTTGCCGAACGCGACCTTCGCGCCGATGTAGACGAAGCGCCCCGCGATCGGGCCGTAGTCGCCCTGGGCGGCGAAGTCGCGCTGGCGGTTGGTGAGGTTGTTGACGCCTGCGAACAGCGTCGTGGCGGCGCCCAGCTTGTGGTTCAGCGCCAGGTCCAGGGTCGTCCAGGCGGGCGAGCGCGCGCCGGTGGCGGTGTCCGTCAGCTCGTTGCTCTGGCTGCGCAGGCGCAGGCTCAGCGTGCTGCCGGGCAGCGCGCGCCAGTCGGCGCCCAGGCGCACGATGTCGCGCGGGCGGCGCGTCAGCTCCTGGCCCGTGTCGAGGTCGCGCGTGCGCGTGTAGGTGTAGGCGGCGTTGAGCTGCAGCGCGGCGCTGGCGCGCCAGTTGACGCTGGTCTCCAGCCCGCTGGTGCGGGCGCGCGCGATGTTGGCGTAGGTGTAGGTGGCGATGCCGTCGGCCACGGTGGCGTTGGCCAGGTCGGTCTGGATCAGGTCGCGCACGCGGTTGTGGAAGGCGTTGACCTCGATCGCCAGCCGGTCGCCGTGCGCCAGGGTGCCGCCCACCTGCAGGCTGGTCGAGGACTCGGGCTTGAGGTCGGGGTTGCCCACCACCTTGTAGCCCAGGGCGCTGTGGTCGAACAGGTAGTGGCGCTCCTTCAGGTTGGGCACGCGGTAGCCTTGGCCCAGGCTGGCGCGCAGCACGCCCTTCCAGCCGCCGCCATCGAGCAGGTTGCCGCGCACGCTGACCTTGGGCGCCCAGTGGCCGCCGAAGTCCGAATCGTGCTGGCCGCGCAGGCCCAGCAGCACTTCCCAGGTGTCGGAGAGCAGGATGTCGTTCTGCACGAACAGCTCGGTGCTGGTGCGCTCGGCGTTGCCGGCCACGCCCAGCTCGGACAGGCCGTTGCTGGTCTGCGCCAGGGTTTCGCGGTGCCAGTCGGTGCCGACCATCCAGAGCTGGCGGCCCCAGGCCGGCAGGTCGAACTGGGTGCCCAGGTGCTGCGTCTCCTGGCGCGACTGGCGGTTGGTGGCGAGCACTTCGTTGGAGTAGCCGGGCGAGTGGCTGTCGTAGCGCTCGTGCACGCCCTTGAGCTGCGCGCGCAGGCCGCTGGCGAAGCGCCAGTCCATGCCGCCGCTCACGCGGTCGCGCGTGATGTCCTCCTGCTTGCGCTGCGGCACGTTGGCGGGCGGCACGTACACGTTGTAGCGCTGGGTGTCGTTCTCGGTGTAGCGCGAGGCCTCGGCCCAGGCGCGGCCCCGCGCGTCGGGCATCCATTCGCCGCGCGCGGCCAGCTGCTGGCGGCGGCTGGCGTCGCCCTGGCGCGGGTAGGCATCGGGCCGCACGCCGAAGCCGGCGTCGTCCACCACGTCGCCCGACAGGGCCAGGCGCCAGTGTTCGGTGCCGCCGCCCAGGTTGAAGCGCGCATGGCGGTTGTTGGCGCTGGCGCCGCGGCCGTTGTCGTTCTGGCTGCCGTAGCTGCCCAGGTCCAGCGCCGCCGTGCCGCCGAAGCCCGCCGCCGTGCGCCGCGTGATGACGTTCACCACGCCACCCATGGCGGAGCTGCCGTACTGCGCCGAGCTGGCCCCCTTGACCACCTCGATGCGTTCCACGTCGCTCAGCAGGTACTGGCCCAGGTCCACGGTGGAGCTGGTGCTGGCGGTGATCGGCAGGCCGTCGATCAGCACCAGCACCTGGTCGGCGCTCAGGCCCTGCAGCGACAGCTCGTAGCCCGACTTGCCCAGCACCTCGCGCAACTGCAGGCCGGGCACGTTCTCCAGCGCCTGCTTGAGCGTGCGCGCATGCGTGCGCTCGATTTCCTCGCGCGTGACCACCTCGGTGCGCACCGGGGCGTCATCCAGCGCGCGCTCGGTGCGCGTGGCGGTGATGACCGTGGGCTTGAGGGTGTGTTCGGCGCCGGCTTCCTGGGCATGGGCGGGCAGTGCGGCCAGCAGGGAGGAAAGAAGCCAGAGCGGCGGGCGGGAAGGCAAAGGCTTCATGGCATGAAGGCAAAGTGGGTTTGATGAAAGGCAAATAATTATATTAATTTAAATGAGAATGATTTGTCTTCTATTCCTTCCGAAGTGCTCGGTTGTGTGTTTCGTTTGTGTTGATGTGGCTTTTGTTGAGAATGCTTCTCATGTAATATCACCCGGCGCCTGTGCGGCGAGGCTTGCCGTCCATCTGGAAAGACGATTCTCATGACCCATCCTTCCCCCCCCGTTCCGTCCTCCCACGACGAGGAGTACAGCCTGCCGTGCGCCGAGGCGCTGATGGCCGGCACGCTCGCATTGATGACCGGCTTTGCCCAGGCGGGCGGCATGCAGCGCGACGCCATGCGCGCCAAGATCGTCGCCAACCTGGACAACCTGTCCGGGCTCTCCACGCTGACGCCGCACTTCCGCACCATGCTGGCCAGCCTGCGCGAGCGCTGGGGCCAGCCCTGGAGCGAGGCGGCGGCGGGAGATCCGTGCGTGCTGTGGCACACCGCGCCCGGCAGGCTGCAATAGACCGCCGCAACGGCACGGCCATGCGGGCATGGGCGGCGCCTGGGCATAGAATGCCGCTTCCCATGCGCCGCCTGCTCGTCCTCCTGCTCCTGGCTTTCCTGCCGCTCCAGTCCGTCTGGGCGGTGGCGGCAAGCTATTGCGCGCATGAGGCGGCGCCTGCGGCGGCGCATTTCGGCCACCATGTGCACCAGCACCACGATGGCCATGCCGATGGCGCGGGCGCCAGCGCCGCCAAGGCCGGCGCCGACATGGACTGCCATGCCTGCCATGGCATGGGCAATGCCCTGCACATGGATGCTGTGGCGCCGCCGCTGCGCCTTGCGGGCGCCCGTCCCGCCCCCTTCGTGCTGCCGCAGCTGCAGCCGCCCAGCCCGCACCGCCCCGAGCGCCCCAACTGGCGCGCCCCTGCCTGAGCGGCAAGGCCAGCGGGGCAGGGCAGCCCCATTCCCTTCGCGTGTGACGCCTGTGCGCCCTGGTGGCGCGGCGCACCCTGTCTTGCCGGTTTTCACCCCATGGCTTTGCCATCGGAGAAACATCGGATGCCTTTTCACCGAACGATATTCCGGCCCCGCCCCGGGGCCCTGGCCTGGGCGTGCGCCTGGGCACTGACAGGGGGCGCCACGGCCGCCATGGCGCAAACCGCCCCGGCGCCTGCAGCGCCCGATTTGCCCGCGCTGTTCGCCCAGGCCTGGCAGCGCCAGCCCGAAGCCCAGGCCTTGCAGCTGCGCCGCCAGGCCGCGCAGGCCGAGCGCGACAGCGCCGACGCCTGGACGCCCGAGCCCGCCGCGCTGGATCTGCAGGCCAAGACCGACCGCATCGGCAGCCGCCAGGGCGCGCGCGAGACCACCGTGGGCGTGGTGCTACCGCTGTGGCTGCCGGGCGAGCGCGCCCGCAAGGCCGCCCTGGGCGACGCCGCGCTCGAAGCCGCCCAAAGCCGCACCCAGGCCGCCCAGCTGGAGCTGGCAGCGCGCGTGCGCGAGGCCTGGTGGGGCTGGCAGCGCGCCCGCAGCGACCTGGCGCAGGCGCAAAGCCAACGGGCCAGCGCCCAGGCCCTGGCCGCCGACGTGGCGCGCCGCTACCAGGCGGGCGACATGGCGCGCTCCGAGCACTACCAGGCCGAGGCGGGCGTGGCCCAGGCCCAGGCGCTGCTGGCCGAGGCCCAGGGCGCCAGCGATGCCGCGCGGCTCGCGCTGCAGGCCCTGGCGGGCGCGCCGGTGCCGTCGGCGCCCGATGCGGCGGCGGTGGCCGGCACCGAGCCTGAGCCCGAGCCCAGCCCGGCGCCTTCGCTGGCGCTGCCGCTGCCCGTGCCCGAGGCGCATCCGGCGCTGGCCGACTGGCTGCACCAGGCCCGCGTGGCGCGGCGCCAGGCCGATCTGGTAGCGGTGCAGGGACGCGCCAACCCGGAGCTGTCGCTCTCGGCGGCGCGCGAGCGCGGCACGGCGGACGAGCGCTACCAGCAGTCCATCACGCTGGGCGTGCGCCTGCCGCTGGGCGCGGGCGTGCGCGCCCAGGCGCGCGAGGCGGCGGCCCTGGCCCAGGCGCTGGAGCTGGAAACCCGCGCCGAGCGCGAACGCGAGCGCCTGGGGGCCGACATCCAGGCCGCCCAGGCGCGCGCGCGCGCTGCCACGGCGCAGCGCGAGGCCATGGCCCGCCATGCCGAGCTGGCGCGCGCCACGCGCGGCTTCGTGGCCAAGGCCTTTGCCCTGGGCGAGGCCGACTGGCCCACGCGCCTGCGCGTGGAGCAGGACGCCGCCCAGGCCGAGCGCCAACTGGCCCGCGCGCGCATCGAAGCGGCGGCGGCGCTCTCGGCACTGCGCCAGGCGCTGGGCCTGCTGCCGCAGTGAGCGCGCTGCCGGGTTTCAAGAAAAAACGGGCTCCAGCCCTTGTATGGAAAGCGCTGGCAGCTATCAAAAACGTAGTTCATTTTGTGAGATTGCAGAGAATCACCATGCAACACCGAAACGTCCTGGCCGCTTTACCGGCCTCTCTCCTGGCCCCTTTACTGGCCCTGCTGCTGGGCCTGGCACCGCTGGCCGCCCGGGCCCACGAAGGGCATGACGATGCTCCCGCCGCTGCGTCCACCGAGGCCGCGCCGCGCTTTGCCCTGGCCTCCGAGCTGTTCGAGCTGGTGGGCGTGGTCAACGGCCACACCCTGGCCCTGTACCTCGACCGGGCCGACGACAACCGCCCCGTGCCCGGCGCGCAACTGGAGCTGGAACTGGCCGGCCAGCGCCTGGCCGTCACCCCCGTGGGCGAAGGCGAATACCGCGCCGAACTGGCCGCGCCGCTGGCCGAAGGCAGCCTGCCGGTGACCGCCACCGTGGTCGCGGGCGACGACACCGACCTGCTGGCCGGCGCGCTGGACTGGCACGCCCCCGCCGCCGCTGCGGCCCCAGGGGGCAGCCCCCGCATGCGCTGGCTGGCCGGCGCCGCAGGGGCCCTGGCGGCGCTGGGCGCCGCGTTATGGGCGTGGAGGGACCGCCGCCGCGCCGCCCCCCAGGCCACTGTTCGCGCCGGAGGTGCCGCATGACGCGCCGCAACCACCGCCTCGCCGCCTGGCTGCTGGCTGCCCTGGCCGTGGCGCTGCCGCTGGCCGCGCCCGCGCACGAGGGCCATGACGACGCCCCCGCCGCCGTGGGCGGCGACGGGCCGCGCCGCCTGCCCGACGGCAGCGTATTCCTGCCCAAGCCCGCGCAGCACCAGCTGGGCGTGCGCACGCTGCCTGTGCAGGCGGGCGAGCACCCGCAGGCCTTCGAGCTGGCGGGCACCGTGGCCATGGACCCGAACGCCGGCGGCAAGGTGCAGGCCACCCTGGCCGGGCGGCTGGAGGCCGGCCCGCGCGGCCTGCCGGTGCTGGGCCAGGCCGTGCGCAAGGGCGAGGTGCTGGCCTACGTGGTGCCCACGGCGGGCGCCATCGAGCGCTCCAACCAGCTGGCGCAGCAGGCCGAGCTGCGCGCCGCCCAGGGCCTGGCGCGCCAGCGCGTGGCCCGCCTGCAGGCGCTGGCCGACACCGTGGCGCGCAAGGACATCGAGGCCGCCGAAGCCGAGCTGCAAAGCCTGACCCAGCGCCTGGCCGCCGTGGGCGCCGGGCTGCAGCAGCGCGACGCTTTGGTGGCCCCGGCCAGCGGGGTCATCGCCTCGGCCAACGCCGTGGCCGGGCAGGTGGTGGACGCGCGCGAGCTGGTGTTCGAGGTGGTGGACCCGCGCCACCTGCGCATCGAGGCCCTGGCCTACGACCCGGCACAGGCGCAGGACATCGCCAGCGCCCACCTGGCATTGGGCGGGCAGGCGCTGCCGCTGCGTTTCCTGGGCGCGGCGCGCAGCCTGCGCGAGCAGGCGCTGCCCCTGTCGTTCACGGCCGATGGGCAGGCCCTGGCCACCCTGGCCCTGGGCCAGCCGGTGCGCGTGGTGGCGCAAACCCGCGCCCGCGTGGCCGGCATGGCGGTGCCGGTGGCGGCGCTGCAGCGCAATGCGGCGAATCAGAGCATCGTCTGGGTCAAGACCGCGCCCGAGCGCTTCGCGCCGCGCGTGGTGCGCCATGTGCCGCTGGATGGCGTGCTTGTGGCCGTGACCTCGGGCCTGCACGCGGGCGAGCGCGTAGCCACCGAGGCGGCTTCGCTCATCAACCAGGTCCGCTGAGGAGTGCCGCATGTTCAAGTGGTTGCTAGAAAAGAGCCTGGCCCACCGGCTGCTGGTGCTGATGGCGGCGGCGGTGCTGATGGCCTACGGCGCGTACACGCTGTCGCGCACGCCGGTGGATGTGTTTCCCGACCTCAACAAGCCCACCGTCACGGTGATGACCGAGGCCGGGGGCATGGCGGCGGAGGAGGTGGAGCAGCTCATCACCTTCCCGCTGGAAACCAGCATGAACGGCCTGCCCGGCGTGGAGAGCGTGCGCTCCACGTCGAGCGCGGGGCTGTCGTTCATCTACGTCACCTTCGACTGGAGCGTGGACCTGTTCCGCGCGCGCCAGATGGTGTCGGAGCGCCTGTCGTCGATGGAAGAGGGCCTGCCGCCCGGCGCCGCGCCCCGCATGGGGCCGGTCAGCTCGATCATGGGCGAGATCATGATGGTGGCCATCCCGATCGATGAGGCGCGCACCACCCCCATGGCCGTGCGCGAGTACGCCGACTGGGTGCTGCGCCCGCGCCTGCTGTCGATTGCCGGGGTGGCGCAGGTCATCCCGATTGGCGGCGAGGTGCGCCAGTTCCAGGTGCAGCCCGACACCGTGCGCATGGCGCAGCTGGGCGTGACGCCCGAGCAGCTCACGGCGGCGCTCAAGGGGTTTTCGGCGAACACCTCGGGCGGCTTTCTGGAGCGCAACGGGCGCGAGGTGCTGATCCGCCACCTGGGCCGCACCGCCCGGCTGGAAGACCTGCAGAACCTGGCCGTGGGTGCGCGCGGCGGCCAGAGCGTGCTGCTGCGCCAGGTGGCCGAGGTGACGTTCGCCGCCGCCACCAGGCGCGGCGACGCGGGCTTCGAGGGCGGGCCGGCGGTGATCCTGGGCATCCAGAAGCAGCCCACGGCCGACACCATTGCGCTGACCGGGCGCATCGAGGCCGCGCTGGCCGACCTGGCCAAGACGCTGCCCAGCGGCATGCAGGCGCCGCGCGTCACGTTCCGCCAGGCGAGCTTCATCGAGGCCTCGGTGCACACGCTGCAGGGCAAGCTCATCGGCGCTTCGGTGTTCGTGGCGGTGGTGCTGTTCGTGTTCCTGGGCACGCTGCGGCCCACGGTGATCGCGCTCACAGCCATTCCCGTGTCCATCTTCCTGACGGCGCTGGTGTTCCGCTATTTCGGGCTGTCGATCAATACCATGACCCTGGGCGGGCTGGCCATTGCCATCGGCGGCCTGGTGGACGACGCCGTGGTGGACGTGGAGAACGTGCTGCGCCGCCTCAAGCTCGACCGCAGCCGCAAGTCGGGCGCGCGGCTGCATCCGCTGGAAGTGGTGAAGCTGGCGTCGCTGGAAGTGCGCTCGGGCATTGTCTATGCCACGGCCATCATCGTGCTGGTGTTCCTGCCGCTGTTCGCGCTGCCGGGCATCGAGGGGCGGCTGTTCGTGCCCCTGGGCGTGGCCTTCATCGTCTCCACGCTGGCGTCGCTGCTGGTGTCGGTCACCGTCACGCCGGTGCTGGCGCTGTACCTGCTGCCGCGCATGAAGCACCTCGACCACGGCGACACGCGCCTGCTGGCCTGGCTCAAGGCGCGCTACCGCAGCGCCCTGCAGGCGGTGCTGGAACGCCCGCGCACGGCCGTGGCCGCCGGGGCGGCGGCCGTGGCGCTGGCGGCGGCATCGGTGCCGCTGTTTCCCACCACGTTCCTGCCGCCGTTCAACGAGGGCACGCTGCTGGTGGGCCTGCGCCTGAACCCGGGCGTGACGCTGGCCGAATCCACGGCCGTGGCGCGCCAGGCCGAGCGCCTGGTGCGCGCGGTGCCCGAGGTCACGCACGTGGGCCGGCGCAGCGGCCGCGCCGAGCTGGACGAACACGCCGAGGGCGTGCACGTGAGCGAGCTGGACGTGGGCCTGCTGCCCGCCGCGCAAATGCGCCGCGGCATGGCCGAGGTGCAGGCCGACATCCGCGCCCGCCTGGCGCCGCTGCCGGTGGCGGTCTCGATGGGGCAGCCCATCTCGCACCGCATCGACCACATGCTCTCGGGCGTGCGCTCGCAAATCGCCATCAAGCTCTTCGGCGAAGACCTGGACACCCTGCGCGGCCAGGCCGAGGCCCTGCGCGCGCGCCTGGCGGGCGTGCCGGGCCTGGCCGACCTGGAGGTGGAAAAGCAGGTGCTGGCCCCGCAGGTGACGGTGCGCGTGGACTACGACGCCGCCGCCCAGTACGGCGTGAGTGCCGCTCAGGTGCTGGCCATGCTGCAGACCCTGGTGGAGGGCGAGAAGGTCGGGCAGGTGGTGGAGGGCGGGCGCCGCTTTGCCCTGGTGGTGCGCCTGCCCGATAGCGCGCGCTCGCTCGAAGGCCTGCGGCAGTTGCTGCTGGACACGCCCCGGGGCCGCGTGCCGCTGGCGCGCCTGGCGCGCATCGAGGAGGGCGACGGCCCGAACCAGATCAGCCGCGACGACGGCCGCCGGCGCATCGTGCTCTCGGCCAACGCGCAGGGACGGGCGCTGTCCGAGGTGGTGGCCGACATCCGCCAGGTAGTGGCGCAAACGCCGCTGCCCGAGGGCTACTTCATCACCCTGGGCGGCCAGTTCCAGGCGCAGGAGGAGGCCAGCCGCCTGGTGGGGCTGCTGTCCCTCGTGTCGCTGGCACTGATGTTCACCGTGCTGTACACGCGCTACCAGTCGGCGCGGCTGTCGCTGCTCATCATGGCCAACATTCCGCTGGCGCTGGTGGGGGCGGTGCTGGGGCTGTGGGTGTCGGGGCAGCCGCTGTCGGTGGCGGCGCTGATCGGCTTCATCACGCTGGCGGGCATCTCGGTGCGCAACGGCATCCTGAAGGTGAGCCACTACCTGAACCTGATGCGCGCCGAGGGCGAAGGCTTCGACCACGCCATGATCCTGCGCGGCTCGCTGGAGCGGCTCAGCCCGGTGCTCATGACGGCGCTGGTCACGGCGTTTGCGCTGGCGCCGCTGCTGTTCGAGGCCGAGCGCCCCGGCACCGAGATCCTGCACCCGGTGGCCGTGGTGATCTTCTCGGGCCTCATCAGCTCGACCCTGCTCGACACCTTCCTCACCCCGGCCCTGTTCTGGCTCTTTGGCCGCCGCGATGCCGAGCGGCTGCTGAACCACGACAGCGCCGAGGCGTTCTGATGGCTTGCCTTGTTTCACATGAAAGGACTGTTCCCATGAACTTCGCTTCCGCACGCGCCGCCCTGGCGGCCCTCTCGGCCCTCGCACTCGCCCTGGGCGCCGCCCTGCCTGCCCACGCCCATGGCGACAGCCACGCCACCGCGCCGCGGCATGGCGGCGTGGTGGCCCAGGCCGCCGACGTGGACTATGAGCTGGTGGCCCAGCCCGGGCGCATCACCCTGTACCTGAGCGACCACGGCCAGCCCGCCAGGACCGAGGGCGCCAGCGCCAAACTCACGCTGCTGAACGGCAGCGAGAAAACCGAAGCCACGCTGACCCCCACCGGTGTTGGCACGCTGGAAGCCCAGGGCGCATTCAAGGTGGCGCCAGGCACCAAGGTGGTGGCGCTGGTGACGCTGCCGGGCCGCAAGGCGGCGAATGTGCGCTTTGTGGTGAAGTGAGGCGGGGGGGCGCCAGCCCCCGCGTGGGCTGGCGGTTTTATCAGGCGAAATCAGGCTCAAAGGCTTGTGGGTAAAGCGCTGAAAGCTATCGATTCAGGAGTTTCTGGCAATCTGGCGGTGGTCATTGCGGCCTTCTTTGTGCAATAATTCGATAAACATTGAATTATTGAAGTATGCAGGAACCCCAAGTCATCCGCTCCCTCGCGGCCCTCGCCCAGGAGGTTCGCTTGCGTGCCTTTCGCGCGCTGGTTGTCGCCGGCCCCGAAGGCTTGACGCCGAGCGTCCTGGCCGAGCAACTGGGCGTGGCTGCCAACACCTTGTCTTTCCACCTCAAGGAGTTGGCGAATGCCGCCCTGATCAGCCAGGAGCGCCAGGGGCGCAACCTGGTTTACCGCGCCTCGTTCGATGCCATGAACGACCTGCTCGGCTACCTCACTGAAAACTGCTGCCAAGGCGCCCCTTGCAGCCCTGTCCCGGCGGCTGCCTGCAACTGCTGAGCAGCCAAGTCCTCTGCGTCAATTCACCATGGCCGATATATCCGAACCCTTGAACGTGCTGTTTCTGTGCACGCACAATTCCGCCCGCAGCATCCTGGCCGAGGCTTTGCTCAACCACCTGGGCCAAGGCCGTTTCAGGGCCTATTCGGCGGGCAGCAGCCCGCGGGGGAATCAGCAGCCGAATCCCGTGGGCCTGCAGGTGCTGCAGCGCGCAGGGGTGCCTGTGGACGGGCTGCGCAGCAAGAGCTGGGACGAGTTCGCGCGGCCGGATGCGCCGCGGATGGACCTGGTCATCACGGTGTGCGACAGCGCCAAAGGGGAAATGTGCCCCATTTGGCCGGGCCATCCAGCCACGGCGCATTGGGGCGTGGCCGACCCGTCAGAGGGAGATGCGCCGCCAGAGGACAGGCTTGAAGCCTTCCGGCACACCATGCACCTGCTGCGCCGCCGTCTGGTTCTGCTGGTGAACTTGCCGGCGGACAGGCTGCAGAAGGCCGCGCTGCAAGGCTCGGCACGCGAACTTGCGGCGCACTGAAAATCATGCAGCCATCTTGTGATGGAGCCGCCGCAAAGGCGGGCGGCCCGGCCATGGGCGGTTTCGAGCGCTATCTCTCGGTCTGGGTGTTCCTGTGCATCGTGGCCGGCGTCGTCCTGGGCCATCTGTTTCCGGGCCTGTTTCAGGCGGTTGGGGCCATGGAGGTGGCGCGGGTCAATCTGCCGGTGGGCCTGCTGATCTGGGTGATGGTCATTCCCATGCTGGTCAAGGTGGACTTCGGTGCACTCGGCGAGGTACGCAACCACATGAAGGGCATTGCGGTCACGCTGTTCGTGAACTGGCTCGTGAAGCCGTTTTCCATGGCCCTGCTGGGCTGGATCTTCATTCGCCAGGTGTTTGCGCCGTGGCTTCCGGCGGGGCAGATCGACAGCTACGTTGCCGGCCTGATCCTCCTGGCTGCGGCGCCATGCACGGCCATGGTGTTCGTCTGGAGCCGCCTCACCGGCGGCGATCCGCTGTTCACGCTTGCGCAGGTAGCGCTCAACGACGCGATCATGGTCGTGGCCTTTGCGCCGCTGGTGGGCCTCTTGCTGGGCCTGTCGGCCATCACCGTTCCATGGGCGACGCTGCTGGTGTCGGTGCTGCTCTATATCGTGGCGCCGGTGATCGTTGCGCAATGGCTGCGCCGCAAGCTTCTGACCAGGGGCCAGGCCTCTTTCGACCGGGTGCTTCGGAGGGTGGGCCCGTGGTCGATGGCCGCGCTCCTGGCAACCCTGGTGCTGCTGTTCTCTTTCCAGGGCAACGCGATCCTGCGGCAGCCGCTGGTGATCGCTCTCCTGGCCGTGCCGATCCTGCTCCAGGTGTTCTTCAACGCGGCGCTGGCGTACGGGCTCAACCGGGCGGTTGGCGAAAAGCACGAGATTGCCTGCCCTTCGGCCCTGATCGGGGCGTCCAACTTTTTCGAGTTGGCCGTGGCCGCCGCCATCAGCTTGTTTGGCTTGCAGTCGGGCGCAGCCTTGGCCACCGTCGTGGGCGTTCTGATCGAGGTGCCGGCCATGCTGCTGGTGGTGCGCGTCGTGAACCGGACACGGAACTGGTACGGGAAATAAGCGTAGCGGGGCGACTGCTGTCCCTCAGAGCGTGTTCATGATCGCGCCCGCACACCCGCGTGGAGATCGTGAACCAATGGGATGGACGCCCCTACCCTAAACGGCATCAAAGTGCCAAAGTGGAGACGTCAGTTCTCTTCCACTTCAACGAGCAGGAGCGTCCACCATGAAGGTTACAACCATTGGCATCGATCTGGCCAAGAATGTGTTTCAAGTCCACGGCGTTGATGAACACGGTCGGGCAGTGTTCAACAAGCCGCTCAAGCGCAACCAGATAGCGGCATTCTTTGCCAACCTACCCGCCTGTCTGATCGGCATGGAAGCTTGCGCCAGCGCCCATCACTGGGCACGCAAGCTCCAGGGCATGGGCCACACCGTGCGCCTGATGGCCCCGCAGTTCGTCAAGCCCTACGTCAAGACCAACAAGAGTGATGCCGCCGATGCTGCTGCCATCTGCGAAGCTGTTACCCGCCCGAGCATGCGTTTCGTGCCCGTCAAGAACATCGAGCAGCAAAGCGTACTGGCCCTGCACCGGGTGCGACAGGGGTTTGTCCTGGCCCGCACCGCGCAAGCCAATCAAATCCGGGGCCTGCTCGCCGAGTTTGGGCTGGTCATTCCACAGGGCATCGGCCACATCCACCAGCGGGTGCCAGAGCTCATCGAGGATGCTTCCAATGAACTGCTCGGCATGTTCCGCCAGCTCATGAACAAGCTGCTGGAGCACCTCAAGGAGCTTGACCGCCAGGTTCAGGAACTGGAAGCGCAAATCGTCGCCTGGCACCGCCAAAGCGATTTGAGCCGCAGGCTCGAACAGATACCCGGCATTGGCCCCGTGACGGCTTGCGCATTGGTCGCTTCGTTGGGCGATGCCAGGCACTTCAAGGATGGTCGACAAGTGGCTGCCTGGCTGGGCCTTGTGCCACGCCAGCACTCCAGCGGGGGCAAGCAAAACTTGCTGGGCATCAGCAAGCGGGGCGACACCTATTTGCGAACCTTGCTGATTCACGGTGCACGCTCGGTGATCTACCACACGCAGAACAAAGCATCCGACAGTGCGCAATGCCGCTGGGTCAATGGCGTGCTACAGCGGCGCAACAAGAACGTGGCAGCGGTGGCGCTGGCCAACAAGAATGCACGCATCGTGTGGGCCTTGCTCGCGCATGACAGAAGTTACGAGTCAGGCTACACACGGCAAGCAGCCTGAGCAGCCACAGCGCCGCTACGGCAGGAACAACGACGACAGGGAGCAAAACCACCGATTGCTCAAGCAATCATGAAGTGATGGCAAGACAGGTCAGACCGTGGTGGATGCAATCCGATGAGAACGTAGCACTTCGAGTGCGCTGAACCGATAGGAAATCCGCCAGCGAATCCCATCAGGGACCGTGGCTCATGCCACATCAAGTCCGGATATACGGGTGCAATCTTTACCTACTTGACAGCACTGCATGAGGGCTTGGCTTATTCGGGGCGTCCATATACGCTCTCAGTACATCAGCCGCTCCGGCCGTACTTCCTGCAGGATGGTGGTGGCGATCTCTTCGATGCTCTTGGTGGTGGTGGAGAGCCAGCGAATGCCCGAGCGGCGCATCATGGCCTCGGCTTCGCTGACTTCGTGGCGGCAGTTCTGCAGGCTGGCGTAGCGCGAGTTGGGACGGCGTTCGTTGCGGATTTCGCTCAGCCGCTCGGGCTGGATGGTCAGCCCGAAGATCTTGGCGCGGTAGGGCACCAGCGCCGGGGGCAACTGGCGGCGCTCGAAGTCCTCGGGAATCAGCGGGTAGTTGGCCACCTTCAGGCCGCATTGCATCGCCAGGTACAGGCTGGTGGGCGTCTTGCCGCTGCGCGAGACGCCGATCAGGATCACGTCCGCCCCGGCCAGGTCGCGGTGGCTCTGGCCGTCGTCGTGGTCCAGGCTGAAGTTGATGGCCTCGATGCGGTCGGTGTATTCCTTGGAGCGGGTCACGTCGGAAAAGCGCCCCACGCGGTGGTGCGACTTGATGCCCAGCTCCTGCTCCAGCGGGTGCACGAAGGTGCCGAACATGTCCAGCAGCATGCCCTTGCAGCCGTCCTGGATGACCTGCAGCACTTCCATGTTCACCAGCGTGGTGAAGACGATGGGCTTGCGGCCTTCCAGTTCGGCGGTGTGGTTGATCTGGCGCACCGCCTGGTGGGCCTTGTCCACGGTGTCCAGGAAAGGCAGGCGCACGTGGCGCGATTTCAGTTCGAACTGGGCCAGGATGGCGTTGCCAAAAGTCTCGGCGGTGATGCCGGTGCCATCGGAGATGAAAAAGACGGTGCGCATGGGCGGGAAGGGGACGGAGGACGAAAGAGCCGCCGGCGGGCCCGGGGGCCGCGGCATAGAATGGCGCCCATTATTCCCAAATTCCCACCATGCGCAGCGGCTGCCTACAACCAGAACAGCAAAGCCTGGCCCTGCGCATGCGCGTGCACCCGCCCCAGCGCGCGGGTGGGCGCAAGGCCGGTTTTTTAACTTCTGGAGCTTTCCCATGTCTGCACGCTTCGAGGCGACCGCCCTGGTCGTACCGTTTGAAAACCTGAGAATGAGCGACGTCGAGGTCGTTGGCGGCAAGAACGCCAGCCTTGGCGAAATGATCTCCCAACTGCCCCAGGGCGTGCGCGTGCCCACGGGCTTTGCCACCACGGCGCACGCGTTCCGCGAATTCCTGCAGTACGAGGGCTTGGCCGAGCGCATCAGCCAGCGCTTGGCGGCGCTCGATACCGAGGACGTGCGCGCGCTGGCCGAGGCCGGGGCCGAGATCCGCGGCTGGGTCGAGGCCCAGCCTTTCCCTGCCGGCCTGGAAAAGGCCGTGCGCGACGCCTTCGCCACGCTGTCGGCGGGCAACGCGCAGGCCAGCTTCGCCGTGCGCTCCTCCGCCACGGCCGAGGATCTGCCGGACGCCTCTTTCGCGGGCCAGCAGGAGACCTTCCTGAACGTGGTCGGCATCGAGGACGTGCTGCACAAGATGAAGGAAGTGTTCGCGTCGCTCTACAACGACCGCGCCATCAGCTACCGCGTGCACAAGGGCTTCGCGCACGACGTGGTGGCCCTCTCGGCCGGCGTGCAGCGCATGGTGCGCTCCGACCTGGGTGCGGCCGGTGTGATGTTCACCATCGACACCGAGAGCGGCTTCGAGGACGTGGTGTTCATCACCAGCAGCTACGGCCTGGGCGAGACGGTGGTGCAGGGGGCCGTGAACCCCGATGAGTTCTACGTGCACAAGCCCATGCTCAAGGCCTCCAAGCGCGCCGTGATCCGCCGCAACCTGGGCAGCAAGCTGATCCAGATGGTGTTCTCCTCGCCCGAGGAGAAGCAGGCCACCGGCAAGCTGGTGAAGACCACCGAGGTGGCCACCGAACTGCGCAACCGCTATTCGCTGACCGACGCCGACGTGGAGCAGTTGGCCCACTACGCACTGGTGATCGAGCAGCACTACGGCCGCCCGATGGACATCGAGTGGGGCAAGGACGGCACGGACGGCCAGCTCTACATCCTGCAGGCGCGCCCGGAAACGGTGAAGAGCCAGTCCAAGGGCCAGGCCGAGCAGCGCTTCAAGCTCAAGGGCCACGGCACCGTGCTGGCCGAGGGCCGCGCCATCGGCCAGAAAATCGGCACCGGCCCGGTGCGCCTGGTGCACAACATCAGCGAGATGGACAAGGTGCAGCCCGGCGACGTGCTCGTGACCGACATGACCGACCCCAACTGGGAGCCGGTGATGAAGCGTGCCAGCGCCATCGTCACCAACCGCGGCGGGCGCACCTGCCACGCGGCCATCATCGCGCGCGAGCTGGGCATCCCGGCCGTGGTCGGCTGCGGCGATGCCACCGAGCAGCTCAAGGACGGCACGCTCGTCACCGTGAGCTGCGCCGAGGGCGACACCGGCCGCATCTACGACGGCCTGCTGGAAACCGAAGTGACCGAGGTGCAGCGCGGCGAGATGCCGCCGATCGACGTCAAGATCATGATGAACGTGGGCAACCCGCAACTGGCCTTCGACTTCGCCCAGTTGCCGAACCAGGGCGTGGGCCTGGCGCGGCTGGAGTTCATCATCAACAACAACATTGGCGTGCACCCCAAGGCCATCCTGGACTATCCGAACGTCGATGCCGACCTGAAGAAGGCCGTCGAGTCGGTGGCGCGCGGCCACGCTTCGCCGCGTGCCTTCTACGTGGACAAGGTGGCCGAGGGCGTGGCCACCATCGCCGCCGCCTTCTGGCCCAAGCCGGTGATCGTGCGCCTGTCGGACTTCAAGAGCAACGAGTACCGCAAGCTCATCGGCGGCAGCCGCTACGAGCCCGAGGAAGAGAACCCGATGCTGGGCTTCCGTGGCGCGGCGCGCTACATCAGCGCGGACTTCGGCGAAGCCTTCGCCATGGAGTGCGAGGCGCTCAAGCGCGTGCGCAACGACATGGGCCTGACCAACGTGCAGGTGATGGTGCCCTTCGTGCGCACGCTGCCCCAGGCCGACAAGGTGACCCGGCTGCTGGCGGCGCATGGCCTGCAGCGCGGCGAGAACGAGCTCAAGGTCATCATGATGTGCGAGGTGCCGAGCAACGCCATCCTGGCCGAGCGCTTCCTGGAGTATTTCGACGGCTTCTCCATCGGCTCCAACGACCTGACCCAGCTCACCCTGGGCCTGGACCGCGACTCGGGCCTGGAACTGCTGGCGGCCGACTTCGACGAGCGCGACCCCGCCGTGCAGGCCCTGCTGAGCCGCGCCATCGCGGCCTGCAAGGCGCAGGGCAAGTACGTCGGCATCTGCGGCCAGGGCCCCAGCGACCACCCGGACTTCGCGCAGTGGCTGGCCAACGAGGGCATCGCCTCGATCTCGCTCAACCCTGACAGCGTGATCGCCACCTGGCAGCAGCTCGCCGCGGGCTGACCATGCCCCTGCCACCGGCGCCCCCAGGAATCCAGGCAACCCGCAGGCCCCCGGGCGCGCCTTTCGCGCCCGACCTGCACGATGCGCGCCATCTCTGGCTCAAGGCAGGGCTGCTGCTGGTCTGGGTGCTGGTGACCTTCGTGGCTTGCTTCTTCGCCCGCGACCTGCAAATGCTCGTCGCGGGCTGGCAGCTGGGGTACTGGATAGCCGCCCAGGGGGCGGTGCTGGTCTTCATGGTCATCGTCGTCGCGTATTGCTGGGCCATGAGCCGCTTCGAGCGGCAGGACGCGGCCCGGGCGGCGCCCACGCGCACCGGCGGCGGCTGACCATGGCTGACAAGGGCCGGGCCTCGGAGCGCGCCTACCTGTGGCGCCTGCACCGCATCCTGGGCCTGTACATCCTGGGCGTGCTGGGCTTCCTGGCCCTCATGGCCTGGGCCGAGCAGCGCGGGCTGTCGCGCCACTGGATCGGCCCGATCTTCCTGTTCATCATGGTGATGGTTTGCGCCGCCATCGGCGTGTACGGCCGCACCACCGATGCCGAGGAGTACTACGTCGCCGGGCGGCGCATACCGCCCATGTACAACGGCATGGCCGCCGCCGCCGACTGGATGAGTGCCGCCTCGTTCATCAGCCTGGGCGGCGCGCTGTACCTGCAGGGCTTCTCGGGCACGCCGGGCCAGCCCGGCGGGCTGGCCTACGTGCTGGGCTGGACCGGGGGCTTCGTGCTCGTGGCCATGCTCATCGCGCCGCACCTGCGGGCGATGAACCTCTACACCATCCCCGACTTCTTCCAGGTGCGCTTCGGCGGGCGCTGGCCGCGCGTCATCGCCGCCCTGGCGGCGGTGCTGTGCTCGTTCACCTACGTGGTGGCGCAGATCTATGGCGTGGGGCTGATCGCCTCGCGCCTCACGGGGGTGCAGTTCGAGATCGGCATCATGCTCGGGCTGGGCGGCGTGCTGCTGTGCTCCTTCCTCGGCGGCATGCGCGCCATCACCTGGACGCAGGTGGCGCAGTATGTGGTGATGCTGCTGGCGTTCCTGATCCCGGTGTCGTGGCTGGCCTACCAGCAGCTCGGCACGCCGCTGGCGACGCTGGTCTATGGCAAGCAGGTCAGCCAGATCGAGCGGATGGAAGAGCAACTGCTGCTGTCCGAAACCGAGCACCAGGTGGTGCGCGCCTACCTGCAGCGCGGCATGGAATACGAGCGCCGGCTGCTCGACGTTGGCGCGGCCCTGGCACGCGAGCGCGAAGCGGCGCGCGAGCGCATCCACCAGCTGCGCGCCAGCAATGCCGACGTCGGCCTGATCGTCGCAGCCAGCCGCGAGCTGGCGTCCATGCCGCGCGACGAGGCCCAGGCGCGCGAGCGCTGGACGCGCGAAATGGTCGAGAACTACGAGCGCGCTCGTCCGCTGGGCGGGCTGCCGCGCCACAGCCAGGCCTTCGTCGGCGACCCGGACGGCACGCCCAAGGAGCGCGAGGACTTCCAGGACACGCGGCGCAACTTCCTGGCCCTCATGTTCTGCCTGATGGTGGGCACGGCGGGGCTGCCGCACCTGCTCACGCGCTACTACACGGCGCCAACGGTGGCAGGGGCGCGGGCGTCGGTGGCGTGGTCGCTGTTCTTCATCGCCCTGCTGTACGTGAGCGCGCCCGCGCTGGCGGTGCTGGTCAAGTACGAGGTCATGCACAACCTGGTGGGCAGCCACTTCGACCAGTTGCCCAACTGGATCGCCCAGTGGGCGCGCGTGGACGCGGCGCTGCTCTCGGTGGAGGACGTGAATGGCGACGGCATCGTGCAGTTCGGCGAGATCCACCTGGGCGCCGACCTCATCATGCTGGCCACGCCGGAACTGGGCGGCCTGCCGTACGTGATTTCGGGCCTGGTGGCGGCGGGCGGGCTGGCGGCGGCGCTGTCCACCGCCGACGGCTTGCTGCTCACCATCAGCAATGCCCTGGTGCGCGACCTGTACTTCCAGGAAAAGACGCGCCACACCTCGCCCGAGCAGCGCGTGATCCTCACCAAGTTTGCCCTGCTGGCAGTGGCGCTGGCGGCGGCGTTCGTGGCGGCGCTCAAGCCGTCCGACATCCTGCCGCTGGTGTCGGCCTCGTTCTCGCTGGCGGCGTCGGCCTTCGTGCCCGTGATGGTGCTGGGCATCTTCTGGCGCGGCACCACGCGCAAGGGGGCCGTTGCCGGCATGCTGGCGGGTCTGGCGGTGGTGCTGTACTACATCCTCTCGCACGTGCCCGCGCTGCGCGCAGCCCTGCCGCCGTGGATGCTGGCCCGCGGGCTGTGGTTCGGCATCCAGCCGATTTCCGCGGGGGTCTTCGGGGTGCCAGCGGGGTTCGTGACGGCACTGCTGGTCAGCCGCATCACCCGGCCGCCGCCGCCCCAGCCAGCCATCCGGCTGGAGATGTAAGCATGCGTATGGATAAACCCCGATACCCCTGCAGGGCCGGTCTGTGCCATGCTGTGCCGAAGTAGAGCGGCGCCTTCGCGCTGCCAAGGACACCATGCGACTCGTCAAAACCGCCCAGGGGCAGCAGGCTTTCAAGGAGCGCAGTCACAGCCTGTCGCAGCGCCAGCGCTCGGCATTTCTCCTGTTCGACGGCCAGCGCAGCATCGACGAGGTGCTGGCCGCCACGGCGGTCATGGGCATTACGCGGGACGATGTGCAGGCCATGGTGGCGCAAGGCCTGCTGGCACCGGCGGCTGACCAAGCCAGCGCATCCAGTGATGCACCCGCGCCGGCTTCGGAGCGCTCGCCCAAGGAGCGCTACCAGGATGCCTACCTGATCGCCACCGAGCTCACCGGTGCGCTGGGGCTCAAGGGCTTTCGCCTGAACCTGGCGGTGGAGGGCGCCTCCGGTTTCGATGACCTGGTGGCCTTGGCGCCCAAGATCCGCGAGGCCGTGGGCGAGGCCAAGTACGAGCGCCTCAAGCGGGCGCTGTTCGCTTAGCCAGAGAAAAAGCGGGTCAGACGCCCAGCAGTTCCACGTCGAACTTCAGCGTGGCGTTCGGCGGAATCACGCCGCCCGCGCCGCGTGCGCCATAGCCCAGCTCGGCCGGAATGACCAGCGTGCGCTGGCCGCCCACCTTCATGCCTTGCACGCCTTCGTCCCAGCCCTTGATGACCATGCCGGCGCCCAGCGGAAACACGAACGGGTCGTTGCGGTCGCGGCTGGAGTCGAACTTGGCGCCTTGCTGGCCGTCGTTGTAGAGCCAGCCCGTGTAGTGCACGCGCACTTGGGCGCCGCGCGTGGCCTCGGCGCCGCTGCCGACGACCGTGTCTTCGTACTGCAGGCCGGAAGCGGTGGTGGTGAATGCCATGGGAATTCCTTTCTGGTGCTATCGAAAAAAGAGCTGCTGGCGCAGGCGCCATCAGCCCTGGTGGCCAAAAAAGCCAAAACCCGCGCAACGGCGCGGGCTGGGGAAGGAAAGCCAGCGGGGCGGCTTACTTCTTGGTGCGGCCGCCGGCCCAGCGGGTGGCGAAGGCCTGCAGGTCCGACAGGCGCTTGAGCAGATCCTGCCCGGTGGGCGTGACGGTATAGCCCTCGCTGCCATGGTCCACCAGACCGGCCTCGCGCAGCTCCTTGATGCGGGTGTTGAGCGTGTTGGGCGTGATGCCGCCCACGCTGTCTTGCAGCAGGCGGAAGGTCTGGGGGTGGCCATCGCGCAGGGCCCACAGCACACGCAGCGCATAGCGGCATTCGAGCTTTTCGAACAGCTGGTTGATGGCGGCGTTTTCCTTGGAGCTCATGGACGCTTCTCCTTGCGCAGTTGTAGTTGAGCAGTCAGGCAGGCCCAGCCTGCCAGGATGGCCGGACTATAGCCCGGAATCCGTTGTGCTACAAGTTTAATAGCTCCAAAGCGCCTGTGCACATGCGCTGCCTAGGAAAAATACGGGGGGCGTGTAACAAGTGTTGCGGTCCCGCCACGCCGCTGCCGGGCGCCTGGGCGCGGTGTGCGCGTATGCTCGCGCCCGTCGTTCACCCCCTTGCCCATGCCATCCATGCAAGCTGCCGCACCCGCCCCCGCTTCTTCGTCCCTGCCGCTGGCGGGGCTGCGCGTCGTGGAGTTTTCCCACATGGTCATGGGCCCCACCTGCGGCATGGTGCTGGCCGACCTGGGCGCCGAGGTCATCAAGGTCGAACCCATCGAGGGCGACCGCACGCGCCACCTGCTCGGCGCGGGGGCAGGGTTCTTCCCGCTGTTCAACCGCAACAAGAAAAGCATCGCCATCGATCTGCGCCACTCCGAGGGCCAGGCGGCGGCGCGCAGGCTGGCGCTCTCGGCCGACGTGGTGCTGCAGAACTTCAAGCCCGGCGCGCTGGCCAAGTACGGGCTGGACTACGCCGCGCTCAGCAGCGAGAACCCGCGCCTTGTCTACGTCAACCACACAGGCTTCCTGCCCGGCCCCTACGAGCACCGCACGGCACTCGACGAAGTGGTGCAGATGATGGGCGGCCTGGCCTACATGACCGGCCGCCCCGGCGACCCGCTGCGCGCGGGCGCGAGCGTGAACGACATCATGGGTGGCATGTTCGGCGCCATCGGCGCCATGGCTGCGCTGATGCAGCGCGGCATCACCGGGCGCGGGCAGGAGATCGACTCCGCGCTGTTCGAGAACAACGTCTTCCTCGTCGGCCAGCACATGCTGCAGTACGCCATCACCGGCCAGCCCGCCGCGCCCATGCCCGAGCGCATTTCCTCGTGGGGGCTGTACGACGTGTTCAGCGTGAAGGACGGCGAGCAGATCTTCCTGGCCGCCGTGAGCGACGCGCAGTGGAACACCTTCTGTGACGCGCTGGGCTTCGCCGACCTGAAGGCCGACCCGCGACTCGCCACCAACAACGACCGCGTGCGCCAGCGTGCCACCATGCTGCCCGAGCTGCGCCAGCGCCTGGCCGCGCGCACGGCGGCCGAGCTGTCCGAGCTGTTCGAGCGCAACGGCCTGCCTTACGCGCCCATCGTGCGCCCTGAGCAGCTCTACGACGACCCGCACCTCAACGCCAGCGGCGGCCTGGCCGATATCGCGCTGCCCGACGGCGACCTGGCGGGCCAGACCGTGCGCACCACGCTGTTCCCGCTGCGCATGGACGGCCAGCGCCTGGGCGTGCGCCTGAGCCCGCCCCGGCAGGGCGAGCACACGGCGGAGCTGCTGGAGGGCCTGGGCTATACCCCGGCGCAGGTGCGGGCGCTGCGGGAGCAGAGCGCGGTGGCGTGAATATTGGGTGAATTGGCCTCCAGCGCTTATGCAGCAAGCGCTGGTAGCTATGTTTGCAAGAGCAAAAGTTAGAACCGGTATTTCAGGTTGGCTGAGATGCGGCGCGGCTCGCCGAAGGGCGAGTAGTACTTGTTCTCCAGGTTCGCGCGGTAGGTGCGGTCGAACAAGTTGCTTACCGCCAGCGTCAGATCGGCCTTCGGCGTGATTTCGTACCTGGCCATCAGCCCCACCAGCACCAGCCCGCCGCTGCGCACGGTGTAGGGTGCGCCCGTGTCCCAACTGGTGTCGTTGCGGTAGATCCTGCTGCGTGCCGACACATTGCCGCCCAGCGTCCAACCCGTGTTCGGCAGCTTGTAGGCAGTGGACAGGCGCAGGCTGTGGCGCGGCAGTTGGGGGTTGTAGCGCTGGCCGTCCGTGGCGCCGCTGGCGTACTTGCTGCCGGTGAAGGTGTAGCCCGCCGCCACGTTCCAGCCCGCCGCAATCTCGCCGCTGGCGCCCAGGTCGATACCCTGGCTCACCACCTTGTCGGCAGCGATGTAGCAGGTGCCGCCGCAGGCGTTGGCCGGGTCGGGAACGATGGATTCATCGCGCCGCGCCAGGTTGGTCTGCTCCAGGCGGAACACGGCGGCGGACACGTTCAGGCGCTTGTCCAGCAGTTCGCCCTTGATGCCTGCCTCGTAGTTCGCGCCCACCACGGGCTTGACGGTGCCGCCGTCCGCCTGCTTCTGGGTTTGCGGGGTGAAGATATCGGAATAGCTGGCATAGACCGAAACCTGGGTGTTCAGGTCGTAGATCAGCCCGGCATAGGGGCTGATGACGCCGCTTTCCTCGCTGCTGGTGCGTTTTGTAAGCAGGTTCTCGTCTTTGTAGTTGCTGACACGCACGCCGGTGATGAGCTTGAGTGCATCGGTCACGCTCCAGCGTGCCACGCCGTAGGCTCCCAGCTGGGTTGTCTTCGTGTCGCCGAAATAGGGGGTGGCTCCGGGGATGTCGTCCAGTGCACGGGGGGCGAAGGTATGGATGTTGATGGGTGTCAGAGGGATATAGCCTGCACCCGTGTAAGTACGCTGCATCGTCGAGCCGTTGAAGCCGAATGCCGCCTCGTGCTTGCGCCCGAGCCATTGAAACGGCCCGGAGGCATGGATGTCCGCTGCAGTGGAACTCAAGTCCTGGTTCAGACTGCGTTGTCGGGCCAGCATCAGGCCGTCGCCGGTCGCCATGTCCAATTCACCCAGGATATAGCTGGGACGGAAGATGTCGGAATTCGTCCTGTCATGGGAGAAGCTGGCCTTGGCCTGCCAATCGCCCGCCAGACGCTGCGTCAGGCCCAGCGTGGTCAGTGTGTAGTCCTTGACGGTGCGGCTTCCCCCATCGCCAAAAAAGTCGGTGCGGCGAATGTCCGGTTCGCTGCCGTCCGCCGCGAACGGCGCACCCAGATGGTTACGCCCGGTGTCCCGCTGGTATTGCACGCTGGCTTCCAGCGTGGTGGTGGCGGTCAGGTCGGCCTCGGCCACGGCATAGATGGCGCGGCGGTTGCGGTAGGCGTAGTCCACAAAGGATTTGCTGTTGTCCGCCACGGCCACCACACGGCCCCGGATGCGGCCCGATTCGGTGAGCGGGGCGGAAATATCCCCCACGATGCGCCGCCCGTCCCAGGAGGCCAGTTGCATTTCAGCCGATGCCTGGAAAGTCTCGGTAGGCCGCTTGCGTACCAGATTGATGGTGCCACCCGGTTGTCCTGCGCCCGTCAACAGGCCCGCTGCCCCCTGAACCGTCTCCACCCGATCGAGGAAGGCATTGTCGATCTGCGGATTGGTGTTGTTGTTGCTGATGCCGATGGGGTTGGGCACGCCGTCGTACTGGGTTTGCATCTGGAACCCACGGCTGTAGTAGTTGGCGCCGTTGTTGCCCTGGTCGGCGAAGAACATGCTGCTGACGGTCTTGACCGCATCATCCACCGAGGTCATCCCAAAGTCCTGCATCTGCTGGCTCGTCACTACGGTCACCGTCTGCGGCGTCTCGCGCGGCGTCAGGCTGAGCTTGGCGGCGGTATTGGTCGCCGTGGCCTGGTAACTGCCTGTGCCCTCGGTGGCGCCGCTGCGCTCGGCCTCGGCGGTTACGCGCACTTCGCCGAGCGAAGGGGCAGGCACGGATGCGGCGGGCACGGCAGGCGCCCGCACCGCCGTCAGCGCGCCGCTGCCGGTGCGCGCCACGGCCAGCCCGCTGCCCGCAAGGGCGGCGCGCACGGCCTGCTCGGCCGTGTAGCTGCCGCGCACGGCGGGCGCGGCAATGCCCTGCACCAGCGCCGCGTCCACCGACACGGGCTGGCCGCTTTCGGTGGCGATGCGCGTGAGCGTGAGGCCCAGCGGCTGGGCCGGGATGTCGTAGGCGTGCTGGCCCCGTGCCGCCTGCAGGGCGGCGGCCTGCGCCAGCGCGGGCAGGGGCCCGGCGCCCAGCAGGGCGAGGGCGGCGGCGAGGATGGTGGGGCGCAAGCGCTGCGCGCGGAGGGGGGTGATGGGTTGCATGGCGGCAGGGGGTTGTCGGGCCGTGCGAAGGTGGCCCTCATTCCTCCTGTGCAACGAGCGGGCAAAAGCGTCAGTGCGGGTGCGAGAAAATTTTCCGGGCCAGCGTGAGCGGTGCGGCGGAAACTCTTGTTTTCATAGCTGCTCGCGCTTGTCTGGTAAGCGCTGGAGGCCGATTTGGCTTGTATTTTTCAGATGCGCCCCGCTGGCGTGCCCGTGCCATGGATGCGCGCCTGGAGGACGAAGCCATCACCACCATGCATGAGTTTGTGCCGAAGAAGAAAGGGGGGGCTCAGGCCACCGCCGCGAACGGCTCAATGGACTCCAGTTCTTCGCCTAGCTCCATGCGGGCTGTCTCTGCGTCGTACTGGCTTTGCAGGTTGAGCCAGAACTCAACAGAGGTTCCGAAGAACCGGGCCAGGCGCAATGCCGTGTCAGCCGTGATGGAGCGCCCATGCTTGATGATGGCGGCAATGCGGGTTTGGGGGACGTGGATAGCCTGGGCCAGACGGTATTGCGTCAGGCCCATGGGTTCCAGAAACTCCGCGGCGAGAATTTCACCGGGGGTCGGTAGAGTGAGTTGCTTGGTCATATTCATCGCCTCTTGCGAAAGTCCACAATGCCGCTCTCGCGTCAGTGGTAGTCAACAATTTCAACGTCCTTCGGGCCTTCTGGTGTCCACACGAAGCACACGCGCCACTGGTCGTTGATGCGGATGCTGTGCTGCCCCTCTCTGTCGCCACACAGGGCTTCCAGGCGATTGCCAGGAGGAACCCGCAGATCCAGCAGCACGGCAGCGGCATGAAGCATGCGCAGCTTGCGCAGGGCAACGGCTTCGATGTTTACCCAGCGGCGCACGCGCTCAAGGCCAAACAGGGCTTGTGTCTCGGGGCACTTGAAGGATTGAATCGCCATGAGTAGATGCTAATGTTCTGCGTTAGTATCGTCAAGCGTTGGTATGGGCAGGCTGATTCGCATGGGCGAGGTCAGGCGCGGCCCGTGCGGGTCTGGTAGGGGGCGAAAACGGCGGCAAGCTCCTTCGCAAGAGGGCGCTTTTCGAGGGGGCGGGTGGGTGCCCCGGTCGCGCAAGGAGGGGACATGAAGACAGCATCGGCTTCGCTGTTTGCGCTATTGCTGCGTTGTTTTTGCAGTGTCACCCCGCCTCGATCCGCACCAGCCACCCGCCCCGGTACATATGCACCGCCACGGGCAGCGTGTCGGCGATGATGGCCAGCGCCCGGCCGGTGTCGTCGAGCGGGTAGCTGCCGTGCACGCGCAGCCGCGCCGCCTCGGGGGCGATGCGCAGCAGCCCGTGCCGGTAGGGGCGCAGCGCGGCCACCACCTCGCCCAGCGGGCGGTCGTTGACGACGAACAGGCCCTGTTGCCATGCCGTGGCGGTGGGCGCCGCCTCGGGGGCGGGGGTGGTGCTGGTGGGCGTCATCCAGGCGGCCTGGCCGGGGGCGAGCCATTGGCGTGCGGCGGGCGCGCCGGCCGGGACCAGCTCCACGCTGCCTTGCAGCGCCACGGCCAGGCTGCGTTCGCTTTCCTGGCGCAGCAAAAAGCGCGTGGCGGCCGCGCCGGCCTGCACGCGGACGCTGCCGTCCCGGCACCGGGCGGCGAAGGGCCGCAGCGCGTCCGGCTGCACGCTGGCGATGCATTCGCCCCCGCGCAGGCGCACGGCGCGTTCGCTGCCGGTGTCGGCCACGTCCACGGCGGAGCGGGCGTTGAGCAGCAGCGTGCTGCCGTCGGCCAGCGCGAAGCGGCGGCGCTCGCCGGTGCCGGTGCGCAGGTCGGCCAGCGCGTCTTGCAGCGGCGTGAAGCGCTGGGCCAGCAGGCCCGTGCCCAGGCCCACGCCGCCCAGCGCCAGCGCGCCGCGCAGCATGCGGCGGCGGCGCTGGGCGTGCGTGGCGGCGTCGGCCAGCGCCTGGGCGATGGTGTCGGCCTGCCCCGGCACGCGCTGGTTGAGGGCGCGCGCGGCGGCGAAGGCGCCGTCCACCGGACCGGCCAGGCGCTGCCAGGCGGCGCTGCGGGCGGGGTCGCCGTGCAGCCATTCGGTGAAGGCGGTCTGGTCGGCGGCGGTGGCCTCGCCCGAGCGCAGCAGCACCAGCCAGCCGATGGCGTCGTCGGTGGGCGTGCTCATGCCGGTTCCGCCAGGGCCTGGGCGCAGGCCTGCCAGCCCTGCACCATGTATTTGCGCACCATGCTGGCCGACACGCCCAGGCGCGTGGCGATGTCGGCGTAGGTGCGTTCGTCGAGCTGGCTCATGAGGAAGGCGCGGCGCGCCTTGTCGGGCAGGCCGTCGAGCGCGCGGGCGATGCCTTCCAGCGATTCGAGCAGCAGCGCGCGTTCCTCGGGCGAGGGCGCGAGCGCCTCGGGCAGGTGGGCGATGGCGTCGAGGTAGGCGCGCTCCAGGTCGCGGCGGCGCCAGAAGTCGAACAGCACGCGCTTGGCGAGGGTGGCGACGAAGGCGCGCGGCGTGCCCACCGCCGCCAGGTCGGGCTGGGCGACCACGCGCACGAAGGTCTCGGAGGCGAGGTCCTCGGCATCGGCGCGGTTGCGCAGGCGCTGGTGCAGCCGGCCCAGCAGCCAGGGCTGGTGCTCGGCGAAGAAGGCGGCGGCCAGCGGGCGCTGGGCGGGCGGCAGGGGCGGCATGGGGGTGGGCTATTTCGTGAGAATCATTCGCATTTTATGGAGGAGCCTTCCGCCCGGCCCTTCGTAAGGCCTCAATGCTCCTGGTTTGATAGCTGCTTGCGCTTTCTGGGTAAGGGCTGGAGGCCGATTGGAGGGGATCACGGGTAAAGTCTTTGTAAATGCGACTTACTTTTATTTGGTGTGCCTAAAATCGCTGTTCCGCTTTTTTCTCTCCGATGACATCCACCCCCCCGAACCCGCGGCGCCGCGCCTACTGGCTCAAGATGCTGCACGAATGGCACTGGGTCAGCTCCGCGCTGTGCCTGGTGGGCATGCTGCTGTTCGCCATCACCGGCATCACGCTCAACCATGCGGGGCAGATCGAGGCCAGGCCCCGTGTGGTGCGCGGCGTGGCCGCCGTGCCCGAGGCGCTGCGCGCCGAACTCGCCGCCGCGCAGGCGCGCCAGGGCACGCGGCCCGGTGCCGTGCCCGCGCCGCTGGCCGACTGGGCGCGCGCCCAGTGGGGGCTGGAGGCGGCGGGGCGCGAGGCCGAGTGGTCGGCCGAGGAGGTCTACGTCTCCCTGCCGCGGCCCGGCGGCGATGCCTGGCTGCGCGTGGCGCTGGCCGACGGCGAGGCCGAGTACGAAGCCACCGACCGGGGCTGGATCGCCTACTTCAACGACCTGCACAAGGGCCGCAACACCGGCGCCGCCTGGAGCTGGTTCATCGACCTCTTCGCCGCCGCTTGCCTGGTGTTCACCGCCACCGGGCTGTTCATCCTGCAGATGCACGCCGGCAACCGCCCCTTCACCTGGCCGGTGGCCGGCCTGGGGCTGCTCGTGCCGGTGCTGCTGGCGCTCCTGTTGATCCACTGAAAGCTGACTGCCTATGAAAACCTCTCTGCCATTGCGCTACACGGCCGCCCTGGGCACCGCGGTAGGTGCCTCCGTGGGGGCGCTCCCGGCGTTTGCCGCCGGCCTGGGCGTGGGCGTGGAAATTCCGCGCCTCGACGTGGCCGAATACCACTGCCCCTACGTGGCCGTGTGGATCGAGCGGCCCGACGCCAGCGTCGCCGCCACGCTGGCCGTGTGGTACGACGTGAAGATGAAGAACGCCGAGGGCACCAAGTGGCTCAAGGACATGCGCCAGTGGTGGCGCCGCGCCGGCCGCGACCTGGCCGTGCCCATCGACGGCGTGACGGGCCCCACGCGCCCCGCGGGCAAGCACCAGCTCGGCTTCACCGAAGGCACCAATCCGCTGCCCAAGCTGCCGCCGGGGGACTACAAGCTGGTGGTCGAGGCCGTGCGCGAAGTCGGCGGCCGCGAGGTGGTCAGCGTGCCCTTGCGCTGGCCCGCGTCCCAGGCCGAGACGCTGCGCGCCAAGGGCAGCAGCGAGCTGGGCGAGATCGCCGTCGAGCTCAAGCCTTGAGGCTATCCATCAAGCCTTTCACGTCTCTTGCCAAAGGATTTCCCATGCACTCCAAGCCCCGCTTTCCTGGCCGCATCGCGGCCTGCCTCGTTGCCCTGTGCGGCGCGTTCACGTCGGCGCAGGCGCACAACGTCTGGCTGCTGCCGTCGTCCACCGTGCTCTCCAAGGCCGAATGGATCACCGTGGACGCGGCCGTGTCCAACGACCTGTTCTTCTTCAACCACGTTCCGCTGAACCTCGACGGCCTCGCCGTGACGGCGCCCGATGGCGCGTCCGTGGCGCCGCAGAACGTGCACAAGGGCAAGCTGCGCAGCGTGTTCGACCTGGAGCTGCAGCAGGCCGGCACCTACCGCCTCGCCGTGCTCAGCAATGGCCTTTTCGCCAGCTACAAGGACAAGGCCACGGGCCAGCCCCGCCGCTGGCGCGGCACGCCCGAGAAGTTCGCCGCCGAGGTGCCGGCCGACGCGGTGGACCTGGCCGTCACCCAGGCCGTCGGCCGGGTCGAGACCTTCGTCACCGTGGGCAAGCCCAGCGCCGTCGCGCCCGCGCGTCAGGGCCTGGAGCTGGTGCCCGTGACCCACCCCAACGACCTGGCCAAGGGGGAGAAGGCCACCTTCGCCTTCCACCTGGACGGCAAGCCCGTGCCGGACCTCGAAGTGGTGCTGGTGCCGGGCGGCACGCGCTACCGCGATGCCGTGGGCGCGATCAAGGCCACGACCGATGCCAGCGGCCGTTTCAGCGTCACCTGGCCGCAGGCCGGCATGTACTGGATCGATGCCGACGTGAAGGACCAGAAGACCTCGCTGCCCCAGGCCAAGGAGCGCCGCCTGTCCTACGTGGGCACGGTGGAGGTGCTGCCCTGAGCTTCGCCGCCGCCACCCCCGCCGCGCCGCCGCGCGTGCGCTTCGCGGCCGACGTGCTGCGCGGCGCATGGGCCGGCGCCAGCGGGGCGGCCCAGGGCGCGGCGGCCGTGCCGCGCCATGCCGACCCGGCCCGGCTGCAAACGCTCGCCGGGCAGGCCATGGGCACGCGCTGGTCGGTGCGCCTGGACAACCCGGGCTTCGTGCCGCTCGTGCCCGTGCGCGCGGCCGTGGAGGCGGCGCTGGCGCTCGTGGTGCGGCAGATGAGCCCGTGGGAGGCGGATTCCGACCTCTCGCGCTTCAACCGCGCGCCGGCCGGGAGCTGGCACGCGCTGCCCGCCGAATTCTTCACCGTGCTGCACAGCGCCTTCGCCTGGGCCCAGGCCAGCGGCGGCGCGTGGGACCCGACCGTGGGCCCGCTGGTGGACCTGTGGGGCTTCGGCCCCCGGCCCGATCCGCTGGCGCCGCACCGGGCCGCCGTGCCCGGCGCGGCGGCGCTGGCGGCGGCGCGTGCGCGCGTCGGCTTCGGGCGCATCGCGCTGGACGCGCCGGCGCGCCGCGCCCTGCAGCCCGGCGGCGCGCACCTGGACCTGTGCGGCATCGCCAAGGGCTATGCGGTGGACCTGGCGGCGCAGGCGCTCGCCGGCCTGGGCTTCACCGACTTCCTGGTGGAAGTGGGCGGCGAACTGCGCGCGCGCGGCGTGCGCCCCGGCGGCCAGCCCTGGCGCGTGGCGGTGGACGCCGTGGCGGGCCTGCCCGCGCGCGTGCTGGCGCTGCGCGAACAGGCCGTGGCGACCTCGGGCGACCACTGGCACGCCTTCGAGCACGGCGGGCGCCGCTATTCGCACACCATCGACCCGCGCAGCGGCGAGCCGGTGCGCCATGCGCTGGCCAGCGTCACCGTGCTGCATGCCGAATGCATGCAGGCCGACGCGCTGGCCACGCTGCTCACGGTGCTCGGGCCGCGGCAGGGCCTGGACTTCGCGCAGGCCCATGGCGTGGCCGCGCAGTGGTGCGAGCGCACCGGGGCGGGCACGGTGTTTCGCGCCACGTCGTTCTTTCCGGCGGACGGCGCATGAGCGCCCTGGCCCCGCAGGCGCGCTGGCTGCTCGCCGCGCTGTGCGTGCTGCTCTACGCCGCGCTGTGCCTGGGCCTGTGGCGGCGCGCGCGGCGCCGTGCGCGCGCCGCCCGGGCCGAGGCCGCGGCCCTGGCCGCCGCGCCCGCGGGCAGCCAGCCGGTGCTGGTGGCCTACGCCAGCCAGACCGGCCAGGCCGAGGCCATCGCGCACGAGACGGCGCGCCTGCTGCACACCGCCGGCGAGTCCGTGCACCTGTGCGCGCTCGGCGCCGTCGATGCCGCGCTGCTCGCGCGCACGCGCACCGCGCTGTTCGTGGCCAGCACCTACGGCGAGGGCGACGCGCCCGACAACGCCGCCGCTTTCCAGCAGGGCTGCATGGCGCGGCCCCTGGCGCTGGCGCACCTGCGCTGCGGCGTGCTGGCGCTGGGCGACCGGCAGTACGCGCGCTTCTGCGGCTTCGGCCAGGCGCTGGCCGCGTGGCTCGCGGCCAGCGGCGCCGAGGCCCTGTTCGATGCCGTGGAGATGGACAACGGCGCCCCCGAGGCGCTGCGCCGCTGGCAGCAGCACCTGGGCCAGGTGGCGCTGCTGGACGCCACGCCCGCGTGGCAGGCCCCGGCGTTCGCGCCCTGGCGGCTGGCCGAGCGCATCCACCTGAACCCCGGCAGCGCGGGCGGGGCGGTGTTCCACCTGGCGTTCGCGCCGCCGCCGGGCGTGGCGGCGGATTGGCAATCGGGCGACCTGGCCGAAGTGCGCGTGCCCGCCGACCCGGAGCGCCCGCGCGACTATTCCATCGCCTCCATCGCTGCCGATGGCTGCGTGCACCTGCTGGTGCGCGCGGCCGTGCGTGCCGATGGCCGCCCCGGCCTGGCTTCGCAGTGGCTGTGCCAGGGCCTGGCGCCGGGCGCCACGGTGGACATGCGGCTGCGCCCGCACGGCAACTTCCGCCTCGCGGGCAACGCGGGGCGGCCGCTCATCCTCATCGGCAACGGCACCGGCCTGGCGGGGCTGCGCGGCCACCTGCGCGCGCGCGCCGCGCAGGGGGCGGGGCCGAACTGGCTGGTGTTCGGCGAGCGCGCGGCGGCGCACGACTTCCTGCACCGCGAGGAACTGCTGCGCTGGCAGGCCGAGGGCGTGCTGGCGCGGCTCGATCTCGCGTTCTCGCGCGACCAGGCGCAGCGCATCTACGTCCAGCACCGGCTGGCCGCGCAGGCCGGGCTGCTGCGCGACTGGGTGCTGGGGCAGGGCGCGGCCCTCTACGTCTGCGGCAGCCTGCAGGGCATGGCGCAGGGCGTGGACGAAGCGCTGCGCACGGTGCTCGGCGATGCCGTGGTGGACGCCATGGTGCGGGACGGGCGCCTGCGGCGCGACGTGTATTGAGCCTGGGCTGGCGCTGGGGTCTTTCAAGCCGAATCGGACTCCATCCCTTGCGTGGAAAGCGCAGGGTGCTATGAAAAACAGAGTGATCTGACCGGCGCGGCAGCCTGCGGCCCGCAGGGCACGCGGCGGTTTTGTCGCATTTCTGAGACGATGCGGGCACAAGATGGATACAAATCAAACACAAATCATTCTCGTTTGTAATAATTTCTCTCTGATAGCCCCTGTGTGCAGAACAAAACACTCCAGAGCATGACCGGGCCTTCGTCTTTCCCGTTCTTTCTTTTCTGGAGTCGTTTTCCATGCAACGTATCCCGCGCGGCGCCTGTCCGCTGCATCGCTCTGTCCTGGCCGCCCTGATCGCGGGCCTTGGCGCCGCCAGCGCCCAGGCCCAGGCCCCGGAGGCCGCCTCGCTCAAGGAGGTGGTGATCTCCGCCTCGGGCTTCGAGCAGGACGTCCGGGAGGCGCCGGCCTCCATCACCGTCATCACGCGCGAGCAGCTGGAGCAAAAGCGCTTCAACAGCATCGCCCAGGCGCTGGAGGACGTGGAGGGCGTGGACATCGGCGCGGCCACCGACAAGACCGGCGGCCTGAACATCAGCATCCGCGGCATGCCCAGCGACTACACGCTGATCCTCATCGACGGCCGGCGCCAGAACGCCCCGGGCAACGTCGCGCCCAACGATTTCATGGGCACGCAGACCAGCTTCCTGCCGCCGGTCTCGGCGATCGAGCGCATCGAGGTCATCCGCGGCCCCATGTCCACGCTCTACGGCTCCGACGCCATGGGCGGCGTCATCAACATCATCACGCGCAAGGTGGGCAAGACCTGGGCCGGCGCGGTCGGCGCCGACTACGCGCTGCAGCAGGAGTCGGCCTTCGGCGACACGCGCGCCGCCCGCTTCTACCTGAGCGGCCCGCTGCGCACGGACGTGGCCGGCCTCACGCTGCGCGGCAGCACCTTCCACCGCGGCGCGGCCGACATCCGCTACGCCGGCGTCGGCGGCAAGGAGCAGATCCCCATCATGGGCTCCAACCCCGCCAGGAGCGACGTGCACAACCTGGGCGCGCGCCTCACGCTCACGCCCAACCGCTACCACGACATCACGCTCGACGTGGACACCGGCCGCCAGACCTACGACAACGCCGGCAACCGCCTGGGCACCCAGGGCATGCAGGGCGGCTACGGCCCCGAACTCAAGTTCAACCGCGACCAGGTGGTGCTGGCGCACACCGGCCGCTACGGCTTCGGCACCTGGGACACGAGCTACCAGGCCAACCGCACCGAGACCATTGGCCGCACCATTCCCCCGGGCACGCCCGGCGCCGTGGCGGGCAGCGGGCGCACGCTGGAGGTGGAGAGCAAGGTGTTCGACACCAAGCTGGTGCTGCCCTGGGGCGGCAGCCACCTGAGCACCGTGGGCGGCCAGTGGTGGGACGCCAGGATGCAGGACGGCGTGGCGCCGGAGAACTTCAAGTTCACGCAGAAGGCGCTGTTCGCCGAGGATGAGTGGAGCCTGACCGACGCCTTCAAGCTCACCATGGGCGTGCGCTACGACAAGCACAGCATCTTCGGCGGCAAGGCCAGCCCGCGCGTCTACGGTGTGTGGAACGCCGCGCCGCAGTGGACGCTCAAGGGCGGCGTGAGCCATGGCTACAAGACGCCGCGCGTCGAGCAGCTCACGCCCGGCATCAACGGCTTCGGCGGCCAGGGCACGATCCCGCTGATCGGCACGCCCACGCTCAAGCCCGAGACCAGCCAGAACGTCGAACTGGGCCTGTACTTCGACAACCAGCAGGGCGTGCTGGCCAGCGCCACGCTGTTCAACAACGAGTTCAAGGACAAGATCACCAGCGGCACCGGCCTGCCCAACTGCCGCTACGCCGCCTCGCCCAACCGCCCCGGCTGCGTGGACTTCGGCAACTGGCCCAACGTGGATCTGTTCGGCCAGCAGGTGAACGTGGACGAAGCGGTGACGCGCGGCATCGAGCTCAACGCCAAGCTCCCGCTGGCGCGCGGCTGGTCGGCCAGCGCCAACTACACCTACACGCACAGCGAGCAAAAGAGCGGCGCCAGCAAGGGCCAGCCGCTGACCGACACGCCCGAGCACGCGCTCAACGCGCGCCTGGACTGGGCGCTGGCGGCGAACTGGAACGTCTGGCTGCGCGGCGAGTACCGCAGCGAACGCTACCGCGACCCCGGCACCACCGCCGCCACGCGCGCGGCGGCTGCGGCGCTGGGCGACTACAAGGCCTATACCCTGCTGCACCTGGGCGGCGCGTGGCGCGTAAACCCGCAGTTCACCGTGAGCGCGGCGGTCTACAACCTGCTCAACAAGAGCTTCATCGACTACCGCATTTACAACGTGCCGGGCGCGGCAGCGCAGGCGGGCAACATCTACCGCAACCCGCAGGAGGGCCGCCGCCTGTGGGTCTCGGCCAACTACGAGTTCTGAACTTGCGTGCCCTTGGCTCTGGATGGGCCAAGGGCCGCATGGGGACATGGCGACGGCAAACCGTGGAGCAACCTGGCGGGCCGACGGCAAGGGGCCAAGCTTTATCGCGGCTTCAGGTGGTTCGGCATGCCACGGCTGCACGGCCTGCGGCAGCCAATTCGCGCGGCCGTCGAATCAACCTGAAGTGGTTGACTTAGAGCGCACTCCAACTTCTAGGATCGCGCCATGGAATCTCTTCTGAGCATTGAAGAAGTCGCCCGGCGCACGGGCCTGACGGCCCATACCCTTCGCTACTACGAGCGCATCGGGCTGATCGCCCCGGTTGGCCGTGCGGCGGGAGGCCAGCGGCGCTATGCGGCATCCGACATGGCTTGGATCGAATTCCTGCTGCGCTTGCGAACGACGCACATGCCCATCGGCAAGATGCAGGCGTTCGCAGAACTACGCGGCGCTGGGGACTCGACGGTGCCGGATCGTCGCCAGATGCTGGAAGAACACTTGACGGAAGTTCTGGCGGAAATCGAAGCGATGCGCCAATCCGCAGATGCTTTGCAGGCGAAGATCGCGCATTACCGCTGGTTGGAGCAGTCCTTGGCGCCGGATTCAATCTCTGGTGAAGGACATGCTGATGAACATCGAAAACCGCTACGAGCGCGGACTCGCTAAGCTGCGTGAAATCGACGGCGAGGCTGGTGAGAACGTATTGCGAAGCCTGGAAGACATTGCCCCGGACTTCGCCCGCTACCTGATCGAGTTTCCTTTTGGCGACGTGTATTCCCGCCCCGGCCTTGACCTGAAAAGCCGTGAAATCGCCGTCGTCGCCGCGCTGACTGCGCTGGGCAATGCAGCGCCCCAACTCAAGGTGCACGTTCAGGGCGCGCTCAACGTGGGCGTCACGCGCACGGAGATCGTCGAAACCATCATGCAGATGGCGGTTTATGCCGGCTTTCCGGCGGCGCTCAATGGGTTGGCGGCTGCCAAGGAAGTCTTTGTGCGGGAGGGCGCCCAATGAAGCGAGCCATTGCGCATGCGGGCCTTGCGGTGAGTGGCGTGAGTTTGCCGGACAGGCCCGGTACGGGGGCATGAACACCTTGCGGCCCAAGTGATGGAGAGACCTGCTGTATCTGGCTTCGGCGCGATCCAGCGCAAGGCCGGGCTGGAACCATCGAAAAAAGGGAGTGCCGCACTGGGGTGATGCACTCCTTTTTTCATAGCTTCTGGCGCTTTCCCAGCAAGGGCTAGAGGCCATTCAGGCCATTGATTTCGCCTCCAGCATGCGCACCAGCACCAGCAGCGCGCGGTTGACCGGCGTGGGCAGCCCCAGCGCCGTGCCGCGCTGCACCACGTAGCCGTTGAGGTGCGCGATCTCGGTGGGCCGGCCGCGTGCCAGGTCCTGCGCGGTGGAGGAGCGCTGGCCGGCCATCGTCCGCGCGATGTCCTGCACGGCGGCGCGGATGCCGTCCGGCAGCTGCACGCCGTCAGCCCGGGCCACGGCCAGGCACTCGGCCACCAGGTCGTCGATCACCGCGCTGGCGCCGTCCTGCGCCATGAGCCAGCCGTAGGGCTGCTGCACGATGGCCGAGAGCGCGTTGTACGCGCAGTTGATGACCAGCTTGGCCCACAGCGCGCCGCGCACGTTGTCCGACACCTCGGTGGGGACACCCGCCTGCCCCAGCGCCTGCGCCAGGCGCGCGCTGGCGGGCGACGGGCCCACCACCAGCTCGCCGCGCCCGAAGTGCCGCACATGCCCCGGCCCCGCCATGGCCGTGGCCACGTACACCACGGCGGCCACCACCGGGTGGCCGGGGCCTAGCACGGCGCGCACGCGCGCGTCGTTGTCCACGCCGTTCTGCAGCGTCAGCACCAGCGCGCCGGGGGCCAGGTGGGGCTGCATCTGCCGCGCCGCCGCTTCGGTGCCGGTGGATTTGACGCACAGCAGCACCACGTCGGCGCCTTGCACGGCGCGGGCCTCGGTGCTGGCCTGCAGCGGCACGTGCGTGTCCTGCGTGGCGGTTTGCAGGCGCAGGCCGTGGGCCGCGATGGCCTGCACGTGCGCCGGCCGCCCCACCAGCCGCACGGTGTGGCCCGCCTGCGCCAGCAGCGCGCCGAAGTAGCAGCCCACGGCCCCGGCGCCCATGATGGCGAACGACAGGCGGGAGGCGGGGGCGGCAGTGGGCGTCATGGCGAATCCTGGGTGCGAGAGAGCAGGCGTGATTGTCGCGCGCCGTGGCGGGCGTGCCATGGCCGCACCACGGCACGCTGCCCGCTATGCCTGCGCGCCGCCGCGCCGCAGCCGGTACAGCGCGTGCTGGAGCAAGGGGCTGCCGGCCTCCAGCAGCGGGTGCGCGAAGGTGCCCGCGGCGTGCATGCCCAGGCGCTCCATGACCGCGCGGGAGCGGCGGTTGCCTACGGTGGTGAACGCGACGATTTCTTCCAGCCCCAGCGTCTCGAAGCCGAAGCGCAGCGCCTGCGCGGCGGCTTCCGAGGCCAGCCCCTGGCCCCAGTACGCGCGGGCCAGGCGCCAGAGCACCTCCACGCAGGGCGAAAAGGGCAGCAGGGGCGACGGCACATGCAGCCCGACGCAGCCGATGAAGGCGCCATCCGCCTTCGCCTCCACGGCCCAGGGCCCCCAGCCGTGCTCGCGCACCAGGGCCTCGCAGCGGTCCGCCATGGCGTCGCTCTGCGCCCGGGTGAGCGGCGCGGGAAAGAACGCCATCACGCGCGGATCGGCGTTCAGGGCCGCGAAAGGCGCGCGGTCCGCCGCCGTCCATGGGCGCAGGCGCAGCCGGGGTGTTTCGAGCGTGCCGTGCATGCGATGCGCCGTCAGAAGGCCGGATGGATGCTCAACGCCAGCATGGCCGACAACTGGCACAGCGGCCTGCCCGCGCTTTGCTGCAACGCATTGAACGCATGCTGCACGGCTTGCAGGTCGCGCTGGCTGGTGGGCGTGCGGCCGATGATGCCCGCGGCCACCAGGCGCGCCACCACGTGGCTGGTCAGCAGGAAGGTGTCCTTCCCGGCCAGGCGCAGGAAACCGGCCGCCGAGCGCCCGCCCAGGCGGGCGCCGCGCTGGGCCAGTACATGCCACAGGCCGGTGGTGTCGCTGCCGGGCCAATCGGCAAGAAAACCGCCAAAACTGCCGTGCGCCTGGCGGATGTCCAGGATGAACCGGGCATTCTTCGCAATGCTTTGCAGCTTGGCGCGGTCGCGGATGATCCGGTCGTTTTGCATGTGGCCTTCCATCTGCTCCGGGCCGAGCAACACCATTTGCCCGGGCTCGAAGCCCGCGAAGGCTTTCTCGAATTCGGGCCACCTGGCATCGACCACCGCGTGCTGCATTCCCGCCTGGAAGACCCGCTGGCTCATGGCGGAGAGGTAGCGGTCGTCGCCTTTGCTTCTCAATTCCTCGGCGGTGAGCGCCTGGGGCAGGAAGGCTTCCATGGCTTCGTCGGAGGCAAAGCGCGCGCGTACCGTGTCGTGAAGCCAGCGATAGTCAAGGGCCATGGTCGCTGCTTTCTTCACCGGGCCTTGCACTGGATCGGTGCCATGCGGCCGATCTCAAGGGTCAGGTCGTCCCCTTTGCCGCGAATGGTGTTGGGGCCGTTGCTGTAGATGAAGCCAGAGCCGCTGGGCTGCTGCTGGAGTTCCATGCGCTCGCCGTGGCGTGTCAGGACGGCGGTGCCGTGGGCGGGTGAAAAGCGCACGGAAACCGACTCGCCGTGGGTGCAGGTAAAGGCCACGTCAAGGTCGGCCGGTGCGGGCGGGGTGGCGCTGCAGGCGCACAGGAGGGCGGCGGCGAACAAGGCGGAAGCGGATGCTTTCATGGAATTTCCCCGTTGAAGGTTGGCGGACGGACACCGCTGGCATGACAGCCGCGATGCCACGAAGCGGCACGACGCTGCAAGAATGATAGCTGGCAGCGCTTGCTGTGCAAGGGGTAGGGCCAGAAAAGGCTTGAAACGCGCATGGCGCATGCAGGCCAGGCCTCGCCGTGGCTGGCGGCCAGCACGAAGCGGCGGGTGCTTGGGCGCAAAAAAGCCCGGCCCTGCGCGATGGCGGGGCCGGGCTGGCGGCTGCGGCTGGGCGCTTACAGCGAGTCGATGAAGCTGCGCAGCTTGTCGCTGCGGCTCGGGTGCTTCAGCTTGCGCAGCGCCTTGGCCTCGATCTGGCGGATGCGTTCGCGCGTCACGTCGAACTGCTTGCCCACTTCTTCCAGTGTGTGGTCGGTGGACATTTCGATGCCGAAGCGCATGCGCAGCACCTTGGCCTCGCGTGGGGTCAGGCCGTCGAGGATGTCCTTCACCACGTCGCGCAGGCCGGCCTGCATGGCGGCGTCGATGGGCGCGGTGTTGGCGCTGTCCTCGATGAAGTCGCCCAGGTGGCTGTCGTCGTCGTCGCCGATGGGGGTTTCCATCGAGATCGGCTCCTTGGCGATCTTCATGATCTTGCGGATCTTGTCCTCGGGGATCTCCATCTTCGCCGCCAGGATCGACGCATCGGGCTCGAAGCCGAACTCCTGCAGGTGCTGGCGGCTGATGCGGTTCATCTTGTTGATGGTCTCGATCATGTGCACCGGGATGCGGATGGTCCGGGCCTGGTCCGCGATGGAGCGGGTGATCGCCTGGCGGATCCACCACGTGGCGTAGGTCGAGAATTTGTAGCCGCGGCGGTACTCGAACTTGTCCACGGCCTTCATCAGGCCGATGTTGCCTTCCTGGATCAGGTCGAGGAACTGCAGGCCGCGGTTGGTGTACTTCTTGGCGATGGAGATCACGAGGCGCAGGTTGGCCTCGATCATCTCCTTCTTGGCGTCGCGCGAGGCCATTTCGCCGGCGTTCATGCGCTTGTTGATGTCCTTGAGCTCGGACAGCGGCACCACCACGCGGGTCTGCAGGTCGATCAGTTTCTGCTGCAGTTCCTGCACGGGCGGGATGTTGCGCTGCAGCACGGCGCTCCAGGGCTTGCCGGCGCTGGCCTGCTGCTCCACCCATTGCAGGTTCAGCAGGTTGGGCGGGAAGTCCTTGACGAAGGTGTCCTGCGGCATGCCGCACTTGTCCACGATGATGCGGCGCAGCTCGCGTTCCTTCTTGCGCACGTCGTCCACCTGGGCGCGCACCATGTCGCACAGCTTCTCGATGGTCTTGGCGGTGAAGCGGATGGTCATCAGCTCGGCCGAGATCGTGTGCTGGATCTTCATGTACGTGGCGCCGCCGTAGCCGTCCTTGTCGTACACCTTGTGCATCTTCTCGAACTGCTCGCGCAGCTTGTCGAAGCGGCGCAGGGCCTCGTTCTTCAGCTCTTCGAGCTTCTTGGTCAGCGCCTTGGAGCCGCCCTTGCCGTCGTCGTCGTCGGCTTCGTCGTACTCGTCGAAGTCTTCCTCGGCCACGTAGTCGTCGTTTTCGTCGGCGTCGACGAAACCGTCCACCACGGTGGAAATGACGACCTTGCCCTCGCGGATTTCCTCGGCCATGTTGAGGATCTCGGCGATGGTGGCGGGCGAGGCGCTGATGGCTTCCATCATGTCCTGCAGGCCGCCCTCGATGCGCTTGGCGATCTCGATCTCGCCCTCGCGCGTGAGCAGCTCCACCGTGCCCATCTCGCGCATGTACATGCGCACGGGGTCGGTGGTGCGGCCGAATTCGGAATCGACGGTGGACAGGGCCGCCTCGGCCTCTTCCTCGGCTTCTTCCACGGTGGTGGCCGTGGGCGTCACGTTGTTCTGGAACAGCGTTTCGGCATCGGGCGTCTGCTCGTACACGGCCACGCCCATGTCGTTGAGCATGGCGACCACGACTTCCATGGTCTCGGCGTCCACCAGCTTGTCGGGCAGGTGGTCGGAAATCTCGACCCGCGTCAGGTAGCCGCGCGTCTTGCCCAGCGTGATGAGCTTCTTGAGCAGCGAGCGGCGCTTGGCCAGGTCTTCCTCGGACAGGACGGTTTCGTCCAGGCCGAACTCCTTCATCAAGGCGCGTTCCTTGGCCTTGCTGATCTTCATGCGCAGGGGCTTGACCTTCTCGGTGGCGACATCGGCCACCGGCGCTTCCTCGACTTCGCCTTCCAATTCGGATTCGATGTCCGACAGGTCGGCGTCGTCGCCCATGCCTTCGCCTTCTTCCTTGGCCTTGGGCTTGCGTCCGCGCTTGGCCGGTGCCTTGGCGGCGGCCTTGGGCTTGGCGTCCGTGTCGTCGGCACCCGCGGCCTTGGCGGGGCGGCCGGCCTTCTTCTTGGGGGCTTCCTCGGCGGCTGCGGCATCGGCGTCCGCGGTGGCCTTGGGCTTGCGCGCGGGCTTCTTCTTCTCTTGCGCTTCGGCGTTCTTCAACAATTCATCGGCGGCTTCTTTGAGCAGCTGGGCTTTGCTTTTGGGTGTGGACACGGTGGACGCTTTCGTTGCGGCTTTGGCGGCCGGGAGGGAAACGGTTTTTTCAGCGGCATCTGCGGCAGGCTTGGCAGACTTCGCGGACTTTTGCACGGGCATGGATAACCTCAGCGTCAAAAAAGGGACACACAAAGAAAACGCAAGCGCCACGGAAACCGGCGCATGGAGCACACACGGCCTGGGCCGTGTGGAGGGGAACCCTCGGGGCAAGATGTCTGGGCGAACATTTGGTGTGCAGTCCTTGCGGTAATGTGGGCCGTGCACTTGCTGCAATGGGCGTGGAATCCACGCTGGCCCGGTCCGGAGGTGCTGCTGTCGCTCTTGCCAGTCAACCTTGGATTATATCGGTTTAAAAAGTTCCCAAGGAAAAGAAAAAAGTCAAGAGGCTTTGCGCGCCAGCGCCTCCAGCGCTTCCAGCTCCAGGCGCTGGGCCTGCAGGGCGCGCAGGCGCTGGGCGGCTGCGGGGTCGGTGCGCAGGGCGGCCACGGCCTCGGTCTCCTGCTGCTTGATGCGGTCCATGCGCATGCGGTTGAGCACGCCGCGTAGTTCGCGCCGGATTTCCGGCAGGTCGCCCTCCGGCTGGGCATGCGGGCCGCTCATCAGCTGCGCGGCCAGGCTCTCGCAGCCCTGGCCGCGCAGGCTTTCGCGCAGCACGGCCCAGGGCTGGGCGCCGTGCTCGTGCCACTCCTGCTCCAGCCAGGCGAACAGCGGGCCGTGCGGGGCGGGCTGGGCGCCCAGGGCGTCGTGGTCGTCGTGCGTCAGCTCTTCCAGAAACGCCATGTGCGACAGCAGCAGCCGCGCGGCCTGGTCGGCGCGGCTCACGGGCGAGGGGCGGGGCCCCTGGTAGGGTGGGGCCCAGGCCTTGGCGCCGCGGTTTTTCCAGTTGCCCCGGCTGCCCTGGCCGGGGCCTGCGGCGGGGCGGGAGGGGAAGTTGCCAGCGAAGGCGGGCGGGGCGCCGTGTTCCCAGGGGGGCGGCTCCTGTCCGGGGGCGGGCGCACGGGCGGGCGCGGGCGCCGCGCCGTGGCTCCACAGGTCGGCCAGGTCGCGGGCGTCGAGCTGCGCCAGCTGGGCCAGCTCGGCGAGCAGCTGGCGCTTGAGCGCGCCGTCGGGCAGCGCGGTCCACAGGGCGCGGGCGTTGGTGGCCATGTGGGCGCGGCCTTCGGCCAGGCCCAGGTCGCAGCCTTCGCTGGCGGCTTCGACCAGGAAGCGGCTCAGTGGCATGGCGTCGCCGACGTGGCGCGCGAACGCCTCGGGGCCGTGGGCGCGGATGAAGCTGTCGGGGTCGTGCTCGGCGGGCAGGAACAGGAACTTGATGGCGCGCGTGTCGCTGGCGTAGGGCAGGGCGCCGTCCAGCGCCTTGCGCGCCGCGCGGCGGCCCGCCGCGTCGCCGTCGAAGCTGAAGACGACCTGGTCGGTGAAGCGGAACAGCTTGTGCACGTGCTCGCTGGTGCAGGCCGTGCCCAGCGTGGCCACGGCGTTGCCGAAGCCGAGCTGCGCCAGGGCCACCACGTCCATGTAGCCCTCGGTCACCAGGGCGTAGCCGGCCTCGCGGATGGCGGTGCGCGCCTCGAACAGGCCGTACAGTTCGCGGCCCTTGTGGAACACCGGCGTTTCGGGCGAGTTGAGGTACTTGGGCTTCTCGTCGCCCAGCACGCGCCCGCCAAAGCCGATGCACTCGCCCTTGACGTTGCGGATGGGGAACATGATGCGGTCGCGGAAGCGGTCGTAGCGCTTGCCGTCCTCCTCGCCCACGATCACCAGGCCCGATTCGTGCAGCAGCGGGCTGTCGTACTCGGGGAAGACGCTGGCCAGGTTGCGCCAGCCCTCTGGCGCGTAGCCCAGGCCGTAGCGCTTGGCGATCTGCCCCGAGACGCCCCGGCCCTTGAGGTAGGCTACCGCGCGCGGCGAGGCCCTGAGCTGCTTGCGCCAGGATTCGCCGGCTTTTTCCAGCACGTCGGTCAGCGTGGCCTGCTTCTGGCGCGCGGCGGCGGCGCGCTCGCGCTCCTGGGGCGAGGCATCGTCCTGCGGCACGGCCAGGCCCACGCTCTGCGCCAGGTCCTGCACCGCTTCGACGAAGCCCATGCCTGCGTGGTCCATGAGGAAACCGATGGCGTTGCCGTTCTTGCCGCAGCCGAAGCAGTGGTAGAACTGCTTGGAGGGACTGACGCTGAAGGAGGGCGACTTCTCCCCATGGAAGGGGCACAGGCCCATGAAGTTGGCCCCGCCTTTCTTGAGCTGCACGTAGCGTCCGACGACATCGACCACGTCGACGCGGGACAGCAGCTCCTGGATGAAAGATTGGGGAATCGACACAGCCGTGATTGTCCGCGCAAACCGATTCGCGTTTACCCCTATTGCTTTCAGCCCGCTGTCAGCCAGCGTTGCTGTAATAGAAGGATTTTGTTTTCAATAAACCAAGGAAACCAGCCGTGACCAGCATGTACGACCAGCATCTGCCCCGCAACGAAGCCAACCACGCGCCGCTCTCGCCGCTGGCGTTCATCGAGCGCACGGCCGAGGTCTACCCCGACCGCCTGGCCATCGTGCACGGCGACCTGCGCCAGACCTGGGGCGAGACCTACAAGCGCTGCCGCCAGCTCGCCAGCAGCCTGCGCCGCCTGGGCATTGGCAAGAACGACACCGTGGCCGTGATGCTGCCCAACACCCCGCCGATGGTGGAGGCGCATTTCGGCGTGCCCATGGCGGGCGCGGTGCTCAACACGCTGAACACCCGCCTCGACCCCGAAACCATCGCCTTCATGCTCGACCACGGCGAGGCCAGGGCGCTCATCGTCGATCCCGAATTCAGCGCCGTGGTGGCCAAGGCGCTGCCGCTGCGCAAGAACCCGGCGCCGCTGGCCCTCATCGAGGTCGAGGACGCGCTCTACGGTGCCCCCGCACAGGCCCTGGGCGGCACGCGCTACGAGGATTTCGTGGCCGCGGGCGACCCGGCCTTCGCCTGGGAACTGCCCGGCGACGAATGGGACGCCATTGCCCTGAACTACACCAGCGGCACCACCGGCAACCCCAAGGGCGTGGTCTACCACCACCGCGGCGCGGCCATCAACGCCATCAGCAACGTGCTGGAGTGGGACATGCCCAAGCACGCGGTGTACCTGTGGACGCTGCCCATGTTCCACTGCAACGGCTGGTGCTTTCCGTGGACCGTGGCGGCGCGCGCCGGCGTCAACGTGTGCCTGCGCCGCGTCGATGCGCAGGCCATCTTCGATGCCATCCGCAACCACGGCGTCACGCACTACTGCGGCGCGCCCATCGTGCAGGGCCTGCTGGTGAACGCGCCCGCCGCCATGAAGGAAGGCGTGCCCGCCGGCGTCAAGGCCATGGTGGCCGGCGCCGCGCCCCCGGCCTCGATGATCGAGGGCATGGAGCAGATGGGGTTCGACCTGACCCACGTCTACGGGCTGACCGAGGTCTACGGCCCCGCCACCGTGTGCGCCAAGCACGACGCCTGGAACAGCCTCGACATCGGCGAGCGCGCGCGCCTGAACGCCCGCCAGGGCGTGCGCTACCACCTGCAGCGCGCCGCCATGGTGTGCAACCCCGAGACCATGGAGCCCGTGCCGCACGACGGCGAGACCATGGGCGAGATCATGTTCCGCGGCAACATCGCCATGAAGGGCTACCTGAAGAACCCGCAGGCCACCGAGGACGCGTTCCGCGGCGGCTGGTTCCACAGCGGCGACCTGGCCGTGCAGTACCCCGACGGCTACATCAAGATCAAGGACCGCAGTAAGGACATCATCATCTCGGGCGGCGAGAACATCTCCTCCATCGAGGTCGAGGACGTGCTCTACCGCCACCCCGACGTGCTGGCCGTGGCCGTGGTGGCCAAGCCCGATCCGAAGTGGGGCGAAACCCCCTGCGCCTTCGTCGAGCTGAAGGCGGGCGCGCTGACCACGGTGGACGACATCGTGCAGCACTGCAAGAAGCACCTCGCGGGCTTCAAGGTGCCGCGCGCCGTGGTGTTCGGCGAACTGCCCAAGACCAGCACCGGCAAGATCCAGAAGTTCGAGCTGCGCCGCAAGGCCGGATCGGCCACGGCGATCAACGTGTGACCATGGGGTGAGGGCCAGGGGCGCCGGGGCGCTCCTGGTTCGATAGCTGGCAGCGCTGGGTGGACAAGGGCTGAAGGCCGTTTTGATTCAAAATACGGCGTTTCCCGTTCCTGCACCGCACCGTGAACCCCTTCGTGACCGGGCTTGCCGCGCATGCGCTGGCCCTGCGCTTTCTCGGCGGCTTTGCCGTCTGGCGCGGCGGCACGCCCGTCACCGGCTTCCCCTACGACAAGGTGCGCGCGCTGCTGGCCTACCTGGCGCTGGAGCCGGGCCTGCACAGCCGCGAGTACCTGGCCGACCTGCTGTGGCCCGGCGTGGACGCGCAGCGCGCCCGCGCCAACCTGCGCGTGTGCCTGTTCGACCTGCGCCGCCTGCTGGGCGACGCCGCCGCGCAGCCGCCGCTGCTGGAGGCCACCCCGAAGATGCTGCGCCTGCACGCCGCAGCGGGCCTGCGGCTCGACGTGGCCGATTTCCTGGCCTGCGCCGGCCTGCCGGCCGAATCCCCCGACCTGCTCGCGCGCGGCGTGGCGCACTACCGTGGCCCGCTGCTGGCGGGCCTGTCGCTGCCCGACGCGCCCGAGTTCGACGCCTGGCTGGAGGCGCGGCGCGCGGCGCTGCAGCGCCAGGCCGTGCAGATGCTCGAACGCCTGGCGGCATACCACGAGGCCCAGGGCCACGACGCCCAGGCGCTGCAGTACGCCCAGCGTGCCACCGAGGTCGATCCCTGGAGCGAGCCGCTGCAGCGCGCCTGCCTGCGCCTGCTGGCGCGGCGCAGCCCGGCGGCGGCGCTGGCGCATTTCGCAACCTTCCGCCGCGCGCTCGCGCGCGAACTCGGCGCCGAACCCGAGCCGCAGACGCTGGCCCTGGCCGCGCGCCTGGCCCAGCCGGGCACCGCGCCCGAGGCCGCCCCGGCCCCGGCCGCGCGGCCCGGGCGCCGCCACCTGGCGGTGCTGGCCTGCGACTTCGAGCCGCGCGGCGGCATGGACCCCGAGGAGGCCGCCGCCGCCCTGGGCGGCCTGCTGGCGCAGGGCGCGCAAGGCGTGCGCAGCCACGGCGGCCACGTGGCGCTGGCGCAGGGCGGCGAGCTGCTGGCCTTCTTCGGCTACCCGCAGGCGCGCGAACACGCGCTGCGCGACGCGGCGCAGGCCGCCCTGGCCGTAGCACGGGCGTGGCGCGCGCAGGAGGGCGCGGCTGACCTGGTGCTGCGCGCCGGCCTGCACGCTGGATGGGGCTTTGCCGACGAATCGGGCGGCCTGCCCGACGCGGCGGGCGTCCTCACCAAGGCCGCGCGCCGCCTGGCGCAGGGCGCGCCGGCGGGCGGCATCGCGGCCAGCGCCGGGCTGCGCCGCCTCGCTGGCGGGCAATTCCAGTGGTCGGCGCCCGATGACGCTGGCGCCGCGCTGCTGCTGGCGCGTGGCCCGGGCGCCGGGCGGGCGGAGGGGCCGGAGCGCGGCTTGCCGCCCCTGGTCGGGCGGCGCCAGGAGCTGGAGCGCCTGCGCGCCGCGTGGGGCGATGCCTGCCAGGGCCCGCGCCTGGGTGCGCTGGTGCAGGCCGAGGCGGGCCGGGGCAAGTCGCGCCTGGCGGCGGCGCTGGCCCAGCAGGTGCTGAACGGCGGCGGCGTGGTATGCGAAGTGGCCTGCCAGTCCGGCGCGGCGCACATCCCGTACCTGCCTTTCGTCGAGAGCCTGCAGCGCCAGATCGGGCTGGAAGGGACGGAGGATGGCGCCGCGCACTGGCTGCGCCAGCGCCTGGGCGCCGATGCTGTGGACGCGCTGCCGGTGCTGCTGCACCTGCTGGGGCTGGCCGAAGACGTTGCCGCCCTGTACCCCGCCGAGCGCAAGGCGCGCGAGCAGGCCCTGCTGGCGCGCCTGTTCGGCCCGGCGCCGGACGGCCGGCCGCTGCTGCTGCTCGTGGAAGACCTGCACTGGGCCGACGAGGCCACGCTGGAACTGCTCGAACGCATGCTTGGCGAGGGGGACGCGGGCGGCGCGCCGCTGTTCATGCTGTGTACCGCGCGCGCCGCGCCGCCCGGGCCGCTGGCCGAGCGCCTGGCCGTGCGCCTGGAGCTGGCGCCGCTGCCCGCCCAGGCCATCCGCACCCTGGTCACGCAGGTGGCGGGGGCTGGCCAGCCCCTGGGCGACGCGCTGCTCGCCTCCATCGTGCACCGCGCCGACGGCGTGCCGCTGTACGCCGAGGAACTGGCGCGCGCCGCGCTGGCCGGCGGCGGCCGCGCGGGCGACGTGCCCGAAACCCTGTGGGACGCGCTGGCCGCGCGCCTGGACGGCCTGGGCCCGGCCAAGCGCATCGCCCAGTACGCCGCCTGCATCGGGCGCGACTTTGGCGAGGACCTGCTGTGCGCCATCGCCACCGCGCCGGACGACGTGGACGGCGGCCTGCAGGTGCTGCTGCACGCCGGGCTGGTGCAGCGCCGGCTCGGCGGGCTGCTGCACTTCCGCCACGCGCTCATCCGGCAGGCCGCCTACGAATCGCTGGCGCAGGCCGAGCGGCGGCAGATCCACGCGCGGCTGGCGCAGGCGCTGGGCAGCGGCTTCGCCGAGCGCGTGCGCGCCCACCCCGAGATCCTGGCCCACCACCTGTCCGAATCCACCGACCCCGCCGCCGCGCACGCCTGGTGGGTGGCGGGCACGCAGGCCGCGTCGCGCTCGGCGCTGGCCGAGGCCATCCACGACTTCTACGCCGGCCTGGCCGCCGTGCAGGCCTTGCCCGAGGGCAGCCCCGAGCGCACGCACGACGAACTGCGCCTGCAGATCGGCCTGGGCACGGCGCTCGTGGGCGCGCAGGGCTACGGCGCCGAGGCGGCGCAGGAGTGCTTCCAGCGCGCCTGGGCCCTGAGCGCCGGTGCGCCGCCCGGCATGGACCTGTTTCCGCTCATGTGGGGCCTGTGGATGGTGGGGCGCCACGGCGAGGGCGAGCATCCGCTGGAATACGCCGGGCGCCTCGCCCGCATGGCCGAGGGCAGCACCGACCCGGCGCGGCGCATGGCCGTGGAATACGCCTGGGGCAACAACACCTTCTGGCTGGGCGAGTTCGCGCGTGCGCGCCGCCACCTGGAGGCGGCCATCGCCTGGCGCGCGCAAGTGGAGGGCGCCGAATCCATCGCGCGCTTCGGCGAGGACATCGGCATCGCCGCGCGCGCCCTGCTGGCCTGGGTGTGCTGGATCGAGGGCGACCTGGAACGCGCCCGCGCGCTGGCCGACGAAAACGTGGCCCTGGCGCGCGCGCTCGGCCACGCGCACAGCTTCGGCTTCGCCTTCAGCTGCGCGGCGGTGCTGTACCGCCACCTGCGCGCGCCGCAGCAGGCGGCGGCGCTCAGCGGCGAACTGCTGGACTACGCCCGGCACCACCGCCTGCTGCTGTGGCAGGCCGCCGCCGCCGGCGTGCTGGGCTGGGCGCAGGCGGCGCAGGGCGACGCGGGCGGGCTGGCCCCGATCCGCCAGGGGCTGGAGGGCGCGCGGCTGGTGTTCCGCGTGATCGAGATCACCTTCATGGCCTTCCTCATCGACGCGCTGCTGCACCTGGGCCGCCCGGCCGAGGCGCTGCCGCTCATCGACGAGGCGCTGGAGCGCTCCGCCGCGAACCATGACACCCATTTCGTGCCCGAGCTGCTGCGCCTGCGCGGCGACGCGCTGCGGCACCTGCGCCCCGATGCCGCCGCCGAGGCGCTGGACCTGTACCGCCAGGCGCTGCGCCTGGCCGAGGCGAGCGGCGCCGCCCTGTTCGCGCTGCGCAGCGCCACGCGCATCGCGCGGCTGGAGGCAGGCGCCGGGGCGGCCCGCCCGCTGGCACAGGTGCTGGCGCGCGTGCAGGGCCCGCCCGGCAACCCGGACCTGCGCGAGGCACGCGAAGTCCTGGAAATGCTCCTGAAAAAGTAGCTGGCAGCGCTTGCCTGGAAAGCGCTGGCGGCCTTTTGGGCTGAAATCGCCGCGATTCAACGCCTGGTCAACGCTCCGTTCCCACAATCCTCCTCTTTTGCGCAAGGCGCCCAGAAAAGGGGGATCGATGCCAACGGCACGAATCATGGTCATTTTGGCCTCCAGCCCTTTGCTGGTGAGCGCTAGCAGCTCTTGAAACAATAGCATGCATATCCAATCCAACTGGCTTCGGCGGTGGGCCGCCGCCCTGGCCCTCGGGTGGGGGCTGGCCATCGCCGCCCATGCGGCGTTGCCCGCGGTCATCAGCTACCAGGGGCAGCTCACGCAGGCCGGCGGCGGGCCACTGCCCGGGCCGGCGCAACTGGTCTTCCGGCTGTACGGCGCCGCCACGGGCGGGGCCGCGCTGTGGACGGAAACGCACCCCGCCGTGGCCTTGTCCAGCGGCGTCTTCAGCGTGCAACTGGGCAGCGCCGCGCCATTGGCGCTGCCGTTTGACCAGCCGTACTACCTGGGTGTGTCGGTCAATGGCGGCGCCGAGCTCGCGCCGCGCACGCCGTTGGCCAGCGCGCCCTATGCCCTGGCGGCGCAGACCGTGGCCGACGGGGCCGTGACCGCCGCCAAGATCGGCCAGGTGTGCGCCGTGGGCGAGACCCTGGTGCGCACCGCCAGCGGCTGGGCCTGTGGCGCGGCCACCGGCCCGCAAGGCCCGCAAGGGCCCGCAGGCCCGGCCGGGCCAACCGGCCCTGCGGGCGCTGCTGGGCCAGCCGGCGCCATGGGCGCGGCGGGCATGCGCACGCTGGTCGCCACGGCCGCCGAGCCAGCGGGCGCCAACTGCGCCAGCGGCGGTACCCGGGTGCAGAGTGGTAGCGATGCGGACGGCAACGGCGTGCTCGATGCGGGCGAGGTGGCGGCCACGGCCTACGTCTGCCATGGTGCCCAGGGCGCGCAGGGCGCCGCCGGGGCGCAGGGCCCCACCGGCCTCACCGGTCCCGCGGGCGCTGCCGGGCCGGCCGGCGCGACGGGCGCGGCGGGCATGCGCGCGCTGATCGCCACGGCCGCCGAGCCGGTGGGCGCCAACTGCAGCAGCGGCGGCACCCGTGTGCAAAGCGGCGGCGACGCGAACGGCAACGGCACGCTGGACGCGGGTGAGGTGGCGGCCACGGCCTATGTCTGCCACGGTGCCCAGGGGCCGCAGGGCAGCCCCGGGGCGCAGGGGCCCGCCGGCCCCGCGGGCGGCGGCACCCTGGTGCACGGCTGCTTCAGCGTGGGGCAGGCCGGCAGCGGCACGGGCTACACCGTTGCCTACGACAGCGGCACGGGCCAGCACACGCTGGCCTTCACCACGCCCTTCGCCAGCGCGGGCTACACGCTGCTGCTCGACGTCCGGGCCGCGCCCACGGGCCGCGCACGCGCGGTGTATCCGGTGGCCAAGACGGCCGGCGCGGTCACGCTGGCGCTGGGCTGGCTCGATTCCGCCGAGACGGCGCAGCCCGTGTGCTTCGTGGCGGCGCAGTGAACCAGGCACCCCATGCCATGAAGAAAAACCATATCCTTTCCCTTTCTCCGCGCGGCCTCGCCCTGGCGGCTGCCCTGGCAGCCCTGGCGCCGCCGGCCGTGGCGCAGCAGGACTGCATGCTGGGCGAGCTGCGCCTGTTCGCGGGCAACTTCGCGCCGCTCAACTGGATGCTGGCGCAGGGGCAGATCCTGTCCCTCAACGGCCAGACGGCGCAGTTGTTCGCCATCCTGGGCGCCACCTACGGCGGCAACGGCAGCTCCACCTTCGCCCTGCCGGACCTGCGCGGGCGCGTGGCGGCCGGGGCGGGGCAGGGGCCGGGCCTGAGCTACCGCAGCCTGGGCCAGCAGTGGGGCGCCGAAACGCGCACGCTGACCACCAGCGAGTTGCCCGCGCATACCCACCCCCTGAACGTCGCCAGCAACGCTCCGGCCACCACCGGCACGCCCGGTGGCGACAAGGTGCTGGCCGTGGCACAGAACGCGGGGCTGTACGCCGCCGCGCCGCCCTCGGTCGCGCTGGCCGGCAACAGCCTGGCCACGGCGGGGAGCGGCCAGCCGTTCTCCATCCTGCCGCCCAGCCTGGGCATGAACTACATCATCTGCACCGGCGGCACGGCGCCGGTCCGCCCATGACCGCCATGGCACGGCACGCACCATGGGGGGCACGCCTGCGGGCCGCCGGCGCCTTGGCCGTGGGCCTGCTGGCGGGCGCGGCTGCCTGCGCCCAGGCGCCGGCTCCCTGCCTGCTGGGCGACGTGCGGCTGTTCGCGGGCAATTTCGAGCCCGTGGGCTGGAAGTTCGCCAACGGCCAGTTTCTGCGGATCGACGATCACAGTGTGTTGTTCTCGCTGCTGTTCACCACCTGGGGGGGCGATGGCATGACGTTCTTCGGCCTGCCCAACCTGAGCAGCCGGATTCCGATGGGGACGGGCCAGGGGCTGGGCCCGTACGGCGACATCGCCGATGGGATGACCTGGGGCCAGGAGCGGACCACGCTGATGTATGCCAACCTGCCGCAGCACAGCCATCCGGTGATGGTGGCCGGCGCCACGGCCACCACGGCGGTGCCTGCGGCCGGCATGGCGCTGGCGGCGGTGCCGGAGGCGGGGGCGTTCGCGGTGGCGGCGCCCAACGCCACGCTGGCGTTCGCGTCGGTGGGGGTCGCAGGCTCCAGCCAGTCCTTCGAGACCCTGCCGCCTGCCATGGGACTGAACTACATCATCTGCGTGGACGGTGTGTACCCGTCCCGGTATTAGTACTGCAACCTCCTGGATGAGTAGGGGAAGCCCATGAAATCAATGCATTCGCGCGCAGGGCAAGGCGCAAACCGCAGCAATAGCCGCAGCTATTGCGAGGATTCGCAAAGCCGCCATGCGGGCGAAGGCGCGATTTCAGTACCAGGCATGGAACACGACATGCATTCGCCGCTTTGCGTGCGCCGCGCTGGTGCCCTGGTGCTCGCTTTGGCCGGTGGCCTGTGGGCGCCGCAGGCGGCGGCCCAGGCCGGTGCCATCGCGGGCCAGGCCATCGCGGGCCCGTCGTCGGGCGGCGGCGTGGTGCTGCACGGCGGCGCCGTCTTTGCGCAGGCCAGCACGCCGGTGCTCACGGGCGGCAGCCTGCCCGGCGGCGTGGCGGGCAGCGCCTACCGCCAGAGCCTGTCGGCCACGGGCGGCACGCCGCCCTATGCCTACCTGCTGTCCGGCGGCAGCCTGCCGCCGGGCGTGGTGCTGACGGCGGCCGGCGTGCTGTCGGGCACGCCCACGGCGGCGGGCACGTACCGCTTCACGGTGCAGGTCACCGACGCAGCGGCGCAGGTGATCGTGGTCACCTACCAGTGGGTGGTGGCACCGGCCAGCAGCCCGGCGGTGCCGCTGGCGGTGCCCCTGGGCGGGCCGGTGGCCGGCGCGCTGCTGGGGCTGCTGCTGGTCTGGGGTGGTGCCGCGCGGCGGCGCAAGGAGGATGCATGACGGGTTCAGGCCGCGTGGGATGGCCGAGGGTGCGCGGGTGGCTGCTGGCCTGCCTGCTGGCGTGCCTGTGCGGGTGGGCCGTGGCCGATGACGGCGAGCCCGGCTTTGCCAACTTTGCCCAACTGGCGTCCATCAGCGTGGGCGGCGTGGCTGCCAGCTACCCGCTGGGCGACCTGGAGGACGACCCGCTGGCGGTGACGACGCAGACCGTGCACATCGGCCACTGCGCGCCGCAGCGCCTCGCCGTAACCGGCTGGCAGCCCCCGGCGCACGAACACACGGTGCGCGTGCAGGGGCAGGTGCTGACTATGTCCCAGTACCAGCCCGGCGGCGCGCTGGATGTGACCCTGCCCTTTGGCAGCAGCACGCTGGTGCTGGAGGCGGAGCGCTTCGTCTCCGCAGGCTGGCGCCCGCCTTCGACCCCGCCGTGGCGCTGTACAACGCCCAGGTGGGCAGCACGGTGGGCAGCATCACCGTCACGCCCACGCCGGGCTTTGGCGGCACGGCCACGGTCAATGGCACGCCGTCGGGCAGCGGCGGCGTGGCCGTGGCGCTGGCGCCGGGGCTCAACACCATCGCTGTGCAGGCCACGGCGCAGGACGGGGTGGCGCAGTTCGGCTACACCCTGTGCGTGGTGCGCGCGCCAGCGACGCAAAGCGCCAGGCTGGCGGGGCTGGCGCTGTCCAGCGGCACGCCGTGGCCGCCCGTGCATCCGGACATCGCGGCCTACAGCGCGCGCGGCCAGCGGGGCGGACAGCATCACGCTGACGCCCACGGCTGAGGACGCCACGGCCACCGTGCGCATCAACGGCGGCGCGCCCGTGCTGCCGGGCGACGCATCGGCCCCGCTGGCGCTGGCGCCGGGGCACAACGCCTTCACTCTCCAGATCACCAGCAGCGACGGGCAACTGAACCGCAGCTACACGCTCGACGTGCTGCGCGGCCAGGGCAACGCGGCGCTGGCCGGGCTGTCGCTGTCCGATGGCAGCTTGACCCCCGCGTTCGACCCAGGCGCAACGGCCTACAGCGCCACCGTGCCCTACGTGGTGACGACGCTGCGCGTGGGCGTGGGCGTGGCGCTGGCCGACCCCGACGCCAGCGTGCGCGTCGCCGGCCGGGCGCTGCGCAGCGGCCACGCCGCCGCCGTGGCGCTGGCGCCGGGTGCCAACAGCGTGCCGGTGCAGGTCACGTCCAGCGACGGCACGGTGCAGCGCAGCTACATGCTGACCATCACCCGCGCGGCGCCCGTGCAAGCGCTGGGCGACCACCCGGCGCAGTTCGCCGCGGCGCAAAACCTGCAACTGGCCGGAGGCACCGTGCGCGCCCTGGCCGCGCAGGACATGGACGGCGACGGCCGCCCCGATCTGCTGGCACTGGAGGCCCCGCGCCCCGAGCTGGCCCTGCTGACCGCGCAGGACGGCGGTGGCTTCGGCCCCGTGCAATGGCTGCCGCTGGGCGTGGTCATCCCCGCGGCCCTGGCACCCGGCGGCTACCTGGGCCAGGGCTGGACGGACGTGCTGGCGCCCATTGGCGGCGAGGCGCGGCTGGCGCTGAACCTGGGCGCCGGGCACATGCTGGCACACCCGGCCATCGTCGATGGCTACTACGAACCCCTGGTGGCGCACGACATGGACGGCGATGGCCGCGACGATGTGGCAGCACGCAGCGGCAGCAACGCCGTGCTGCTGCACAGCCTGGGCGACGGCCGCTTTGCCCCGCCGCAGGTGGCGGGCAGCCTGCCCGGCCTGCGCTTCGTGGCGGCGGGCGACTTCGACGGCGACGGCCATGCCGACCTGGCGCTCATCAGCGACCAGGGCGCCGTGCGCGTGCTGCCCGGCTTGCCGCAGGGCGGCTTCGGCACCCCGTGGGATGGCAGCCTGGGCGTGGCGGGCATCAGCGGCATGGTGGCCCCGCCGCGCGTGGCCGACCTGGACGGCGACGGGCGCGACGACCTCGCCGTGGCCGTCTCCGCCAACGGCCTGAGCACGCTGGCCGTGCTGCGCGGCCAGCCCGGCGGCAGGCGGCGCGGCCAGTTGCACGCCCGACCCGGTGCCGTTCGGCGGCAGCGCTGCCTGCACCGCCACGCCTGCCATGGGCTACCAGTTCACGGGCTGGACGGGCGCTTGCGCGGGCCAGGGCGCCGCTTGCACCCAGGGCAATGTCCGGGCGGCGCAGGCGTCGGTGGCGTTGTTCGTACCCCATGCCTGCGCCGTCACGGCCACGGCCAGCCCGGTGGCGGGCGGCACGGCGAGTTGCACGCCCAGCGCGGTGGCGCACGGCGGCAGCGCCACCTGTACCGCGACGGCCAGCGCGGGCTACCAGTTCACGGGCTGGAGCGGCGCTTGCGCGGGCCAGGGCGCCGCTTGCACCCTGGGCCATGTCCAGGCCGCGCAGGCTTCGGTGGCGCTGTTCGCGCTCCATGCCTACGCCGTCACGGCCACGGCCAGCCCGGTGGCGGGCGGCATGGCGAGTTGCGCACCCAGCCCGGTGGCGCATGGCGGCAGCGCCACCTGTACCGCCACGGCCAGCGCGGGCTACCAGTTCGCGGGCTGGACGGGCGCCTGTGCGGGCCAGGGCGCCCATTGCATCCTGGGCGGCCTGACGGAAGAAAAGGCTTCGGCCGCCCTGTTCGCGCAGCAGACAACGCTGGCCCTGCCCGAAGGGCCGCAGGCGCAAAAGCCCCTGGGGCTGGCGCTGCAGGCGGGCGCTGGCTGGCAGGTGGCGGTCGCTGGCATGCAGACCGCCGCCAGCGTGGGTGCCGCGCTGCCTGCGGGCGTGACGCTGCCGCATGGCGTGGTGCGCCTGCGTCTGGAGCAGGGCAGCCAGGCCACGGTGGTGCTGACCTATCCGCAGGCCCTGCCGCAGGGCGCGGTCTATTACAAGTACGGCAAGACGGCGGACGGCCCGCAGCCGCACTGGTACCCCTTCCCCGGTGCGGCCATCAGCGGCAGCACCGTGACGCTGACCTTGCAGGATGGCGGGGCGGGCGATGACGACCGGATGGAGAACAGCGTGATCGTGGACCCGGGCGGCGTGGCGCTGCTGGCTGCTGCGCCCGCCGGCGCACAGGCCATTCCTACCCTGGGTGCATGGGCGCTGGCGTTGCTGGCGGGTTTGCTGGGGCTGTTCAGCCTGGGGGGGGATGGCGCAGGCCGCGATGCCGTTTTTTTGAGAGAAATCAGGCTAAAACCCTTATGGAGTAAGCGCTGGAAGCTATTGAAAGAGGAGCGAACTCAGGCGCGCTGCGGCCCGGGCTGGCCGTCTTCCACCACGAAGCGTGCCAGGCTGGTGGCGCCGCTGTCGGCGCGCAGCGGGTCGTCGAGCACGCGCAGCGTGGTGGTCCAGCGCGTGGGCGTTACGTCGGCCAGGCCATAGCCGCGCAGGTCGCAGCGCGCGAGCAGCACGTGGGGGTTGTGCTGGGCAATGGCGTCCACCTTGGCCTGCGTGGTGCCTGAGCGCGAGGTGATGGACGTGCCGCAGAACTCGCTGGCGAGCACCGCAGCGTCCGCCCGGTCCGGTTCGGCGAGCACGTTGCACACGTAGTTCTGGTGGATGTCGCCGCCCAGGAACACGGCGTTGCGCTGCGGGTGGCGCTGCAGCGACTGCAGCAGGCGCTCGCGCGCGGCGGGGTAGCCGTCCCAGCTGTCGATGCTGCGCACGCCCGAGGGGTAGTGGCGCGGCGCGAACAGCGTTTGCTGCGCGATCACGCTCCAGCGTGGCGCGTCTTCGGCGGAGTGCCCGGCCAGGCGTGCGTCGAGCCAGTGCTCCTGCGCGGCGCCCAGCAGCGTGCGCCGCGGGTCGCTCCAGGCCGCGCAGTCTCCGGGGCGCACGCCGCCTGCGCCGCTGCTGCCGTCCTTGCGGCAGGCCTGCCAGTCGCGGAATTGGCGCGTGTCGAGCAGGTGGATGCGCGCCAGGCGCCCCCAGGACAGGCTGCGGTACACCTGCAGCGCGTCCACGCCGCGCGCCAGGCTCGCCGCGCGCAGGGGCATGTTCTCGTAGAAGGCCTGCCAGCCGGCCAGGCGCATGGCCTGGAAGGCCGGCGTGCCGCCGTCGCGGCCGAGGGCGCCGGCGTAGTCGTTCTGCACCTCGTGGTCGTCCCAGGTGACGCTCCACGGGCAGGCGGCGTGTGCGGCCTGCAGCAGCGGGTCGCTCTTGTGCAGCGCGTAGCGGTCGCGGTAGTCGGCCAGGGTGCGCGCGGCGCGCAGTGTGTGCACGCGGGCCAGGCCCGTGGTGTCGCGGGGGCTGGCGTATTCGTAGATGTAGTCGCCCAGGAAGAGCACGAGGTCCGGCGCGTCGTGCACCGCATGGCGCCAGGCGGCGTAGTGGCCGTGCTCCCAGCGCTGGCACGAGGCGAAGACCAGGCGCAGCCGCGCGGGCAGGTCCTGCGGCGCGGGTGCGGTGCGCGTGCGGCCCGTGGCGCTCACGGCGTCGCCGCACTGGATGCGGTAGTGGTACCAGCGGCCGGGCGCCAGGCCCTGCAGCTCCACGTGCACGCTGTGGCCCCATTCGGGCAGCGCCTGGGCCTGGCCGCGCTGCACGATGTGGCGAAAGCCCGCGTCGTCGGCCAGTTCCCAGTGCACCGTGAGCGGGGCCAGGGCCGCGCCAGGCTCGGCGGGCACGAGGCGGGTCCAGAGCACCACGCCGTCGGGCGCGGGGTCGCCGCTGGCGACGCCGAGGGCGAACGGGTCGTGGCGCAGGGTCTCCTGGCTCCAGGCTCAGCGCGGCACCCGGGTGGCCAGCGCGGCCAGGGCGGCGCGCCGCAGCAGGGCGCGCCGCAGGGGGCTCATGCGGCGACGACGCGGTTCTTGCCGGCGCGCTTGGCCAGGTACATGCCCTGGTCGGCGCGGCGCAGCGCTTCGGTGCTGCCCTCCTCGGCGCCGAGCTGGGCGACGCCAGCGCTGAAGGTGATGAGGATCTTCTCGTTGTTCTGCAGGAAGAACCGGGTCGTCAGTTCGCGCTGCAGCCGCGTCATGGCCTCGATCCCCTGGGCCTGGCCGGTTTCGGGCAGCACGACCACGAATTCCTCGCCGCCGTAGCGCGCCAGCATGTCCTGCGGCCGCAGGGCCGAGCGCGCGACGTCGGCCAGGTGCACGAGGGCGGCGTCGCCCGTGTCGTGGCCCAGGCGGTCGTTGATGGACTTGAAGTTGTCCACGTCCAGCAGGGCCACGCACAGGGGGGCGCCGTTGCGCCGCGAGCGTGCGATCTCGCGTTCCATGACCTCGTCCAGGCCCTTGCGGTTGAGGGTGCCGGTCAGCGGGTCGTGGCGTGCCAGGGCGCTGGCGCGGTCGAGTTCGTCCTGCAGCTTGGCGATTTCGGCGTGCTTTTCCTCGGTGCGCTGGCGCAGCGCCTGCAGCTCGTCGTGGGCCACGCGGCTGTCCAGCGCCATGGCGCGCGTGGCGCTCATGACTTCCTGCAGCACGGGCGTGATGTCTTCCAGGCGCGCGGCGCGGCCGATCAGCTCGGCGCAGCGCTCCATGGTGCCGTGGTAGCGGTCGCTGGAGGAACTGATCTTGGCCAGGCGCTCGATGAAGGTGGCCAGCAGCTCCTTCATCTGCTCCTCGGCCTCGGCGCTGCGGGCGCGCGCCTCGGTCTGCTTGTAGATGACGTCCTTGAGGCGGCGCTGCACGTCGTCGAGGCGGCGCAGCGTCAGCGGCGGGGTGGCGGCGGCCATCAGCGCCTCGGCCTGGCCGCGCAGCCAGTCGTCGTTGGGACTGAGGGCGGAGATGTTCTCGAACACCAGGCGCAGCAGCGCCAGCAGGCCCAGGCGTATGGCGCCTTGCTCCTCGGTGGCGAACGACAGGCGGTAGGTGAAGTTGTTCAGCAGCAGCACCAGCGTGGACGATGGCGCCGCGCCTTCGCGCAGCATCTCGACCAGTTGCACCGCCATGTCGTGCACGCGGGCGTCGTCTTCGCTAAGTGAATTGAGGATGTTGTCCATCAGGCGCGCGAGCTGCTCGGCCAGGTCTTCGGGCAGCACGGCGAGCGGTTCGGGGGCGGGCTCCTTCAGGGCCGGGCCGGCGGCGTGCAGCCCCAGGTTGGCATAGCCCACCATGACGCTTTGCAGGGCCTGCCAGTCCTTGCGGTTGATGGCCGCGCCCAGTTGCTCGAGCAGGCGGATCTGCGCCGGCGTCTGGCCCGGCAGCACGCGCAGGATGGCGCGCAGCGGTGCCTCGGGGAAGGGCGCGTGCGTTGGCCCGCCTTCGATTTCCGCGTAGACGGCCTGGTAGTTGTCGGGTGTGGGGGCCAGCCTGCGCAGGGCCAGTTGCCGGAGTGTTTCGCGCGCGATGTCGGATGAATTTCGGTCTGCCATGTGCAAATCTACGCCAGGACGCCCGAAGTTTGACAGAGGCGCCCGGCATTGACCAGATGCCGGGCCTTGGCAGGAGGCCTGCCAGCCTTTACGCGTTGACGAGGACGAGCTTGCCCTTGACGGCGCGCGAACCCATGAGGGCGAAGGCTTCGCGCAGCGCGGACATCGGCAGGGTGCGGTCGAGCACGGGCTTGACCTTGCCCTCGCCGTACCAGCGGGCCAGCTCGGCCATCATCGCCGCGTTGGCCTGGGGCTCGCGCTTGGCGAACTCGCCCCAGAACACGCCCACGATGGATGCGCCCTTGAGCAGGGGCAGGTTCAGGGGCAGCGCCGGGATCGGGCCCGAGGCGAAGCCCACCACCAGGTAGCGCCCGCGCCAGGCGATGGAGCGCAGCGCGGGTTCGGCGAAATCACCACCGACCGGGTCGTAGACCACGTCCGGGCCCTTGCCGCCGGTGGCAGCCTTGATGGCATCGCGCAGGTTGTCGCGGCTGTAGTTGATGGTCGCATCGGCGCCCAGCGACTGGCACAGCGCGCATTTGTCGTCGCTGCTCGCCGCGGCGATGACGCGCGCGCCGCGCGCCTTGGCGATCTGGATGGCCGCCGTGCCGACGCCGCCGGCCGCGCCGAGCACCAGCACGGTCTCGCCCGGCTGCAGTTGGCCGCGGTCGATCAGCGCGTGGTGCGACGTGGCGTAGGTCATGATGAAGGCGGCGGCATCCTCGAGCGCGAACCCGGGCGGCAGGGGCATGCACAGGGCGGCCTGCGCGATCGTGTGCGTGCCGAAGCCGCCGGTGCCGGAGAGGCAGGCGACGTTCTGCCCGGGCTGCAGGTGGTTCACGCCTTCGCCCACGGCGCGCACCACGCCGGCGTACTCGGCCCCCGGCACGAAGGGCAGGGGTGGCTTGATCTGGTACTGGTTCTGCACGATCAGCAGGTCGGGAAAGTTCAGGCTGGCGGCCTTGATTTCGATGAGCACCTCGCCCGCCTTGGGTTCGGGCGTCGGCAGTTCGGTCCAGGCCAGGGCGTCTACGCCGGTCGGTGTGGTGCAAAGCCAAGCGTGCATCAGGAGTCTCCTTTGTTGAGAATGGGGGTCGCGTGAAATCGGGCCGCATGATAAGGAGGGCAACCCGCCCGGCATTGTCCCTGGCGCGACCCTACAATCGGCGCAATCCGTTTTGCGACCATGAAGATCCTCATTTCCAACGATGACGGCTACCAGGCACCCGGCATCGCCGCGCTGTACGAGGCGCTGCGCACCATCGCCGATGTCGAGGTGGTGGCGCCCGAGCACAACAACAGCGCCAAGTCCAACGCACTCACGCTGCATTCGCCGCTGTACGTGCACCGCGCCGCCAACGGCTTTCGCTACGTGAACGGCACGCCGGCCGACTGCGTGCACATCGCCCTCACGGGGCTGCTGGGCTACCGGCCCGACCTGGTGGTCTCCGGCATCAACAACGGCGCCAACATGGGTGACGACACCATCTATTCCGGCACCGTGGGCGCTGCCATGGAAGGCTATCTGTTCGGCATTCCGTCGATCGCCTTCTCGCAGGTGGACAAGGGCTGGGGCGAGCTGGAGTCCGCCGCACGCAAGGCGCGCGAGATCGTGCAGCAGATGCAGTCGCAGCGGCTGGTGGGCGAGTCTCCCTGGTTGCTCAATGTGAACATTCCCAATATGCCGCATGAAGCACTGCGGCCCTTGAAGCTGTGCCGCCTGGGGCGCCGCCATGCGGCAGAGCGCGTGATCACGCAGGAGAGCCCGCGCGGCGAGGTGATGTACTGGATTGGCGGGGCGGGCGCTGCCAAGGACGCCGCAGAGGGCACCGACTTCCATGCCACGGCCCAGGGCCATGTGGCCATGACGCCGCTGAAGGTGGACCTGACCGACCACGACCATCTGGCCTACTGGGCGCAGACGGCGGCGCGCCTGGCCGCCGGTGCGGCAACCGCGTGATGCAGCCGCGCCGCCCGGGTTTTCCTGCGCGCCTGCCCTCGGCGGCGCCTGCCGCAGCGCCGCGTCCCGCGGGCCAGCCGGTGGCGCTGCGGCCCCCGGCGCCCGCGCCCCAGGGCGTGGGCCTGGACTCCGCCGCCGTGCGCGCGCGCATGGTGCAGCGGCTGGCGGCGGGCGGCATCACGGCGCCCGCCGTGCTGCAGGCCCTGCGCGATGTGGAGCGCCATCGCTTCGTCGACAGCGCCCTGGTGAACCAGGCGTACGAGGACACCAGCCTGCCCATCGGGCTGGGGCAGACGATCTCCAAGCCCAGTGTGGTGGCGCGCATGCTGCAACTGCTCCTGGGAGCGCCTTGTGCCGCGGCTGGCCTGGGGCGTGTGCTGGAGATCGGTACGGGGTGCGGCTACCAGGCGGCAGTCCTGGGGCGCATCGCCCGGGAGGTGTATTCGATGGAGCGGCTGCGCGGCCTGCACGAGCGCGCGCGCGCCAACCTGCGCCCCCTGCGCCTGGCGAATGTGCATCTGATCTTTGGCGATGGCATGGCGGGCTATGGGCCAGGGGCGCCCTATGCCGCGATCATCGCGGCGGCGGGCGGCGAGGCCGTGCCTGGCGCCTGGTATGGCCAGTTGGCCGTTGGCGGGCGTCTGGTTGCGCCGATGGCCCTTGGTGGCGGGCAGCAGGCCCTGCTGGTGGTCGACAAGACGGAGCAGGGCTTCAAGGAGAGCGTGCTCGAGGCCGTGCATTTTGTCCCTTTAAAATCGGGAGTTGCCTGAAAAGGATTGCTTATGTTGGTATCGCGTGGTCTTGTGGGTTGGGGGGCTGTGGTGTTGGCCGGGTTGCTGATGGCCGGTTGCGGGACTTCGCTCAACAGGGCCCCTGTGGAGGATCGGGGAACGTCGGCGGGCGCGGTGCCGTCCGCCACGCCGGGCACCGTGGTCGAGGCCCCGAAGCCGCTGCCCGGGGCTGAGAATGCGGGCAAGCCCGGCTACTACAGCGTCAGGCCCGGGGATACGCTGATCCGTATCGGCCTGGAAAACGGCCAGTCCTGGAAGGACATCGCGCGCTGGAACAACCTGGAAAACCCGAACCTGATCGAGGTGGGGCAGGTTTTGCGCGTTGTTCCGCCAGGCTCCGCGGTGGCGGCTGCTCCCGTGGCGCCTGCGGTCACGGGGGATTCCGGTGTCGTGACGCGCCCGGTATCGTCGTCCAGCGTGGCTCCCAGCACGGCTGCGTCGGCTCCGGCCGCAGTGCCCGCGCCGGCACCTGCCGCCGCAGGGGATGACGGCCTGGGCTTCATCTGGCCGGCGGCCGGCAGCCTGCTCGCGGGCTTCGACGAAGCGCGCAACAAGGGCTACGACATTGGCGGCAAGGCCGGCGACCCGGTGCTGGCCGCGGCGGATGGCCGCGTGGTGTACGCGGGTGCCGGGCTGCGCGGCTATGGCAACCTGGTCATCCTCAAGCACAACAACACCTACCTGACCGCCTATGCGCATAACCAGACGCTGCTGGTCAAGGAAGACCAGTCCGTGCGCAAGGGCCAGAAAATCGCCGAAATGGGCAGCACCGACGCCGACCGCGTGAAGCTCCACTTCGAGATCCGCCGCCAGGGCAAGCCGGTCGATCCGTCGCGCTACCTGCCGTCCCGTTGAGCGGCGTGGAGATGGCTGCGGCCCTGCCCCCTGGCTGGCAAGAGCCGGGGGAAGAAGAGCAGGGGCCCGAGTCCTCCGAGGCCGAGGTTCGCAGCCTGTCCGTCGGTGCCGGCCAGCATGGGGGGCGCCTGGACAAGGCGCTGGCCGAGCTGGTGCCGGAGCTGTCCCGCAGCTATTTGCAGCAGTTGCTGGCGCAGGGGCTGGTGTGTCTCAATGGCGCGGCGTCGTGCAAGCCCGCGCACAAGGTCAAGGCGGGCGATGCCCTGGTGGTGGAGATCCGGCCCACGCAGCAAAGCCAGGCGTTCAAGCCCGAGGCCGTGCCGGTGCCGGTGGTGTTCGAGGATGCCCACCTGCTGGTCGTCAACAAACCGGCGGGCCTGGTGGTGCATCCGGCGCCAGGCCACTGGAGCGGCACGCTGCTCAATGGCCTCATGGGGCGTGATCCGAAAGCCATGCTCCTGCCGCGCGCGGGTATCGTGCACCGGCTGGACAAGGACACCAGTGGCCTGATGGTGGTGGCGCGTGAACGTGCCACGATGGACGCCTTGGTGCGCTTGATCGCACAGCGCCAGGTCAGCCGCCAGTACCTGGCGCTGGGGCATCGCGCCTGGCAGGGGGGCAGCCTGCGCACGGTCGATGCGGCGGTGGGGCGCGATCCGCGCAATCGCCTGCGCATGGCGGTCGTCGATCTGGCGCAGCATGCGGGCAAGCCGGCGCGCACCGATTTCGAGTGTCTGGCGGGGAGCGATCTGGGGTGTTTCGTGCGCTGCACGCTGCACACCGGACGCACGCACCAGATCCGCGTGCACATGGCCTCCATGGGCCACCCCCTCGTGGCGGATGCGCTGTATGGCGGCGGCGTGGCGGCGGGCATGGCGCGCCAGGCGCTGCACGCCTACCGCCTAGCTTTCGTCCATCCCGTGACGGGGCAGCCGCTGGAGTTCCATGCGCCGTTGCCCGGGGACATGCAGCAGGCCTTGCTGCAATGGGGCCTGGGCTACAATCCCGATCCAGCGGCTTGACGCGTACCGCCAAACCCTCCTCGCCTGTGACCTGGCTTCCAGCACCGCATCGCCGTTTCGCCGAGTGCTGACGTACCGAATCCTTCTTTTTGATTGCTGGCGCCGCACTGCCTGTGCAAGGCGCCGTTTGCCCGGAAACCTCTGAACCATGAACTCGGTGGATGCCAAGAGGATCCTTGAGACCGCGTTGATCTGCGCCCCGCAGCCCGTGAGCGTGCGTGACCTGCGCATGCTGTTCAACGACATGCTCGGTGCAGACAGCATCAAGGCGCTTTTGCAGGAGTTGCGGCAGGACTGGATGCAGAAGGGAGTGGAGCTGGTGTGCGTGGCCAGTGGCTGGCGTTTCCAGAGCAGGCCCGAGATGCGCGAGTACCTTGACCGGCTGCATCCCGAAAAGCCGCCGCGCTATACGCGCGCCACGCTGGAGACGCTGGCCATCATCGCTTACCGCCAGCCGGTGACGCGGGGCGACATCGAGGACATTCGCGGCGTGACGGTGAACAGTCTCATCATCAAGCAACTGGAAGACCGCGGTTGGGTGGAAGTGATCGGCCACCGCGAGACGGTGGGGCGGCCTGCGCTGTTCGCCACCACCCGCCAATTCCTCGATGACCTGGGGCTGCAGTCGCTCAACCAGCTGCCCATGCTGGAAGACACGCGCGCGCAGGCCGGGGCGCTGCAAGCGCTTGGCGCGCCCGAGGGAGAGCCTTTGGCGGGCGAGCTTTTTGAAACTTCTTTGAACGAACAGGGTGCCGCCGAGGGTGGCGCAGCAACTCAGCCATGAATGACAACACCCCCACCGACGCTGTAGAAACGGACGCGCCAACCGGGCCTGCCAAGGCGGATGCGCGGCAGGCGCCGCGCAAGAAGGCGCCCCGGCCCGCCGCTGCGGCTGTGCCCGATGGCTACCAGTTTGCCGACGTGGTTTCTGGCGCCTTCGATGAGGACGAAGGGCGGGCCGATGTGCCCGTGCCCAAGCGGGTGCTTTTGCCGCAGCCCGAGACGCCGAAGCTGCACAAGGTGCTGGCCCAGGCCGGGCTGGGCTCGCGCATCGAGATGGAGCAGATGATCCTGGAAGGACGCATCTCGGTGAACAACGAGCCCGCCCATGTCGGGCAGCGCGTGCAGTATGGCGACCAGGTCAAGGTCAACGGCAAGCCGATCCGTTTCCGCATCGAGCCGCCGCCCGTGCGCGTGATCGCTTACCACAAGCCGGTGGGCGAGGTGGTGACGCACGACGACCCGCAGAACCGCCCCACGGTGTTCCGCAGGCTGCCACGCCTGGTGCAGGGCAAATGGCAGTCGGTGGGGCGGCTGGACCTGAATACCGAAGGCCTGCTGCTGTTCACCAGTTCGGGCGATCTGGCCAACAAGCTGATGCACCCGCGCTTCGGCCTGGAGCGTGAGTACGCGGTGCGCGTGCTCGGCGCCTTGAGCGATGAGGAGCGCCAGACGCTGCTCGATGGCGTGCAGCTCGACGATGGCCCGGCCGCGTTCGGCTCCATCGAGGACGGCGGCGGCGAGGGCGCCAACCGCTGGTACCGCGTCACCATCTCCGAGGGGCGCAACCGGGAAGTGCGCCGTCTCTTCGAGGCCGTGGGCCATGCGGTGAGCCGGCTCATCCGCATCCGCTACGGCGCCATGCTGCTGCCGCGCGGCCTCAAGCGCGGTGCGTGGATGGAGCTGGACGAGCAGGACATCCGCGCGCTCATGGCGGCGGCGGGCATGCAGGAGCGGCCACGCGCAGCGCAGGGGCAGGGTGCCGGCCGCGGCCGGCGTGCGGGAGCCGCTCCGCGCGGCCCAGGCGGGGCAGCGGGCGCGCGCAAGGCGCAGGGCGCTTCGCAGAATGCGCCGCAGCGTGGCCGGGGTCCGGGCGGTGGCGCGCAGCCCGATCCCATGAAGACTTCGCTGGGATACATCGGGGCCGACAGCCTTTCACGCCAGCGGCAGGGGCAGAAACGCAACGCCCCCCGCAGGGGCGGGCGCTGATCCGGCATGCCCGGGCTGGCGGGCCGGGAACCGTGGGCCCGTTAGAATTGAAGGTTTTGTCTATCGGGCAAAAAAACCGAAACTCATAGGAAATTGAAAATGGCTATCGAACGTACCCTCTCCATCATCAAGCCTGACGCTGTCGCCAAGAATGTGATCGGCCAGATCTACGCACGCTTCGAGGCCGCCGGCCTGAAGGTCGTGGCGGCCCGCATGGTGCACCTGTCGCGCCTGGAGGCCGAGCAGTTCTATGGCGTGCACAAGGAGCGTCCTTTCTTCAAGGACCTGGTGGACTTCATGATCTCCGGCCCGGTGATGGTGCAGGCTTTGGAAGGCGAGAACGCCATCCTGAAGAACCGCGAGCTGATGGGCGCCACCGACCCCAAGAAGGCTGAGCCCGGCACGATCCGCGCCGATTTCGCCGACAGCATCGACGCCAATGCCGTGCACGGCTCCGACGCGGCGGAAACGGCTGCCGTGGAAGTGGCCTTCTTCTTCCCCGGCCTGAACATCTACTCGCGTTGAGCATGTTTCCCGTGCCATGTGGCACGGGCGCATGACAGGGCATGACGACCAATCTCCTCGACTTCGATCTCGACGGACTGGCCGCCTTTTGCGAGGGGCTGGGGGAGAAGCGTTTTCGTGCCACGCAGCTGTTCCGCTGGATTCACCAGCGTGGCGCGCACGATTTCGGCCAGATGAGCGATCTGGCCAAGTCGTTGCGCGAGAAACTCAAGGATCGCGCCTGCATCACCGGCCTGCCCGTACTGACGGAGCAGGCCTCGGCGGATGGCACGGTCAAGTGGCTTTTCGACGTCGGCGGCGGCAATGCCGTCGAAGCCGTTTTCATTCCCGAAGACGACCGGGGTACGCTGTGCGTGTCCTCCCAGGCCGGCTGCGCCGTGGGCTGCCGTTTTTGCTCGACCGGGCACCAGGGCTTTAGCCGCAACCTCACCACCGGCGAGATCCTGGCCCAGCTGTGGTATGCCGAGCACCACCTGCGCCAGCGCCTGGGTGGCAGCGAGCGCGTGATCTCCAACGTCGTCATGATGGGCATGGGTGAGCCGCTGCAGAACTACGGTGCCCTGGTGCCGGCCTTGCGGGTAATGCTGGACGACCACGGCTATGGCTTGTCGCGCCGCCGCGTGACCGTTTCCACCTCGGGCGTGGTACCGATGATGGACCGGCTGGCGCTCGACTGTCCGGTGGCCCTGGCGGTGTCACTGCACGCGCCCAATGATGCGTTGCGCGACCACCTGGTGCCGCTCAACCGCAAGTACCCGCTGGAAGAATTGCTCCAGGCCTGCATTCGCTACCTGGACCATGCGCCGCGGGACTTCATCACCTTTGAATACTGCATGCTCGACGGAGTCAACGACCAGCCCGAGCATGCCCATCAGTTGATCCGGCTTGTGCGCAGCCATGCCCAGGGCAAGGCCTGGTGCAAGTTCAATCTGATCCCTTTCAACCCTTTCCCGGCGTCGGGCCTGTTGCGCTCCCCGCTGCAACGGGTGGCCGAGTTCGCCAGGCTGCTCAGTGAGGCGGGCATCGTCACCACGGTGCGCAAGACGCGGGGCGACGACATCGACGCGGCCTGCGGCCAGTTGGCGGGGGACGTGAAGGACAGGACGCGCGCCGCCGAGCGCATGGCGCGGCGGCGCACGATTGAAATCAAGCCGGTTTAGCGGTTCGTACCGCAGTTATCGAGGAGGCTCTGCATGATGGGAACGGTTGTGGATTGGCTGCAGCGGGGCCGCTGGGGCCTTGTGGCCGGTGGCATGGCGCTGGCGGTCCTGGCCGGTTGCGCAACGCCTGGGGGCACCGCCTCGAGCGATGGCTCCGATATCGTGACGGCCTCCGACGAGACGGAAACCCACCGCCGCGCCCGCATCCGTTTGGAGCTGGCTGCCAGTTATTTCGAGCGCAGCCAGCTCACGGTGGCCCTGGACGAGATCAGGCGCGCCCTGGCCATCGAGCCCAACTATGCCGATGCGTTCAATCTGCGCGGCCTGGTCTTCATGCGCATGGACGACCTCGGCCTGGCCGAAGAAAGCTTCCGGCGCGCCATGGCGCTGCGCCCCTCCGATCCCGATGTGGCGCACAACTATGGCTGGCTGCTGTGCCAGCAGAAGAAATTCGCCGAGGCCGACCAGCACTTCGAGCGTGCCCTGGCCCAGCGCAACTACACCGCGCGCAGCAAGACCTACATGGCGCAGGGTTTGTGCCATGACGCCGCGGGCCAGGCCGGTCTCGCCGAGCAGTCCTTGCTGAAATCCTACGAACTCGATCCCGGCAATCCGGTCGTGGCCTACAACCTGGCGCTGCTGCTGCAGCGCCGGGGCGATTTGACGCGCGCGCAGTTCTATATCCGGCGCTTGAACAACAGCGAGCTGGCGAATGCCCAGTCGCTGTGGCTGGGCATCAAGATCGAGCGTGCCCTGGGCAGCGACGTGGCCATGCGCCAACTGGGCGAGCAGCTGCAAAAGCGTTTCCCGGAGTCGCGCGAACTCGGCGCCTACAAGCGGAGGGCGTTCGATGAATGACACCACGACCCACGAAGGCCAGACGGGTGCCAGCGCGGGTGCGTTGCTGCGCCAGGCGCGCCAGGCCGCGGGCATGGACATCGCGGTGCTGGCGAGTGCGCTGAAGGTGCCGGTCAGCAAGCTCCAGGCGCTGGAAAACGACGACTTCGCCGTGCTGCCCGACGCGGTGTTCGCGCGTGCCTTGGCGTCCAGTGTGTGCCGCACGCTGAAGGTCGATCCCGCTCCGGTGCTGGGGCAGTTGCCTCAGAGCCAGGCGCCGCGCCTGGTGGGCGAGAAGGACGGCCTGAATGCGAAGTTCAAGGACCCCCAGGACAAGGCGCCGCCCTTGCGGCTGCCCGCGGCCTCGCGGGGCGTGAGCCTGGCGGTGCTGGTGCTGCTGGCCGGGGCGGCCGCGGTGTATTTCCTGCCCAGCGGCATGCTGGAGTTCGATTGGGCGCGCACCCCCGCGCCGGAGCCGGTGCATGCCGTGGCCGAGGCGTCCCGGGAGGGCGCTGCCGTTGCGGAGGCCACGCAAGACGCGGGGCCGGCCGTGCCGGCACAGCCGCCGGCCAGTGACTTGCCGCTGGCCGCGCCAGCGGCCCCGGCATCGCACGCGACGGTGGCGCCCATGGCGGCCGCCAGCGTGGCGCCTGCGACTGTTGCGGCGGCTTCCTCGGCGGTGCTGGAGTTCCGTGCCAACGCGGAATCCTGGGTGCAGGTGCGGGATGCCTCGGGCACGGTGGTGTTCGAGCGCACCCTGAGGGCCGGCGAGTCGGCCCAGGCGCCGGGCAAGCCGCCGCTGGCCGTGGTGGTGGGCAAGGCCAACGCCACCGAGGTGGTGGTGCGCGGCGTGCCGTTCGACCTGGCTGCAGTCGCGCGCGAGAACGTCGCGCGCTTTGAGGTGAAATAGTGCAAGCAATGAACAGCGAGGCGCAGCCCATCGCGGTGGCGGCGCCCCGGGCGCGCCGTACGCGCCAGGCCCGGGTCGTCTGGGGCAGCCGCGTGGTGACCGTGGGCGGCGACGCGCCGGTGCGCGTGCAGTCGATGACCAACACCGACACGGTGGACGCCATCGGCACGGCCATCCAGGTCAAGGAACTGGCCCTGGCGGGCTCGGAGTTCGTGCGCATCACGGTGAACACGCCGGAGGCCGCGCAGGCCGTGCCCTACATCCGCGAGCAGCTCGACCGCATGGGGCAGGATGTGCCGCTGGTGGGCGACTTCCACTACAACGGCCATCGCCTGCTGACCGAATTTCCGGCCTGCGCCGAGGCGCTTTCCAAGTACCGCATCAACCCAGGCAACGTCGGCAAGGGCGACAAGAAGGACAAGCAGTTCGCCCAGATGGTCGAAGCGGCAATCCGCTGGAACAAGGCAGTGCGCATCGGCGTGAACTGGGGCAGCCTGGACCAGGAGCTGCTGGCGCAGCTGATGGACGCCAACAGCCGCCGCGCCCAGCCGTGGGAGGGGCGCCAGGTCATGTACGAGGCGCTGATCACCTCGGCCATCGAGTCCGCGCGCCAGGCCGAGGCCATTGGGCTCGATGGCAGCCAGATCATCCTGTCGTGCAAGGTCAGCGGCGTGCAGGATCTGATCTCGGTCTACCGCGAACTGGCGCGCCGCTGCGACTACGCGCTGCACCTTGGCCTGACCGAGGCGGGCATGGCGACCAAGGGCACGGTGGCGTCGGCCACGGCCCTGTCCATCCTGCTGCAGGAGGGAATTGGCGACACCATCCGCGTCTCGCTCACGCCGCAGCCCGGCGAGGCGCGCACGCAGGAGGTGGTGGTGGCCTCCGAGATCCTGCAGGCGCTGGGCTTGCGCGTGTTCGTGCCCAGCGTCACGGCGTGCCCGGGCTGCGGGCGCACCACCAGCACCACGTTCCAGGAGCTGGCCAAGCAGATCGACGACTACCTGCGCGCGCAGATGCCGGTGTGGCGCGGACGCTATCCCGGCGTCGAGGGCATGAAGGTGGCCGTGATGGGCTGCATCGTCAATGGCCCCGGCGAGAGCAAGCATGCCGACATCGGCATCAGCCTGCCCGGCACCGGCGAGGCACCGGCGGCGCCGGTGTTCATCGACGGCGAAAAGGCCATGACCTTGCGCGGCGACAACATCGCGCGGGAGTTTCACGACATCGTCGAGCAGTACGTGCAGCGCCGCTACAGTGCGCGCTGAATCGTCGTTGCTATTGTTCAAGGAGCTGCTAGCGCTTGCTGGATAAGCGCTGGAGGCCAATTTCATTCATATTCATATTTCTTCGGGAACCCCTTGCCGTGAGCGTCACCCCTCCTTCCGCGCCGAGCAAAGCGCAAAAGCTCAGCGCCGTCAAAGGCATGAACGACATCCTGCCGGCCGCCGTGCCGCGCACCGAGAAGCTGCCCAGCTCCGAGCGCTGGCAGTGGTTCGAGGCGGCCGTGCGCAAGGTGCTGGGCCGCTATGGCTACCAGTACCTGCTGACGCCCGTGGTCGAGCCCACGGCCCTGTTCGTGCGCGGCCTGGGCGAAGTGACGGACATCGTGGAGAAGGAGATGTATTCCTTCACCGATGCCATGAACGGCGACCAGCTCACGCTGCGCCCCGAGGGCACGGCGGGCGTTGTGCGCGCCATGATCGAGCACAACGCGCTCTACAACGGCCCGCTGCGCCTGTGGACCGCCGGCCCCATGTTCCGCCACGAGCGGCCGCAAAAGGGCCGCTACCGCCAGTTCCACCAGCTCGACGTGGAGGCGCTGGGCTTCGCCGGGCCGGACGTGGACGCGGAAATGATCCTCGTGGCGCGCGCGCTGTGGCGTGAGCTGGGCCTGGTCGAAGGCCAGCACGTGCGCCTGGAGATCAACAGCCTGGGCCAGAGCGCCGAGCGCCGCGCGCACCGCGATGCGCTGGTGCGCTACTTCGAGGAGCACGCCGCCGTGCTGGACGAAGACGCGCGCCGGCGCCTGCACAGCAACCCGCTGCGCATCCTCGACAGCAAGAACCCGGCGATGCAGGCGCTGATCGAGGCCGCGCCGCAGTTGATGGACTTCCTCGGCGCCGAGTCGCGCGCGCATTTCGGCGCCGTGCGCGCCGCGCTCGATGCCGTGGGGCTGCAATACCGCATCAACCCGCGCCTGGTGCGCGGCATGGACTACTACAACCTCACCGTGTTCGAGTGGGTGACCGACCAGCTCGGCTCGCAAGGCACGGTGTGCGGCGGCGGCCGCTACGACGGCCTGATCGCGCAGCTGGGCGGCAAGAGCGCGCCCGCCGTGGGCTTCGGCCTGGGCATCGAGCGCCTGCTGCTGCTGGCGCAGGAACTCGATCTGCCCATGCCGTGCAGCGCCGCCGACGCCTATGCCGTCGTGCCGCCGGGCACGCCGCTGGCGCCCGTGGTGGCCACGCTGGAGGCGCTGCGCGCCCAGGGCGTGTGCGTGATCCAGCACGCGGGCGGTGCTGACGGCGCGGGCAGCATGAAGTCGCAATTCAAGAAAGCCGACGCCAGCGGCGCGCGCCATGCCCTGGTGTTCGGCGGCGAGGAACTGGCGCGCGGCCAGGTGCTCGTCAAGGCCCTGCGCGACGGCAGCGGCGCCCAGGTGGAGCGCTCCCTGGCCGACGTGACGCAATGGGCGGCCGCTCTACAATCCAACGCTTAAATTTCGCAACGCATTCCATGGCACATCACCTCGACCTTGAAGAACAAGAGCAGCTTGACCGGCTCAAGCATTTCTGGAACGCCTGGGGCACGCTGATCAGTTCGGTGCTGCTGGTGGTGTTTGGTGGCCTGGCGGCCTGGAATGGCTACCAGTACTGGCAAAGCCGCCAGGCATTCCAGGCCTCGGCCCTGATGGATGCCGTGGACGCTGCCATCGCTGCCAAGGATCCAGCCCGCATGGAGCAGGCCTTCGGCGATTTGCGCGAGCGCTATGCGGGCACCATGCAGGCCGGCCTGGCCGGACTGCAGTTGAGCAAGGCGCTGGCCGATGCGGGCAACCTGGACGGCGCCAAGGCTGCGCTTACCTGGGTGGCGGACAAGGCGTCCGACCCCGGGCACAAGGCGCTGGCGCGCCTGCGCCTGGCCAGCGTGCTGGCGCAGCAGCAGGCCTACGACGAGGCGCTCAAGCAATTGTCGTCCGGCATTCCCCCGGAGTTCGATGCAGCGGCCGCCGACCGCCGGGGCGACATCTACGCCCTGCAAGGCAAGAAGGCCGAGGCCATCGAGGAGTACAACAAGGCCTACCGGCGCTTTGACGAAGGCCAGGAATACCGCCGTATCGTGGAAGTCAAGCTCAATGCGCTGGGTGTCGAGCCGGCCGCCGTGGCGCCTGCCCAAGGGGGCGCGAAATGATGCGCCGCGCTTTGCATGCGCGCGCGGTGCGCCCGCTGGGTGTGCTGGCGCTGGCGTCCGCCGTGCTGCTGTCCGGCTGCTCGCTGTGGGGCGGCGGCTCCAGCAAGCCGAAGCCGCTGGAGCTGGGCACCATGGAGCCGGTGCTCGCCGTGCGCCAGGCCTGGCTGTCCAAGGTGGGTCCGGTTGATCGCCTGGCGCTGGCCGTGCATGTCAACGGCACGGTGGTGACCGTGGCCTCCGACGCGGGCACGGTGGCGGCTATCGATGCCCGCACGGGGGGCGACGTATGGCGTGCGCAACTGGGGCGGCCGCTGATCGCCGGCGTAGGCAGCGATGGGCAGCGTGCGGCCGTGGTTTCGGACAGCAATGAACTCATCGTGGTGGCTGATGGCCGCGAAGTCTGGCGCCGGCCGCTGACGGCGCAGGCCTATACGGCGCCGCTGGTGGCCGGAGAACGTGTTTTCGTGCTGGCCGCCGATCGTTCGCTGGCGGCCTACGATGCGGCCACGGGCCAGCGCCTGTGGCGCCAGCAGCGCCAGGGCGAGCCCCTGGTGCTGCGCCAGCCCGGGGTCCTGATGGCCGTGGGCGACACCCTGGTGGCCGGCATGGCGGGACGCATGGTGGGCTTCAACCCCGACAACGGCACGGTGCGCTGGGAAGCGCCCGTCGCCACGCCCCGGGGCACGAACGACGTGGAGCGCCTGGTGGAACTGGTCGCGCCGGTGAGCCGGGTGGATGACAGCGTGTGCGTGCGTGCCTTCCAGGCGGCCGTTAGCTGCGTGAACACGGCCCGTGCCGCGACCCAATGGAGCCAGGCGGCCAACGGTGCCACGGGCATCGACGGCGATGGCACGCTGCTGTTCGGCACGGAAAGCAATGGCTTCGTGCAGGCCTGGCGCCGCGCCGATGGCGCGCGCGCCTGGTCGTACGACCGCCTGCAGTACCGCAAGCTCACGGCACCGCTGCTGCTGGGCCGCTCGGTGGTGGTGGGGGACGATGCTGGCTGGGTGCATTTGCTCTCGCGCGAGGACGGGCAGCCGCTCAACCGCTTCGCCACCGACAACTCGGGCATCGCCGCCACGCCGGTGGTGGCGGCCAACACGCTGGTCGTCGTGACGCGCAATGGCGCTGTCTACGGCTTCCGGCCCGATTGATGCGCGGGAGTCGCAGGGCATGAAACCTGTCATTGCGCTCGTTGGGCGCCCCAACGTCGGCAAGTCCACGCTGTTCAACCGCCTCACCAAGTCGCGCGACGCCATCGTGGCCGACTTCGCCGGGCTGACGCGCGACCGGCACTACGGCAACGGCCGCCAGGGCAAGTACGAGTACATCGTCATCGACACGGGGGGCTTCGAGCCGGACGCGTCGAGTGGCATCTTCCGTGAGATGGCCAAGCAGACCCAGCAGGCCGTGGCCGAGTCGGATGTGGTGGTGTTCGTGGTCGATGCCCGCGCGGGCGTGTCGGCGCAGGACCACGACATCGCCAACTACCTGCGGCGCTTGGGCAAGCCCTGCCTGTTGGTGGCCAACAAGGCGGAAGGCATGCAATCGGGCGTGCAGCTGTCCGAGTTCTATGAGCTGGGCCTGGGCGAGGTTTACCCCGTCTCCGCGGCGCATGGCCAGGGCGTGCGCGGCCTGGTGGAGCAGGCGCTGGAGCCGCTGAACCTGCCTGAGCCGGAGGACGATGGGGATCTGCAGGAGGGGCTTGGTCCGGTCAAGCTCGCCGTTGCAGGGCGTCCCAACGTCGGCAAGTCCACGCTGATCAACACCTGGCTGGGCGAGGAGCGCCTGGTGGCGTTCGACATGCCGGGCACGACGCGCGATGCGATCTCCGTTCCGTTCGAGCGCCAGGGGCAGAAGTTCGAGCTGATCGACACGGCAGGCCTGCGGCGCAAGGGGCGGGTGTTCGAGGCCATCGAGAAGTTCTCGGTGGTGAAGACCCTGCAGGCCATCGAGTCGGCCAACGTCGTGCTGCTGCTGCTCGATGCCACCCAGGGCGTGACGGACCAGGACGCGCATATCGCGGGCTATATCCTCGAAAGCGGCCGTGCCGTGGTCATCGCGGTCAACAAATGGGATGCGGTGGACGACTACCAGCGCCAGATGCTGGAGCGCTCGATCGAGACGCGGCTGTCGTTCCTGAAATTCGCCAACCTGCACTTCATCTCTGCGCAGAAGCGCCAGGGGCTGGGTCCTGTGTGGGCTTCGATCGTGCAGGCGCACAAGGCGGCCACCTGCAAAATGCCGACCCCCATCCTGACCCGGCTGCTGCTGGAGTCGGTACAGTTCCAGACGCCCAAGCGCGTGGGCGGCTACCGGCCGAAGATGCGCTACGCGCACCAGGGTGGCATGAACCCGCCGCTGATCGTCATCCACGGCAATTCGCTGGAGCTCGTCACCGATGCCTACAAACGCTTCCTCGAGGGGCGTTTCCGCAAGGAATTCAACCTCGTGGGGACGCCCCTGCGCATCGAGATGAAGACCTCGCACAATCCATTCGTCGACAAGGAATAGCGGCGAAAGCCCTTGTGCCCCGAACAGCCGATGCGCTGTGGTAAGGTGGCGAATTACAACAACATTCTTGAACACGGAGAATATCGTGAGCAACAAAGGCCAACTCCTCCAAGACCCGTTCCTGAACGCGCTGCGCCGCGAGCATGTGCCGGTCTCCATCTATCTGGTCAACGGCATCAAGCTGCAGGGCCAGATCGAATCCTTCGACCAGTACGTTGTGTTGCTGCGCAACACCGTGACACAAATGGTCTACAAGCACGCCATCTCCACCATTGTTCCTGGCCGCGCCGTGAATTTCTCCACGGCCGACACTGCGGACAGCGACGCCAGCGGCTCCTGAGTTTGCATTGCACTACAGCCCCCCGCCGTGGCGGGGACGCGGGCCCAGAGGAGGGCTTTCGTGGGTTTTGATGCTTCGGCGCAGCGCAAGGGCGCTGCGGTGGTCTTGGTCGGGGTGGACTTCGGGCTGCCCCATTTCGATGCCGAACTCGAAGAACTGGGCCTGCTGGCACAGACGGCCGGCCTGGATCCCGTGGCCCGGCTGACTTGCAAGCGCAAGGCGCCGGATGCGGCGCTTTTCGTAGGCAGTGGCAAGGCGGATGAAATCCGCCTGCTGGTGCAGATGCATGGCGCGGTCGAGGTGCTGTTCGACCAGGCGTTGAGCCCCGCGCAGCAGCGCAACCTGGAGCGCCACCTGGAAGTGCCGGTCTATGACCGTACCCTGCTCATCCTGGAAATCTTTGCCCAGCGCGCGCGCAGCCACGAAGGCAAGCTTCAGGTCGAGCTGGCACGGCTGCAGTACCTGAGCACGCGCCTGGTGCGCCGCTGGTCGCACCTGGAGCGCCAGCAGGGGGGCATTGGCATGCGTGGCGGCCCCGGGGAGACACAGATCGAGCTGGACAAACGCATGATTGGGGACGCGATCAAGCGCACCCGTGAGCGTCTGCTCAAGGTCAAGCGCCAACGCTCCACGCAGCGCCGCCAGCGCGAACGCCGCGACACCTTCAATATCTCCCTGGTCGGCTATACGAACGCAGGCAAGTCCACGCTGTTCAATGCGCTGGTCAAGGCGCGTGCCTACGCTGCCGACCAGCTTTTTGCCACGCTGGATACGACCACGCGCCAGCTGTACCTGGTTGATGCGGGGCGGTCCGTGTCGCTGTCGGATACCGTCGGCTTCATCCGCGATTTGCCCCACGGTCTCGTCGATGCCTTCCAGGCCACCTTGCAGGAGGCGGTGGATGCAGATCTTCTGCTGCACGTGGTGGATGCGGCCAATCCGCATTTCCCGGAGCAGATCCAGCAGGTGCAGAAGGTGCTTGCGGAAATCGATGCGGTGGATATTCCCCAGCTGCTGGTATTCAACAAGCTCGATGCACTCGCGCCGGAACAGCGGCCGTTGCAGTTGCAAGACAGCTATGAGATGGACGGCCGGCCCGTGCCGCGTGTTTTCCTGAGTGCGCGTACGGGAGAAGGGTTGCAGGCGTTGCGCCAGCAATTGACCGCGACCGTGATTGCCGAGCGGGGCCAGGGCATGACCCCTGGCATTGCTCCTGAATTACCGGAGGGTCTGGTCTGATTGGGCAGAATGTCCGAATGGCCCGCATCCAACAACTCTGAGACATTGCATGATTTTTCCAATTCGCGCCCCGCGTTGGGCGATGCTGCCGCAGCGTATCCGGGGAATGTTCAATCTGAACGATCCGCGTTGGGGCCGTGGTGATGACAAGGCGTCGGACGATGCCAACCGGCCGGAGGATCGCCCCCCGCAGGGGCGGCGCAATCCAGGGCCTGGTGGCCAGCCGCCCGATCTGGATGAGCTGTGGCGCGACCTTAACCGCAAGCTGTCTGGCCTGTTCGGCGGCGGCAATGGCGGCGGGCGTGGCGGTAATGGCGGCGGTTTTCAGCCAGACATGCGCAATGCGGGCATCGGGGCGGGGCTGATCGCAGGCATCGCCTTCGTCATCTGGATGGGGACGGGCATTTTCATCGTCCAGGAAGGCCAGCAGGCGGTGATCACGCAGTTCGGCAAATACAAGGCCACCGTGGGGGCCGGTATCAACTGGCGGCTGCCCTATCCGATCCAAAGACATGAGCTCGTCTTCGTGACGCAGATCCGCTCCGCCGATGTGGGGCGTGACAGCGTGATCAAAAGCACCGGGCTGCGTGATTCCGCCATGCTGACGGAAGACGAAAACATCGTCGAAATCAAGTTCGCCGTGCAATACCGGTTGAATGACGCGCGTGCGTGGCTGTTCGAGAGCAAGAACCCGGCCGATGCCGTGGTGCAGGCCGCGGAAACGGCGGTGCGCGAGGTCGTGGGCAAGATGCGCATGGATACGGCGCTGGCCGAGGAGCGTGACCAGATTGCGCCGCGCGTGCGCCAGTTGATGCAGACCATCCTGGATCGCTACAAGATTGGTGTCGAAGTCGTTGGCATCAATCTGCAGCAGGGCGGCGTTCGTCCTCCCGAGCAGGTGCAGGCCGCGTTTGACGATGTGCTCAAGGCGGGCCAGGAGCGCGAACGTGCCAAGAACGAGGCCCAGGCCTATGCCAATGACGTGGTGCCACGTGCCGTGGGTACGGCTTCGCGCCTCGGCGAAGAGGCCGCTGCCTACAAGGCGCGCATCGTGGCCCAGGCACAGGGTGACGGGCAGCGCTTCAGCTCCGTGCTGGCAGAGTACCAGAAGGCGCCCCAGGTCACGCGTGACCGTCTGTACCTTGAAGCCATGCAGCAAATCTATGGCAGCGTGACCAAGGTGCTGGTGGAGTCGCGCCAGGGCTCGAACCTGCTGTACCTGCCGCTGGACAAGATCATGCAAGGCGTGGCGCAACAGCCTGCCGTGGCTGCGGTCGATGGCGCGCCTGCCACTTCCAGTTCTGCGCCTGCTGCCGCCCCATCGGGGTTCGGCAATGATTCCCGTGCCCGTGACAACAGCCGCTCGCGTGATCGCGAGCTGCGTTAGGAGAGCCTTGTGAACCGAGTCGGTTTTTTTGTTACGACCATTCTGCTGGCGCTGGCACTGGCCAGTTCCATGCTCTTCGTGGTGGACCAGCGCCAGTTCGGTGTGGTGTATGCACTGGGGCAGATCAAGGAAGTCATCACCGAGCCAGGTCTGAACTTCAAGCTGCCCCCGCCGCTCCAGACGGTGGCCTATATCGACAAGCGCCTGCTGACCCTGGACAGCTCCGACACCGAACCCATGCTGACCGCTGAGAAGCAGCGGGTGGTGATCGACTGGTATGTCCGCTGGCGTATCTCCGAGCCTTCGGAGTACATCCGCAACGTGGGCATGGACGAGAACGCTGGTGCACTGCAGCTCAACCGGGTGGTGCGCAACGCCTTCCAAGAAGAAATCAACCGTCGCACGGTGCGTGAATTGCTTTCCACCAAGCGCGAAGCCTTGATGGCGGATGTGAAGAAGGAAGTGCTCGAAGCGGTTCGTGGCGCCAAGCCCTGGGGGGTGGATGTGGTGGACGTGCGCATTACGCGCGTGGATTACGTCGAGGCCATTACCGAGTCGGTGTATCGCCGCATGGAGGCCGAGCGCAAGCGGGTTGCCAATGAGCTGCGCTCGACGGGCGCTGCGGAAGGCGAAAAAATCCGTGCCGATGCGGACCGTCAGCGTGAAATCACGGTGGCGAATGCCTACCGTGATGCACAGAAGATCAAGGGTGAAGGCGATGCCGAAGCCGCACGGGTGTATGCCGAGGCGTTTGGCAGGGACCCGCAGTTTGCCCAGTTCTACCGCAGCCTTGATGCTTACAAGGCAAGCTTCAACAAGAAAAGCGACGTGATGGTAGTGGATCCATCTTCGTCCGAGTTCTTCAAAGCCATGCGCAATGGCGGTAGCGCTGCAGCTGCCCCGGCTGCGTCTCGCAAGTAACCGGCGCCCGCTGCCTGCCATGGATTGGAGCGACAGCCTCTGGCTTGCCTGCGCCCTGGTGCTGGTGTTCGAGGGCTTCATGCCCTTCGTGGCACCGGCTCTGTGGCGCAGGACGTTCTTGCAGATTGCGCAGATGCGCGATGGGCAGATTCGCTTCTTTGCGCTATGCAGCATCCTGGCGGGCCTTTTGATGCTCGTTTGGGCTTGAGGGCCTCGGCCTGCCCGGCCTGACGAGGGCGGGTCGGACCCTAGCCGGTAGAATCACGTTTTTAACAGCCTCTCCTCTTCCCATGTCTGCTTGGGTCCTCCCGGATCACATTGCCGATGTCTTGCCTTCCGAGGCGCGGCACATTGAAGAACTGCGCCGCGGGCTGCTGGATGCGGCGCGCAGCTACGGCTATGAGCTCGTCATGCCGCCGATGCTCGAACATCTTGAATCCTTGCTGACCGGCTCGGGCGAAGCACTGGATTTGCAGACGTTCAAACTCGTCGATCAACTCTCCGGCCGCACGCTCGGTCTGCGTGCCGACACCACGCAGCAGGTGGCGCGCATCGACGCGCACCTGCTCAATCGCCAGGCCGTGACGCGCCTGTGCTATTGCGGGCCGGTGCTACACACCCGGCCCGACCGCCCGCATGCCACGCGCGAACCGCTGCAGTTCGGTGCCGAAATCTATGGACATCAGGGGCTGGAGGCAGATTTGGAGGCGCTGCGCTTGGCACTCGATTGCCTGCGGGTTGCAGGAGTGCGCGATTTCAGCGTCGATCTTGCGGATGTGCGCATCGTGCGCAGTCTCCTGGCGGGCGTGCCTGTCGATGGTGAGGTGCTGCGTGGCGTGCATGTGGCGTTGGCGAGCAAGGACGCCAGCGAACTGGCGGCGCTTACGCGCGACTTTCCTGCGGCATCCCGCGAGGGCCTGCGCGCCCTGTTGACCTTGTACGGTGACATCCAAGTACTGGATGAGGCTGAAAAAGCCTTGCAAGGCATAGCTGGAGCGCGCGAGGTGCTATCAAATTTGCGTACGGCTGCGTCCCGCCTGGGCGATGTGCCGATCACCTTCGATTTGGCCGACCTGCGTGGGTATGCCTACTACAGTGGCATGCGCTTCGGCATTTATGCCCGTGGCGCCAGCGATGCGCTGGTGCGCGGTGGCCGCTATGACGAGGTGGGGGCGGTGTTCGGGCGCAACCGTCCCGCCGCCGGGTTCAGCCTCGATATCAAGCAATTGGTGGCCGTGGTGCCGCCGCATCCCCTCAAGGCCGCCATCCGTGCGCCTTGGAGCGAGGCGGCGGACTTGAATGCGGCCATCGCTGCCTTGCGCAGCCAAGGGGAAACCGTGGTCTGCGTGCTGCCAGGCCATGACAGCGGAGTCGATGAGTTCCGCTGCGATCGCGAGTTGGTGTGCACCGCTGGCCAGTGGGCCGTGCGCACCCTTTGATGCATTCAAGAAGTCAACCGGATTTGGACATGAAAACGAACAAAGGTCGCAATGTCGTTGTGGTCGGCACCCAGTGGGGTGACGAGGGCAAGGGCAAGCTCGTGGACTGGCTTACCGAAAGTGCCCAGGGCGTGGTGCGTTTCCAGGGAGGACACAACGCGGGCCATACCTTGGTGATCAACGGCGTGAAGACGGCTTTGCATCTGATTCCCAGCGGCATCATGCGTCCCGGCGTCAAGTGCTACATCGGCAATGGCGTGGTGCTGTCCGCCGCCAAACTGTTCGAGGAAATCGAAGGTTTGGAGAAGGCCGGTGTGGAAGTGCGCTCGCGCCTGCGTGTCAGCGAGGCCTGCCCGCTGATTCTGCCGTTCCATGCCGCGTTGGACGTGGCTCGCGAAGCGGTGCGCGAGCAAGGCGGTGCGGAAAAAATTGGCACCACGGGGCGCGGCATTGGACCGGCGTACGAAGACAAGATCGCCCGTCGTGCGTTGCGTGTGCAGGATCTCAAGTACCCTGAACGCTTCGCCGCCAAGCTGCGCGAATTGCTGGCGCTGCACAACCATGTGTTGCAGACGTTCCTGGGCTCCGGGAGCTTCACCTTCGGTGATGCTCTCAAGCCCTACATCCGTGATGGCGCAGTGCAGTTCGAGCCGGTCTATGAAGAGGCCATGCGCCATGCCGAACTGCTCAAGCCCATGATGGCCGATGTTTCGCGTGAGCTCAATGAGGCCCACCAGGCCGGCGGCAATCTGCTGTTCGAAGGCGCGCAGGGTACGCTGTTGGACGTGGACCATGGCACCTATCCCTATGTCACATCAAGCAACTGCGTCGCCGGCAATGCGGCCGCAGGTTCGGGCGTCGGCCCCGGCATGCTGCACTACATCCTGGGGATCACCAAAGCCTATTGCACACGCGTGGGCGGTGGTCCGTTCCCGACCGAACTCGAATGGGAAAAGCCGGGTACGCCGGGCTACCACATGAGCACTGTGGGTGCAGAGAAGGGGGTGACTACGGGCCGTAGCCGCCGCTGCGGCTGGTTCGATGCGGCATTGCTCAAGCGCAGCGCGCAGGTCAACGGCCTGTCGGGCCTGTGCATCACCAAGCTCGACGTTCTTGATGGTTTGCAGGAGCTCCAGCTGTGCGTGGGCTATGAGCTTGACGGCGAGCGCATCGATCTGCTGCCCATGGGGGCTGACGAGATTGCACGCTGCAAGCCGATCTACGAAACCCTGCCTGGCTGGAGCGAGTCCACGGCCGGTGTGACCGTGTACGAGCAACTGCCGCAAAGCGCACGCAATTATCTGGAGCGCATCACCCAGGTCACGGGCGTGCCTATTGCCATGATTTCGACCAGCC